>JBASWL010000070.1:0-34977 GCA_049276455.1 Georgfuchsia sp. | reverse complement strand
TTCCTTGCCGCGCCGATTATTGGTCTTGCTTATATTGTGGCAATGCCCTTCGTGGGCATCGGCGCAATTGTCTGGATCGCACTCAAGGGAAAAATGAAAGATTAGCCTTGATGGGGCAATCTTGATTCTTTGTTGGTGTGCCAGAGGGTGATGAAACTGGGCACTGGGTTGAGGTAATTTCAGTGCCATAAATGGCTGGAATCGACTGCGGATTTAACCGGTTGCTACGGCTACCTCAACTATTTTTTGCGAAACTAATGCAAGGGCCAATTTGCGGATTAATCACACATGCGAATGACATTTGTCACCAAATATTGATATTTATCAATAAATATTATTATTAAAGCTTGTGCATGGAGAGCGCCTAATCTAAAGAAATAATGGGAGATTATTCTCAGTTTGCCTTGTCACGCAAAAACAGAACGAGTGCAATGATATTTGTCACGAATATCAAAGAGCTGCCAATAAAGTCATATGTGAGGTGTATATGAGCCAACAAGATATTGTGTTGCGTGAGAAATTTCTATTCATACTGGAATGGTTGCTGGCGGTCGCAAATCGCTACCCTACCCGCATTCAATTCAACATAGTCCATATCAATTTTGCCAACTCCAGATTACTTGGTGACACTTATGGCGCCCAAGAAGCAGTACATAAGCTCGATGAAGTTTTGCATAGCTTAATCAACGGTTTTCGCAAGACGGATTTGGTGGCGCGTGACGGGACTGATTTCTGGGCTTTGTTTCCTTATACGTCATCCGATGAAAAGCTCGCCATCAAAATTAAGTATATTATTCACATAGCATCAAAACATGGTCTTCAGATAGTTGGACGCGATATATCCATTTTTTCGATGCCATTTGCGGCGCAAAAGCTGGATGAAAACTGCTCCGCCAAGGATATTCTTTTATATTTCAAGAAAAACCGTATTACGCTCGCAACCTACAAAGTGATGTTGCCTCCTAGTAAAGAAGTCGATGCTCAACTAAGTGCCGCTGCTTGATTCGCAAATGACGAGAGTGCGCAGGAATGTATAACCAGGATGTGATATGGACTTGCACGGTGATCCCCCATACCGAAACTCCCATGCAAAGAAAAAGCGGTTAGACGAATTATCATCTAACTGCTTTATTTTATTGGTGCCCGGAGCCGGAATCGAACCGGCACGCTGCTTTCGCGGCGAGGGATTTTAAGTCCCTTGTGTCTACCTATTTCACCATCCGGGCGGGAGCGGGCGGATTTTACCCCGCAGAGGTATTGAGTGTAAGGGCAGAACAACCTAGTCGAACTGCGGTGGCGGTCGTAGCCGGTATTGTTCCCGGCCTTCTGGTTCGTGATAAATACGGATCAGAATTTCGCCAAGCAGGCCGATGGCGATGAGCTGTGCCCCCATCAGCACCAGCATAACGCCGAGCAGCAGCAGTGGACGCCCGCCGATGTTTTCGCCGAACAGCTTGAGCAGGGCGAGATAAGCGCAGATGCCGGTACCCGGCACCAGCATCCACAAGCCGACGCCGCCAAAGGCATGCAGCGGGCGATGCAGGTAGCTCAGCATGAACTTCATCAGCAGCAGGTCGAGGATGACGCGAAAGGTGCGGTCGATGCCGTACTTGCTGACGCCGGCAGTGCGCGCGTGATGGCGCACCGGGACTTCAAGGATCTTCGCGCCGGCTTCATAAGCCAGCACGGGGATGAAGCGGTGCAATTCGCCATAAAGCCTGATGCGGCGGACCAGTTCGGTACGGTAGGCCTTGAGCGCGCAGCCGTAGTCGTGGAGCTCAACGCCGGTGACCTTGGCGATCAGGCGATTGGCGATCATCGACGGAATCTTGCGGTTCACAGCGGCATCCTGCCGCTCCTTCCTCCAACCCGAGATCATGTTGATGTCGCTGCGCTCTTCCAGGGTGCGGATCAGTTGCGGGATATCGAGCGGATCATTCTGCAGGTCGCCATCGAGGGTCACCGTGTAGCGCCCCTGCACGGCGTCGAAGCCGGCCTGCAGGGCGGCAGTCTGGCCGTAATTGCGCATCAGGTAGCGCGGCTTGAGCCAGAGCATCTGCGAGGCGAGCCTGGCCAGCACCTGTGCCGAACCGTCGCGTGAGCCGTCGTCGACGCAGATCAGCTCGAAGCTGAATCCGCTCGGGGTCAGGGCTTCCTCGACACGAGCGACGAGGGTGGGCAGGTTTTCTTCCTCGTTGTAGATCGGGATGACTATGGAAACGTCGCAGGAAAAGTTGTTGCTCATGATCGTGTCAATAAGTTATTTCGATTTTGATGCGCACGATACCCGTTACGCAGCACAAGTGCCAGCATGACGAACATCAGCAAGGGATCGAGCAGGGCATCCCACAGATTGGTCGATTCGGGCAGTCCTGCGCGCCAGGCCAGCATGTCGATGGCCAGCAGCCAGAGACAGAGCGCCTGCCCACGCCACCAGGCGATCAGCGCTATGGCGCCGATTGTAGCGACCAGAATGCCGGGCCGGTAGCCGAAGCGATAGAGGTCAATATCCCACGGCCCCAGTGTGCTGGCATAGAGCGCAACGGATACCAGGACGATGGCGGCGGGGAATCGCCATCCGTAGCGCAACGCAGCCGGGGTTCTGCCCGTAAAAGCCAGCAGCAGGAATTGCAGGGTGGTGATGCTGGGGTCGCCCCACAGGCCACGCAGTGCCATGGCCAGTGAGACGCCATCATGTACGGGTAGCAGCGCCAACAGTGCGACGAGGGCGGCAACAATGCGCGAGCGAAAGCCCAGCACGATCAGCATCCAAGCAATGATGAGTACTTGTCCCCAGATCATGGCATCGCCTCGATCTGGGCTGGTGACAGTGCCACATGCTTGATGGCCTGCCGTTTCCAGGTGTAGGCCAGATGCACGATCCCGGTATCGTCCTGCAACAGCGCCGGATAGGAAAACTCGTCTTCTGAAGTACCTTGTTCGATGAAATAGGGAGCGGACCAGCTCTTGCCTTCATCGCGCGAATGCAACAGCGCAAGCTGGTTGCGATTTGCTTCGAGCGGATTGCAGGCCAGCAACAGGCTGCCGTTGGCGAGGCGGATCAATGCAATGGCGGCATTGGGGTTGGGGATCGTCGTCGCGGCGGCGGGCGACCAATCACTGCCCGCATTTTCGCTGTGCGCGGCCTGGATGCGATGAGCCGGCCCGCCATCGCGCAGCAATGCGATGGTGCGATGCTGGTCCAGTGCCGCTGCGGCAGGTTGCAGTGTGCCTGAACTCCCGGGAATGCGAGTCTTGTCGACGAGCTGCATATGGCGGTCGAAGCGCAGCCATTCCGGACGTTTGTTCAGCAACTCGTGATAGGCGGGCAGGGCGATGCCGCCATCCGCCAGTGCCAGCGGCGGGTTGCGCACCAGCGTCGACAGATTCCAGAACGGCGAACTGATGATGCGGGTCGCGCTACTCCAGTGTTGGCCGTCATCACTGGATTGCATGTGGTTGATGGCACTGCCGGCCCAACCGCCGCAGGACACGCTGACGAACCAGAGGTGCAGCACATTGTCGGGAGCGCGCCACAGCAGCGGGTTGCCAAGTTTGCGGATCAGGCGTTGCGTATCGTGCGCCAGGTGCTGCCGGTCGACAATGCGCTGCGGTGCGCTCCACGCATTGTTTTCATACACCGAACTGTAAATGGCAACATCGCCCGCGCCTTCACGGCTGCCGGCAAACCACGCCGCAATCAGCTTGCCATCGCCACGCTGGGCGAGGCTGACAGCATGGGCGCTGGCACCTGCGCGTGGCAGCAACTCGGAATGAAGATTCAGATCAGCAACCGGGCTGACAGTCGATTTGTCGGGCGCAGGACTGAAAAATGAGCTTGCAGGCAAAGGCTGCAAGCGCGGCCAGCACCATGCTGTCGCGGCAATGAAAACCAGCAGCGGAAATACTTTTCGCTTCACGGCACGACCAGATAGACACGAACGGTCGACATCAATGGTGCGACCGAGCGCGACCTCCAGGCAAGCTGCCAATCGTCGCGTTTTGCGCCTTGACGGGCGAAGCGGATGCCGGAACCGGCCGAGGTCAGGGCGTGATATTCGAACAGCGGCCGTGCACTGACGCCGAGTTTCTGCAACTGCGCCTTCATGTTTTCAGTATCTTCGGCACGGACCATGATCAGGGCGTCGCGGGGCAGGTCGGCGGGCGTGAGCTGGCTGGTCTGGTGCAGGGGCCGTTTGCTCAGGATCGGCAGCAGGGACGGCTGCGGGCCAGCAAACAGGGTGACCTGGCGGTCGCGTGATAGATCCAGTACCTGCTGCGGAATGGCATTGACGCCAAGAGCCGGGAAGGCCAGCCCCCAACCAGCGCTCCACAACAGGGCCGCCGAAGCGACGAGATGTTTAGCGCTCAACGTGGGCCGCCACCAGGCCCAGACGAAATAGGCCAAAGGCAATATTGACGAAAATGCGAGCCACCACCAGCTACCAAGTTCGAAGCGCCACAGCAACAGTGCCAGCAGCAGCGCAATCAAAGCTGGCAGCAGGCTACCCAGCCAACGCGTCCAGCGTGGCAGCAGCGTGACGTCACCGTGAATATGAATGGCGGCCAATAGGGCCAACGGCACCAATGAGCCGATCAGGTAGCGCTCGAAACTGCGGATGAAAAAGAAGGGCAGCAGTGTAAACAACAGCCATAGCCCGAGCAGGCGGATGTCGGGATCAGTGCGCCGCGCCCACAGAGCGTGCAGGGCGATGAACCCCCACGGCAGTGACAGCGTAATGATGCCGATAAGTGGGTCGGCCGAGATTTTCAGCAGCTGGCGTGCTTCGAGTTCGTCCTGCGTTGCCGCCGCGAGTTCCAGACCGTAATGCTGGCGCACATAGAGTATCCAGTAGAGCGGCAGCGCCAAGGCGATGGCGACGAGCAGACCATGCCACCACCAGCGGCCAAGCATGAGTTCGCGTGGTTCGCGGAAGAACAGCAAGGCCAGAAAACCGGCACCGAAAACGACCACCGCAATCGGTCCCTTGGTCATCAAGGCGGCGGAAAGGCACAGTGCGCTGGTAATGAACCAGGACCAGTCGAGTGAGGCATGCCTGCCATCATGCAGGTGCGATAAAGGCGATGGTTGCAACCAGCGCAAGTAGCAGCAGAAAGCGGCGGCAGAGAGGGTGGCCACAGGGATATCGAGCATCAATCGCCTTGATTCCGATTCGATGCCGCTCATGCCAAGCAACACACCCGCTGCAATCAACCCGGTTTGCAGGGAACCGGTAAAGCGCTTGCCGAGCCAGGTGACACAGGCCAACAGCAACAAGGAAAAGGCAATAGTGACGCCGCGTGCTGCAGCGAGCGAAGGGCCAAAGGCTTCATAGCTGGCACGTGCGGTCCAGTAGATGAAGGGCGGCTTCTTCAGCCGCGGCGCACCGTCGATGAAGGGCACCCACCAGCGCCCGTCCTGCATCATTTCGAGCGGAATGCGCAGGCCGAGCAGATATTCGTCCTTGCCGGTGAGGCTGGTCGGCGAATCGATGCCGAGTCCGAGGATCAGCGTAGCCAGAAGCATCAGCAGTGGAATCCTGATGCGGCGCATGGCTAAGTTCCCACCGTCGAAGGGATGACAGTTAAGGAAACTCCGCTTAGGGAAATGCAGATTAAGTCCGATTTTGTCATTGCGAGCGTAGCGAAGCAATCCATGGTGCATGTAAAACAATAGCTTATGGATCGCCACGTCCCTGCGGGACTCGCGATGACCAACGGGAATCCCCTTGGGATGACGAGCTTGTTCTGTGTTTCCTTAACTAAATGCATCGGCGAGGAATTCCGGACCTTGCAGCAGCAGGTTTCCCGAGCGGCCAGGGATTTCGCCCTGCAGAACCTCATGGCGCGGCAGTTTGTCGACGTCAAGCCCGGTATGCAGCTGTTGCAGGCTGACCAGCTCGTAACCCTGCTGCTTCCAGCCCGTCAGCAGGCGCTCGAACACCGGCGCCAGTTTCATGCCTTCCAGTTCTGAATGCAGGGTATAGACGTGGCCGGTAGCCGGCGGATTGCGCGTCAGATCGAGCAGGTGCTCGTGCACGTTTTCTTCGGTGATGTCATCCACCCCGATCAATTCGTCCAGCGTTGGCAGGGTGGTCGGCAGTTGCGGGCAATGCACGACCTCGGCATTCCATACCGGCATGAAGGGGTGCGTACCGCGGCAGTCGGAGGCGTAGCGGAAACCGAGCCGCTGCGTCATGCGCAGGGCGTGGCGGTTCATCTGCCAGCCGGCGGCGCCATGTACTACGGATTCCGTTTGGAAGACATTGGCAAACTGCTTGCAGGCCTGTTTCATCTCATGCTCGGTCCAGGCCATATCAGCATCCACAACGCCATCCTGCCATTTGACATGGTCCCAGCAATGAATGCCGACTTCAAAGCCGGCATCGCGTACCCCGCGCAGGATCTCGGCGCACCTGCAACCAATGTCCGGTCCCGGCAGCAGGGTGCCGTACATCAGGGTCTTGAAGCCGTAGTGCGAAACCACCGAAGTGCGCGATACCTTTTTCATGAAACCGGGACGCAAGGCGCGCTTGATGGCGCGGCCGGTATGGTCGCGTCCGAGTGAAAACAGAAAGGTCGCATCGGCGCCGTGGCGGCGCAGGATGTCGACCAGTTGCGGCACACCCAGCAAGGTGCCGCGAAAGGTGTCAACGTCGATTTTAAGGGCAAGCTTCATAAAGGAATTAACGACAAGCTGTGGGGCGCGAGCCGCATCGCGGCGTGGCGTCCCATACAAGCACCTTGTTAGGCGCCAATTTCAAAGCTACTGCTATTCCCATTTCCATCGCCTGTGGGTAAGCTCAATCTTCTCGATATCACGCCTGTAAAAGGAAAGTCCCCTTTGGTACGACCTCGTATTTCTGTGACATATGGATTTATAAATGCAACATCTGTAAATACAGAACCGTCTTTTAAGGTGATATTCCCCGTTTGGTAACCCATCCCGGTTTCACCCGAATTGGACAAATATTTCTGCCATCTCTCAGGCAACAGAAGCACGCCTTCAAATAATTGCTTAGCTCGTTCCATTCACTACGCCTAACAGTTATTTATCGGACGGCTGTGTCCGGTTTGTCTCAATCGTACAGTCAGGGCATGGTCCCTAGGCAGGAAATCAGAAGCCCCGTTGCACTTTTCGCGCCCTCCGCGTTGAAGAATATTCAATCCATCAACTTCCGAGCTTCCGCCACATCGCCGCGATAGGCCTCGAAAATGCCGCGCAGGGCGTCTTCGAACTTGACCTTGGGTGCCCAGTCGAGGTCGGCCATGGTGTTGGTGATTTTCGGTACGCGGTGTTGTGTGTCCTGATAGCCCTTGCCGTAATACTCGCCCGAAGTGGTTTCGAGCACCTTGACCTTGGCCACGCTCTCGGCGTACTCCGGATATTGTCTGGCCAGATCCAGCATCAGCGTGGCCAGTTCGCGGATCGAATAGTTGTTGCTCGGATTGCCGATGTTGTAGATCTTGCCGCTGGCGATGCCGTCCTTGTTGGCGATGATTTTCATCAGCGCGTCGATACCGTCGGTGACATAAGTAAAGGAGCGTTTCTGCTCGCCGCCGTCGACGAGCTTGATCGGTTCGCCGCGCACGATGTGGCCGAGGAACTGGGTGATGACGCGGCTCGAACCTTCCTTCGGTGTGTAGATTGAATCGAGGCCGGGGCCGATCCAGTTGAAGGGGCGGAACAGGGTGTATTCGAGCCCTTCCTGCTGGCCGTAGGCGTGGATCACGCGGTCCATCATCTGCTTGGCGCAGGAATAGATCCAGCGCGGCTTGTTAATCGGGCCGAGGATGAGCTCGGAGTTTTCCGGGTCGAACTCGGCATCCTTGCACATGCCATAGACTTCGGAGGTCGAGGGGAAGATGACGCGCTTCTTGTACTTCACCGCCTGGCGGATGATCGGCAGATTGGCCTCGAAATCGAGTTCGAACACGCGCAACGGCTCCTTGACATAGGTTGCCGGTGTGGCGATGGCAACCAGGGGCAGTATCACGTCGCATTTGCGTACGTGGTACTCGATCCACTCCTTGTTGATCATGATGTCGCCCTCGAAGAAATGGAAACGAGGGTTGTCGAGCAGGTCGGCGACACGTTCGCTGTTCATGTCCATGCCATACACTTCCCAGTCGGTGGTGGCCAGGATGCGCTGCGACAGGTGGTGGCCGATGAAGCCGTTGACGCCGAGAATGAGTATTTTTTTCATGATGGGAATCAAGTCAGAAGTATCGGGTTTGCGCCAAGGCGATCAGTCAGAGAGCCGGGGTCAATGGCTTCGCCATCCAGGGTCAGGGAAAGGATTCTAACAAGCCCGCCATCTCCGCAGCGGGCCAACAGATGGTCTTGCTCGCGCTTGAGCAACGGTTTGCCTGCTTCTTCGGTATATCCGGGCATGCCGAGGCTGTGCGTGATGACCAGACGGTGGCCTTGCATATCGAAGAAGGCGCCGGGGTAGGGCGGGGCAACGGCGCGAATCAGATTATGTATTTCCGTGGCGGGACGAGTCCAGTCGATGCAACCGTCTTCGGGTTTGCGACCGCCGAAATAACTGCCAGTCTTGATATCTGGCATGACGTGCGGTGCCGTACCCGCAATCAATTGTGGCAAGACCTTGTCGAGCGCAATTTCCGCCGCCAGGGTGACCTTGTTGAAGACTTCTCCCGCCGTGTCGTTGGGCAGGATCGGTACAGCTTGCCGGATAACGATTTCACCGGCGTCGGGTTTTTCGACCATGCGGTGCAGCGTGGCACCGGTTTCGTGCTCACCTTGAATAATGGCCCAATTGACCGGCACCCGGCCGCGATATTTTGGCAGCAGCGAGCCGTGCATGTTGTAGGCGCCACGCGGGGACACCGCCAGTAGCGCGGGCTTGAGCATTAGCCGGTAATAGAAGGAAAACAGGAAGTCGGGCTGGAGATCTTCGATCCGCGCGATGAACTCCTGCGTGTTCGGATCATCTGGTGTGACGACCGGGATGCCGTACTCGGCAGCAGTTGCAGCTACGCTCTCGAACCAGATCGTCTCGTTCGGATTGTCCTGATGGGTGACGACCAGCGCCACGTTGACGCCGTGTGCCAGCAGCACCTTGAGGCAGCGCACGCCGACGTTGTGGTAAGCGAAGACGACGGCCCGTGCGGTTTTACTCTCCACTCTCAACTCGCTGCTCTTTGCCGTTCTCAAGAATTGCGCCAATGAGGTAGCGCGGGCGATGGCGCACCTGCTGGTAGATGCGGCCGATGTATTCGCCGAGCAGGCCGACGCCGAACAGGGTGAGGCCGATGAGGAAAAAGGCGATGCCGAACAGCGTGAATACCCCTTCAGCCTCGGGCCCGACCCAAATCCGTCGAATGAACAGGAATACAACGAACAGGGCAGATAAAAAAGAAATTCCAATACCCAGCATGGAGAAAAATTGCAGCGGCACCAGTGAAAAGCTGGTCATCAGGTCGAAGTTGAGGCGGATCAGCGCATAGAGCGAATACTTTGATTCGCCGGCATGGCGTTCTTCGTGAGTGACTTCGACTTCGGTCGGGCGCTGCGCAAATGAATAGGCCAGAGCAGGAATGAAGGTGCTGACTTCCTGGCAACTGTTGATGGTATCGACAATACCGCGCGAATAGGCGCGCAGCATGCAGCCCTGGTCGGTCATCTTGATGCGCGTGATGTGTTCGCGCAGCCCGTTCATGGCCTTTGAGGCATAGCGACGGAAGACGCTGTCCTGCCGCTGCTGGCGGATCGAGCCGACGCAGTCGTGGCCTTCGCGTACCTTCTCCACCAGCTTGACGATTTCTTCGGGCGGATTTTGCAAATCGGCGTCTAGCGTGACGACGATGTTGCCGCGCGAATGCTCAAAACCGGCCATGATGGCCATGTGCTGCCCAGCGTTGGCCGCAAGCAGAATGACGCGCGTGACCTCGGGCCGTTGTTCGAATTGCTCGCGCAGCACGGCGGCGGAACGGTCGCGGCTGCCATCGTTAATGAAGATGATTTCGTAGGATGTCTTCAGCGCGTCAAGCGCCGGATAGAGCCGGTCAAACAATGCCGGCAGGCCGGCTTCCTCGTTATAAACGGGAACGATGATGGAGAGTTCTGGATTACTCATGGAAGTATTGAAGTCAGCGCAGCACAGACGCGATCGACATCCGTATCCTGCATGGCCGGGAAAAGTGGCAGTGTAACGGTTCTGGCACCGATGTTTTCAGCATGCGGGAAGTCGCCCGGCTTGAAACCGAATGGTCGATAGAGACTGAACAGGTGCAGGGCCGGGTAGTGCACGCCGACGCCGATGCCTCTCTCTTTCATTGCGGCAATGAACTGGCCGCGGTCATAGTCCATGGGCAGCAACACCTGGAACATGTGCCAGTTGGAATTGGCGAAGTCTTCTGGTGGCAGGCCCAGACCAAGTGATCTGTCGAGTTGCGCAAAGTAACGCTGCGCCAGAAGATGGCGGCGCAAGGTGAATTCCCCAAGAAGTTTCAACTGACCAAGGCCAATGGTGGCCGCAATGTCGGTCAGGTTGAACTTGCCGCCCAGCACATCGACGTCCATGCTCCCATCCGGGAAACGCTTGACCCCTTGCAGGCGCAGGCGCTCGCAAAGTGCGGGATCGACATCGGCCGGGAGTACCAAGGCACCGCCCTCCGAGGTGGTGAAGTTCTTGTTGGCATGAAAACTGAAAGCGACAAAGTCGCCGCTTTTCCCGATGGGGACGCCATTCCACAAGGCGCCAAAGGATTGTGCAGCGTCCTCGATGACGCGCAGTTGGTGCCGGTTGGCTATCGCATAAAGCCGGTCACGGTCAACCGGCAGACCAGCCAGGTCAACCGGGATGATCGCCTTGGTATTGGCGGTAACAGCGGCCTCAATATTGTCCAGGTCGATGTTGCGTGTGACGGGATCGATATCGATCAGCACCGGTGTGGCGCCGACTTCCAGAATCACATTGGCGGTCGCAACCCAGGTCAGCGGCGTAGTGATGACCTCGTCACCGGGGCCGATGCCGGCCAGCCGCAGGGCAACTTCCAGGGCCGCCGTGCCGGAGTTGAAGGCGCGCACGACGCGTCCACCGCAATATTCGGATAGCGCCGCTTCGAACGCTTGCACCTTGGGGCCGCTGGTAAGCCAGCCGGAACGCAGTACGGCCACGACCTCGGCGATGGTTTCCTCGTCGATGGAAGGACGCGTAAATGGCAGAAACGGGAGGCTCACGATTTCGCCACCAGTACCACGCCGACGACGATGAAGCCGATACCGAGCATTTTCTGCATGGTCAGCGCTTCACCGAACCAGTAATAGGCGATGACGGCGTTCACGACATAGCCAATGGAAAGCATGGGATAGGCGACGCTGACCGGTATGCGCGACAGGGCCATGATCCAGACCACGAGGCTGACGACATAGCAGGCCATACCACCCAGGATGTAGGGCTGGAAGGCGATTTTCATGCCGACCGGAATTACATTGGAGAGATGGAAGTCAAAATGACCGACGGCATTGGTGCCGGCCTTGAGCAGCAGTTGTGCGCAGGCGTTGAGCAGCACGCCGGTAAGGACGAGGGCGAGGGCGATTGGACTCATTGGGTTGCTCTTTCGCAGGGCCGTCCCAAAGAGCCGGCCATTGAGGCGGACGCCGCGTTTTGTGCGGCGGAACATCCGTCACCCCCGCCCACGAGGCGGGGGATGGGGGGTGGGTTAAATTTTCTTACGATGATATTGCGCACATCACGGGTGATTTCCGTCATGGGCAGGTTTTCGGCGGCAAGTGCAGCGTAGGTGCTGTGCGACATGATGGCGAAGGCATCCTTGTCTGCCAGCCAGCGCTGCTTGAACTCGGTCAGGGTGGGAATCCATTTATTGGGTTCCTGTTGCAGACCAAACGCCAGTTCGCCGGCCTCCGCAACGACAGTCACGGTGCGGTTGATATAGAACGGCAACGCCTGCTCGTAGCGCTCTACGCTATAAAACGGCACATTTGGCGTAATCAGTGGCCTTACCTCCGCAGCAACATGGGCGGTAGACATGGAGAGCGAGAAACTTTCATGGCCAAGAAGTGCGGCAAAGCTGACGAATGAACCTCCTGCGGCAATGACAGCAAGCGCTGCGACAGATCGGCGTTTCATCGTCAATGCCATGGCGGCAAGCGCGGCAACAAGCATGACTGACAACCCGACGAACAGCCAGTGAGAATAGGCCTCCAGCATTGCTGCCGTATTTTCGACGTTGTGCCCTTTTATGGTCTGTGGCAGCAGGACGATGCCGATGCTGATGATGATGGCCAGAATGCCAAAGTGGAGTAACAGGGAACGACTGGAAAGATCAGCAAGATGACGTCCGCCAAGCAGGGCCAGTGCGGGCAGAATTGGCAAAATGTAGGGCGGTAGCTTGGAACTGGAAAAACTGAAGAAGACGAAAGTCACCACTGCCCACAGTGCCAGAAAACGTTGCGGCTGGAATTCGACACCACTATCGCGCTGCCACGACTTGCACAGCGCGTGGAGCATGAGGAAAGACCAGGGCAGCGCCCCTGCGGCGAAAACCGCAAAGAAGTACCAGAAAGGTTCGTCGCGGTGATGAATCTTGGTCAGGAAACGGTCGAGATGTTCGTGGATGAAAAAGAAATGGGGGAATTCCGGATTCACAATCGAGACGGCGATGAACCAGGGGGCGGTTATCGCGAAAAATATCGCCAGACCGGAGAAGGGTGCGAGCTTCTTCCAGGGCGAGATATCCCGATTGAGCAGCGAGTACACGACTAGCGTAGCACCGCACAGCACCAGCGCCACCAGTCCCTTGCTAAGTACGGCGAGAGCCAGTGCGGCCCAGAGCAGCCACATCCAGCGCCGCGATGACGCAGGGTCACCTTGCTGGGCAAATAAAAATGCTGTCCACGCAACCTGGAGAAAGAATGAAAGCCCCATGTCGAGCGTATTGACATGGCCAAGCACGACAAACAGCAGTGTGCTGGCGAGAATGGCCGCAGCCAGATTGCCGGCCCGGGTGCCCCATAAGCGACGTCCGCTCCAGGCTGCAAGGAGGATGCTGAGAAAACCGGTCAGGCCAGTCCATAGGCGGGCGGTCCATTCCTCCTGGCCAAACAGTTCATAGCTGGCGGCTGTAGCCCAGTATTGCAGCGGTGGTTTTTCGAAGTATTTGATATTGTTGAGCCGCGGCGTCAGCCAGTCGCCGCTGGCGACCATTTCGCGCGGGATTTCAGCATAGCGGCCTTCGTCGGGGCGGATCAGCTTGCGGTAATCGAGGGTGCCGAACCAGACCGCAAACAGCGCGATCCAGATCAACCATACGGCACGGTTGGACACCGTCATTCGATGATGAGGGCCGCCACTACTGCGCGCCCTTCGGTCAGCAGCAAGTTGTAGGTGCGGCAGGCAGCGGCAGTATCCATGACTTCGATACCGATACGTTTTTCGAACAGTGGATGCAATATCGAGCGATGCGGGAAACGCTGGCGGGAGCCGGTGCCAAGCAGGATTACATCGTAGCCCTGATAGATTTCCAGTAGATGCTCACTCGTCAGGTCTTCGAGTTTGGCGACAGGCCAATCCGGGAGCAACCGGTCATGGCTGACGATCAGGCTGCATAGATAAATCTGCTCGTTGATGGTGACTGAGCCAGGGCCATAGGCGGTAATTGCGTTTTGTCCCTGCGGGCGTTCGGCTTGAAGTTTCATTCGCGGTGGTTGCGTCACTATCACTCGATTGCGACGTCATTGAGAGCATGGGTAGAATTATACCTTTGCACCGCATCGCCCTATACCGCTATAACTGGCACAATTGCAGCAGTTCCAGCTACTGCGCAAAGCATCAGGATCGGGAAATTCATATGCAACCGGTAAAGAAATCCTCCAAGCTCGACAACGTCTGCTACGACATTCGTGGGCCGGTGCTGGCACGCGCCCGGCAGATGGAAGACGAGGGCCATCGCATCATCAAGCTGAACATCGGCAACCTTGCCCAGTTCGGCTTCGAAGCACCTGAGGAAATCGTGCAGGACATGATCCGCAACCTGCCCGAATCGTCCGGCTATTCAGATTCCAAGGGGGTGTTCTCCGCGCGCAAGGCGATCATGCACTATACGCAGGAGAAGAAAATAGCCGACGTCGGTGTCGACGACATTTACCTCGGCAACGGCGCCTCGGAAATGATCGTGATGTCGATGCAGGCCCTGTTGAATGCCGGCGACGAAGTACTGGTGCCGGCACCAGACTATCCATTATGGACGGCAGCCGTGACACTCGGCAGCGGTATGCCCAGGCATTATCTTTGCGACGAACAGTCTGGCTGGCTGCCGGATCTGACCGACATCCGCGCCAAGATCACGCCCGCGACGCGGGCCATCGTCGTCATCAATCCGAACAATCCCACCGGTGCGCTGTACCCGGTTGAACTACTGCGCGAGATCGTCGAAATTGCACGCCAGAATGATCTCATCGTATTTGCCGACGAGATCTATGACAAAGTTCTTTACGACGGCGAAAAGCACGTCTCCATCGCCTCGCTCGCAGACGATGTTCTGTTCATCACCTTCAATGGTCTCTCGAAGAATTATCGCTCCTGCGGTTTTCGCGCAGGCTGGATGATCGTTTCGGGCGAAAAGAAGCATGCGCAGGATTACATCGAAGGCCTCAACATGCTTGCCTCGATGCGGCTCTGTTCCAACGTGCCGGGCCAGTATGCGATCCAGACTGCACTCGGCGGTTACCAGAGCATCAACGACCTGATAGCACCCAATGGGAGGTTGGCGCGCCAGCGCGATTTGGCGTGGCAACTGATCTCGGAAATTCCGGGCGTCAGTTGTATCAAGCCGAAGGCGGCAATGTACCTGTTCCCGCGCCTCGATCCCAAACTCTACCCGATCGATGACGATGAACTGTTCATTCTGCAACTGCTGGAGCAGGAACGCGTGCTGGTCGTGCAGGGCAGCGGATTCAACTGGGCTGTTCCGGATCATTTCCGGCTTGTATTCCTGCCGCATGAAGATGACTTGAAGGAGGCAATCGACCGTATTGCCAGATTCCTCAATAACTATCGCAAACTACATGGCAAATAGAAAAATGAAACCCATTAATGTCGGCCTGCTCGGCATCGGCACTGTCGGCGGCGGCACCTTTACCGTTTTGCGACGCAACGAAACCGAAATCACCCGCCGTGCCGGCCGCGCGATCCACATTTCCGTGGTCGCCGACAAGAATCTTGTGCAGGCAAAACTGGTTGCCGGCGATACCGTTCGCATTACCGATGATGCGTTTTCGGTGGTGAACGATCCGGAAGTGGACATCGTGGTCGAGTTGATCGGCGGCGACGGCATCGCCAAGGATCTGGTGCTGAAGGCGATTGAAAACGGCAAGCATGTGGTTACCGCCAACAAGGCATTGCTGGCAAAACATGGCACCGAAATTTTCGCCGCTGCGCAAAAGAAAGGGGTCATGGTGGCATTCGAAGCCGCTATTGCAGGGGGTATTCCAATCGTCAAGGCAGTGCGCGAAGGGCTCAGTGCGAACCGCATCCAGTGGATCGCCGGCATCATCAATGGCACTACCAACTTCATCCTGTCCGAGATGCGTGAAAAGGGCTTGCCCTTTGCCGAGGTGCTCAAGGAAGCGCAGCGTCTCGGTTACGCCGAGGCAGATCCGACCTTCGACATCGAGGGTGTCGATGCCGCGCACAAGATTACCCTGCTGTCAGCACTGGCCTTCGGCATCCCGGTCCAGTTCGACAAGGCTCACATCGAAGGCATCAGCAAACTGGATGGGCAGGACATCCGCTATGCGGAACAACTCGGTTATCGCATCAAGTTGCTTGGCATCGCAAAGCTAAAAATAAGCGGTATCGAACTGCGTGTGCATCCCACCCTGATCCCGGTCAAGCGTCTGATTGCCAACGTCGAGGGCGCGATGAATGCCGTGCTGGTGCAAGGCGATGCGGTCGGATCAACCATGTATTACGGCAAGGGTGCCGGGGCAGAGCCGACCGCCAGTTCAGTGATTGCAGATCTGGTCGACGTTACACGCATGCATACCGCCGACCCCGGCAATCGTGTGCCGCATCTGGCTTTTCAGCCCGACCAGTTGTCAAATGCGCCGGTTTTGCCCCGCGATGAGATCGAAACCGCGTATTACCTGCGTTTGCGTGTCGAAGACAAACGAGGCGTTCTCGCTGACGTGACGCGTATCCTCGCCGACCAGACCATCTCGATCGACGCGCTGCTGCAACGCGAGCCAGAGGAAGGCGAAGGCGAGACCGACATCCTCATCCTGACCCACGTCTGCATCGAAAAACAGGCGGATGCTGCGATTGCGAAAATAGAGTCATTGCCGGCGGTGAAGCGCAGGGTCACGCGGCTCCGGCTGGAAACATTGAACGGTTGACCGGGATGGACGCCTCAATTCCCTGGCGTCATATTGCTCGCGCAGGACTTTAGTCAATGCTCTCCAGCGGACCTGGCGTTGAAATGCTGAATCCCTGGGCATGGTCGACCCCGATCTCGCGCAGTTTCGCCATGCACTCGTCGCTTTCGACCATTTCGGCAATGGTTTTGACGTCGATGGTTTTTGCCACTCTGGCAATGGCGGTGACTTGCGCCAGATCGGCGGGATCGCGCAGGATATCCAGAATAAGGCTGCCGTCGATCTTGAGAAAATTTGCGTGGACATTGTAGAGAGGTTCGAACGACACGCCGTTTCTGCCGAAATTGCTGATGGCGATCTTGCAGCCGCTATCCCGAATTTCTTTCGCGAACAGGATGACATCGTCGTGCAACTGGGAGAGGTCGGTTTCGGTGATTTCAAAGCACAGCTTCCAGGCAGGAACCTTGTGCTGATGCAGCAGGTCGCGGACAAACTCCGGAAACTTCCGATCGCCGAGCGACGCGGTGGCAAGATTGATAAAAAATGCCGAACTGTTTCGCAATGGCGCAGGATCAGGGCGCAAGGACAGCCATTTGATGACATGCTGTACAACCCAGCGGTCGAGGTGCGGCATCAGACCGTATTTCTCTACCAGGGGAAAGAAGGCGCCGGGAGGCATCATGTCTTCCTCTTCCTCGTGCAGGCGGATCAGCACTTCGTAATGGTCGCCTTGTGCGGCAGGTGTCAATAGTGGCGTAATGCACTGGCAGTAGAGGCGGAATTCATCGTTCTTGATTGCGGACAGAATGCGGTCAACGGCATCGTCCGGTCCCGCCACTTCCTCGGATAGGGACTCAACATACAGATCCTGTACGCCGGGACCGGCTGCTGGTGCAACTGCGACTTCCGCCGTTGTCGCGGGAATAGCCGCATTGGCTTGTTGCAATTCCATGCTGGCAGCTAATTTAAGCTCCACCTCATGCCGCGAGCGTATTTCACGGGCCAGTTTTTCCTGCAACAAGCTGATCTTCGCTTCGCGGCGCGCAATGATCCATTCCGCCCTGGATGAACGGCTGACCATGCCGAGTATGGCGGCCACCAGGACGCCTGTCAGAAACGCGGTCCAGAGCAGATTGAACTGAGTGAGGTAAATTACCGCCACAAGCAGCGCGGTGAGGATCATCACCGCCACTGCCGCTATATAGGGACCGACAGTTTTAAAAAATGCGCTATTGCGCAGCACGGTCAGCACTGTCTCGCCCTTACCAGACTGAGATTTCAGACATTATGAATGTAACAGTCTGCTTGCAAGTTCTGGTGAAAATCACAAGCCGATTCGTGTTGGCGCAAGACAGGGTGTTGCGCTACGCCAGAGTTCATCGAAGCGCTGCCACCAGGGGCGAATCCCATCCGCTGCATTCTGAAGCAGTTTCCCGCGCGCATGGTCACGATGAAAACGGATCGCGCCATGCATTTCATCGGCGAGCAGGAAACAGTCGGCAATATGCTTGAATTCCGCCGACGATTCGCGCACCTCGATCGAATTCGGGAAACGCCTGATCAGCGCGTGCAGTCGGGGAGAGCGGATTTCAACATATTGCGGATCGTGCAGGACGATATGCAGGCGGTGAGCGGGCGCAGCGGAAAGAAACAGTGCCAGTGATTCGGCGCGCGCCGCGTTGTCGAGCCTCATCCGTTCCAGCCTGTCGTCAACAATCCGTATTTCGTGGCCGGCAGCCGCAATGACTGTATCCAGCGCGGCACGGAATCCGGCTTCATCGATAAATAGGGTTTCTATTGGCTTAATCGCATCGGGTTCGCGCATCGGTTCTCCTTATTGCAAAGGCAGGAATCCATTCAGTAGCGTTGAAGAAACAAGCCCGCAGATTTGTTCGTCGTTCGCTACTCTCTCAAGTTCGTCGCGGCTGGTCAATAGATGTGCCAAGTAGTTTGAGCACATAATCTACAACTTTAATCGTATAACTAAAGTCATATTAATTAACTGTATGGCATTGCCAAACGAGTAATACCGGTTGATTTTTACCAAAATAAGACTAATATTTTCTTTCAATTACGGCAATGACATCTATCATTCATGCAGAAGGCGCCCATTAAATCGGTCTTTTCGAACCGGGGAAGCGGCATAAAACGTTCTCAAATTGATCAAAGTCACTTAACTAGTGAATAACTTCATTAGCATTTGACAAGGGGAGTGAGACTGCAAATTTGAATTCGAAGTTTCGTTCGCGTTCTGAAGCAGTGCGAAAGGCGGTTAACCTTGAGAAGTTATACCTCTTGTCATCAGTCACCTTCAAGCAAGGATGTCGACGCGAATTGTCCCGGCATTGATGAGACTGTTCGCCGTACGCTGGGCCTGCGTGCCAAGGAAAGCGATGCAGTAGAGCTGTCGCAATGGGCGAAAGAGCGCGCTCATGCGCTTGTGCTGCCGGGAGTCGAGCAGTATGGCGAATTGCTTGCCGAGGACAGCGCCGCCGGGCGACAGGAACGCCAACTCGGGTTCGCGCGGTTCACGACCGGTGAATCCTATTTCTTCCGCGACCCGGGGCAGTTCGATCTGCTGGCAGCCACGATCCTGCCGGAGCTGATCTCGCGCCGCGAGGGGCAGCGTGTGTTGCGTTTGTGGAGCGCAGGATGCGCTGGCGGAGAGGAAGCTTATTCGCTGGCAATGCTGGTCGACGAGCTGGCGCCACGCCTTGCCGGCTGGAACGTGCTGATCCTCGGCACCGACATCAACCCGGATGCCGTGGAGAAGGCACGCCGGGGAGCGTATGGCGATTGGTCTTTTCGCGCGCTCGATGCCGAGCGCAAGCAGCGCTATTTCAAGTCAAACGGCAAGCAATGGTTGATTGCCCCGCGCCTGCGCGACAGGGTGACGTTCCGTCGATGCGACCTGATCCGGGACCGCTTCCCCGACGCAGAGGCCGGACTGGGCGATTTCGACCTGATCCTGTGCCGCAACGTATTCATTTACCTCGATGCACCAGCGGTTGGCCGGATCACGGCGAAGTTTGCCGAATCGCTTGCCGATGGCGGCTATCTTGTCACAGGACACAGTGAACTGTTCGGCCATGACGTCGCGCCGCTGCGCGTACGGATGTTCGCGCAGTCCGCGGTGTTCCGGAAGATTGCACAGCCTACGGAAGAAACCAGTCTTGGGAAAGCGCTGGTAGAGGGGCTGAGGGAAGTGCCGCTGCCGAGGGTACCAACCGTTCAATTGCCGCCCCAGATCGAGCGGCAAGTGGCGCGCATTGAGCAGCGAGCGGCACCAGTGCCTGCGCCTGCCGCATCCGCCGATGATTGCGACATGCTGATGCAGACCGCCTGGCGCCACGCCGATCGTGGCATGCCCGATGCGGCGGAGCAAGATTGTCGCAAGGCAATCGCGCTCACCGACCTGGATCCGCGGCCCTATTTCCTGCTGGCGCAACTCGCCCAGGAACGCGGGGACACAGTGCAAGCGAAGATATTGCTGAACAAAGTGATCTATCTCGATCCATCCTTCATTGCCGCATACCTGGAACTGGGCGCCTTGCATGCGCGGGACGGCGACCAAAGCCGCGCACGGCGAATGTATGAAACCGCTCGCGCGGCGCTGGCCAAACTTTCGGCGCTGACGGTAGTTGCACCCTACAGAGAGTCGACCGCCGCCGATGTCATCGCCTATGTCGATCGCCTGCTGGGCATGCCTGCCGCAGCAATGGCCGCCAGCGCCACGGATCTGGCGCATACGTGATCCCATGGACCAGACCTATCTCATCTTCGGTCATCGTGGCGCGCGTTATGGCCTCAATGCGCGCGTGGTGCGGGAAATCGCTTGGCTGCCCGAACTCTCGCCGATCGAAGAGCTGCCACCGTATATCGCTGGCGTATTCAACCTGCGCGGGCGGGTTGTGCCGGTGATGGATCTCGGCCTGCGCTTTGGTCACGCACACGAGCCTTACCTGATAAACGACCGCGTCATCGTGATCGACAACGAGGATGCGCGTGTCGGCGTTATCGCCAACGAACTGTACGACGTCCTGACGATAGAGCAGTCCGCGATCGAAAATGCGGACAGCTATCAGGGCGCCGGTGGCCATGTGCAATTTGTACAGGCTGAGGCCAAGCTGGACGATGGCCTGGCCATGCTGCTTGACGTCGCGGCGCTGCTGCACAGCGCGCCCCCTGAGGAAGCGCTATCGCCAGACGTGGCGCCAGGCTCGGCTGAAGAACTATTGCGCCTGTTCGGAAAACTGTCAGCGGAAGACGCCGACACATTCCGCAGCCGGGCCCGCAGTCTGGCCCAGGCATACGAGACTGGAGAGCGCTCGGGAGTGGAAGCGTTCGCCGTGATCAGGCTCGACAACGAACTATTCGGCCTGGGGCTGGATGTGGTGCGCGAATTTGCGCATCTGCGGGGTGTTACGCCGGTACCGTGCTGCCCGCCGCATATCGCCGGCAACATGAACCTGCGTGGAGACATTCTCACGCTGGCGGACATGCGGCCGGCACTGGGCATGGCCATCGACGGAGCGATGAACGAGGTCGTGGTGGTGCGCAGCGGCGACCTGCGCTTCGGCGTGCCCGCCAGCGAAATCGTCGATGTCATACACCTCGTGCCGGCGGACATCGCCGCGATACCGGTCGCCTCGGATTGTGCCGGCAAGGACTACTGCAAGGGCGTCGCCACGGTTGATGGCCGGGCTATCGGCATTCTCGATCTGGAAAAAGTTATCGCCGCGCGCGAACTGCAGGTGGCTGAGCAAGTGCAATGAACGGACTGAACCCGGGCTGCCGGAGTCTCCGGCTGCATCGATCTTCTTGTGAAGGGGAATCAAGATGAACAAGCTGAATTTGAGAAAGCGAATCCTGCTCGGATACCTGGTCCCGCTGCTGCTGATGTTGAGCGTCGCGGTAGCCGTCTTCTGGTGCATCGGGACATTTCGCCAGATATCCGATTCGCTAGACCGCTCTCATACCATCATGGAGCACGTTAGAAGCGTACAACGCGATCTGGTTGCAATTCAACGTTCCACACGGGGCTATATCCTTTTCAAAAACGATAGCTCGCGGAAAAACTACCTTGATGCCCACGTGCGGCTGAAAGATAGTCTGCAAATCCTGCAACGAGAAGTGACGGATCAGAAGCAGCAGGAAAACCTGAACCGGCTATCCGAGTTCAGCAAGCGCATGGAGGATACAGAGCGGGAATACTTCGACCTGGTGGACGCTGGCAAGGTCTCCCGGGCCATGGAAATCTTTCGAAACGGGAAGTCCATCGGCTTAGTCGGCGATATCGATACCTTAGCTAATGCGATGGAACAGCGCGAGGCCGAGATTGTGGCGGGAAGGCACGAAGCGCAGGACAACGCCATGTCACAGTTGATCGTGATCGCCGTCGGAGCCACCGCATTGGCGATTGTGCTGGCGCTGGTGCTCGGCTGGTGGATCGCGACCCGGATCAGCCAAACGATTGTAGAAGCAGTCGCGGGCTTGAGCACATCTTCCACCGAGATCGCAGCGACGGTGGATGAGCACCAGCGCGTGGTCACGCAACAAGCGGCGGCGGTCAACGAGACCACCAGCACGGTCGAGGAACTCGGCGCCTCATCGCGCCAGTCGGCGACCCAGGCAGAATCGATGGCTGAGGCGACGAAGAAATCTCTCGAGGTGACCCAGGACGGCATCCGCCTCGCCAATCAGGTCTCCGTGAGCATGGTCAACATGAAACAGAAGGTGGGCTCGGTGGCCGAGCAGATTCTGCGTCTGTCGGAGCAGGCGGGCCAGATCGGCGGCATCGCCAGGGTGGTGGGTGAACTGGCGGGCGAGACCAATATGCTGGCGCTGAATGCCGCAGTGGAAGCGGCGCGTGCCGGCGAGCACGGCAAGGGCTTCGCGGTGGTGGCGGCGGAAATACGCAAGCTTGCCGACCAGAGCAAGAAATCGGCCGAACGCACCAATGCGTTGGTAGCCGAGATTCAGAAGGCGACCAACTCGGCGGTGATGGTGACCGAGGAAGGCAGCAGGACGGCGGAGGAGGTCGCGGGCATCATCGACAGGACGATAGCCGCCTTCGGTTCGATTTCCACCACAGCAGACAGCGTTGCCGTGAGCGCGCAGCAGGTGCTCCTCAACAGCAGGCAGCAAGCCAGCGCGCTGGGACAGGTGACCGAGGCGATGCAGAGCCTCTCCGCGGGTTCCGCACAAATGGCCGCAGGCACCGAGCAGACCAAGACGGGAGTGCAAAAACTCAATCGCGTCGCGCAGGACTTGCAGGCGATGGTGTAGAGAATGCTGAATATGGAACGCGGATTGCGTAATCATGATTGAAGACGACAAGCTGCGCGATCTGTTCAAGGCCGAGAGCGAGGAACATCTCCAGCATCTGGACGACGCGCTACTGGGTCTGGAGAAAACGCCCGCCGATCAGGAATTGCTGGAGGAAGCGTTTCGCGAAGCGCACAGCCTGAAGGGTGCGGCACGCATGCTTGGCCTCTCTGCCATCCAGGCGCCAGCGCACCGGCTTGAAGATGAACTGAACGTGGCGCGGCACGGTGCACAATCGCTGAATGCAGAAACGATAGCGCGCATGTCAGGTGAATTGAGCGAAATTCGCCTGCTGGTAGCTGACGCGGTCGCAGTGGGCGACGCGAACAAACCAGATGCAACACTGGTACAAAAGGCCATGCCGGATTCTGCCGTTGCCTTGGCAACTGCCATCGTGCCGCCGGGTGCCGTAACGTCTCAAACGGAGCAAGAACCCGAATCGCAAACGCCAGCGGCGCCGTTTCGCATCGAGTCGGTACGCGTCGACACCCAGAAACTCGACGGCCTCATGACGCATGCGGGCGAACTGACGGTGACCAGAACGCGGGTCGCGCGTCGGGTCGCGGATATCGATGTGCTGATCGACCTGGCCGAGGAGTGGGCGCGCCGGGAATCCGTATGCCACTCGGGAGCCGGCACGGAAGACGCGGGCGCTGCCCAGGAACGGCTGGGGCGCATGGGCGCGCTGCTTGGCCGCCTGCGTGCCGGTGTGGCCGAAGACAGTGCGCGCCTGGACACCATCGCCGGCGAACTGGAGAGTGGAATCCGCAATATCCGGCTGCTGCCGCTGTCCAATGTGTTCCGGCTGTTCCCGCGCCTGGTGCATGACCTCGGCATTGAGAAGGGCAAGGAAGTCGAACTCCTGGTCGAGGGCGAGGAAACAAACGCCGACAAGCGCATTCTCGAAGAGATCAAGGACCCGTTGATGCACATGTTGCGCAACACGGTCGATCACGGTATCGAGTTGCCGCAGGAAAGAGAAAAAGTGGGCAAGCCACGGGTCGGCAAGGTGCGGATCAGGGCCAGCCAGACGGCAAACAGCGTCACTATCGAAGTCAGCGACGACGGCTGCGGTCTGGACGAGAAAGCGATCAGGCGCGCCGCGACAAAGCACGGTCTGGTGAGCGAGGAGGCGCTGGCCGCCATGAACTCCGCGGATATCCAGTCGCTCATATTCATTCCTGGCATGACAACTGCCGGTTTTGTCACCGACGTCTCGGGGCGCGGCGTAGGCATGAGTGTGGTGCGCGCAAACGTGGAGCGTCTCAAAGGCTCGATCCGGCTTCAGTCCACGCCGGGAAAGGGTACCAGCATCACCATCTTGTTGCCGGTCACGCTGGCGACCGTGCGGGTGTTGATAGTGGAAGTCAATGGTCATTCCTACGGATTGCCGGCGGAATGCGTGCAGGTCATGAAGATGATTGCTCCGGACGATGTGTTTTCGATCGAGGGTCGGGATGCGTTCCTGCACGAGGGCAGGCCGGTATCGGTTGCCCGGCTGGCCGATCTGCTGGAATTGCCGCAGGCGGCAAACCGAGACGCGTCGGCTGCATCCCCCTGTGCTGTGCTCTCCCTTGGCGGCGAGCCGTTCGGCGTTTTCGTTGATGCGTTATGCGATGAACAGGAAGTAGTGTTGAAGCCGCAAAGCGCGCTGCTTGAGCGCGTGCGCAATGTCGCCGGTGCCACCATTCTGGACAGCGGCGAGATCTGCATGGTGCTGAATGCGCAAGACCTGCTCGGCTCGATGCACAAGGGCGCGACGCCGGCCGTGTCGACCGAGGCCATCGAGGCAGAACGGCAGAAAAAAGCAATCCTGCTCGCTGAGGACAGCATCACCACGCGCATGCAGGAAGCACACATTCTGGAGAACGCCGGCTATGAGGTGGTCACTGCGGTCGACGGCCTCGATGCATGGAACAAGCTCGCCACACACGCCTTTGACGCGGTGGTCACTGACATCAACATGCCGAATCTGGACGGCCTCGCCCTCACCGGGAAAATCCGCCGTGAAGCCAGATACGCCGCTTTGCCGATCATCCTGGTGACATCACTGGCATCGGACCAGGACAAGCGGCGCGGGCTTGAGGCGGGCGCAAATGCCTACATCACCAAGCCCGCCTTCGATCAACAGATATTGCTCGATTGCCTGGAGCGGCTGATCTGATGAACCAGCAATCCGATAATGGCGGCGCGAGCATCATCCGTGTCCTGCTGGTGGACGACTCACCCCTCTCCGTCGAGATCATCCACAGAATGCTCGCGACCGCGCCCGACATCCAGGTCGTCGGTAGTGCCGGAAATGGCGCCGAGGCGCTGGAGCTGGTACCCCTGGTTCGTCCGGATGTCATCTGCACCGATCTGCACATGCCGAAAATGGACGGCGTCGAACTGACGCGCGAAGTGATGGCGCGTCATCCGCTCCCTATCCTGGTGCTGAGCGTGTCGGTTCAGACCGAGCAGGAGCACAACATCTTCCAGATGCTTGAGGCCGGGGCGCTCGATATCCTGGCCAAGCCGCGCGGTGGACTGGAATCTGACTTTGGTGTCACTGCGCACAATCTCATCACAAAAATCAGGATTCTCGCCGGCGTCAAAGTCATCGGCAGGCGGCGCAAGGCAGAAAGCGCGCTAGAGAAGCCGTCAGCATCGTTTGCGGTCTCGGCGGCGTTCTCACCGAGGATTATCGGCATTGGCGCTTCGACCGGCGGGCCGAAGGCCCTGGAACAGATTCTCCAGCTGTTGCCGGCGGATTTTCCGCTGCCGCTGGTGTGCGTGCAGCACATTGCCGAAGGCTTCATGCCGGGGCTGGTCGGCTGGCTGGCGGGCAACTGCCGGATTCGCGTGCGCACTGCTGTCGAGGGTATGCAACCGCTTGCGGGAACCGCCTATTTCCCGCCGGACAACCGGCACCTCGAAGTCGACGGCCAGGGCGTATTCCGCTGTTCGAGCGCACTTCCGTTCAGCGGCCATCGGCCGTCGGTCGATATAGCGTTCAGCTCTCTCGCCCGCTGTTATGGCGCTGGCGCAGTGGGTGTGCTGCTTACGGGCATGGGGCAGGATGGCGCGCAGGGAATGCTCGACATCGCACATGCTGGCGGACTTACCATTGCACAGGATGAACAATCAAGCGTCGTATTCGGCATGCCCAGGCGTGCGATCGAACTTGGCGCGGCGAAGCATGTGTTGTCGCTCGAGCAGATAGCGCCGGCCTTGATTAGTATGACAAGCGGCAGCGCAATTAAATTGAATTCCTTGGGAAAGCCATGATGCACGGGAAAACTGGAAGATGAATACAAAACAGCCGGACCATGAAACCAGGTCGGCGACCATCCTCATTGTCGAGGACAGCCCGGTGCAGGCGGAACTCCTGCGTCGCGAACTCGAGCGTGCAGGCTACGGAATACTCACGGCGAGCAATGGCGTCGAAGGCCTTGCCATGGTCAAAGCGCAGCGTCCCGATGCGGTGGTGAGCGACATCAACATGCCGCTAATGGACGGCTATACCATGTGCCATGCGATCCGTCACGATGATGCACTGAAGGCTACCCCGGTGATACTGCTCACGATGCTGTCGGATCCGCAGGACGTGGTTCGAGGCCTGAGCGCGGGTGCCGATGGCTATGTGACCAAGCCCTACAACGTGCCGTCCCTGATTGCCCGCATCGAATCGCTGCTGGCTTACCCTCCGGATCCACCGCCGGACGTAGAACGCAGAAAAATCACCTATCGGCTGGCCGGGGAAAGCCATACAGTCGACGCGCATGGCCAGCGAATTCTGAACCTGCTGATTTCGACCTACGAAAACGCCGTATTGCAAAACCGGGAATTGGCGCTGACGCAGCAAGCGCTTGAAGACCTCAATCAGCACCTGGAGCAGAAAGTGCTGGAGCAAACCGCAGAGCTGCGAGAGAGTGAACAACGCTTTCGCGCACTGATCGAAAACGCGTCGGATCTGGTTCTGGTGCTCGATGCGCAAGGACGGTTTACTTACCTCAGCCCGCCGGTGCGGCGCGTGGGTGGCTATGAACCCGGCGAGATGCTGGGTAAGTGCTTTATGGAATTCGTTCATCCGGATGACATACCAACGGCAAATGCCGATTTTTCGGCGTTGATGCAAAACCCGCACATGCTGCACACGGCACAATTGCGCTATCTATGCAAGGGCGGTGACTGGATCATTTTAGAAACGGTCTCCAAAAACGCTATCGATGATCCGGCGATCAGCGGCATCATAGTCAACGCGCGCGACATCACGGAGCGCAAGCAGGGCGAGTTTGCGCTGGAAAGGGCGAATCGCGCCTTGCGCACGCTGAGCGCTTGCAACGTGGCCCTCGTGCATTCCAGAAGCGAAGCCGAACTGCTTGATACCATCTGCCGGCTGATTGTGGAAACGGGCGGCTACCGTTTGGCTTGGGTCGGTTTTCCTGAGCAAGACCCGGAGAAGATGGTGCGCCCAGTGGCCCATTTTGGTCACGATGCCGGATATATGGCCGAGGCGAAAATCAGTTGGGCAGACACCGAACTCGGTAGCGGCCCCACCGGCATGGCCATCCGCAGCGGCACCGTTCAGTTGAATCAAAACACGCTGACCAACCCTGCCATGGCGCCTTGGAGAGGTACAGCGCTCAAGCGTGGTTTCCAATCCAGCATCGCGCTGCCACTCAAGAATTCCATGGGTACCTTGGGTGCACTGACCATCTATGCATCGGAGCCCAATGCCTTCAATGAAACCGAAGTCACCCTGTTGCAGGAACTTGCCGGAGACCTAGCCTTCGGCATCGAGACTCTGCACGTGCGCGCCGAGCGCGATCGCATTGCCTACGAGCAACAACACCATGAAGAAATATTGCGGCAAAGCCTGGAACAGTCCATCCAGGCCATTGCCGATACCGTGGAGGCGCGCGATCCCTATACCGCCGGCCACCAGCGCCGCGTTGCCGAACTGGCGGTATCCATCGCGTGGGAAATGGGTTTAGCGGAGGAAAGAATTCACGGGATACGTCTCGCTGCCAGCATTCACGACCTGGGCAAGATTCAGGTGCCGGCGGAAATCCTCGCCAAGCCAAGCAAACTTACGGATATTGAATTCATGCTCATCAAGGGGCATCCGAAGGCCGGCTATGACATCCTGAAGGATATTGAATTTCCCTGGCCCATAGCGACCATGGTGTTGCAGCATCACGAAAGGCTGGATGGGTCGGGTTATCCGCATAGACTCAAGGACGGTCAAATCCTGCTTGAATCGTGCATCCTGGCCGTGGCGGACGTGGTGGAGGCGATGTCATCGCACCGGCCGTATCGCCCGGGACTGGGTATTGAGGCGGCATTGGAAGAAATCGAACGTCAGCGAGGGGGGCAATATGATCCAAAGGCGGTTGATGCCTGCATCAAACTCTTCCGCGAACGGGGTTACAAGCTGCCTAACTGACCCTTTCATCTCGTGCCAGCAAAATTCTTGTCTGGCCGCATCCGAAGGAGTTTAAGTCGCCTTAATTTGAGTCAGTTATCTGGAGCACTGAACTTCTGAAATCATCGCAAAAACGATTCAAAAATTGAAAGGGAGCAAACCATGACAATCGATGAAGTCACCCGCGATGAATTGCAAGGCATCATCACACAACTGAAAGAGGCCATCTATAACCACCAGCAATGGCATGGATCATTGGTCCGTACACTCGTGTGCAAGCTAACGGGCGACATTTACGACATCAGCGATGCAGCCCACACGAAATGCCGTTTTGGCCAATGGTATTACAGCAAAGCAACTGATAAGCTGCGCAACCATCCCGCTTTCATCGGCTTGGGTGAAGCACATCAGCGTATTCATCACGAGGCCAAGTTGTTGCTGATCAACGCGAATGCCGACAATCCTATTTCCTCCCTCGATTACGACAACTTTACCAATGCGCTGGAGCGGCTGCGACTTGAAATATCTGCTCTGGAACGGGAGCTGGAAGACTCGTTGTTCAACCGGGACGCACTGACCGGCGCGATTAACCGCTTCGGCATATTGCCGACGTTGCGCGAGCAGCAAGAGTTGATAAAGCGCCAATCCCAACACTGCTGCATTGCCATGATGGACCTGGACAACTTCAAGGTTATCAATGATCTCCATGGGCATGCCGCAGGCGATCAAGTGTTAGCCGCATCGATCCACTACCTGATCAAGCATCTCCGCCCTTACGACAAGGTGTTTCGTTATGGCGGGGAAGAGTTCCTGCTGTGCATGCCGTATACCGAATTGACGACTACCTTTGACCGGATAATGGAACTCAAAGAAGGTATTGCCGCATTGAAAATAGACATCGGCGGGAAAGAGCCCATCCACATTAAGGTATCTTTCGGTCTGGCGCGCCTTGACCCAGGTATCCCGGTTGAAAAATCCATTGACCACACCGACAAGGCCCTATATGCAGCCAAGTCTGCTGGGCGGAATTGTGTGCAGATATGGAATCCGTCGATGTAAAGCTTCCAACTACTGCATTCTAAATGCGTACCGAACGTCTATTGGCCTGACAACGGTGGTCCGGAAAAACTGTACAGGGGGAAGGTTCGCCTTTCAGTAATAAAATCCGCACGGCTTACTCGTTTTAAGCTGGCAGTCGAAGTTATGAATCTCCCCGCTTACCTTGGACTGCCCCATGCCTGAAGCCCTGATCGAATCTCTCGACCACGAAGGTCGCGGCGTCGCCCACGTCGACAATAAAGTCATTTTCATCAAGGGCGCATTGCCAGGCGAGCGCGTCGAATATGACAGCTATCATTGATGTGGTCGGCTAAATCCGGCCAAGGCACCGCCGCTGCGTATTCCCTGCCGGAGTTTGGATTGACTTTGCGCTTCAGCCCGGTTGAATTCATGCAGGTGAACTTCGGCGTCAATCGGCTGCTGGTACAGCCGCGCAATGAACCTGCTCGATCCGCCGCGCGACGGCGCCGTTGAGTTGGTCAACGCATTGGGCGATGACGCACCACGCCGCATTGTCTATGTGTCCTGCAAGCCGGCCACGCTGGCACGCGATGCAGCCATTTGATCCACGAGAAAGGCTATTGCCTGCGCGGGGCGGGCATAGCCAACATGTTTCCGCATACCTCGCACGTCGAATCCATTGCCTTGTTTGAGCGCGCATAAAAAAAGCGGCCCGCGGGCCGCTTTTTCTGTGGCGCCGCCTGGTGAATCAGCGGCGATCTCCGGCAAATGCCATCAACAACATCAGCAGGTTGACGAAGAGGTTGTAGATATCCAGATACACCGCCAGCGTGGCCGTGATGTAGTTGGTCTCGCCGCCCTTCACAATGCGGTTGATGTCGAACAGCAGGAAGCCCGAGAAAATCAGTACGCCCGCCGCGGACAGTACCAGTTGGAGCACGGGCAGGTGCAGAAACATGTTGGCGATGCTGGCGATGATCATCATGATCAAACCGATGAACAGGAATTTGCCCAGGTTACTGAAATCACGTTTTGTATTCGACGCTACGCCTGCCAGCACCAGGAAGACCGCGCCAGTGCCACCCGCCGCCATGGCGATCAGCGTGCCGCCGTTGCGAAAATGCAGCGCAACGCTCAACAAGGGGCCCAGCATGGCGCCCATGAACAGCGTAAATGCGAGCAGGAAAAAGACACCCATGCTGCTGTCTTTGGTCTTTTGAACAGCGAACATGAGACCGAAGGCGCCGCCAAGAAAAATCACCATTGACATCATCGGGCTGCCCATCAGCAATGGCGCGGCGATGGTGGTGCCGAACAGCGCGCCGATGACGGTGGGCACCATTGACAGCGCGAGCAGGGCATAAGTGTTGCGTAGAACCCGGTTTTGCTCAGGGGAAGTCGCGCCTGTGGTCTGGTTGATGATAGTGCGTATATTCGATTCCATAAGTCTTACTCCTTGATTGCCATGCTAATTAATACATTTGACAGCTACAGGCTACGCTAGTTTCACTGGTTGAAGGGTGACGCTTACATTTCCTTGCATGCTGCCAAGGCGCTATTTGAACAAATCTTCATCCAGCTGCCTGACCAGGCTACTGGCGGGTTTATCGGCGCTGAAATAGATGGCAGGTACCCCGGATACGATGACGACAGGCTGGCCTTCGTCGGCCTCGCCCATGACCAGCGTGGCAGCGGCGACAATCTCGTCGGCTACCGCAATCTGGGTGACCTCCAGTTTGCGGCCGAAGCGGTCAGTCAGGCCGCGCTTGTCGAGCAGGGGCTGCATGCCGGCACAGCCGATACAGACGCCGCACACGCCAAGCCGCCAGGGACGACCGAAACTGTCACTGATCAGGACGGCGACACTGACGCCGAGGCGCTCATAAATGTCCTGCCGCAACCGGGCGGCACTGGCATCCGGATCTTCCGGCAACAGCAGCGCATTTTGACCGTCGCCCGCGACGTTGGACTGATCGATGGCCGCATTGGCGACGACGAATCCAAGACGATGACGCACAATCAGTACGTCCTTCACACAGCGCACGACCTCGGTCGATTCGCGCAGCACCAGCTCCACCAGCCGCGGATCCTTCTCGCAGATGGCGGAGATTTCCAGCGCGCGGGCACCCGGTTCTATATCGGCCAGTGCGAAAAGGCGCCGCTCTGATTTGGAAACGACCTTTTGGCAGAAAACAACCACATCATTCTCTACCAGCTTGCGGCCGTATTGGTCGAGCGCGGTTACAAGAACGTCGGCCAGCGACTGCCCAGCCAGGATTTCCGGGATGCCCGGCACCGCGGTGAAAGTCAGCATCCTGGCATTAGCTCACGGCGACTGGACGAGAGCGCAGCGCGCGAGCGTCGATCTTTGACACAATGATCTCGGAAAGCGGCGCGGCATGCTTCGCCACCTCGTGGCGCTCTGTCGACGTAGGCCGGTATAGCGTGGTGCGCTGCATCGGCTGACGGCCGATTTCGTGGATCAGGTCTTCCATGTGTTGCGGCGAGAATTCCTGACCGTGGGAAGCGCCGGCGGCGCGGCTGATGAATTCGTTCATCAGGGTGCCGCCCAGATCGTTGGCCCCCGCGTTGAGGCACCGTTGTGCCCAGTCCGGTCCCATTTTCGCCCACGAGACCTGGATGTTGCGAATCACGGAATGCAGCACCAGTCGCGCCACGGCGTGCATCAGGATGGCCTCGCGCAGCGTCGGTCCCTTGCGTGCCTTGCCGCGCCGGTACATCGGCGCCTCCATATGCACGAAGGGTAGCGGCACGAATTCGGTGATGCCGCCGGTTTCCTGTTGCAGCTTGCGCAGGCGCAGCAGGTGGCGTGCCCAATGCACATAGCCTTCGAGATGGCCGAACATGATGGTCGAGGTGGTGGGTAGTCCGGCGCGGTGCGCTTCGCCGACGATATGCAACCACTCGTCGGTCGGCATCTTGTCGGGGGCGAGCTGGCGGCGAATCTCGTCGTCGAGAATTTCCGCTGCCGTTCCCGGCAGCGAACCGAGGCCGTTCGACTTCATCATCAGCAAATAGTCGCGCAAGGACATGCCCAGCGTCTCTGCGCCATGCGTGACTTCCAGCGGCGAAAAGGCATGCACGTGGATTTCCGGCACCGCTTCCTTGGCGGCGCGCAGGATGTCGAGATAGGTGTCGCCGGTGAATGAAGGATGGATGCCGCCCTGCATGCAGACCTCGGTGGCGCCGCGATCCCAGGCTTCGCGCACGCGGCGCTGGATCTCGGTCCGTTCAAGGAGGTAAGGCTGGCCGCGCAGGTCATCGTGCGTCTTGCCCTTGGAAAAAGCACAGAAACCGCACTTGTAGAGGCAAATATTGGTGTAGCTGATGTTGCGCACCACGGCGTATGTCACGGTGTCGCCGACGACTTCTGCGCGCAGCGCATCGGCGGCCTCGCAGACCCGGCTGAAGTCGCCGCCGCGCGCGGTAAACAGCAGCATCGTTTCGGCTTCGTCGGCTTGATGGCCGGCGAGTATCCGGTCGACCAGGCGCGCGATGAGCGATGTCGTCCGTGGCGGCGGCAGCGCGACATCGCGGTGATCATCAGTGTTGGCTTCCTCAGTCGATCCTGGCGACCAGTGACCAGAACGCGCCAGCCCGGCGCCGTCGCAGAGATGCAGCACGGGCGCATGCAGCTCCGGCGCGAGCCATTCGTCGCGCGCGGCAATGTATTGCGGATAGACCGTCAGGCGTTCCACCAGATCGAATCCGATGCGCCCGGTTTGTTCCGCCAGATGATCGAGATGCGGCCAGGGCGCTTCCGGATTGACATGGTCGGGGGTCACCGGCGAAACACCGCCCCAGTCGTTGATGCCGGCGCGCACGAGGTCGGTGAGATCACCGCTGTAGAGATTCGGCGGTACCTGAATGCTCATCGAGGGGCCGAAGATCAGGCGCGCCGCGGCGACGGTCCAGCACAGTTCATCCATCGACGGTTCCGGCGCGTCGTGCATTTTGGTGCCCGGCTTGGCGCGGAAATTCTGGACGATGATTTCCTGGATATGCCCATGCGCATCGTTCAGGTCGCGCAGGGCGAGCAGAGACTCGATGCGTTCGCGCCTTGTTTCGCCGATCCCGATCAGGATGCCGCTGGTCATCGGCACCCGCATCTCGCCAGCCAGACGTAAAGTGTCCAGACGTCGCTGCGGCAGCTTGTCGGGCGAGCCGTGATGCGGCATGCCCGGTTCGCACAGGCGCTCCGAGGCCGATTCAAGCATGATGCCCATCGACGGCGCCACTTTGCGCAAACGCGCGAAATCTTCAGCGTCGAGCAGGCCGGGGTTGAGATGGGGCAGCAATCCGGTTTCGTTCAGCACGCGGCCGGCGACATGGCCGAGATAAGCCAGCGTCGAATCGAATCCCATTGCCGCCAGGGCTTCCCGTGCATGCGCATAGCGCAATTCGGGCTTGTCGCCGAGCGTGAACAGCACTTCCTTGCATCCTTGCGCGGCGCCTGCCTGTGCGATCTTCAGCACATCTTCCGGCGTGAGGTAGGGATGATCGAGCTTGCTCGGTGTCTTGGCGAAGGTGCAGTAATGGCAGACGTCGCGGCATAGTTGCGTGAGCGGGACAAACACCTTGCGCGAATAAGTGATCCGGTTGCCCCAGGCGGCATCGCGTATTTCCCCCGCCTGAGAAGACAGGGAGCGCCAGTCGTCACATGAGGCCAGTTTCAACGCAGCTTCTGCATTCGGCCACTGGTAAGACGTAACGCTAGAGGGGGTGGTCATTGGGCAGAATTTCCTTGATTTCCTTGTTTATCGGCATTGCCCCGGTACGCAGGCGGGCCAGCAAGCCACGCAGTACGGCATCGACAGAATCCGGCAGACCGATAAAATGTGCGCGCAGCAAGTCCAGATCATCCCTCACGTCAATGTCGAGAGAAAGCGCTTCGGATTCATATATCTGGATCGCAATGCCACGATCATTTGCAGCAGCAATATGTTTTTTGAAACTGTCACTTCCGAAACAGGGCGGAATCGCATCCGGTGGAGAACAGAGCAATGCATTGGTGCCGATCCGCATGCGATCCGGGACGATACTCACACCCTGTTGCGTTGCGGATTGACTAACCAGTTGCGACAAGTCGGCTGACGAAATCAATGGCAGATCACCGGGAATCATCAGCAAGCGCTTGGGGCGCTCACCTGAATCACATGATGGCAAGCGGCTGAGGGCATAGGCAAAGGCTGCTGCGGTTCCCTTGTCTTCGGGTTGAAGAATAACTTCAGCGCCCAGATTTATGGCGAAACGCCCGACTTTCTTACAGGTAGTCACCACCTGCACCTTGTCGATACCGGGGGTTGCCTTCAACGCACCAATGACTTTGCGCGCCATGATGAAATACAGATCCCGTCGCTCAGCATCGCTCAACAACGGACGCAAGCGCGATTTGGCGAACTCAGGAGTTTTGAGGGGAACGATGGCCCACATGGCTTATGTTCAGCTCCAGACTATTCCAGATTAAGGCGTGCAGCTGGTTCGCCGCTCATTCGCCCCGGTTCTTTTACTGCAATTTGCATCGTTTCTCCTCTTCGACTGCGTCAACCGGAGTTCAAATTTTTCAGTGTACATATCTTCAATATTCTACAGTGCCATGCCGACTCAACCTAGCGCTGCTGCGAGTGTGCGATGCAACTCTGACAGACCCGTCTCCAGCTTGCCCTTGATATGCACGTGCAATGCGCGTCGTCCTCTCTTTTCGAGTACACGGAAATCGCCAAGCGCCTGTGCCGCCTTGACCGTACCGAAACTATAACAGCGATCGGGTACCGGCAAATCCATGTCATCGTTGCAGGTAATTTGCAGGAACAGACCGCTATTCGGGCCTCCCTTGTAG
>JBASWL010000069.1:0-43011 GCA_049276455.1 Georgfuchsia sp. | reverse complement strand
GAGTAAAACGGGGCAGGTGCGCTTCAAATTGAAGCGGTTTGTAATTGAATTCGTGTGTAATTCGGTCATGCAATCTCAGTCGTCGCCAGCTTCAGCAAAATCGCCGAGTTATTCGAGGTGCCCTATTGAAGATACCGAGCGGCTTGGTCTTCAAACCAAAGCCCCTCCACCGCGGCCTCGGTTGCGGGTGAAGTTGAAACAGAAGATGCAGGTTGCATCATGCCCTCCGATGAATGGGAGGCGCGGCCTGATCGGGGGCCAGCCGTGCTGATGAGGCTGGGTTGCAAACCCCTGTCTCACGCTATTAGCATGATGCATATTGCGAAGACGACGCGCCTGCCTGCGCCATGAAAATGGGCATGCCGTAACTGCGATTTGTGGTATTCAAAGGCGAGCGAAGATCGCCAGATGTCTTGTACCTGCTGGAAAGCAGGCAGCTCTTGGTGGAGCGCTTTCAAGGCGGCAAGGCCAGGCTGGCTTGCTGCCGACAGAACCTATGTCCTGTCTGGCTTGCCACACTGTTGCCACAGTGCACTATGGCAAACGCATGAAAATGCAAGTAAGCGTATAAATTCGTATGTAACAGAACATACTGTTTTTAATGTATTTTTTGGTGCCGGCTGTCGGAATCGAACTGACGACCTACCGCTTACAAGGCGGTTGCTCTACCAACTGAGCTAAGCCGGCTGCGGCCTCGCAAGGGTGCAAAAGAACGCGGCGCGGATTATAGCCGACGAGTTGGGTTGGCTGTTTCATTTCGGCTACACTCAACGTCCATATTCATTATTGCGACAATGATTCAGCGCTAACAGGATGCCTGCTACCAGATCATCACTTCGACCTTCATCCCCACAGCGAACAAGGGAAATAAAGACGTCGGCAGACATGGCGCGGGAGTTGAAGGCCGCAAAAGAGCGGCTGCAGTTGACCATCGCCAATGTTCCCTGCGTGACGTTCACTTTGCAGCGCAACCGGACCGGCAGTCTGCGCCTCATCGACATCAGCGCCAACTGTCAGAAGCTTCTGCACATCAGGGCGGAAGACCTGATGGCTTCGTTTGCCTCCCTGGCCGAAGTACTTGACCCTACCGAATATTCCCGACTCGAAGAAGTCATTGCGGTTGCGGCGGCGAAGCGTAGCGGGCTGATATGGGAAGGCCGCTTGCGCGCACGCAACCGGCAAAAGGCAAAATGGATTCGACTGCAGGCGCAGACTCCAAAGGCCCTGATCAGGACTGTGACCTGGCAGGGGGTCATCACCGACTTCAGCCGCGAGCATGATCTCGACCTGGCGCTGAAACGGTCACGAGAGCAGTTGTCGGAACTCTCCGCTTACCTTGAGGCAGGAAAAGAGGAAGAACGGGAACGGATTGCGCGCGACATTCACGACGAGCTTGGCAGCATCCTCGTGGCGCTCAAGATCGAGGCGGCATTGCTTACCAGCAAGCTGCCAAAAAATCTTGCGGCATTGCGCGACAAGGCGCGCTCGATCGAAACCATGCTTGATCAGGCTATGGGCACGGCCAGCCGCGTGGCACGCGAACTGCGTCCTGGCATTCTCAAGGAGTTCGGCCTGTCCGCCGCCATCGAATGCCAAGCAGAAGATTTCTCACAGCGCTATGGCATTACCTGCCGCGCGCAATGCGATGACGATGGACTGGAAGTCGAAGAGCGTTGCGCACTCGCGCTATTTCGCATCGTTCAGGAAGCACTGACCAATGTCGCAAAGCATGCACATGCCTCTCTGGTAGCCATCAGGCTTTACCGAAACCGCCAGCAGTTGATTGTCGAAATACGTGACAATGGCCGCGGAATTGGCGAGACCGATCTGCACAAGCCGAAATCCTTCGGCTTGCGCGGCATACGCGAACGGGTGAGAAGCCTCAACGGCGAATTGAGCATCAGCGCCGGTGAGCAGGGAGGAACACATATTGTGTTGAGCCTGCCATTAAAATCCTCAAGCCGCCGTACCGCAGTTGAAGAGGATGTGCAGCACAAACTGTTTTAACAACTGCCATGACCAACAAAATCCATGTACTGATTGCTGACGATCACGCCATCGTGCGACAGGGCCTGAAACAGATTCTCTCTGAGACGAGCGACCTTATTGTCGCCGGTGAGGCAGAGGACGGCACTGAAGCGATCCATCTCGCCCGTAGCAAACGCTGGGATGTATTTCTACTCGACGTATCTATGCCAAGCCGCAATGGCATTGATGTGTTGAAGCAGCTACGCCGCGAATTCCCGCGGCAACCGGTGCTGATCCTCAGCATGCACTCTGAGGAACAATACGCGGTGCGTGCCATCAAGGCTGGCGCAGCGGGCTATCTGACCAAGCAGAGCGCTCCGGAGTTGTTAGTCACGGCAATCCGCCAGGTCGCCAGCGGCAAGAAGTTCATCAGCCCGACTTTGGCTGAGCAGCTTGCCGCCGCGATTTCCGACGACGGCGACAAATTGCCGCATGAAAGAGTGACCGATCGCGAGTATCAGGTCCTGGTGCGAATCGCATCCGGAAAGACGCTGACCCAGATTGCTAAGGAGATGAATCTGAGCGTCAAGACCGTGAGCGAATACCGCAAACGCCTGCTCGATAAAATGCGCCTGGATACCACTGCCGAACTGATCCGCTACGGCATTGAACACGGTCTGGTATAGCTACGACATCATGAAGAGTCAATCTCTTGTTTCCCTCCGCACGTGCTCTGCGGGAAACTGTTTTATAAAAGATTAATGTTTGGCTCGTTCCTGCCAGATCACCAGCCACAATCCCAGCAGACTTTGCAGCAAGTACAAACTACTGGAAATGCCGTGCCATGCCGCAAAGCGGTCGCGCAAAGCGCTCTCCATTACCTGTCGTGGCAGCGCATCGATTTTCAGTTGCACAAGTATCGGCTGAATGCCGAAATGGCTGGCAAAAGTCAGTGCCAGCATCGCCAACACAATCCAGAAAACGCCTGACTTGATCGCCCGCCAGCCATTACGGAATAGTAGAAAAAGCAACAGATAGCCACCGCAAACCATTCCGACGTAGGCAACGATGGAGAACATGGCGCCAGCCAGATTGCCTGCCACTGTGCGGTTCGCAAGTTCACGAAACAACACGGGTGCAGCGAGATAGCCAATGGCGAACAGCCCGCCGACCCAAAGCGAAATCGCTATCGAATATAGCGCTTTCGCCAGTTTGCTCATGACTATTATTGCCCCTTACTCATAGCGAACACCGAGAATCTCATACTCGCGTACCCCGCCCGGTGTATTTACTTCGGCAACATCACCGGCATACTTGCCGATCAAGGCGCGTGCCACGGGGGATCGCAGTGAAATCTTGCCCTGCTTGAGATCGGCCTCGTCGTCGCCGACGATCTGGTAGATCACCGTCTTGCCACCCTCGATTTCTTCCAGTTCGACGGTCGCAGCAAATACCACGCGACCATCGGCATCCAGCGACTTGGGGTCGATGATCTGCGCGTTGGAAAGCTTGCTTTCGACATCGGCAATGCGCCCTTCGACGAAACCCTGGCGTTCTTTTGCCGCGTCGTACTCGGCGTTTTCAGAGAGGTCGCCATGCGAGCGTGCCTCTGCAATTGCGGCAATCACGCTTGGCCGCTCTACCGTCTTGAGGCGGTGCAGTTCTGCCTTGAGCTGTTCTGCGCCAAGTAACGTCAACGGAACTTTACTCACGACAATTCCTTGTGTAACAACTGCAATGCATAGGTTTGCGGCGCTTCGAGGTGGTTCATGCCGGCGCAAGCGGCACGCGCGCCTTCGATAGTCGTATACAGCGTAACCTTCTGCGCCATGGCCGAAGTGCGAATAGAACGCGAATCAGAAATTGCGGTGCGTTTCTCTTCCACGGTATTGACAATGAAACTGATTTCGTTGTTCTTGATCATGTCCACGATGTGAGGGCGGCCTTCGGTCACCTTGTTCACCGGCGTTACCGGCAGGCCCGCAGCTTCAATGCAGGTGGCAGTACCTCGGGTCGCGATCAGGGTGAAGCCAAGCTCGTGCAGTTCGCGTGCGATTTCGACGGCCTTCTGCTTGTCGCCCTGTTTGACGCTGACAAATGCCTTGCCTGAAGTTGGCATGCGCATCCCGGAAGCAATCTGCGACTTGACAAAGGCCTCGCCAAAGCTGCGACCAACGCCCATCACTTCGCCGGTAGATTTCATTTCAGGGCCGAGAATGCTATCCACACCGGGAAACTTGTTGAAAGGGAATACGGCTTCCTTTACCGAGAAATAGGGCGGAATCACTTCGCGCGTCACGCCCTGATCGGCAAGACTGCGTCCGGCCATGCAACGTGCTGCAATCTTGGCTAGTTGCAGGCCGGTCGCCTTGGACACGAAGGGTACAGTCCGCGACGCCCGCGGATTCACTTCAAGAACATAAACCACAGCTTCCTCGCCCTGACCCTGGATTGCGAACTGCACGTTCATCAGGCCAACGACATTGAGGCCTTCGGCCATCATCGCCGTCTGCCGGCGCATTTCGTCCTGGATATTCGGCGGCAGCGAGAACGGCGGCAGCGAACAGGCAGAGTCGCCCGAATGCACACCTGCCTGCTCGATGTGTTCCATGATGCCGCCGATCACAACCTGCTTGCCATCGCAAAGGGCATCGACATCGACTTCGATGGCGTCGTTGAGGAAGCGGTCGAGCAATACGGGTGAATCATTCGAGACTTTCACTGCCACGCGCATGTAGCGCTCGAGGTCTTTTTGTTCGTGCACGATTTCCATGGCGCGACCACCCAGCACATAGCTGGGCCGCACTACCAGTGGGTAACCGATTTCTGCCGCCAGGGCGATAGCCTGCTCGGGCGTGCGCGCAGTGCGGTTGGGCGGCTGTTTGAGGCCCAGGTCGTGCAGTAACTTCTGGAAACGCTCGCGATCCTCGGCCGCATCGATCATGTCTGGCGAGGTACCGATGATGGGCACGCCATTGGCTTCGAGTTCCCGTGCGCGCTTCAATGGTGTCTGTCCACCGAACTGCACGATCACACCGGTCGGCTTTTCGACATCGACGATTTCGAGAATATCCTCAAGCGTCAGCGGCTCGAAATACAGACGATCCGAAGTATCGTAGTCGGTGGAAACGGTCTCGGGATTACAGTTGACCATAATGGTCTCGTAGCCATCCTCGCGCATCGCCAGCGCCGCATGCACGCAGCAATAATCGAACTCGATGCCCTGACCGATGCGGTTGGGGCCGCCGCCGAGCACCATGATCTTTTTCCGGTTTGTCGGCTGTGCTTCGCACTCTTCCTCGTATGTCGAATACAGGTAGGCAGTCGTCGTCGCAAATTCGGCAGCGCAGGTATCGACGCGCTTGAATACCGGCCGCACACCGAGCTTATGGCGCCTCTGGCGCACCTCTGTTTGATCAATATTGAGCAGGGCAGCGATTCGCCGATCCGAAAAGCCCTTGCGCTTGAGGCCGCGCAGAGCATCGACATCCATATCTTCGAGCAACTGGCTGGCGATCCAGGCCTCGGTCTTGATAATGTCCTCAATCTGGACGAGGAACCAGGGATCTATTTTGGTAAGGCTGAACACCTCTTCCAGCGAGTAACCGCTACGGAAGGCCTGTCCAACGTACCAGATGCGCAATGCCCCGGGATTGGCCAGTTCGTGATCGATCTCATCGCGTTCGGCTTCGATCGGATCAAGACCATAAACGCTGGTTTCCAGTCCGCGCAACGCCTTCTGGAACGACTCCTGAAAACTGCGCCCAATGGCCATGACCTCCCCTACCGACTTCATCTGTGTGGTCAGGCGATCGTTGGCAAGGGGAAATTTCTCGAATGCGAAGCGCGGTATCTTGGTAACAACGTAATCGATGGAAGGCTCAAACGAGGCAGGCGATGCTCCACCGGTGATCTCGTTCCTCAATTCGTCGAGCGTGTAGCCGACGGCAAGCTTGGCCGCAACCTTGGCAATAGGGAATCCGGTCGCCTTTGAAGCCAGCGCCGAGGAACGTGACACGCGTGGGTTCATTTCAATCACGATCATGCGGCCATCATCGGGATTGATGGCGAACTGCACGTTGGAACCGCCGGTATCAACACCGATCTCGCGCAGCACGGCGATGCTGGCATTGCGCAGGATCTGGTACTCCTTGTCGGTCAGGGTCTGTGCCGGCGCGACAGTGATCGAATCGCCGGTATGCACCCCCATCGGATCAAGATTTTCGATAGAGCAGACGATGATGCAATTGTCCTTGCTGTCGCGCACCACCTCCATCTCGAACTCTTTCCAGCCGAGCAGCGATTCTTCAATCAGCAGCTCGCTGGTTGGCGAGGCGTCAAGGCCACGCTTGCAGATTTCGATGAACTCTTCCTGATTATAGGCAATCCCGCCGCCACTCCCCCCCATGGTGAAAGATGGGCGAATAATGGAAGGAAAACCGAGCGCTGCCTGCACCTGCTGGGCTTCCTCAAGGCTGTGAGCGATAGCGGAACGCGCCGAGCCGAGACCGATTTTGGTCATCGCCCGCTTGAACTTTTCGCGATCCTCCGCCTTGTCGATGGCTTCCTTGGATGCCCCGATCATCTCGACGCCGTATTTTTCCAGCACACCGTTCTTTGCCAGATCAAGTGCGCAATTGAGTGCCGTCTGCCCGCCCATGGTCGGCAGCACCGCGTCTGGCCGCTCCTTGGCGATGATGTTCTCGACCACTTGCCAGGTAATCGGCTCGATATAGGTCACGTCTGCCATGCCCGGATCGGTCATGATCGTGGCCGGGTTCGAATTCACCAGGATGACCCTGTAACCTTCCTCACGCAACGCCTTGCAGGCCTGGGCGCCAGAATAGTCGAATTCGCAGGCCTGACCGATAATGATCGGGCCTGCGCCTATGATGAGGATTGATTTGAGGTCGGTGCGTTTAGGCATTTAATTCGTCCGCTTCGCCATGGTTTCGATGAACCTGTCGAACAGGTAGCTCACATCATGCGGACCGGGACTGGCTTCGGGATGCCCCTGGAAACTGAAGGCGGGACGATCAGTCAGGGCAATGCCCTGCACCGTACCGTCGAACAATGAGCGGTGTGTCACACGTACATTCTTCGGCAACGTAGTCTCGTCGACCTGAAAACCGTGGTTCTGGCTGGTGATCATGACGCGGCCGGAATCAAGATCTTGCACCGGATGATTGGCGCCATGATGACCGAACTTCATCTTGGATGTCTTGCCACCACTGGCCAGGCCAAGCAACTGATGGCCCAGGCAGATGCCGAACAGCGGCATCGAGCATGAAAGAAATTCGCGGATTGCTGCAATCGCATAGCCGCAGGGCTCGGGATCGCCCGGACCATTGGAAAGGAAGATTCCGTCCGGCTTGAGCGCAAGCACTTCAGCCGCCGGTGTCTGCGCCGGCACCACGGTAAGTTTGCAGCCGCGACTGACAAGCATGCGCAGAATGTTGCGTTTGACGCCAAAATCATAGGCAACCACATTGAATCTTGCTTCGCCCTGTGCTGCATAACCCTTGCCGAGCGCCCATTCGCCTTCAGTCCAGCCGTAACGTTTGTCGGCGCTGACCACTTGGGCCAGGTCCATGCCGGCCAATCCCGGAAAAGCGCGCGCCTGAGCTATCGCCGCTGCGTCATCAAGCATTTCACCTGCCACCAGACAACCAGATTGGGCGCCCTTTTCACGCAGGATGCGCGTCAGTTTGCGAGTATCGATATCGGCAATACCAACAACACTCTGCGACTTGAGATAGTCATCAAGCGACTGTTCACTGCGAAAATTGGACAGCGCCAGCGGTAGGTCGCGGATCACCAGGCCAGCTGCCTGAATGCGCGGCGATTCGGCATCTTCGGCATTGACGCCGTAGTTGCCAATATGCGGATAGGTCAGCGTGACAATCTGCCGGCAATATGACGGATCGGTCAGGATTTCCTGGTAGCCGGACATTGAGGTATTGAATACCACCTCGCCCACGCTGCTGCCCGTGGCTCCAATCGACCTGCCCTTGAATACCGTTCCGTCGGCGAGCGCAAGCAGGGCGGACGGCAACTGGGACACGGCGGGCTCCTAAGATCGGCAAAACGGGGGGGACCGGACGAGTAATTATGTTGGGCAACCCGTCTCGGCAAACCGGCAGATTATACCTGCCAGTAACTTGCCAGGCAATCCGGAGAAGGATCAAAATGCAAGTTGCCAATATCTGGACTTTGGCGTTGCAATTAGCGCAGATTCAACACGTCCTGCATATTGTAGAGGCCCGACTTCTTGCCTTGCATGAAGCGCGCAGCAAGCAATGACCCCTCTGCGTAAGGCATGCGGCTGGCGGATTTATGCGTGATTTCGATGCGTTCGCCGGTGCCGGCAAATAGAACAGTATGGTCGCCGACTATATCGCCCCCACGGATAGTTGAAAAGCCGATCTGGGCCGGTGGTCGTTCGCCGGTGTGCCCTTCCCGCCCGTAGACTGCACATTCCGTCAAATTGCGGCCCAGTGCCTCGGCCACCACCTCGCCCATACGAAGCGCCGTGCCGGAAGGTGCATCCACCTTGTGGCGGTGATGGGCCTCAATGATTTCAACGTCGTAACCCTGATTCAGAATTTGGGCAGCTATTTCCAACAACTTGAAGACAGCATTGACGCCGACTGCCATATTGGGCGCGAAAACGATGGGTATGTCGCATGCAGCCTCCTCAATGGCTTGCTTTTGTTCCAAAGAGAAGCCAGTAGTGCCGATGACCAGATGCACACCATGCCGACGGCAGGCGGCAAGGTGGTGTAGCGTACCTTCAGGACGAGTGAAGTCAATCAGGCAGTCGGCCTGGGCCAGGGCAGCGTCGATCTCGGTACTGATAAATACGCCGCAGGGGGTACCCATCAACTCGCCCGCATCCTTGCCGATAAGCGGGTTGCCCGGTTGTTCCAGCGCTGCTGCCAGTTCAGCGCCCGGCGCAGCAAGCACCGCCTCAATCAAGGTACGGCCCATGCGTCCGCCGCTTCCGGCAATGGCAAATCGGATATTTCTCATGAGTCTACTGGGATGCAGATGTCTGAGCTGGCTCTACGGCCGGCTTGGCTGTTTCGTTGCCCGGCGCATGGGCAACGTCAGCATCACCTGATTTTGTCAATTCCGGATTCGCCGCCACCACATCACCATCAACACGCAGCAGCTTGTCGTCTTGAAAATAAACCGAGAGGTTGCGCTGCTGGACTTCGCCCTTGCCAGAATCGTAGCGATAGACGTAATCCCAGCGATTGCCATGAAAGGGGTCAGTCAGCAACGGTGTCCCCAGTATAAAGCGCACCTGCTCCCGAGTTTGTCCCGGCTTCAGTTGCGAGGCCATCTCCTGTGTAACAAAGTTCCCCTGACGTATATCAAGGTGATAGGAGGAAAAGTAGTCGCCCAATGCCAAGGATGGGGTATGCAACTTCGGCAATTCGCCGCAGGCAGTAAGTAAAACAAGCGGCAGCAGGAAAAATCGCCTCATTGGTATTCGTATCGTTGCGCGATAGGCATTCTCGAAGTAGGCCGAAAACTATATCATAAGCTCCACCTTTCCCCGACTTCTTTAGCTCAGATGACGAACTCCGACAATCTCAAGAGCATCGGCCTCAAGGCAACCTATCCGCGCCTGCGGATTCTCGAGTTGCTGCAAAAGACCGACGCACGGCACATGACGGCCGAGGATGTCTACCGTCACCTGATCTCAGAAGACATAGACATCGGCCTCGCCACGGTGTATCGCGTGCTGACTCAGTTCGAGCACGCAGGGCTGGTGCAGCGTCATTTTTTCGAAAGCGGCAAGGCTATTTTCGAGTTGAATGAAGGCAAGCACCATGACCATCTGGTGTGTCTGCAATGCGGCAAGGTGGAGGAGTTTTACGACGCCGAGATCGAGGCACGGCAAAACCGCATTGCCGCAGAGCGAGGCTTCGCCATTCGCGAACACGCGCTCTATCTTTATGCGGATTGCACCAAACCCGGCTGCTGCGGACAAAAGGATTGCCCGCAGAAAGATGGTTGTCCTCATCTCGACGCCGAGGGCAACTGTCCACAGCGTTGCCCGGAAGTCAAAACACTCGGTTGAAAGACCTGCCGCCGCCAGGCGCAGGCAATATAAAACATGGAAGCATTCCTTACCTCGGCCGTACTGGTCGCGCTCGCCGAAATCGGCGACAAAACCCAACTGCTCTCTTTTGTTCTCGCCGCGCGCCTGAAAAAACCGCTGCCGATCATCGCCGGCATATTTCTGGCGACCATAGCCAACCATGCGCTGGCCGGCGCAGCCGGATCATGGATTGCGTTCTGGATTCCAGCGCACTGGCTGCCCTGGATTACCGGCGGCGTATTCATGGCTTTCGGCCTATGGACCCTGCATCCGGATTCGCTTGACGACAACCCCATGGAACATCGCGCCGGTGCCTTCATTACCACGCTCATCGCATTCTTTCTCGCCGAAATGGGCGACAAGACACAGCTTGCGACCGTTGCCCTGGGGGCGCAATTCAGCGGCGCTCTGGTCTGGGTTGTGGTCGGCACCACGCTGGGCATGATGCTGGCCAACGTGCCGGCCGTCTTGATCGGACACAAGCTGGCTGAACGACTGCCGCTGAAATTGATCCGCCATATCGCCGCCGCAATGTTCATCGCCACCGGTTTGGCAACCATGGCTTTCGAGCGTTGATGTTTCCACCCTCGGTGTACCGCGTATAATGAATAGCGTTACTAAAACTTTCAGGAGGGGATGTGCCATGAAGGAATGTGCCTTGATTGTACTGAGCAACCCGGTTGCAGGACGCGAAGACGAATACAACGACTGGTACACGAATCGGCATCTCGCCGACGTATTGAAGGTGCCCGGATTCAAGTCCGCACGACGCTTCAAGCTTGCCCAGGATGATCCCGCTGCAAAGTGGAAGTATCTGGCGATCTATGATTTCGAATCCGACGAACCGGCCAAGACGCTGGCTGCCCTGAATGCCGCTGCCAGCAGTCCGGAGATGGTGCTCTCCGAAGCAATGGACATGAGTAATTTTTCGATGAGCCCCTGGGTCGCCATCTGCGACAAACAGACGGCAAAAAAATAAACCGCTTTCTGCGGCGCGGAAATCTCCCGGCGGCGGCTATTTGACTTTCCGGTTCGCCAGCATTTCCCTGGCATGCTGGCGCGTCGTCTCCGTCATTCTGACACCGCCCAACATGCGCGCAATTTCTTCAACACGCGCTGTCGCATCCAGTGCAGTCACCTGACTCAGTGTGCTGCCGTTCTCTGCTTCCTTGGCGACCGACCATTGCCAGTCGGCCTGCGCCGCCACTTGCGGGAGATGCGTCACGCACAGCACCTGACGCTCCTTGCCCAGTTGCCTGAGCATGCGCCCGACGATTTCGGCCACGCCGCCGCCGATGCCGGCATCCACTTCGTCGAAGATCAGCGTCGGCACCTGTGCCGACTCGCTGGAGATGACCTGGATCGCCAGCCCGATGCGCGACAGCTCGCCACCTGAAGCCACCTTGACCAGCGGCCGCATGGGTTGACCGGTATTCGCGCTGACCTGTAGTTCGACGCTTTCAAGGCCATAGCTGGCAGGTTCCGCCAACGGTTCCAGCACAACCGCAAAGCTGCCTCCCGCCATGGCCAGTTGCTGCATCGCCTCGGTGACGCGCTTCGACAAATCCACTGCCGTGCGCTTGCGTCCGGCAGACAGTTTTTTCGCCAGCGCATCGAACTCGTTTTTCGCCACGGTTTCGCGCTCGGCCAATGCAAGCGGGTCGGCAGCGAGACGCAAATCCTGCAGCCGCGCATTCAGCTCAGCTTGTACCCCGCCCAGCGCCTCCGGCTGTACGCGATGCTTGCGCGCCAGAGCGGTTACGGCCTGCAGACGCGCATCGAGTTCGGAGAGGCGTTGTGGATCGAGATCGAGCCGGTCGCGATAGCGGTTAAGCGCATGTACAGCCTCGTCGAGCTGGATGCGGGCGCCTTCGATCATGTCGACCGGTTCCTTCAACGTCGCATCGATGTCGATCAGATCGCGCACGCGATTGAGCGCAGCATCAATGACGAGCAGCGCCGACTGCTCGTCGCCATCGAGCATGGCAACTGCGGCGACCGAACCCTCGATCAATCCGGCTGCATGAGCGAGACGACGGTGTTCCTGATTGTCGTCCTGCCACTGCTGTGCATCGAAACCCAGCGTCTCCAGTTCCCTGGCCTGCCATTCCAGCATCTCGCGTTCTTTCGCGCTGGTCTCGGCATCGCGCTCGGCATTCACACGCGCATTTCTGAATTTCTGCCAATCCCGATAGGCCTTTGCTACATCGTTGGCAAGTCCAGTCAAGCCGGCCTGCGCATCGATCAACTGGCGTTGCGCTTCGCTACGCATCAAGGACTGATGCGCATGCTGGCCGTGGATGTCAGCCAGCCATTCGGCGGCGGTCTTGAGTTGTGCCACAGTTGCCGCCGCGCCATTGATGTAAGCGCGCGAACGCCCCCCCGCATCGACCACCCGTCGCAGCAGGCAGCCACCTTCGGCATCAAAATCATTCTCGCGCAGCCAACTCACCAACGGACTGCCGGCGGCAATATCAAATTCCGCGCTGACCTCTGCCCGCTCGCAACCGGCACGCACCACGCCGGCATCGGCACGCTCGCCCAAGGCCAGCAACAATGCATCAATCAGGATGGACTTTCCTGCGCCGGTCTCGCCCGTGAGCGAACCGAAACCACCCTTGAAATCGAGTTCCAGACGATCGACGATGACGAAATCGCGTATGGTCAGATGGCGCAGCATGGCGTTGTTTATTCCTGGACTAACCAGGCAACCCAGCGGCCGCAGCGCGCAAGCGGATCGCGCACATTGCCATCCCATGGCCCGCCGACGCAGATGCCTTTGGCTTCGGCGTCATCGAACTCGACCTGCGCGCCGTCGGCACTGCGTTGGCGCGCCCCACTCCAGCGGTCGCAGGTAGCGCATTTCTGCGTTGCGGCGGCAAGCTTGACGAACGCCATGTCATCACACACATCAGTCGCCGTTAACTCCCACGCGGCGCTGAACTCCAATGCAGTTTCTCGCGCAGCATCGCAAAATAACTGTAACCCTGCGGATGGAGAAGAGTCACGGTATGCGGTGCACGCGTCACGCGCACGCAGTCGCCGGCACGCGTATCGAACATGCCCTGACCATCGAAGTGCACCCGCGCATCGTGCGGCGGAAGCAATAACAGCTCGACCACACTTCTGTCCGGGATGGTAATCGGCCGGTTCGAAAGCGCATGCGGACAGAGCGGCACGATGGCGATGCCCGGCACCGACGGATGAAGAATGGGGCCATTGGCGGACAAAGCATAGGCGGTGGAGCCTGTTGGCGTCGACACGATCATGCCGTCCGCACGCAACACATAGAGAAACTCGTCATCGACCTTGACTTCGAGCTCGATCATGCGTCCGATCTCGCCCTTGTTCACAACCACATCGTTGAATGCCAGAGCGCTGCACACGACCTCGGTATCACGCGTAATCGTGACCTCAAGCAAAAAGCGGCGTTCGACCAGCAATTTGCCCGAGAGCAACTCATCGATACCAGTCTGAATTTCCAGGCGCGACAGATCGGTCATGAAACCGACACGGCCAACATTGACGCCGACCAGCGGCACGCCACATGCGGCAAGGCGCCGTGCCGCATCGAGCATGGTGCCGTCACCACCAACGACAATCGCCACGTTGGCCTCTGCCCCCAGTGTTGCGTAGTCAGCCACCGCATCGGCGTGACTGAGTGCATTATCGAGCAACGCTGCGGCACTCTCTTCGACCAGCACCTTGACGCCCTTTTCCCTGAGGCAGGCGGAAAGCGCAATCAATGGTTCGATAATTTCGTGGCTACCGGGCTTGCCGATCAGCGCGATGGTCTTGATCGGCCTGTTATAGAACTCATCCATTGTTCGATTAAACCATAATTTACTGCAACAGTTATTCCGATAAAATGAGCCCCAAGATGCTAGACAAGCGCGCCCAAACCCTGCTCAAGACCCTGATCGAACGCTATATCGTCGAAGGTCAGCCGGTCGGTTCGCGTACGCTGTCGCGCTACTCCGGGCTGGAACTTTCGCCGGCAACCATCCGCAACGTCATGTCCGATCTCGAAGAAATGGGCTTCATCACCAGCCCGCACACTTCTGCCGGACGGGTGCCGACCCCTCTCGGCTATCGCCTCTTCGTCGATACCCTGCTCACGGTGAAACCCCTTGCGCAGGATGAGATTTCCGAAATCAAGGGCGCCATCCTGCCCGATCACCGCCAGCGCGTCCTTAGCCAGGCCTCGCAACTGCTTTCGCAATTGACGCAGTTCGCCGGCGTCGTTATCGCCCCACGGCGGCAGACGCCAATGATTCGTCAGATCGAGTTTCTGCGCCTGTCGGAGCGGCGCGTGCTGCTGATCATCGTCACCGCCGATGGTGAAGTGCAAAACCGCATCCTGCTCACGCAGCGTGATTACTCGCCTTCCGAACTTATCGAAGCAGCCAACTATCTCAACCAGAATTTCCTTGGCCTTGATCTCGACCAGATGCGCACCCGGTTGGGCGAAGAACTGCGCCGCCTGCGCTCGGACTTGAGCGAACTGATGACCGCCGCACTCAGCGCCGGTCATCAGGCCGACACGGGTGAGCAATACGTCATCAGCGGCGAGAATAACCTGCTTGGCGTTGAAGATCTTTCCTCCAACATGGCACGTCTGCGCCGCCTGTTCGACATGTTCGAGCAACGCACCAGCCTCGCCCACCTGCTCGAACTGTCCCACCGCGCGGCCGGGGTGCAGGTGTTCATTGGCAGCGAGTCGGGTATCGATTCGCTCGACGAATGCAGCGTTGTCACCGCACCCTATACCGCCGAAGGACAGGTGGTCGGCACCGTCGGCGTGATCGGACCGACGCGCATGGCCTACGAACGTGTGATTCCGCTTGTCGACATCACGGCGCGCCTGATGTCCTCCGCGCTCTCACCGCCAAATTTCTGATGAATCGCTACCGCAAGGAAACCGCGCCAGGCGCAACCATCGGAGCAGACGCAGTGCTGCTGGTCAACCTCGGCACGCCGGAGGCCCCCACTGCCAGGGCGTTACGGCCCTATCTCAAGCAGTTCCTGTCAGATCCACGCGTGGTCGAGATACCGCGCATCGTCTGGTGGCTGATACTCAACGGCATCATTCTCAACACGCGGCCGAAAAAATCGGCACAGAAATACGCCGCCATCTGGACCAAGGATGGCTCTCCACTCAAGGTGCATACCGAGCGGCAGACCCAGCTGCTAAAAGGCCTGCTCGGCGAATCGGGAAACAAAGACTTACTTTGTGTCCATGCCATGCGCTACGGACAACCCTCGATAGCTTCGGCACTTGACCGGCTGAAAGCAATTGGCGCGGCACGTATTGCCGTTGTGCCGCTCTACCCCCAGTACGCGGCATCCGCGACGGCCAGCGTTTTCGACGATGTCGCCGCGTGGATGCAAAACACGCGCAACGTGCCTCAACTGCGCTTCGTGCGCAGTTTTCCCGAGCATCCCGGCTACATCGCCGCGCTCGCTGCCAGTGTGCGCGAACACTGGCAGATGCATGGCCGCGGCGAAAAGCTGGTGATGAGCTTTCACGGCATTCCAAAACGCTCTGTCGATCTCGGCGACCCCTATCAGGCCGAATGCCAGGCTACTGCAAAGCTGTTGGCAACGGAGCTGCAACTAAAAGAGCAGCAGTATGTCGTCAGCTTCCAATCGCGCTTCGGCGCAGCAACATGGCTGCAACCCTACACTCAGCCGACGCTGGAACAACTCGCCAAAGAGGGGGTCTCGCAAATCGACGTGATCTGCCCCGGCTTCGCCGCCGACTGTCTCGAAACCCTGGAAGAAATCGGCATGGAATGCAAGGACGCTTTCCTTGCAAATGGCGGCAAGGAGTTCCGCTACATTCCCTGCCTCAACGAGCGACCGGACTGGATAAAGGCCTTGGCGGATATCGTCACCGAGCGCTGAATTCCTGCTAATGCCTGCAACGAACCATTGCCTGTAAAGAAAGATGCCGGCATTCAAGCCGGCATCTTTCTGATTCAAACAGCAGTTATTTGCTGCCCCTGGCGTCTGCCTCGCACTTCTTCATGAACGAAATCTTCGCGGCACCCGTCAGTGGTTTGCCATTCCTGCCAACCACTTTCGACGCACAATAAGAAATGGCAGGCGCTGCAGTACTTGCCTGCGTTGATCTCATCTTCCGTATCTCCTCTGTATCTCCTGTGTATCTCCTGTAGCAGCTTCGTCCGTCTCATCTCGTGCCCCCTTCAGAGCACCATGACAACCGGACAGATCATTAATTCGCAACACAAGAGCGATTCAGAGTTGCCATTCCATTCACGTAGTGGCACGATACTAGCACTCGAATAGCGGTGAGACACTGTGAGCCATAAGCATCTGAACCTGCTACGTACGATTTTTGAGGCCCCCCTCAGCAATAACATCCACTGGCGTGAGATCGAGTCGTTATTGCACCATCTTGGAGCCACAATTGAACCAGCTCATGGAGCTCGATTCCGGATTGTGCTAAACAGCACAGAGAGTTTCTTGCATCATCCCCATCACAACAACGTCTGCGATAAGCAGACCATCAAGCTATTACGGGAGTTTCTGGCTCATGCTGGTATAAGCCAGTCGAACTATGAGGATGGAAAAGAATAATTTTGTGGTGCACGTTGGTTTTGATATGTCATCTGGCAGAAGCAGGCAAATATCCAGCATTCCGGATTGGCATTCCATTACCTTATTGGGCAATACCAGCTTGATGAAAATTCAATGAAAAAAATGTTAAACGGTAAAAATTTACAATTCAGCACTCCGTTTGCACCATGCTCAATTGGTTCTGAACTACCAGATAATTTTCTGATCATATCTGAATCAATCAGAGGGAGAGCTTGATATGAAAACCGAGGACCAGCAACTTGGTCAAACATTGCCATCCGTAAAAGCAACAGTCGCCATCCCCAGACAAGTGTCGATCCTAATGGTGATTGGAATAGCGCTATTGCTGGCTGGTTGCGGCCACCAGCAAATCCGGGCAAGTACAGAACAAAACAGCAAGGCTACTGAGGGTAGTCCCGACACTATAGTGCTGGCGAACAATTTACGGCTCGTGGATATCAGGACGGCAGGAATTGCCATTATTACGCCGTCTTCGATAACAGGGCAGGAAGAAGACAAGCAAGCCCTGGCGCTCGTGTTTGCCGAAGTTCTGCAAGAAATGCGGCCTGAACTGCATATCGTGTCCCTGACAGAAACACTTAGTGCGATAAATAAAATGGCGCTTACAAGCGAATACAAAAAGATGTTTGAAGACTACCGGCTGACCGGCATATTCGAACGTAAAACCCTCCAGAAAGTGGCCCAGGTGACCGGGGCCCGTTATATCGCACAACTCAAATTGGGAGCATTCCGACAGGAATCCAAAAGTCGTTGGGGATTATTGGGGATTCGCATGATGGAAACCAAGTCGAGCACCATTAGAATTTTCCTCCAAATATGGGACAGCAATGACGGCTCGATTGCATGGGAAGGTTCCCAGGAGTCAACCCTTTCGCTTGACTCGTTCAGTGAAGAGAATATTTCCTTGAGAAGCCTGGTTGAAGAATCCGCGCGCGAACTCATTCGACATTTTCCACATGAGGCCAATCCCTGAGTGTCCGTGTGAATATCCATGGACTTCAACTCAGGGTCGATCTGAGATCATTGTGGCCATTCCCTCGTGCTGGGAATTTCTTCTGCTATTGCGTCTTGTGCCAAGACAAAAGTATCGGCCAATCATCTTCTGTACCTGTTTCTTGAAGCTCCCCACATTGACCCCATATCGGTGAAAACCTGTATGGAACTGCCATGAACGAATCACTGATCGTCGTCTGCCCGCATTGCCACACCCCCAACCGTGTACCTGAAGATCGACTTGTAACCGGCGGCGTCTGCGGCAAATGTAAGCTTTCCTTGTTTGCCGGCGAACCGGTTGAACTCGACGCCGCAAGTTTCGACCGCTACATCGGTCGCTCCGATCTACCCATCGTGGTTGATTTTTGGGCGCCGTGGTGTAGTCCCTGCCGCACGATGGCCCCTGCCTTTGCACAGGCAGCGCGCGAAATGGCGCCGCACTACCGACTGGCCAAAGTAAATACCGAAGATCAGCAGGAGTTGGCGGCCCGCTTCACCATCCGTAGCATCCCGACTTTGGCTATTTTTCGCGGCGGCAAAGAGATCGTGCGCCAATCCGGGGCGATGGACGTTACCGGCCTGAAACGATGGATTCAGGCCAACGGATAAATTATCGTCCGCCCCCCTTGAAACTTGCCGGAGCGGCCCCATATCATTTTAATTATCTTTTCAACTGACTGATTTGGAAGCCATGTCGGACCAAACCGAGAACTCTGCTGAAACCCACAATCCACTGCTACAGGAACAAGCAACTCCCGAATCCCCGCCGGATGACACTGTTCCGGAGCAATCCCAGGGCGATGTAATGCCCAGCCTGGAGGAAATGCTCAAAACTGCTGAGCTCAAGGCAGCCGAGCACCATGATGCTTGGTTGCGTGCAAAGGCTGAAGGCGAAAACATCCGCCGCCGCGCCCAGGAGGACATCACCAAGGCCAGCAAATTCGCCGCCGAAAAATTTGCTGGCGAACTGCTTGCGGTCAAGGACAGCCTCGAAGCAGCACTGTCCAGTGAGAACCAGAGCGCCGAGGCCATGAAATCCGGCGTCGAACTGACCCTCAAGCAACTGAATTCCGCATTTGAGAAATCAAATCTCGTCGAAATCAACCCGCTCGGCGAGAAATTTGATCCACACAAGCATCAGGCGATGAGCCAGATAGAGGCCGAGGGCGAACCAAATACCGTGCTCACCGTGCTGCAAAAGGGCTACGCCCTTAACGAACGTGTGATCCGACCGGCGCTGGTGATGGTTTCCAAGGCAAAAGCCGAATAAAAACAGCGCTTGAAGCCGGGCTCATCATCCCCATATTTAGAACAGACAATTTTCAGTATTTTTAAAGGACAACCATCATGGGCAAGATCATCGGAATCGACCTCGGCACCACCAACAGCTGCGTTTCAGTCATGGAAGGTGGCAAGCCGAAGGTAATTGAAAACTCGGAAGGCGCGCGTACCACGCCGTCCGTTGTCGCTTATGCCGACAATGACGAGATTCTGGTGGGTGCCTCAGCCAAGCGTCAGGCTGTCACCAACGCCAAGAACACGCTCTATGCGATCAAGCGTCTGATCGGTCGCAAGTTCAGTGAAAAGGAGGTACAAAAGGACATCGATCTGATGCCCTACAAGATCGTCAAGGCAGACAACGGCGACGCCTGGGTTGAAGCGCGCGACAAGAAAATCGCCTCGCAACAGGTATCGGCCGAAATACTGCGCAAGATGAAGAAGACCGCAGAAGACTACCTTGGTGAGGAAGTGACCGAGGCCGTCATCACCGTACCGGCCTACTTCAACGACAGCCAGCGCCAGGCCACCAAGGATGCCGGCCGCATTGCCGGGCTTGATGTCAAGCGCATTATCAATGAACCCACTGCGGCCGCGATCTCCTTCGGTCTCGACAAGAAAGAAGGCGACCGCAAGATCGCGGTGTTCGACCTCGGTGGCGGCACTTTCGACATCTCGATCATCGATATCGCCGAGATTGACGGCGAGCACCAGTTCGAGGTGTTGTCCACCAATGGCGACACTTTCCTCGGCGGCGAAGACTTCGACCAGCGCCTGATCGACTACATCATAGAGGAGTTCAGGAAAGAGCAGGGCGTCAACCTCAAGGCTGACGTTCTCGCGTTACAACGACTCAAGGAAGCGGCGGAGAAGGCCAAGATTGAGCTGTCCTCGAATCAGCAGACCGAGATCAACCTGCCCTACATCACGGCGGATGCCTCCGGACCGAAGCATCTGGCGCTAAAAATTACCCGCGCCAAATTCGAATCGCTGGTGGACGAGTTGATCGAGCGTACCGTTGCACCCTGCCGCATGGCCATCAAGGATGCCGGTGTCAAGATCGGGGACATCGGCGACGTGATTCTCGTCGGCGGCATGACGCGTATGCCCAAGGTGCAGGAAAAGGTCAAGGAGTTGTTCGGCAAGGAACCGCGCAAGGACGTCAACCCGGACGAAGCCGTCGCCATTGGCGCTGCGATCCAGGGCGGCGTGCTGCAGGGCGAAGTCAAGGACGTGCTGCTGCTCGACGTAACCCCGCTTTCGCTCGGCATCGAAACACTGGGTGGCGTGATGACCAAGCTGATCGCAAAGAACACCACCATCCCGACCAAGCAGAGCCAGGTGTTTTCCACCGCCGACGACAACCAGTCGGCCGTGACCATCCACGTGCTGCAAGGCGAACGTGAGATTTCGGCTGGCAACAAGAGCCTAGGCCAGTTCAACCTCACCGACATTCCGCCGTCACCGCGCGGCATGCCGCAGATCGAAGTCACTTTCGACATCGACGCCAACGGCATCCTGCATGTATCGGCCAAGGACAAGGCCACCGGCAAGGAAAACAAGATCACCATCAAGGCCAACTCCGGCTTGAGTGAAGAAGAAATTCAGAGCATGGTGCAGGATGCCGCTGCGCATGCCGAGGAAGACAAGAAGCTGCATGAATTAGTGGACGCGCGCAACCAGGCGGACGGTCTGGTGCATACCGTGAAGAAAACCTTGGCCGAGCATGGTGACAAGATTGACGCCTCTGAAAAAGAAGCTATCGAGGCCGCCATCAAGGATGTCGAGGAAGCCATGAAGGGCAATGACAAGGACGACATTGACGCCAAGACACAGGCGCTCGGTACGGTTTCGCAGAAGCTCGGTGAAAAGGTCTATGCCGAAGCACAAGCGGCCGCGGGTGCTAACGGCGGAGCAACTCCGGGCGACGGAGGAAGCAAGGACGAAGGCGATGTCGTCGATGCAGAATTCACTGAAGTCAAAGACAAGAAGTAAGGAGTGAAGCGTGAGGAGTGAGGCGTAAAACCCTCACTCCTCACCCCCGTTTTTACTCCTCACTCCTACCTCCTCACCGCTCACTGACAATGGCCAAAAAAGACTTTTACGAAGTACTCGGCGTCAATCGCGACGCGCCCGACGACGAGATCAAGAAGGCCTATCGCAAGCTGGCCATGAAGCACCATCCGGATCGCAATCCGGATAACCCAAAGTCTGAAGAGCATTTCAAGGAAGCCAAGGAAGCCTACGAGATTCTTTCGGACAACCAGAAACGCGCTGCCTATGACCAGTACGGCCATGCCGGTGTTGATCCGCAGGCTGGCATGGGCGCTGGAGGATTCGGCGGAGCCGGGTTCTCGGATGCCTTCGGTGACATCTTCGGCGACATCTTCGGTGGCGGACGTGGCGGTGGCGGGCGCTCGAATATCTATCGCGGCGCCGATCTGCGTTACAACCTCGAAGTCTCGCTCGAAGACGCCGCACACGGCGCCGAGACCAAGATCCGCATTCCCACCATGGACGAATGCGAAGCCTGCGATGGCAAGGGCGCCAAGAAGGGCACCGAAGCCAAGACCTGCCCCACCTGCAACGGCCACGGGCAGGTGCGCATGCAACAGGGTTTCTTCTCGATTCAGCAGACATGTCCCAAATGTCATGGCACCGGACGCTATATCCCGACTCCGTGCACAAGCTGTCATGGCGCAGGCCGCATCAAGAGCCACAAGACACTCTCGATCAAAATCCCCGCCGGAGTAGACGAGGGCGATCGCATCAGGCTTTCAGGTGAAGGGGAACCCGGAGTCAACGGCGGTCCGGCGGGCGACCTGTACGTTCAGATCCACCTCAAGGAACACGGCGTCTTCACGCGTGATCACGACGATCTGCATTGCGAAATGCCGATCGGTTTCACCATCGCAGCGCTCGGTGGCGAGATCGAAATTCCCACGCTCGACGGCGTGGCACGCCTGAAGATTCCCGCGGAAACGCAAAGCGGCCGGGTGTTCCGCCTGCGCGGCAAAGGCATCAAGGGAATTCGCAGCATCGGCCACGGCGATTTGATGTGCCATGTCGTGGTCGAGACGCCAGTCAACCTAACGACACGTCAGAAGGATCTATTGCGTGAATTCGAGACCATCAACGAACAGGATACGGGCTTGCACAATCCGCGCGCGAAAGGCTGGATGGACAAGGTGAAGGAATTCTTCTCTGGCTAGTCGCAAACGGCGTGATAATTGCAGCAGTCAAAGTCCCGGGAGTCCCCACCGTGCTGCTCTATGATTACAAGGCGCCAAGTCCCCGCCGCGTCCGCATCTTTCTCGCCGAGAAAGGCACAGCCATTCCAACCCGCACCGTAGATCTGGCCAAGGGGGAACAATTCAGCCCGGAATACCGGCAGAAAAATCCGCGCTGCACCGTGCCAATGCTTGAACTCGACGACGGCACCTGCCTGTGGGACACACTGGCCATTTGTGAATATCTTGAAGCATTGCATCCATCACCGCCGCTCTTCGGCGGCAATCCTCTTGAGCATGCACGGGTGGTGATGTGGTACCAGCGCATCGAGCTGGATGGTTTCATGTCGGTTGCGGAAGTAATGCGCAACGCAAGCCCGGCGTTCAAGGATCGCGCTCTTGTCAGCCCGCTTAAATGGCCGCAGATACCGGCGTTGATAGAACGTGGACAGAGCAGAGTGCAGCAGTTTTATCAGGACATGAACGCGCACCTTGCGAAATCAGTCAATGTCGCGGGCGACAATTTCTCGCTGGCGGACATTCAACTGCTTTGCGTGCTCGACTTCGCCACTGGATGGGGCCGCATGCCGATTCCCGACGACTGTACGGCGCTGTCGGCATGGCATCAGAAAACCGGGACTCGCCCCAGCGCCGCAGCTTGAACCCAACCTCAGGCGCGGCGCCAGGTAGTACCCTGCGGCGAATCTTCCAGAACGATTCCCTGTGCTTTCAGCTCATCGCGAATACGGTCGGCCTCGGCAAAGTTTTTCGCCTTCTTGGCAGCAACGCGAGCGGCTATCCGGGCTTCGATCTGCTCAACCGATAGCCCTTTGTCGGAAGGCAGGCCGGCCTGCAGGAATACAATGGGGTCGCGTTGCAGCAATCCAAGCACGCCGCCCAGACCCTTGAGCTGCGCGGCGAGTCCAACTTCACCGCGGGTCATCACCGCCGCCAGATCGAACAGTACGGCTACGGCTTCCGGCGTGGCGAAGTCATCGTCCATCGCCTCCTTGAAACGCAAGGCATGGGCTTCGCTCCAATCGACCGCTGCTTCGCCTTTGAAATCCTTTAAAGACGTATAAAGCCGCCTCAGTGAATTACTCGCATCATCAAGATGGGCGTCGGAATAATTCAGCGGGCTGCGATAGTGCGCGCGCAGGATGAAAAAGCGCACCACCTCGGCGTCATATTTCTTCAACACCTCGCGGATGGTAAAGAAATTGCCAAGCGACTTCGACATCTTTTCGTCATCGACGCGAACGAAGCCGTTGTGCATCCAGTAGTTCACAAAACTTCCATGCGCGCCTTCGCTCTGCGCAATTTCGTTTTCGTGGTGAGGGAACTGCAAGTCCTGCCCGCCGCCATGGATATCGAAACGTTCGCCCAGCAGGCGCGAACTCATCGCCGAACACTCGATGTGCCAGCCCGGCCGCCCCGGCCCCCAGGGCGAGGCGTATTTCACTTCCTCGGGTTCGCTCTCCCTGGCGTGCTTCCACAGCACGAAATCGAGCGGATCCTGTTTTCCTTCCGCGACATCGACGCGTTCGCCTGCACGCAGGTCATCGATCGACTTGCCCGACAGCTTGCCGTAGCCGGCAAATTTTCGCACCGAATAGCAGACATCGTGATTGACGGCGCGATAGGCGTAGCCGCGCTGTTCGAGTTGGCCGATCATGTCCAGCATGTCCGCGACGTAGTCGGTAGCACGCGGTTCGGCATCGGGGCGCAGCACACCCAGCGCATCCGCATCCTCGTGCATGGCGGCGATGAAACGGTCGGTCAGGACACGAATGCTCTCGTTGTTTTCAGCCGCGCGCTTGATGATCTTGTCGTCGATGTCGGTGATGTTACGCACGTAGTTGACCGCAAAACCGGCCTGGCGCAGCCAGCGCGTCACCATGTCGAATACCACCATGACGCGCGCGTGGCCGAGATGACAGTAGTCGTACACCGTCATGCCGCAGACGTACATGCGCACCCTGCCCGGCTCGATGGAAACAAAATCCTGTTTGGTACGACTAAGAGAGTTGTATAGCCTGATCATCGGGAAGGGTATAGGGCGTAAATCAGGCGCTTGCGCCAAAATTGACCGTATCTTTTCTTGTTAGAATTACACGTTGTATTAAATCCAAAGTCGGGCCAGTTTACCATGACCACATCCAGCATTCCCCCGCGTCGCGCGCTCCCTCTCTTGTTTGCGTTGCAAACAACCTGCATGATGTCCGCCACCGTCCATGCCATTACATTCTGACTGAACTGAACCGTAGCAGTGAAGCCGTCGCCGACAACAGGCAAAGCCGTGACATCAACAAATATGCCAGCCATTACGCCCGCGATTTTCTCTCTAACAGGCGGAATTTGAACCTGCGGCTTGAACAAAGGCGCAAGGTCAATGCTGAAAAAAGCTAGCTCAAGGAACAATATGAATTACCTGAAAAAACTGCTCGGCGGTGTCATCCTGCTGCTATGTACCAGTGTCGCACTCGCTGCCGGCTTGGCAAACTCGCCGCGCGTCGAAATGAAAACCAGCGAAGGTGTCTTGGTGATCGAACTGTATCCGGACAAGGCCCCGGTAAGCGTCGCCAATTTCCTGCAATACGTGCGCGACGGATTTTATGACGGATTGATTTTCCATCGTGTCATTGATAAATTCATGATTCAGGGTGGTGCCTACAAACCTGACTTGAGCATGAAATCACCGCGCGCCCCGATCATCAACGAGGCGAAAAACGGCCTCAAGAACGAAGCCGACACCATCGCCATGGCGCGCACCAGCGATCCCGATTCGGCTTCATCCCAGTTCTATATCAACCTCGGCAACAACCGCAACCTGGATTACCCTGGGCAGGATGGCCACGGCTATGCGGTTTTCGGCAAGGTGGTGAGCGGCTTCGATGTGGTACAGAAAATCGGCAAGGCGAAAACCGGTTACGCCGGCTACACCCCCGATGTTCCCAAAACACCAATCATCATTCAGTCGGCCAGCGTGCTGCCCATTTCCAAATAATCTCCAAACGGGAAAATCATCATGATCAAACTGCACACCAACCACGGCGTCATCGGCATCGAACTCGACGCCGAAAAGGCGCCCAAGACGGCGCAAAACTTCATCAACTACGTCACCTCTGGTCACTACGACGGCACCATCTTCCATCGCGTCATCGACGGCTTCATGGTTCAGGGTGGCGGCTTTGAACCCGGCATGAAACAAAAACCGGTGCGGGAAGCAATCGAGAATGAAGCCGGTAACGGACTCAAGAACGAACGCGGCACGCTGGCCATGGCCCGCACCAATGACCCGCACTCGGCCACGGCGCAGTTCTTCATCAACATTGCCGACAATGCCTTCCTCGACTTCAAGGCGCCGGCCGGCAATAGCTGGGGCTATTGTGTCTTTGCCCGCGTCGTCGATGGCATGGATGTGGTCGACAAAATTCGCGCTGTCAAAACCGGGAATTCTGGCTTCCATCAGGACGTGCCGGTGGAAGACGTCATCATCGAACGCGCCGAAATCATCTAGTCCGGCAACATGCAGTTGTTCATCTCCGACCTGCATCTGCACGAATCCAGGCCGGAGACAACGCAACTGTTTTTCGATTTCATCGACGGTCCGGCGCAGGGCGCGCAACGCCTCACCATCCTTGGCGACCTGTTTGAATACTGGGCCGGCGATGATGACATTGGCACTCCGCTGCACGCAAAGGTCTGCGCCGCCCTCAAGTCGCTTACAGCTCACGGCATTGCTCTTTTTTTCATGGCCGGCAACCGTGACTTCCTGATTGACCAAGGTTTCATTGCCGCCACTGGCACTACCCTGCTGCCAGATTCCTGTACCGAGTCCATCGCCGGCACAGCAACCCTGCTGCTGCACGGCGACACGCTGTGCAGCGATGACGTCGCCTACCAGAACTATCGTGGCCAAGTCCGTACTGAGGCCTTCGCCGAGAGTTTCCTGCGCCGCCCACTGGCCGAGCGCAAGGCCTATATCGATGATCTGCGCAAACGCAGTGAAGCGGAAAAACGCATAAAGAACATGGCCGTCATGGATGTCAATGACAATGCGGTGCGCGAAGCTTTTCGCAGCGCTGGCGTGACACGCATGATTCATGGTCATATCCATCGCCTCGCGATGCATCGTTATGACATCGATGGCAAATCCTGCGAACGCTGGGTGCTCGGCGACTGGGGGAAAACCGGGAATTTCCTCGAATGCGGCGCAGACTGCTGGCGCTTTTATTCGTGGGACGGCAAGCAGGCAACCGCAATCAAAAGCTGATCAGTTCATTCGGCAACTGAAACTTCACGCGTTCCTCGATACCGAGCTGCGAGATCACTTCACCACCGCCGATTTCGCGCAAGCGCTCCACCACCTGTTGCACCAGCAGTTCCGGCGCCGATGCCCCGGCGGTCACGGCAATGCGCAACTTGCCTGTGATCCATGCCGGATCGATTGACTCGGCATCATCAACCAGATAACCGGGAATGCCGCGATGTTCGGCCACTTCGCGCAGGCGGTTGGAATTGGAACTGTTGTGCGAGCCGACCACGATCAGCACATCGCAGTCCATGTTCTTCACCGCGTCCTGCCGGTTCTGGGTGGCATAGCAGATGTCATCGCGCGCCGGCAGCAGGATGGCGGGAAAGCGCTCCACCAGTGCCTTCACGATGGAAGCAGCATCGTCCACCGAGAGCGTGGTTTGCGTCACATACGCCAGTTGCTGCGGATTCGTCACGGTCAGGGACGCGACGTCTGCAACATTCTCAACCAGATGCATGCGGGCGGCGGCCTGTCCCTCAATTTGCCCCATGGTGCCTTCGACTTCGGGATGGCCGCGATGACCGATCATCACGATCTCGTAGCCCTGTGCCACCAGCCGTGCCACCTGGTTATGCACCTTGGTCACCAACGGGCAAGTCGCATCCAGCACGCGCAGATCGCGGCTGGTGGCCGAGTGGCGTACTGCCTGCGAAACCCCATGGGCGCTGAACACCAGCACCGCACCATCGGGCACCTGATCCACTTCATCGACGAACACCGCGCCCCTGTTGCGCAATGACTCGACCACGTAGCGGTTGTGCACCACCTCATGCCGCACATAGACCGGCGCACCATATTTCTCCAGCGCCCGATCGACCACTGCAATGGCGCGATCGACCCCGGCGCAGAAGCCGCGCGGGTTGGCAAGCATGATGGTTCTAGTCATGCTTCGCTTCCTTGTGCATAAGTTGATGAAGCAGCAGCAGGGCAACGCCAACCGAGATAGCACTATCGGCCACATTGAAGGCCCAGAAATGCCACCCCGCGTAATGGAAATCGAGGAAGTCCACCACCGCGCCATGAATGATGCGATCAACTGCGTTGCCAATGGCCCCGCCAAGAATCAGCGCCAATGCTGCAGGTTGCAGGCGCTCAGCTGCATGTCTGCGGATCATCAGGGCAAGCCATAGTGAAATGCCCACGGCCAGAAGGAAAAAAAACCAGCGCTGCCAACCATCTGCACCGGAAAGAAAGCTGAACGCTGCGCCGCGATTAAAGATAAAGACCAGATTGAAATAATCCGACAACGCGAAGCCGCCGTTAAGCGGGATCGCGATTGTCACCCAGGCCTTGCTCACCTGATCCAGCACAACCACCAGCGCTGCCAACAGCAACCAACCAATGAATCTAGGCATGGTTGCGCGTCTCGCCAGTGCCAAACAGATTTTCTGCACAGCGTCCGCACAATTCCGGATGTTCCGCTGCGTGTTCATGCTTGCCGACATCAGCGCGCCAGTGCCAGCAGCGCGCGCACTTGACGTGTTCCGTAGTCGTGGCAATGATGGCTTCGTCCACCGCATTGATCAACGTAGTCTTCGAGCAGATCAGCACGAAACGTAAATCATCCTTGAGCGCTGCCAACGTTTTATAACGTAGGCCGCTTGTGCGAATCTCCACTTCGGCCTGCAACGAGGAACCGATTTTGCCTTTGGTTCGCAAATCTTCAAGCACCTTCGTGACTTGTGAGCGCACTTCGCGAATCTGCTGCCAGCGTTCGAGCAGATCGGTTTCGTTCTGCTGCTCGGGCAGCACATGCCATGCGTGCAGCATCACGCTGTCATCGGGCTTGCCGCTGATCACGGCCCAGATTTCTTCGGCTGTGAAAGACAGCACCGGGGCCATCAAGCGCGTCACGCATTGGGTGATATGCCACAACGCGCTCTGCGCCGAACGCCGCGCCTTTGAATCTGCTGCCGATGTATAGAGCCGGTCCTTCAGGATGTCGAGGTAGAAACCACCAAGGTCTTCGGAACAGAAACCCTGCAGGGCCTGTACCACCTTGAGGAATTCATAACGCTCGTAATCGCCCGTTAGCTGCGTTTGCAATTGACGCGTCAGCGCCAGCGCATAGCGGTCAATCTCCAGCCATTCCTCGACTGGCAAGGCATTTTTGCTTGCATCGAAATCGGCCGTGTTTGCAAGCAGAAAGCGCAATGTGTTGCGCAGGCGGCGATAGGTTTCGACCACGCGATCTAGAATTTCCTTCGAGATCGTCAACTCGCCCGAGTAGTCCGTCGAAGCGGCCCATAGACGCAGGATTTCAGCGCCCATCTTGTCCGATACTTCCTGCGGCGCAATGACGTTGCCCTTCGACTTGGACATTTTCATACCCTTGCCATCCACCACGAAACCATGTGTCAGCAGCGCCTTGTAGGGCGCGCAGCCATCAATAGCGCAGCCAGTAAGCAGCGAGGAATGGAACCAGCCACGATGCTGATCCGAGCCTTCGAGATACAAATCCGCCGGATAAGCCAAGTCGTCCTGATGTGAACCCCTCATTACGCTCAAATGGGTAACGCCGGAATCAAACCAGACGTCGAGCGTGTCGCTCATTTTGCTGTATTGGCTTGCTTCATCGCCAAGAAGCTCGGCGCTATCCATGTTGAACCAGGCGTCGATACCGCCCTGCTCCACACGCTGAGCAACCTGTTCAATCAACTCGGCGGTGCGCAGATGCAGCTCGCCGCTTTCCTTGTGCAGGAAAAAAGGAATCGGCACGCCCCAGTTGCGCTGGCGCGAGATACACCAGTCGGGACGGTTGGCGATCATCGCATTGAGCCGAGCCTGACCCCAAACAGGGAAAAAAGTTGTATCGCCGATAGCCTTGAGCGCTGACTCGCGCAATGTCGGCGATTGCTCGCCATCCATGCAAACGAACCATTGTGTCGTGGCGCGGAAAATGATCGGCGTCTTGTGCCGCCAGCAATGTGGATAGCTGTGGCGCAGCTTCTCATGCTTGAGCAACAGGCTTTTTTCGGCGAGGGTTTCAACGACCTTGGGATTGGCCTGCCACACCGACAGTCCGGCGAACAATGGCGTGGTCGAAATGAACTTGCCGTCATCAGCCACCGGGTTATCGATGGCAAGATGGTACTTGCTGCCGACATAATAGTCATCGACACCATGCGCCGGCGCAGTGTGCACCAAACCGGTACCTGCTTCGAGCGTGACATGGCTACCGACGATCAGCGGTACCGTGCGCTCAAGGAAGGGATGCTGTAGCGTCAAATGTTCGAGCTTGCTGCCCGTTGTGCTGGCAATCACCTTCCGCGTCTGCAACTCGTAACGATCGAGGCAGGAGGTTGCCAGATCGCGCGCCAGAATCAGCAGGCCCTTCTCGGTATCGATCAGGTCGTAGATGAAATCCGGATGCGCGCATACCGCCTGATTGGCTGGCAGCGTCCACGGCGTGGTGGTCCAGATCACCGCGTAAGCAGGATGATTGATGCCTACGCCGAAAATCTCTTGCAATGTATTGTTGTCTGCCACCTGAAAAGCAACATCAACGGCATCCGAGGTCTTGTCCTCGTATTCGACTTCCGCTTCGGCCAGCGCCGAGCGGCAATCGAGGCACCAGTTAACCGGCTTCAGGCCGCGATAGACGTGGCCCTTCTCCAGCATCTTGCCCAGCGCACGAATCTCGGCGGCCTCGGTCTTGAAATCCATCGTCAGGTAGGGGTTGTCCCAATCACCGAGTACGCCGAGGCGGATGAAATCCTTCTTCTGCCGCGCCACCTGTTCAGCAGCATAGGCACGCGACAGCACGCGCACCTTGTCTGCCGCAATGCCCTTGCCGTGCGCCTTTTCTATCTGGTGCTCGATCGGCAGGCCATGGCAGTCCCAGCCTGGCACATAGGGCGCATCAAAACCGGCCAACGTCTTGGCGCGGATGATGATGTCCTTGAGAATCTTGTTCACCGCATGACCGATGTGGATGTCACCGTTTGCATAGGGCGGGCCATCGTGCAGCACAAATCGTTGCCTTCCCTGCGCACGCGAGATTTCGCGAATCTTCTGATAGAGCTGCTTCTGCTGCCAATCCTTGATCCAGCCCGGTTCGCGTTTGGCGAGATTGCCCCGCATCGGAAACGGGGTATCGGGCATGTTCAGTGTTTTACGGTAATCAGTCATGAGCGTTGGTAACCAAACGTCCTGAAAAATATTTGCGCGTGTCGTCAACGTCACGTGCAATCTGTTGCTTCAATGCGTCAATCGAGTCGTATTTCTCCTGATCGCGCAACTTGTGCATGAAATTCACCGATACATGCTGACGATAAATTTCTCCGGAAAAGTCGAGCAAATGCACTTCCAGCACCGGCTTCAGTCCGTAACCCAAGGTCGGTCGCACGCCGATGCTGGCAGCTCCCATCAATGGTTGTGCCTGCAGCCCTTCCACGCTCACTGCAAACACGCCGTCAAGTGGAATTCGCTTGCGGCGAAACTGTATATTCGCCGTGGGAAAACCCAGCTTGCGACCGATCTTGTCGCCGTGAATCACCCGGCCGGCCACGTTGTAGGAACGGCCGAGCAAACGGGCAGCCAGTTCCAGGTCACCCGCCCCAAGCGCATCGCGCACAGCAGAACTGGAAACGCGAATGCCATCCACCTCCACGGTATGCATCGCATCCACCGTAAAACCCTGCGCCGCGCCTGCAGCCTGCAAGGTGGCCAGATTGCCGGCGCGCTTCTTGCCGAAGCAGAAATCATCGCCGATGACCAGGTGCTGCACACCGAGCCCCTGCACCAGCACACGATCAATGAATTCCTGCGGGGTCTGCGCCGCGAGTTGACGACCAAAGCGCACCACGAAAGTATGGTCCACCCCCGCCGCCTGCAACAGCGACAACTTCTCGCGCATGCCGGTCAGGCGCGCCGGCGCCTGGTCGGGATTGAAATATTCGCGCGGATGAGGCTCGAAAGTCAGCACACAGGCCGGCAGATTGTGCGTCCGGGCCACGGCAATCAGCTTGTCGAGCATGGCGCGGTGCCCCAGGTGCAGACCATCGAAATTGCCGATGGTCAGTACCGTTGGGGATATCGATTGCTCCGGAACGCTGACTGAAATTTGCATCGCTACCGCATGCTGGAAAAGGGCACGGATTATATCAGCCGGGGTAGGTACAGCCGGCGCTTCCCATTGACCTTCAGTCCCTACGAACAGGCAGTTGGCAACGAAGACAAAGTTCAGCGGTGGCTCAAATCGAAACCAGAAAAATGCAGCGCAGCATGCATTCGCCGCATGCACGTCGCAATAGCCAGAACGAGCTATTCCTACTCAGATGCCCGGGTTTGCGGCAAAATGCGGCCTCTGCGGTGCCATCCTCGAATCGGGCTTGCCCGAACTCTAGGCCTTTGCACTCAAGCCAGCAAGCCTGCACACCGGCTGAATCAAAACACCCCTTTGTAAACTCCATGCCCCTGCTCCGTCTCAGTAATGCCTGCCTCGCCTACGGCCACGTACCGCTGCTCGATCATGCCGAATTCCTGCTCGACGCCGGCGAACGCGTTGCCCTGATCGGCCGCAACGGCAGTGGCAAATCCTCTCTGCTGCGTGCATTGGCTGGCACCGGTTCGCTTGATGACGGCGAAACCTGGCTGCAACCAGGACTCAAGCTGGCCTATGTACCGCAGGAGCCACTCTTCGACATGGAACTCACGGTGTTCCAGGCCGTCATCACCGGCATGGGTCCGGCGAGCAGGCTGCTCGCCGAGTGGCATGAGGTCTCGCACCAACTTACCATTATCGAGCATGACCATGAGGCCCTGCTGGCAAAACTCAATCAGTTGCAACATGAACTGGAAGCACTTGGCGCCTGGTCGGCGGCGAATCAGGCAGAGCGCGCCATCCAACGCTTCAGCCTCGATCCGGAAGCCCGCGTCGGCACGCTCTCCGGCGGACAGAAAAAACGCCTCGCCCTGGCGCAGGCCCTGGCCTCGGAACCCGAAGCACTGCTGCTCGACGAACCGACCAACCATCTCGACGTCGGCGCCATCGAATGGCTCGAAGAGATGCTGCTCGGCACCGGCATCAGCCTGCTATTCGTCACCCATGACCGGCGTTTTCTCGACCGGCTGGCGACACGCATCATCGAACTTGACCGTGGCCGGCTAACCAACTTCCCCGGATCCTTCGCTGAATACCTGGCGCGCAAGGCACAAATGCTGCAGGACGAAGCGATCCAGAATCGCAAGGCTGACCGTTTACTGGCACAGGAAGAGGTCTGGATTCGCAAAGGTGTGGAAGCACGCCGCACGCGCGCCGAAGGTCGTATCAACCGTCTCGAAATACTTCGTGCCCAGCGTGCCGAACGCCGCGACAAGCTCGGCGCGGCGCGACTCTCGCTTGATGCTGGCGACAAGAGCGGCAAGCTGGTGGCCGAGCTCAAGAATGCCAGCAAGTCATACGGCGACAAACGGATTGTGTGTGACTTCACCACGCGCATCCAGCGCGGCGACAAAATCGGTGTCATCGGCCCCAATGGCGCCGGCAAGACCACATTGCTGCGCATGATTCTGGGCGAGCTTGAACCCGATGCTGGCACGGTGCGCCTCGGCAGCAAAATCGCCGTTGCCTACTTCGACCAGTTCCGCGCCGTGCTCGACCCCGAAGCGCGACTGATCGACATCATCTCGCCCGGCTCGGATTTTGTCGAGATCGGCAACCAGAAAAAACATGTCATCGGTTATCTCGAAGATTTCCTGTTTGCGCCGGAACGCGCCCGTTCGCCGGTGAAGTCGCTCTCCGGCGGCGAACGCAACCGCCTGCTGCTGGCACGCCTGTTTGCCCGTCCGGCCAACGTGCTGGTGCTTGATGAACCGACCAACGACCTCGATATCGAGACCCTGGAACTGCTGGAACAACTGCTGCAGGACTACGACGGCACACTGTTTCTCGTCAGTCACGACCGTACTTTTATCGACAATGTAGTCACCCAGACCATTGCCTTCGAAGGCGACGGCGTCTGGAAGGAATATGCAGGCGGCTATGCCGACTGGCAGCGCTGCCAACGCGATGCGCTTGCTGCGGCCAAAGGTGCGGCCGGATCATCAAGGCAACTGCAAAAAACCACGGCAGCGGCTGCGAGAAACAACAAGCTTTCCTGGAAGGAACAGCGCGAGCTTGAGGCGCTGCCAACCAGAATCGCCACTCTGGAAGCCGAGCAAATTACGCTGGCACAGCGTCTCGAAGATCCGGCAGTGCATGGCGCATCCGGCGAAGGCGAAAAAATTGCGGCGCGGCTGGAAACCATCGAAACCGAATTGCTGAAGCTGCTGGAGCGCTGGGAAACGCTCGAAGCAAAAAACTGAAGATCAGTCCCTCATGTGCGAGGCCTTTAGCCGCGAGTGCGGCGTGGCGGGAAACAATCCTGCCTTTGCTTTGTAATGTCCATTCAAATGGATCGCTACGCCCTGCGGGCTCGCGTCGACAGCGTTATTGTCAGAACTTCTCGTTGTCCCGCAGCAACCGCCACTGCCCGACCGGCAGGTCGCCGAGCGGGATGCGGCCGATGCGCACGCGCTTCAAGCCTTCCACGCGCAGGCCGACCAGTTCGCACATGCGCCGGATCTGACGCTTGCGCCCTTCGCGCAGGACGAAACGCAACTGGTCATCATTGGCCCATGAGACCTTGGCCGGGCGCAATTGCTTGTCGTCGAGACTGAGGCCGTGGTTGAGCAGCTTCATGCCCTGCGCACTGAGCGTGCCGGCTACGCGGACCAGATATTCCTTTTCGATTTCCGATTCGTCGCCGATCAACAGGCGCGCGATGCGTCCGTCCTGCGTCAGCACCAGGAGGCCGGTGGAGTCGATGTCGAGCCGCCCTGCCGGAGCGAGGCCGCGCATGAAGGCCGGTTGAAAGCGCTGCTTGTCGCCCGGCACCTGCGTGGCGGCGGAAATCAGGGCAGATGCCGGTGTGTAGCCTTCCTCCGCCTGCCCCGATACGTAGCCCATCGGCTTGTGCAGCAGGATGGTGACCCGCTTCGCCTGCTGCGCTCGCGCTCCCGTGTCCAGCGTGATCACTGCATCCGGCGCAGCGCGCGTGCCGAGCGTGGTAATCCGCTCGCCGTTGACGAAGACCAGACCTTGCTCGATGTAGCCGTCAGCCTCGCGCCGCGAACAGAGGCCGCGCTCGGCCATGAGCTTGGAGATGCGCACGCCTTCCGGCAGTGCGGCGGCCGTTGTACTGGCAACGGCCGGCTTCACTGCGGCGGCTGGGACACGTCGAAATTTGTTCATGCCCTATTTTAACGGCAGCATGGCTCATGTTACTGTTGCCGCATGCTCAGCTACCGCCACTCCTTCCATGCCGGCAACCACGCCGACCTGATCAAGCACTTCGTGCTGGTGCAGCTTCTGCGCTATTTCAACCAGAAGGACAAGCCCTACTGGTACATCGACACCCATGCCGGCGCCGGCTGTTACCAGCTCGATTCGGTGCACGCCAAAAAGAACGCCGAGTTCGAGACCGGCATCACTCGGCTTTGGTCACGCGACAAGCTACCACCGGAGATCGCCGATTATGTCGAACAGGTGCGCATGCTCAATGGCAACGGCAAATTGCGCCTCTACCCCGGTTCTCCCCTGATCGCCTTGCAGTTGATGCGGCCCGATGATCGCCTGCGGCTGTTCGAATTGCACAGCACCGATGTCCTTTTGTTGTGCGGCAACTTCAAGGAAGCCGGCCGCCGCGCCGCGATCACGCATGGTGACGGCTTCGCCGAGATCAGGTCGGTGCTGCCGCCGCCACCGCGGCGTGGTCTGGTGCTGATCGACCCCTCATATGAAGACAAGCGCGACTATCTACGTGTCATTGCGACGATGAAGGAAGCGCTAAGCCGCTTCGCCAGCGGCACTTACATGGTCTGGTATCCCCTGCTGCAACGCGGCGATACGCGGCAGTTGCCGGAAAAACTGAAAAAACTCGCGCCGGACTGGCTCAACGTCTCGCTCACGGTTCACGCCCCGCAGACCGATGGCTTCGGCATGCACGGCAGCGGTCTGTTCATCGTCAATCCGCCGTGGACACTGGAAATGGTTTTGCGCAACACGATGCCCCTGCTGACTGAGGCGCTGGCGCAGGACGACTGTGCCGCATTCAAGCTCGAAGCCGGATCAGGCAATGCCACCCAACGCAAAGAGGCTATGGGAACTAAATCGCCCTCGCGGCAGAGGTAGGGCCGCGGCATTCTTCAGGCTCCAGGTCTGCAAATGCGCGTTTGCACAGGTATCAGCAGTGACAAATGTTGGCGGCGACACGCCAAACATGTCCTGCGTGAATTTCTCCTCGTCCATCAGCTTGGGTCCCGGCACGTCCATCAGCTTGACGCTGATGCTCATGAAGCCCACATCGTCGATGTCGGTGTGGCCGCTGGCAAGCGCGACCTGTTGAGGCGCTACGGGCGCTTGCATAGGCTGTGGCGCGCGAGGGATTTGATGTCATCAGGGAGCTAGGCCTCCTCGGGCGGCAATGCACCCTCCACCAGCACCGGAATCACCCGAATGCCACGTTTCAGCGCAGCCGCGATTTCCAGCCGAATCCAGTCGTTGGCCAGGAGCAACCGGTTTTGCTCTCCACTATCGCCTTTCCAGCGCTCACGGGGTGGGAGGCGTCCATACCATTTCCTTAGCAAAAAGCCCGGGCAGTCGCGGTTCTATTTCGCGCGCTGAAGCAGAAAGTGGGAGAGCGCAGGAATCAAAACAAGCGCACCGATCATGTTCCAAAGGAACATGAAGGTCAGCATGATGCCCATATCCGCCTGAAACTTGATCGGTGACCAAGCCCAGGTCACAACGCCGGCTGCAAGAGTGACGCCAACCAGCGCCACGACCTTGCCGGTAAAGCCCAAAGCATGTTGGTAGGCATCATGCAGTGACTCACCCTTGCGCTGGAAAGCCAACTGCACGCTAAGCAGGTAGAGTGCGTAATCGACACCAATACCGACACCCAGGGCAATCACCGGCAGCGTTGCCACCTTGACGCCGATGCCCAGCATCGACATCAACGCCTCGGCCATGATGGAAGTCAGCATCAATGGCAGCACCGCGACGACAACTGCCCGCCAACTGCGGAAGGTGATGGCGCATAGTAATATGACTGCACCATATACATAGAGAAGCATGGTGCGATTGGAGGATTTGACGACTTCATTTGTTGCGGCATCTATACCCGAATTCCCCGCCGCCAGAAGAAACTGCCGGTCGGCATTGTTGTGTTCGGCGGCAAATACGGATGCAACCTTCACTACGCGCTCCAGGGTTTCCGCCCTATGGTCGGAAAGGTAGGCCAAGACAGGCATGAGCGTACACTCATTGTTCGTCAGGTCGGTGTTCCAGCTCTGGATAAGGTTGACCTTGTCCCTCAGTACCAACTGCGAGCGTGGCACCGTCGCCATTTTCGGATTGCCTTCGTAGGCACCGGTAGTAAACTGACGTACAGAATCAACCAACGAATTGGTTCGTAGGACGCCAGGCACCTGTTCCAGCCGCCACTCCAAGCGGTCAATCTCGTTCATGTTCGCATTGGATCGGCAGCCGTCGCTTTGGCTTTTCACCATAATTGCAAATACGTCGCTGGAAGTATCGAAGTGTGTGGTGATGAAGTTATTATCCTTGTTGTAGCGCGAATCAGCGCGTAGTTCCGGCGCTCCCGGATCGAGGTCGCCAATCTTGAGGTCATGGCTCTTGATGAAACTCGCCAGCGCCAGCACCACCGCCACGCCAATGGCGCCAAGCGCAAAACGCCGCTCGGTAAAGCGGCCAAGCGTACGCTGGACAATGCCAAGCTTGACGTCAGAAGACGACTCCCCGCCTTTTGATGTGCCAAGGCTACGAGTCGCCGCATTTTGGCTAACGCCGACATAGGAGAGTAGTACCGGCAACAAGAGCAAGTTGGTAAAAATCAGCACGCCAACACCAATACTGGCGGCCATGGCCAGTTCTCGGATGATCGGAATATCAATGACCATCAAAACGGCGAACCCGACTGCGTCAGCCAGCAACGCCGTCAGTCCGGCCATGAACAAACGCCTGAAGGTGTAGCGCGCGGCAACCCAGCGATGCGTGCCGCGACCGATATCCTGCATGATGCCGTTCATCTTTTGCGACGCATGGCTGACGCCAATGGCAAAGACAAGGAAAGGCACCAGTACCGAGAATGGGTCGATTACCCCGCCCATGCTGGCAACGATACCCAATTGCCAAGTTACGGCGACAAGCGAGCAGGCAAGCACCAGGATCGTGCTGCGCAGGCAGCGCGTGTAAAGATAGATGACAATCGCAGCGGTCGCTGCTGCCAGGGCGAAAAAGGACATGACCTTTTCCAGCCCATCGATCAAGTCGCCGACAAGCTTGGCAAAGCCGATCACATGGACGCGATAACGCGGATCCTTCTCGACCATGGTGCGGACTTCTTCCAGTGTCTTCGAGAATTTACCGTAGTCCACCGGCCTGCCGGTATCGGCATCAGTTGCCAACAGGGGCACCACAATCATGCTGGAATGCAAGTCGTTGGATACCAGGTTGCCGACCAAATTGGCACTTTCCACATTGGCCCTAAGTTCGGCAATGCTTTTTTCCGAGCCATCATATGATGGGGGCATTACCGGACCGCCAACGAACCCTTCCTCACTTACCGCCGACCAAAGTACGGCGGGTGACCAGAGAGATTTCATCCAGGCGCGATCGACTACGGACGTCAAGAAAACCTTTTGATTAGCTTTCTCCAATACCTCCAGATAGTCCTTGTTGTAAATGTTGCCCTGAGTATTTTCAACGGCAATCCGTACGGTATCGCCCAAGCCACGCAGTTCTGCGCGGTTATTGAAATAATTGCGTACAAAAGGGTGGCTTTGCGGCAACATTTTCTCGAAACTGGCATTGACGTGAAGCAACCGCAACTGATACCCGAGTCCGGCGGTGATCACCAGGCAAACCAGCATGAACCAGCCGCGATGGTTGAATACGAGACGTTCAAGGATGTTGCCAGACGACCGATCAAACTTATCGAGACTGGTCACAACTGGCATTGCGGTCAATTCGCTATCGTTTTGTGGTTTTTCCATATCCGGATGACTCAATGGGAAGAGTTAGCGTTTAACTGAGGAGGTAGTTGCCGGTGCGTCCGTACGTACGCCCTTAGGGCCTGTCAGCGCAAATGTGTCGCCTGAGGTTGATACAAAGCTGGAGGTAATCCCACGGCGTGACAGGACAATCGGCTGGAATGTCGCTCCTTCATCGGAGCTGGTGATCAACTCACCGGACTCACTTGCAAGAACAATATCGCCATTAGCCCGAATGTCTCCCGCAACAATTCCTGACTGCAGTCCAGTGGGGATATTCTCCCAGTGTGAGCCGCGATCAAGTGTCCTGAACAGGTTTCCTTTCATGCCGAAGGCGAGAACAGCACGGGAGGTGACGACCAGACCGAACAGCGAGCCGCTATATGGCGTCGGTATCAAGATGAAGCGTTCCTTTGATTCGTCCCAGCGCCATACCATGCCCCGTTCGCCAGCCAGGAAAACCTCGCTGCCAAGGCCGCGAACCGCATAAAGATGCAATTCCTCTGGATTATCTACTTTCTCGAACAAGGGAATCCAGTGCTCACCGCCATCATCGGTTCGGAACAAGCGGTTGAAGGTTCCCGATACAAAGCCGGTTTTATCGTTCTGGAACCAGACATCCAGAAACGGTTCTGCATCCTTTTCTTCCCCTATTCTGCGCACCATAAACTGTACAGCCTCGTCAGCATTCAAAATTGCGGCCGATGATTCATAGTATTTCGGTACTAATGTGTCAAAGCTTCTGCCATCAAGTTGCTTGACCCATGTAGCACCACCATCAATACTGTGTAGCACGACAGCGCCATGGCCGACCGCCCACCCCTCTTTCGCATTAGGGAAAGACAACGCCGTCAAATCGGTGCTTACGGGCACCGTGGCTTGCTGCCATTCTTTTCCGTTTGAATCCGAAAAGACAATAATGCCGTGCCGCCCTAATGCAACGATTCGCGTCCCGGCGCGGGCGACGGAAAACAGCGGCGCACTTGAAGCCAACTGACTGGGCGTGGAGGGCTGATCCAAGGGATCTTGATAAGCATTTGCTCCCAGGCTATGGGCAAACCACAAGGTAAACGCGATTAAGCGTAATAACAGTATTCGTGACAAGAAAATGCCTCCTTTGAGGAACTGTATGCCGCAAAACAAAACCGATACATCCTACGTTCTGAATGCGTCCAGACCTGGTATCGTTCTAAGCCGATTTGCGTTTCTTATGGATTAGCCTGGAGAGGAAACTCCCGCCCGGATTCTCGTCCGAGCGGAGAATTGCCTACTCATACAACCAACATCCTTTTGGCGGGAGGACATTCAAGTATGCCCTGTATGTCCTCCTGCTGTGCGCGCCCTAAAATATTAGCGGATTCCGGAACCCGCAAGAGCTCCTGGCTGCAAAAAACTATCCTGTATCTTTTCGGGGAAGGCCATGCGTCCCTTAATGGTGCTAGAGGGATAGTTGCTCACTAAATATGTCCCTGTTTGCATATCATAGTTGCCAAATACCATGCCCGACATTCCCAAGCTCGCATCCTGGTACTGGGGAATTCCATACTGGAGAACCTCACGATAAAGCTTTCCTGCATTATCGTAGTTATCCGCCAAGCCGGCGTTATAGGTATCCTCGTCCAGGTAAATCATCCGTTTGCCATAAATGTTGCGTTTTCCCGCTTTCAGCTTCGCTTCTATCACCCAGGTGCGGTGTAACTCATACCTGACACATGAGGGATTGACATGATTTGCTGTAAAAGATGCCTCGGCGGAGCATTGGGGTTCATACACCTGGAAGTTGTTGTATGGAATGTACATTTCCTTCTTGCCGACAATCTTCCAGTCATAACGATCCGTCGGGCCGTAAAACAGGTAGAGCTCATCCATGGTGCAAATACCACCGGACTGCGGATTGGGCGTGTCGTAGTTCAGATCGGGGGATAACTTGACACGCCGCTGACCCGGGAGATACTGCCAGACAGTAACGGGACTGTTGTCAATCTTGTAATGAAGCAGGATTTTCTCACCTGAGCTGCGCGCAGGCTCCTGATAATCGTACCGCGTTCGTTGATGAATTTTGGTATTGCCCGTATTGGTCGCGGCATAATAGGGGAACTCCCACCAATAATCATTCACGCCCATCGCAACCATCTTACCGGAGCTATCAACGAAGTAACTTCCCCCCCGGCCTGCAAAACTTGCTCCCTCGAAGGCGAGCTGGTGATTCCACATCACTTGCGTGGCCGTCTTGGGAATCGGGAAAGGCAAGCCGGCAACACAGTTCACAGGCTCGGGCCCCACTTCCTTGCACCTGGTGGCGTTGGCTATGGTGTTATCAATGACAAACTTCGGATAGTGCGCGGTACGATGGGTTGGATAGACATCTATACGAAATGTGGGATATTTCTTCATCAACGTCTTCAGCCCGTCGGATAACTTATCCGCATACTGTGCCATATTTTGCGCATTGATCGAAAATAGCGGCTTTTCGTCGGCAAACGGATCAACCAAAATCCCTTTACTTTCTGGCTTATAGGACGCCGGCACCTTGATAGCTTCACCGGTATAAGCAGGAATAGTGCCTTCCTTGTTGCCTGCCATCTCGGCGCCCCAAGGGGTTAGGGTAGTACCCAGGGTCTCCGCACTCGCCTATCATAAAGCCGTGATGCCAAGAAGTCGTTGCCGCTCATCGTCATTCCAGGCAGCGCCCTTGCGGCGGAGGCGCAGGCTCGTCTTTCGTGCGGGGGGCGGTGCCGAACGGATCATGTTGAGCGCGATCTTGCGCAAGAGCGAGAGATTTTGCGGGGCATTGTCTTTGCGTAACGTACTTGCATCTTCGCCCATGGTTACATCCAGAACCCAATGAAGCCGGTTCTCTATCCCCCAATGCGCTCGCGTCGCGGTAGCCAGTTCGGCGGCCGTCAGCACGCGGGAACTGATGTAATAGCGCCGCTCCAGTTCCGATTCCTTGCCGTTGACGATGCGCAGGGAATCAATGCGGCCGATCGTGACGCATCCGGGCCAGTCCGTCGGATTAACAAGGCCCTTTGCGGGCAAGACCAAAGCATTCTGGCCGACGATCCGGCCATGCGATTTCTCGGCGTGGATCTGCCGATCTACGGCAGCGCTGCCCTGACTGTCAATGAAGGCTGCCTCAATCGCTTCGTGCAGGCTCGGCTGATTGCCCTTGACTGCAAGCAGGTAATCGCCATGCCGGGCGACGATCTTCCGGGCGATCGCTTTCTGGCAACCCATGGCGTCAATACTCACGAGCCAGCCCTTGATATCCAGCGCATCGAGCAGCTCGGGAATCGCCGTGATCTCATTGCTCTTTTCGGCGACCTTTTCCTGACCAAGCACCAAACCCAACTCGGTCGCAAAAGCACTGACCATGTGAATTGCAGATTCGCCACCGCTGCCCGATCCACGCACCGTCTTGCCGTCGACCGCGAGCGTCCCACCCAACGTACCGACGATGCCGCCGACCCAGCGACGGAAGGCTTGCTCGAACTGCTTCGGATCAAGCGCACGAAGTATCCGAAGGAAAGTCTCTTCCGACGGAATACCGTTCTTGAGGGTCAGGAAACGACGCAGCCATGCTTCCTTGGCGCGCGCCCAGAACGCGATGTCCTCGATCGTGTCGCAATCGGACAGAACCGCCGCGATGGCAATCACCAGAATTTCCCGAAAATCATGCAAAGTCCCGTTGCTCGGCTTGCGTGGGTCATCGATCGTGCTCAGACAGTCCATCAAATTCGCCCCTCGTTTTATCTTCATGGCTTACGCCCAAAAGACGAGAGTAGACGCGCTTTTCGATGGGTTTACAAGATGAATGCATAAGATGCTGAATGTGAACGATTATTTTGTTGGCGCTATGCCGTTTGCAATCATGTCATCCGAGTGCGGAGACCCTGGGGTAGTACCCAGTTGCTTGGCTTCATCGGCGGTGACTGCTGCTATCGCTGAATAGCTTGCCGTCGCCGCCAGCATGACAAGAACCGACTTAATACGATAATTCATAGCATCTCTCCTATTTATTTAGCCTATCTATCTAAGTGCTACCTTAAACGCGAAGGCAACCCAAAATCGATCCCAGTAACATACATACCCAGGACAGCTTTATACGCCACTGGTTCAAATTGTACGCTATTGTTGGAAATGTTATGTCCCTTCTGCCCAATTTGTCATTGACCAATTGGGAAATAATATTGATATTCTTTGACTGGGTTCAGGCGCCCCGGACACCATGCAGATGGGGCTGAGCTACCGGCAGCAGATACATGGTGTGGAATACCTGCTTGGCGTCACCACTTATGCCCCTGATGGTACAGTGACAAAAGGCGCGGGCCATCTTGAGTTATTCATCAACGGCCCATACAAGCCCTACGGTTTGAAATAGGAGTTCATACATGGATTTCAGCTCTCAGTACTTGACGCGCTACCTTGCG
>JBASWL010000068.1:0-3257 GCA_049276455.1 Georgfuchsia sp. | reverse complement strand
TTCGTACCCATGGCCGTTGCGGAACCTTCCGTGCACAGGTACTCGAGTACGATCTTCTTGATCTTCCACTCACCGTTGACCTTGACATAGTCCTCGGTGTAATAGGCTCGACCCTTGAACTTGGTACCCTTCGCGGAATTGCTCAGGTCGTCGCGCAGGCACCACACCGCTCGTGCCGTCGTGCTGCTGGTGATGTCGATGAGAGACTGGTGCAGTTGATGCGAAGTTACCAAATTCGCCAAATGTTTCGATACGATTTCGATGAACTGCTCCTTGCCAACTTCGTGCCCCGTCCCCACATAGACCATGCCGTCAGCCATGAGATTCTTGTATTCATCCCACATCTTGTGATCCAGGAACCACGTGTAGTTGTACTTCAGTCGCCGGATAGCCTCGATGTCTTCAAGCCTGTTCAGGCGTGCCCCCAAATCGCTTTCTTTCTGCGAACTCATGTTGTATCCCTCCTTGGTTCTATTGCGTTAATCGTGCAGTGCCGGAATCTTCGCGGACTTGTACTGTTGCAGCCGCTTCACGGGGCACCGTAAGGACAAAGAAGTGTAGCGGCCATTGCAGGAAGGGCAATGAATATTCTTTATCAAAGCTATGCCTTGTTAAAAAGTTTCGCGCCGCGCACTTTCTGGTTCCATTTGCTTCCATGGTAAGGTGTCCCGCACATGTCGCAGGAAGATGCGGCGCGAGGCTGGGATGGCAAAGATCCAGTGCGGGGAATACCGGTTTGAACAACGGATCATGAAAAACAGGAGAAGCAAATCATGACTAGACTCACATTTGGCGGTAACGTGCGGCGCAGTATCTGCTCTTTATGTCCGCAGCAATGCGGTCTGGTGGTGGAAGTAGTGGATGGCAAGGCCACCCGCTTTAACGGCGACAAGGGCAACCCGGTCTCGGCGGGCAAGTTGTGCCTGAAGGGTGGGTCCATATTGGACTTTCATAACCATCCGCAACGCTTGAATTTCCCGTTGAAGCGCGTTGGCGCACGCGGCGAGAACCGCTGGGAGAAGATCGGCTGGGAACAGGCGCTGGACGAAATCGCCGCCAAATTGGCTGTCATACGCGACCGCGAGGGCCCCGAGAGTCTGGCCACGCTTGGCGGAACCCATCAGGGTCCGGGCGACTGGTCCAACTGGCGCTTTGCCTGCCATTACGGCTCGCCCAATTTTGTCAGTCAGGGCCGCAACTGTGGCGTGGGCGAAGTCGTTATCGAGAGCGCCATCTACGGCTGGGACACGAAATTCAATTTTCCGGTCGCAGGGAAGACCCGTTGCGTAATTCTTTGGGGGGCAAACTTCCCCGAATCAATGCCAGTATTCTGGGGTGCAGTCAAGCAGTGTCAAACAGCGGGCGCCAAAATGATCGTGATTGACCCCCGCGTGACGAAAGCGGCGCGCCAGGCCGATCTCCACCTGCAAATCCGGCCGCGGACCGATGGCGCGCTGGCGCTGGGTCTGATCCATGTGCTCATCGAAGAGGGGCTCTACGACCGCGAATTCGTCGAGAATTGGTGTCTCGGATTCGACCAGGTACGCCAGATTGCCGCTGAATGGACGCCGGAGAAGACTGGCGTAGTCACGGGGCTTCGCCCCGAGGACATCGTGACGGCTGCCCGCATGTATGGGAACAATCGTCCCGCCCGCATCTCCACCGGTGTCGCAATGGTGCAGGCGGGACAGGGCGCTTCCCGTTCAGCGGTTCATGGCCTGGCAATCCTGAAGGCGATCAGCGGCAACCTCGACATTCGCGGTGGAGAGCCCATTGGCAATGTTTACGACCCCAGCCAATTCTCCTGGCTCCAGAACGTCGGCTTTGACCGGCTGCTCAACCACCCGGCTCGCACCCGCGAAAGCGTCAATGCGGCCCACACGCCGATATGCTCGGTGAGTGGCTACAGGGCGTTTCGTGACGCGGCGGCGCGGCTTTACCCGGAGGGCCATACGGCATGTGCCTACATGCTGTTTGCCGACCCCTCGGCCATCTACCATGCCGTGACCGAACAGGATCCTTACCCCATCCGGGCGATTATCGCGCAAGGCGGCAACCCTCTATTGACGATGGGTGGCGGCAAGGCTGCCCACAAGGCGTTCACCAGTCCAAATCTCGAGTTGCTGGTTACCATGGACTACTGGCTGACCCCCACGGCGCAACTTTCCGACTATGTCTTGCCCGCGGCCGATTTCCTCGAACGGCCGGACATCATCGCGCACTGGGGGCTCAGTTACGGCTTTATCGCAGTCCAGCAAGCCGTGACACCACAGCACGAGCGGCACAACGACTACGATCTCTGGGCGGGTCTCGGACGGCGACTGCTGGACCCGGCCGAGTGGCCGCAGAAACTCGACCAGATGCTCGACCGCTTTGTCGCCCCCTTGGCCAAGGCGGCCGGACATGACATCAATTACATTGCATTGACCGGCGCACTGGCCAGCATTGGGCCGCAGGATGGGCCGCCCGTGCCGCCGTTGAACCTGGCGGGTGATTACGGTGGCGGCTCGCTTTTCCTTGCACTGGGCATTCTTGCCGCACAGATTGAATGCCAAGTATCGGGACAAGGACAAGTTATTGATGCCGCGATAGTGGACGGCACATCTTCCTTGATGTCGATTTTTGCAACGCTGAAGGCCAACGGGATGGGTTCAGCTCGCCGCGGGGACAATTTTCTCAATGGTTCGGCGCACTACTATCGCGCCTATGAATGCTCGGATGGGCGTTTCATCTCCGTCGGCGCCATCGAACCCAATTTCTATAAGTTGCTCCGGGACAAGCTTGCAACCGTAACGCCATGCCCGATACCCGGGCAGAAGCAAGAGGAATGGGAGTCTGGGGCGACAACCCTGGCTTCGATTTTCAGGACAAGGACGCAAGCGCAATGGTGTGATTTGCTGGAAGGTACTGACGCATGTTTTGCGCCGGTGATGGAATTCGACGAAGCGCACCATCATCCTCACATGCAAGCACGTCAAGTCTTTGTCGAGGCTTTCGGCATGATCCAGCCTGCTCCCGCTCCGCGTTTCTCGCGAACACCGGGGAGTATTCAGGGCCCCCCGCCAGAGATCGGCTGTGGCGGTCATGAGGCTTTGGTGGAATGGGGGGTTGGCACCGACAGAATTCCCGATGAGAGAACTTCATACAACGAGGATCGCCCTGTTGAAGGCAAGTAGCACTAGCCCCCATGTTCCTTGGTGTTGCTGGTCATGAGTAAATTATCGACATGATATGTAGGTAGATAAGAATTCAGTGAA
>JBASWL010000067.1:0-5131 GCA_049276455.1 Georgfuchsia sp. | reverse complement strand
GGCCGCATCATCAAGGGCAGGTTCCCGATTCTCGATCCCGATAATGTTCCGCATGCTTCTGCAAAGGCGACCGCATGATCCGCGCGGTTGCCGTACTGTCGCTGGTAATTCTGCTCGTCCTGGTGCTATACGTGCCCTCGGCTCATCCGCCGCAGCACTTCCTGACGCAATTGCGCGTCGAGCATGAAGCGGCAGCAGCGTACTGGGGTACCAACCCAGCCATGCGTATGTTGGATCGAGCGGTCGGCATGCAGGCGGCGACCGCCAGCGTCACGCCGATCCCGGCCGCAAAGGATGCCCCTGCGACAACCAGCGTGAACGGTGCGATATCGCACGAGATGTCCTCGGTCAACCAGCGGCTCTTCAACAACAGCTACTTCCGTTCCGTTGATGCGCTGCTCCTGCTCGCCAGCTACAGGCTGTCCACCCTGCTTGAATGGTTGCCTTGGCTGGGCGCATTCATACTGGCGGCCGTCGCTGATGGCGGATTTGCACGGCTGATCAAGGCCAAGGAATTCCTGCAGCACGATCCAGAGATGTTCGCGCTCTATGCCAGCCTCGGGATCGTAGTGCTCTGCGCGGCGGTCATCGGTTTTGTGCTGCCGGTGACACTACATCCGCTACTGCTGCCTTGCGTGCCGATGCTGGTGGGGGTTCTAGCCGGGCGGGCGCTGGGATGTTTCCATCGGCGGGGCTGAGTTCACTTTAGCGGTGATCCTGGTTCCATCAGCGTCACGGCATACTCCAATGCCGCTCTACTGCCCGTGATTTCTGCCTGATTTCCCGTCAGCCGAATCTCGCTCACCAGCCACCGCAGATAGGCGAATATCAACCGTGCGCCGACACCGGCTCCATCAGTTCAGCCCCTTCGTTCCGCGCGTTATTCACCCGCGTTGCAACTGGCCACGCTTCCATCTGTTCAGAGGCGTAGGGTGCCAGCATGGTATGGATTTTCTCGACATCCGTTAGCGACGGATCAAGCCAGTGCGCATAGTCCCTCTGCCAAACAATAGCAGGCATGCGGTTGTGAATTTCGCGCATCAGTTCATTGGGCGGGACAGTTAGGATAGTGAAAGTGCTTGAACCTTCTGGCGAATACTCCAGCAGTCCAGCAAATCCCATGAGTTCCCCGCTGCGTAACCGAATGAGCATTGGCTGCTTACGTCCGGCAACAACCTTCCATTCATAAAAGGCATCTGCTGGCACTAAAGCTCGGCTCTTCCTGAATGCATGCCGGAACATTGGCTTCAAGGCTGCGGTTTCCGCCTGGGCATTGATAGGCTTCGGGAGTTTGCTATCTGGCTTGGACCAGCTTGGAACTAGACCCCATTGGGCAGACGTGAGGACTCGTCGTCCATCTATCGACTGATGCACGATAGGCAACATCTGCGTTGGAGCGGCGTTGTAACGGGGCTTGAAGTCGGCGCACTCATCCAGCCCAAAGTGGGTAATGAGTTCAGCAGGAGGGGCCTTGAGAACAAATCGTCCGCACATGTATGAATAGCAATCCTTTAGGGCAAATGAATTATGGTAGCTGCACAAGGAATTTGAGCGGCGACAGGGCGTTACACCTGCGATTATCCCGAGAGCCGCACCGATCCGGTATCAGGGTCGGCTTACCGTGGCCTGCAACAATCGGGCTTCACCCGGACTTTCCTATGCCGCACCGCTCAGTGCCTACGTTATCACACGCAACAGTTCTTCATTTATGTCCATGTTTAGCGTTCGCTTTCGTCGGCTGAGTTTCTACTGCGGTTGATTCGGGATGGCGAATCACCCCGATCTGTTCGTCGGGTTCGAGCCAGAATTCACCGTGCGGCCCCTTTAGATTACCCGTGATCAACAGGATCAGGCCGTCAACCTGACGCACTTCGGTAACGGATTCCCAAGCGAAGGTGGGATGAGCGTTGGTTCCGGTACCGTTATAGATATGGTCGTTCACCCGGACCTCCGAGGCCGCCACAGTAATCTTGCTGGTCATGACCGTATCTCCCTATTCCAGCACTTTTCATATCATAGTGTTGATACTGACGGGATTGATATTGAGTGCAAGCAAATTCTACGTCCGATAGTACTTCTGGATGAGGATTGGCTCATTCAATGCCGTAGGAGTATGATTTACACGTTACAATCACCAACGTAAAGGAGCCCCATCATGGCCAAGCCTAAATTCGACATCAATAATCTCACCGACTACCGTCATAAGCTCGGTCTCAACCAACAAGCCTTCTGGTCAGAACTCGGAGTTACTCAAAGTGGAGGAAGTCGATACGAGTCAGGGCGAGGTCTTCCCAAGCCAGTGGCATTGCTTTTGACGTTGCGTGAGACCAGCAAGATCACCGCTAAAGACTTGGAAGCAGCTAAAGTGGTTATTACGAAAGCAAAAGCGAAGAAGTAACGCTGAGGTTAGGGCAGGGATATTCCCTCGGCTAATAAGCATTGGCTCTTCCAGAAAAGCGGGTTACCAATGTGTTGCAATGCCAACGCCCTTTTCTTAGCTGTCGTTGTACCAGTTCCCGATAGGCGATAGGACTTGGAGCTTGCTTCCTGCGATGTCTTCTTAGGTTGCAGAGAAAACATGCAGCAACAATGTTTCGCGCTGCATCACTGCCCCCATCCATCCTTGCCTCAAGATGCTCAGCAGTGCATTTCAATGAGAGTGCTTGTTTCCGCTTGATTTTGTTAGTTCGGGCAAAAGCATCGATGTCTGTCTCCCACATAGGGAGGCCGCAGTAATAGCAGCGACCGGACTGAGTTTGGTATGCGGAATGTCGGTGTTTGACCAAAGCGTTGCACATGGAGGTTCCTTTTTAGAAATCAAAATGAACCCCGCTATACTTAATGGTCATCACGGGTACCAACCGTTTTATGCGGATTGGCCTTACACACGCCTCATTACGATAACGTGCAGCGAAATTATAGCCTGCGCTTTTCTACTTTGGCAACATACCTATTCGATCATACCTATTCGATCGTAGGATCCGGACAAGTCTTACTGCATCGGACTTTCGGCCTCGTCCCCAATTCCACCAGTAACCATCGCCAGCACGCCAACCAATGCCTCTGTCCCGTCGCGCAGCAGACCAATGCTGTCTTTATCGAGGGAAGTCGCTGAAAGCAAATGCGTCAGATCGGGAAGCTGAAGCTCACCATATTTGCGGGCAAAGTGGGCAGCCTGCATCGCAAGAATCCGGGCAGCTTCGACAATATCTTCCTTAGAGGCATCTGCAATCATTTTTTCAGACAGCGCCCAGTAGGTTTTGAATTCCAGAAACTCGCGATTGCTTGAATCCATTTATATCTCCAAGCCAAGTCAGTACGCCGCCTTCAACGGCTCTGCCTCATCCCAAAGTCGCTGCCATTCCTTACGATAGGTCTCCGCCAGCGGCTTGACGTGCCATAACAGCAGAACGTTTTCGGCATTTTTATCGGCAGCAGCCGCAGAGTAATTGAAGCTACCTGTCTCCAGATTCTCGCCATCAATCACCATGAACTTGTGATGGTGGATCGCGTAGTGGCCGTTCAGCCGCACTGGAACACCTTGGTTTGCCAGAAAGGTTGCGGCCGAATACCGTTGATTGGATTTTCTGTCGGCCACGACTTGTACCTTTACACCCCGCTTATGAGCATCAAGCAATGCTGAGGCAATAGGCTTGCTGGTGAAGCTATAAGCTGCGACGAGGATCGATGACTTGGCAGATCGGATTCCCTTCAGGACAACATTCAATGATCCCCCACGAGGAGAAAAGCCGACGTCGTAGCTGGAATTATTGGGTAAGGGTTCGGTGGCAAATGCCGCTGACTGGGCAAGTAACAAGCTCAGGCATGCCATCAAAAGTTTTATTGGAGGCATTCAATTTACGACCGGTAGTTGATCCCAGTGCGTAGTGTATCCCGGAGACATCTTCTCCCGCTTCATCTTCCAGTCCTTATGAATTCCCTCGGCAGCCGATCGCAACGTACCTCTACCCCAGACGGCATTGATCCTGTCCATTACCTGCATCAGCTTCGTGTTGTCCTTTGTAGCGGAAAACATCTCCAGTTGTGGTGTGGCCGCATCCGTGAGATTCAACAGTGCCACGCCTGCCTTCTGGTATGCAAAGCCAGGACGGTAGATACGTTTCAGTCCCCATAGCGCTGCCCGCGTCAGCAATAACGTATCGTCGCTCGCCTGCGAAAGCGGGACAGTCAAGCCACGCTGGTACTGCGGTGCATTCTCCTTGTGTGGGTTGGTACGGACATAAACCTGCACCATGCCCGCCAATGACCCTTGGCTTCTGAGCTTCTCTGCTGCAATAGCAATGTAGCTGGCAACCGCCTCTCCCAGTGGTTCAAGGTCATAGACATAGCTGCCGAAGGATCGGGACGAGATGATCTGCTGTTTATTCGGTGCTACTTCTTCCAGTTCAATGAAGGGAGTCCCATTCAGCTCCGTGACGGTACGTTCCATCACCACGGAAAACTCCCGGCGCAAGGTTTTGGCATCGGCCTTCCTGAGGGCTTCGACATTTGAAATTCCACGCTCGTTGAGTTTTCTGGATAACTGCCTCCCCACCCCCCAGATTTCACCAACCTCGATGGTGGAGAACAGGGCCGACAACTCTGATTCTGAAATGCGCCCAAAGTCGCATACACCATCGATCCCGGCCAGTCCCTTCTTCGCACAATGGTTGGCGAGCTTGGCCAGTGTCTTGGTCTGGGCAATGCCGACACAGACAGGAATACCAACCCACTGTTTCACCCGATGCCGCATTTCCCTGCCGTACTCGATCAGGTCGTATTGGCCGAAGCCATCCAGGCCAAGAAAACATTCGTCGATGGAGTAAATCTCCTGCTCCGGCGAATACTGGGCCAGTACCGACATCATCCGATTGCTCATGTCGGCGTAAAGGGCGTAGTTGCTGCTCAGTGCAAGGATTCCATGTTTCCGCGCAATGTCCTTCATCTGGAACCATGGGGTGCCCATCTTCACACCTAGCGCCTTGACCTCGGCACTTCTGGCGACGGCACAGCCATCATTGTTGGAAAGGACAACGACGGGTCTGCCTTCCAGCTTTGGGTTGAACACCCGCTCACAGGAAACATAGAAGTTATTGCCATCGACAAGAGCGAAAGTCATACACGGTGAATT
>JBASWL010000066.1:0-1736 GCA_049276455.1 Georgfuchsia sp. | reverse complement strand
GGCCTCAGCAGAACCTTCAAAGTTTGATCCTTCTTCTGAGTGGTGGGGTTGCCTAAAAAAAACCATAAAGGTTAGAGACAGGCTGATGCACCCCAGAATGCCATTGGATATTGATATTAGCGATGAAGAAGTTGTTGATGCGTTAAAAGCGACGGAAGGGTTCTTTAATGCATTACAAATCGGCAATAACGACCACTTAATTTTATGTTAGTGCAACATCCTTTCTGTAAATTCTTTGTTGTAAGAAAATCCACCTGCAGCTGCCGGCAGGATTTTCACAGATGTTCTTCGGGGTTGTTTTGTTGTTAACTTCGAAGGAGAAAAAAATGGCAATGCGAGTTGAAACTAACCCACTGGAGGCAGCCTATGCGGCGCTCTTATCCCAAGGTCTTGACGGTGCCGGAGAAGCGCTGCGCATACTGGTCAATGAGGCCAGCAAGATCGAACGGTCGCACCACCTCAACGCCCAGCCTCACGAACGCTCCGAAGAACGGAACGGACACGCCAACGGCTTCAAGCCCAAGACCGTGCTGACGCGTATGGGCGAGATCACTTTTGCCGTTCCGCAGGTACGCGACAGCAGCTTCTATCCGTCTGCTTTGGACAAAGGTTCTCGTACCGAACAGGCCGTCAATCTGGCGCTGGCGGAGATGTACGTTCAGGGCGTCTCCACGCGCAAGGTGATTGAGGTCTTGCAGCGGCTGGTCGGGCCCGAGGTTTCGATCACCTCGACCCAAGTGAGTCGCGCCACGGCACAACTGGACGAAGGCTTGCAGGCGTGGCGGGAACGTCCTCTCGACGAGACGCCCTACGTATTTCTGGATGCCCGCTACGAACGTATCCGCGAGGGCGGGCAGATCGTCGATTGCGCGGTGCTGGTGGCGGTCGGCGTGACGGCCACCGGCCATCGCCGCGTGCTGGGGGTGTCGGTGGCGCTGTCCGAAGCCGAAGTGCATTGGCGACAGTTCCTCAACGACCTGATCCGGCGCGGTTTGCGCGGCATCAAGCTGATCGTCTCGGATGATCACGCCGGCCTGAAGGCCGCGCGTCGTGCCGCGCTGCCCAGCGTGCCTTGGCAGCGCTGCCAATTCCATCTGCAACAGAATGCGCACGCATACGTACCTCGCCTAGACCAGCGCAAGGACGTGGCACAGCGCATCCGTTCCATCTTCAATGCGCCCGACAAGGCCGAAGCGCAACGCCTGCTCGACCAGGCCATCGCACTGTGGAAGAAGGATTCCCCGAGACTGGCCGAATGGGCCGAGACCAACTTGCCGGACGGTTTCGCCGTGTTCGACTATCCGCAGCACCATCGCATCCGTCTGCGCACCACGAACGGCCTCGAACGGATCAACCGCGAACTCAAACGCAGGACCCGCGTCGCTTCGATCTTCCCGAATTCCGCGTCTTGCCTGAGACTCGTCTCCGCACTGCTCGCAGAGTGCGATGAAGAGTGGATGTCCGCCAAGGTCTACCTGACGATGAATGCTTGATTACCCGATCCCGATGAACATCATTGCGAACTATTACAGAAAAAGTGTTGCACTATCGAGGATGGTCATGGCCTCGTCTAGTGTCATAAACGCCGTACCCATCATTTCACCGTACCTTGCACATATAGCCGCGCAAGGCCGGTGAATTCAAACGTTAGGCCAAACCAAGACATCTGTACACGCCAAGCGTAAAATGCGCCGATCGTAGTCAAAGGAGTATTCACCATGTCCGCTTTACTATCC
>JBASWL010000065.1:0-2490 GCA_049276455.1 Georgfuchsia sp. | reverse complement strand
ATTACCTCAGGTTCTGGCACCGAGCTCATGTGTTTGGCACCTAACTTGATGCTGTGCGGCCGGCTAGCGCCACGCGTTGATACCGCGAGACGCTCGCCGGTCCGCACCAGCTACGTGTTAAACAGCGATTAGACCGGACGCGTTGCATAGCCAACGAGAGTAGAAAGGCCAAGAATCAATAGTGTGACCCACGTAAACGCGCGCTTGTAACTCGGGTTGTTGCTGAAAATACTGCTCTCTTCACCCCCTTGGACCAGAACAAACAGGATCGCAGCGCCAATGGTGTAGCTGAAGAACCGCGTTGGTGATTCCCTGAGAAAAATAGGCTTCGTCAGTAAAATTTGTGGGCAAGTTGCGGCTCGGGTAGTTTTCCAAGTGCATGATACAGCGCGATTTCCGTGATGCGGAAGGTACGAAACCCGTAGGATTTTCTCATGGTGACTTTGGCTTTGTTGTTCAAGCCCTCGACGACGCCACTGGAGAACTGTTTCTTGGCCCGAAAGTAGTTGAGGATCAGTTCCCGATGGGAGCGTAGCGTCTTGGCGACTTTCTTCATTGGCTCGATCTGAGAGCGCATGACCTGGCGGCACCAGTCGTCGAGGAACTTACCGGCCCACGTAGGCGAGTCGTAATCCCAGAACTGCTGGAAGTCCTCCTTGAGCAAATAAGCGCGGACGCTCTTGAGGTTGTAGCGCAGGAGATCACGCAGCCGAACGCGCTGGCCGCGCGTGAGGTTGAATTTTCGCTTGAGCAAGCACCATCGTGACTTCTTCAAGACTGGCTCGAAGCCATCCTGAACCAGTCGCCGTGATTCGCCGGCACGCACCTCGTCGAGCGCCGTGTTCATCTTGGCGACGATATGAAAGCGGTCGAGGATATTGAGGGCGTGAGTGCAGCGCTCCTGGATCACGCGCAGATACGGCTTCCACATATCAGAACAGACAAACTCGATCTTCTCTGCAAGGTCCTTGCCGATCATCGTGAAGAACTGCTCGAAGCTCGCCACCGTGCGCTCCTTGCCGATCCACAGCAGGCGCGTGCAGTGGCTGTCGATCTGGTAGACCAAGGTCAGGTACTTGTGGCCCTTGGCATACGCGATCTCATCGACACCGATCGCCTGAATCGGTCCCAAGGTGCGGTGCTCAAGCCCCCAGGCGACGACGTATTCGACGGCCTGGCAGACCTTCTCCCACGACGTGTTGAAGGAGAGCGCCGTTTCTTTCCACGACAGCTTTCTCGCCCAATGGGCGAGGAACAACATGTAGGCTGTCGTCAGCTGATGCTTGCCGCAGCCCCACGGCACCTGCTCGACTTTCACGCCACAGGATCGGCAGTCAATCCGTCGCATGCAGTACAGTAGCAGGACCATGAAACCCCAGAAAGGGACGAACTCGAAACGGCGTTGCGGCAGATGATCGTAGGTGGGGCCGGACCGCTGACAACCGGAGCATATTCCTTTGGAATTGCTGCGTGGCCGGACCTCGACTTCGATGGCGTTGGCTTCCGGGCGCAGACGCGCCTTCTCATAGACGAAGCCTGGAAATCGTTGACAGTGATTCAGGAGGGTGATCAGTTGCATGGAAACGAACGTCGTTAAAGAAAAGGGCGCCATCGTAGCCGAGGGCGAACTGGCGACCTATTGTCCGGATCTGGCGGAATGGCCCAGTCGTTGGCAGTACGAGGACCGCGATGAGGTCCCCGGCCGGCAAATCGTCGAGTACTTCAAGCCCTTCCTGCGGCACTTGCTGACAACCGGACTGTCGCCCAAGACGCAGCGCTTACACCGCGATAATCTTTGGCTGCTGGGTGGCGAACTCATCCGCGAACTATGGGAAACGCCAACATTCAGAAAGCGACCCATCGCGGATTTGATTGCCGCCGTGATTGATGATGACGGCGGACCGCTGCTCTCGCATCACCCATCGGAGGAAGAGCAACGATCCTTCGACACGACCTGCCGAAAATTCCACCGCTTCCTGCGCCAGCACTAACCGCCACTCGGCGGAGCCGCCAAGACCTGTCCTCCGCCGCCTTTGTACCTGGAAGGGTGTCAAGGGGACCGTGGAATAAATGGGCCGGCTTCATCGGCCCGTTTTATGCCGCGAAAGCCCCTTGACAGCCTGAAGGGTACTGACGCTCCCGGCAGTTGCTGGGGATGGGTTTTATCATCCCCGGCAACTGCATCACGGCGAGTGCGGGGTCTGGGGCTGCGCCCCAGTGGATGAAAGTTTCGACACCGTCAATTCAGCGGGCCTCGGCCAAAACTTTGACGTCGTACCCACGAATTCTGCTGACGAGCCAAAAATAGAAAGTGCGGGTAGCGCGAAAAGAATTGCTCCGAAGGGGCTGTCTCTTGAACCGCCTGTGGCCCCAATCAGAATCGCTGCGCCGACTAGATCAAGAATAAACACTACTAGGAATGCTACGGGTTTGCTGATGCTTGGAAAATCTAAGTCGCCAAAGACAGGCTTTGAGAACAGCAAGACATCC
>JBASWL010000064.1:0-17449 GCA_049276455.1 Georgfuchsia sp. | reverse complement strand
GGATACGTTTAATTCCGTACGGTGGTATGGCATGGTCAATTCGGAGATTAGCCCTGACCTTGGAATAATTGCCCAGTTGGAAACCTCAAGCGCTAGCTTTGATGAAATCAAGATTGGTTCCCCGATCGGAATTGGCGGCCTCATTCGATACCGAATTCGACAACAGTTAAAAGCAGCCTCAGGTGCATTCTTAAGCGAGTCGCGGATGGGAACTTCCCCACCGCCGAGTGGTGATGGATTGGCAGACAAGACAATTGCTGCAATTGTCAGGCTAGAAAACCTTGGCCCATCAAAAATAGGCTATACATTTGCTCCTAGCGTAAGCGCGATTCGCAATGTTTTGCAAAAGGCGAAGGCGGACTACGCAGCAGTTTCTTCATCTGCGATAGACCCCGCATGCTTCCTTGGTGGTTGGCTCGAAGGCACATACCTGTGGGACTATGACCTTCCGTCTTATTCGAGTCGTGCTGGGGATAGCAATGGCTACTACCTGTTATCAGGAATCAAGGATCTAGATCGTGAGACACTTAAATCTGTATTTTCACGACTTCCCGGATGTGCAGACATTTCGATGCAGATGCTGGACGAAGTCATTCTCGAGGTTGCACGTCGTGGAATTCCGACTGTCCGCGGCCTTTCTAGTGGAAACTCAGGTGCAAGTGGCGACCTAGGGCTATTTGTCGCAGCGCGGGTCTTGCAGGACGAGTTTCGGGTTGGCTCTCCTGGCGGTGGGAGCATGTTCCCAATTTTTTCCGGTAGTGAGGGTGCTAGCCGAATTACTTTGGTAATACCTGTTGATCCGTTCCAAGGATACCTAGACGACCTCACTCGTGCTATAGGAAAACCTTCAAACCATCGACCAGATCTCATCGTAGTAGGAATCGTTGTCACTGATTCAAAGGTTTCCGCGAAGCTAACCCCGGTCGAGGTCAAGTATCGTGGCGCGAAGGAACCCATGGCACTCGGCGCCTGTCAGGAGGCTCTTTACCAGGCCAAATCCTTGGCTTCATTGTTGCAAGACATAAGAAGCCGATGCGTCGATCCCGACATGCTGATGTGGAAGCTGGCGTTCCAGCACTTACTCACCTCAATGGTTGGGTTCGGGTTTAGGGTCTATAGCCAACAGTCAAATGTGGCCAAGCACGGAGCTAATTGGTCCGGCCATCATGCCCGGGTTATGGAGGCAATCCTGTCCGATGAAATGGACTTGGAAATTGACAAGCATGGTCGATTGATCGTAATCGATGGCACTGCCCAAAGTGGTCCTCGCGATTCGGATGGAGACAATTTCCAAGAAACCATAGTCCTTAGCCATGTCGATGCAGCAAGCATTGTCAAGGGAGAATGCGAACCAATCTACGATGCCATAAAAGCAAGCCTTGGGGATTGGCAGATGGTTCCAGACCTTATAAAAGCAAACGGACAGCCAGAACCTCCTGAGTTCAATGAACCGCCGGATTTAGGAGTATTTGGTACTAGTAATAGGCTTACTTCTGAACCAAAGTTGGGCAGGCCTGAAGATGGTTTCTCTGGCGAAAAGGGCAATCCAAAAATGGCTCAGGTGCAATTGGCAGTGGCACAATCGTCTGGATCTGAGGAGGCTGGGATTGCCGTTCTGGGGCCTGATACGGATTCTGGCGTAGAAATTTTGATTGGCAAAACTGTAGATGGATTCCGCTCAGAAGCCCGACGGGCCAACATAAGCAACACAAAGTTGAACCAACTAAACATTGGCGTGGTTGGTGATCTAGGAACTGGCAAGACGCAGTTGTTAAAGTCTTTGGTTTATCAGATAACACAAAGTGGCACACGCAATCGAGGTGTGACGCCTAGGGTCTTGATCTTCGACTACAAAAAAGACTATAGCTCAGAAGATTTTGTAAACGCAGTAGGTGCGAAGGTGGTAAAGCCATATCGCCTGCCTTTGAATTTGTTTGACATCGCTGGTGCTGGCGATTCGATGACACCCTGGCTCGATAGATTCAAATTCTTCTCGGACGTTCTGGACAAAATCTACTCTGGCATTGGGCCGGTGCAGCGGCAGCAACTCAAGAGGGCCGTTAAAGAAGCCTATGAATCTTGCAAGCTTTTGGGTCGGCAGCCAACAATTTATGATGTGCACTCGAATTACCAAGCAATATTAGGCAACAAGTCTGATGCCCCGCTTGCAATCATCGACGACTTAGTCGACATGGAAGTGTTTTCTCGCGAACCAATAGACGGCGATGGGTTCGACAAATTCCTAGACGGCACTGTGATCATATCGCTAGATGCACTAGGCCAAGATGATAAATCAAAGAACATGTTGGTAGCCATCATGCTAAATATGTTCTATGAGCACATGCTTCGCATAAAGAAACGACCGTACGTTGGCGTGGATTCCCAATTAAGGGTGATCGATTCGTTCTTGCTGGTGGACGAGGCAGACAACATCATGCGTTACGAATTTGACGTGTTGCGCAAAATATTGCTGCAAGGCCGAGAGTTTGGGGTCGGTGTTATTTTGGCATCACAGTACCTAAATCATTTCAAAGCCGGAGCGACTGACTACAGAGAGCCACTATTAACTTGGTTTATTCACAAGGTACCAAACGTGACGCCCCAAGAGCTTGGAGCACTAGGTTTGGTTGGTGAGACGAGTTCATTGGCCAATCGTGTGAAATCGCTATCTGTTCACGAGTGTCTATATAAAACGTTTGATGTTCCCGGAGAGGTGGTAAAAGGGACGCCGTTCTATAAATTATTGAATCCAGCCGAATCCTGACTAGAAAAGCTGGTACATCCGGCATAATTCAAATAGGTTGATACCGCTTCTCCCAAGGAGGGAGCACATGGCCCGGCATTACTCAACCAAAGACTTTTTCCGACAGATGCCTAATGTCTTGATTGCCCGCTACTTCGCGGCGCGAGAGGTGTTGCAGGACTTCGATTTCACAGCGATCAAAGAAACCAAGATCGACGGTCTGTTTGAGGCATGGATGGAACTGCCAGAGGTAGAGCTCGTTGGCATGGAAGCCGAGATGCGCGAAATATGGGACATGAGCTGCCCTACCGGCTATCAAAGCATTCTGGACGAGGCCGTATATCATCTGAATGATGCTGATGAATTAGCCACCTTCAAAGAAACGCTCTTGGGCCTGCCCGGCCATCACGAACGAGCGATGACGACCTTTCTCGACTACGCGGTGATGTGGAAGGGCGCGACGCGGTTTTACCATGCCGATAACTTGAGCTACTGGCGTAAGCGCAAGAACTTACCCAAGGTCGCAGCTGCAACAGATCCCGCCAGCTTGAAGGGTCTGGAGACAGCAATTTGCCGTTACTACAAAACTACCGAGGGGCGCGGCATGCATTGCAAGGTCGAGCCCTACCGGCGCGGCGACTACGATTACTTCTTCGCCTTTCCCGAGGACTATGCGCAGCGGTCGTCTGAATGGGAGGGCGAAGATATTACCGTGCGGTCGCTTCATCCCGCCTTTGAAATCGTGTTCGTCTATCGACAAGTCGAAGGTACGCTCGACCTGAACGTTACCGGGGACAAGAAGGCGGTCGAACCTTTACAGGAAATTTTCACGGAACATATTCTTAATTGCGCAGAATTACCGACCGACCCCGATGACAAGCGCGTCTACCACTTGGGTGCATTGCGACAGCGTACCTTTAATTTCGTCTGGTCGGTAGGCAGCGGCATCGAATCGGTTGCCGTCAATCGGTTGCGCCTGAGCCTTTACAAACCAAAAAATGCTAAATTCATCATCGAGGCTGACCCCAAGCACAATCCGAGGGTGGTCTATGATTTGCTCGACAAGCTTGCCCCGGTTCTGCCGAGTCACGAGTATTTCATCACTCAGGTTGGGGTTACGGCGCTAGTCAAGGCTCATCCCACGGAAAAGGCCAAGACCGTTAACTTCAACATCTCCTATCCCAACTCCTGTTCCCTGAAATACGACGAGATCGGGGTGAAGCTACGCACCATGCTGGAAACCTCCGGCATCGAGCCCAGAGAACCCGATACCCCGGCGGAAGCGGTGGCGTTGGCCGACGCATGAGCAACCTTGACGTATTGCGAATGTTGCTCGACCGCTTGGCTGCCAGTGGCGGCGAAGAGGCTTGCTTTTCTGTACAGGAACTCGCCGAATTGCCGACAACATCTGTTAAACGACTCAAGGCTGTCGGCCTGCTGATCCCGTCCTCACCCGCCGATACCGTCATTTGTCCGGGCTGCGAGGAGGACTGCGCCATGGCGGTGGAAACAGTTGCCACGCCAAAAGGCACGCATGCCTTCGTCGCCTGCGACAAACGCGAGGACACTGCTCGTGTTCCTGTTCCATTGTCCTGCCTGGAACAGTGGCAATGCGCTCCCAGACAACTGGCTGACGTCTTGGCAATCTTGCTCAATTTGCGTCGACCTGCTACCGACACCAGCGCCACTCGCTTCGACCTGGGCGTACTCAAGGGCACCAAGCATTCAGCGCATATAGCACTGAACATCGGACGTACGTTGCACCTTGGTATAGCCGGCCATCATCTGGAACTAGCTGATGTCATGGAACTCGGCGACAAGGGTTTGATCCTGGAGCGGCGGGCGCTGCTGCGCTGCGTTGATAATCCAGTGGCGGCGGCGGGCGACAAGGAATCGAGCGAGCAACGCCGTGATCGCCTGCGTGCTCGTGCACAAGAGCTACAGGCAGCTGGCGAAAGCGCCTTTATCAAGGTGTTGATGGCAGAGGAAAACCTCTCGAAAACCCGCATTCAGCAACTGTTGAAGGAAGAGCAGCCAACAGCCCCAAGCTGGTTTGACCCCTCCACGAAAGCCAAGGGGGCTACCCCGAAGAAACCAAAAGCCCAGCGCTAGAGCGGCTTTCCACTGCCCTAGCGAGACAGGTTGCGGGACAGTACCCTGTCCCGCGCCCAATGCGCGTCATGTTCAACAACACCCGATGAGGTGCCGACATGACGCAAACGATCCTTCGCCTTCCTGCCGTACTCGGCCAGCGCGGCCGGTCGCGCAGTTCCCATTACGCCGATATTCAACAGGGCTTGTGCACGCGGCCGGTAGTGATTGGCCTGCGCGCCGTAGGCTGGCCCGCCAATGAAATCGCGGCGCTGAACGCGGCGCGCATCGCCGGTAAAACCGATTCCGAAATCCGCACCCTCGTGGTGAGTCTGGAAACGGCGCGCAAGGTTGCCGACCAGGACAGTGCCCAATCGGCCACAACGCCGGACGCCGGCAGGCTGGGACGCTGCGCAGCAGCGGCCGGCATGACGGGGGCCGGCGAAGGGAAAGAACTTTACGTCCCAGTTACACGTAAAGTTACTGCCAAACGAGTGCCGGAACATGCTTAAAGGGCTGATCCCGGTCTTCGTCGATTGGGTGACCCTGCGCCAGGATCATGGCGCGGACGGATGCCCGGTCATCAACGGCGGCCAGTTCTTCTCCCGCGATGAATCCGGCGAGATCGACTGGATGGTCGACAAGCGGGCCGGCTTCGAGGGTTCCTTCGATTCCCGCTGCGACCTGAGAAGCGATGGCGCCACGGTCGAGTTCTCGGGAAACATTTCCCGCTTCAACCGCCGCGACAATCTTTTCGGCTACGACTGGCCGGAAACCATCCGGCGCATCAATCAGCTACTCAACCTGTATTCGATACCGCCTTTCACGTCGGGGAAGCTGTATCGCTTCGCCGACCATGGCTGGACCTGGACCGGTGCGCGCGTCTCGCGCATCGACATCACCATGAATCGGGCGACGTTCTCCGCCGAGAACGCCAGCGTGGTCCTCAGCCAACTCGCCGGCCAGCACGTCGGCCGACAAAAGGGCCGGCTCTCCGTGGATGGTTCCACGGTCGAGTACGGGCGCGGCTCCAAGTACGTCTATGGCAAGTGCTATTCCAAGTACGCGGAGTTCATCAACCATCGCCGCAAAAAGAGCGGCCGGCATGTCGATGAAGAAGTCATCGAGTTCGCCCAGCGCATGGGCGTGCTGCGCGAGGAATTCACGCTCAAAAGCCGCTTCCTGACCCAGAACCAGCTTTGCTATCTGGGCCAGATCACACACGACGCCTTAGTGGAGGTTTTTATGCACAGGACGCAATTCAAGCGCTTCGACCAGATCGAGCACGACAGCTTTTCCGACCTGCCGCGCCGGCTCAAGACGACCTATGCGAGCTGGAAGCTGGGGATGCCGCACGGTCTCGCCGAGCGCACCTACTTCCGCCATCGGCGCGAACTGCTCAAGTACGGCATCGACATTTCCGTGCCCTGCAACGGCCAGCTGCTGCCGATCCGCATCAAGGTCATCGACGTGGCCGCGCTGGAGGCACCGGACTGGTACCGGGTCAAGTACGGCTAATCGTTTCCGTGGGCCGGGACTCGCCGCACCGGACAACCCACCTTAGGCGACAAGGAGATTGTGATGTCAGTAGAACGAGTGAAGGTATGTGGTGTGAAGTTTTTCAAGGGCGATATTGATGGGAAAGGCATCGACTCGGGAAAGATCTTTATCGAAGAGTCGCTGGATTTCACCACCGGACGCGCCAAGGGATTTGCCACCCAGGAGTATTCGCTCGGCAAGGCCGAAGCGGCGCACCTGTTGATGGTGCATGAGTTCCCCTTCGTCGCCGATGTCGAGTTCCTGCGCGTGACCAATGGCGATGTCTCGAAAAACATCGTCCAGAGCGTGACGCCCACGGCACGTCCCGCGCCGGCGCCGGAACGGAAGGCGGCGTAATGCGCTCCTGCGCCTCATGCCTTCACGCCTCGCCCGCACCTTATCAGTTCAAGGGCGAGGGCGATCATGTTCACTGTGAAGTGCATGAGGCGCTGGTGCGCAGTCATCGCGGCGCCAGCTGCATGGCCCATATCGAAACCGACCCGCCGACGGAAATCATTTTTCCTTCGGTCGCGCTGGCGGGCCGCACCGTGGTGACGGCGTGATGGCCGGCTGTCTTCCCGGAATACCCAAGGTTGCCCAGTTCCCCGGCCGCTCGCGTTGGCTCGCCGCGAGTGGCCTTTCTTCGTAGAGCCACAAGGAGTTTGTTATGCAACGCAATGCACTTCGTCAAATGGCAGTACAAGCGGGCAAAAAGGCCGGTCTGACCGGCCTCGCGCTCATGGCCTTCGTTCAGTCGGCGCTGGCCGCCGTCCCCGCCGCGGTCACCACGGCGATTACGGACGGCTTTACCGACACCACCACTGTGGCAACGCAGTGGGTCGTGGGCCTCATGGCCCTGGCTGCATTCTTCCTGATCCTGCGCGCACGTCGCGGCTGATCATGGCAGCCACCGGCGCATTTCTCGATGGTCGCTGCTATGCGTCTCCTGACGAAGCAGTCGACGCGTATTACTCGGGAAGTGCGCCGGCCCTTACCAGCGGTTCTACGTCTTACCTGACCGAGTTCTTCAAGGAGTCCGGCGTCTGGCGCGCCAAGAGCTGGTCGATTGCCTCCAACGGCAATGCCACCCTGCGTTACAACGTCGTCGCGCCCATCCCCACCTTCCAGGCCTGCGATCCGGCCGAAGCCTTCCTCGACGGCGTCTCGGTCGGCTGGGGCATTGCCGCCGCCATCGTCATCGCCGCCTGCATCCTACAGATGAAACGCGGGGCGGCGGCATGAATCCCCTGGATGTCTATTTCGTGCTCGGCGTGCTGCTCGTGCTGCTGCCGGTCTGGATCATTTTCAAATGATGACTGACTGGGAAAAATGCATGCTGTTTGGCGTTCTCATCACGCTGTTTGTGCTTCTGCATGGCAATGCACATGCCGCATTTCCGGCCTATTACCAATACTTGGACAAAGGCTGGAATTTTTGTGGCCCGAGTTCATCTGGTTGTACGCCGCCAACTACGCAACCCGGCTTGTCCTGGTCTTCTTCCAATTCCTTGGCCGATACCACGGCGCAAATTTGGACCGGCATGCCTGCGGGTTACAGTTATTCAGCGCCGACTACTTCTTGGCCGACGACACAAGCCGGAACTTCGAAAAGCAGAACCTATAAATGGGTCAAGTCTGGTTCCGCGGACTATACCGCCGTCATGTCTGCAAGTCTGAACGGTTGCCCGAGCAATTACAGCTATAACGGTATCACCGCGAGTTACTCTGCCGATGGAACTACCGGCATGTGCCGTAGCAGTTCGTTGATATGTCCGGCTAATTCAACCCTATCTGGTGTTACTTGTTCTTGCAATTCTGGTTTTGTCGAAAGCGGTAGTTCATGTGTTGTGTCATCTTGTCCAGCTAAAGGCACCAATTACTCCAGCGGCTACTACGATATCGGCACCAGCCCCAATGCGCCTGCTGGCAGCATGGCGTATCTGTGCGCGCCGGATGGTTGCGCGGTGGGGTTCTCGGGGACATCCCCGGCGGCTACGTCTCTGGTCAATGGCGTGGCGCATTATTATGCGAAAGGCTATCTTGATTACTGGGGGCCGGGCGAAACCTGTACGCCGGGCTCCGGCAATACGCCTACCGCGCCTTCTGCCGCTCCTGCCACCTCGTCCTGTCCCGCCGGCCAGTTCTATGCCGTCGTCAATGGCATCGGCAAATGTTTCGATCAGGCGGGCCAGGCGCAATCCTCCGACCCGCAAAAAACCACTACCACGACCAACCAGAAAACCGTCAATGGTGACGGCAGTACGACCATCACCACGACGACGACCAATAATTACACGGGCGGCAGCAGTACCACCACGATCACCTATCCGCCCGGCGCCACGGTTCCCGATGTCCCTTCGACCGAGACCAAGCCACAAGAGGAAACGGCGCAGGAATCGATATGCAAGACGCAACCTGACTTGCTTCAATGCATGGAGCTGGGCGGCATACCCACGGAGGAAACCCTCGGCAGCCAATCCGTGGTGCCTACCGCGTTAACGCCGGTTTCCTTCTCGCTGAACAATGCCTGTCCTGCCGATGTTCCTCTGCCGCATGGCGCGGTCTTGTCCTACCAGCCCACCTGCAATTTCCTGGGCGGCATCCGCCCGATTGTGCTGTTGCTGGCCTGGCTGGCGGCGGGGTTCATTGTCCTGGGGGCGCGTAGCGATGGGTAATTTCGCTTCCTGGCTAGTGGCGCTGGCCGGGCCGGTCGCCAAAAGGGTGTTGATCGCGCTGGGCATTGGCGTTGTCTCTTATGCCGGCTATTCCTCAATCGTCGAGCAGATCAAAACCCTGGTCCTGAATCAATGGGGCTCCCTGACCGGCCCGATGGTGGTATTTCTGTCCATTGGCGGCATTGGCGAGTCGCTCGGCATCCTCCTGTCGGCGCTGGCTACTCGTGCGGCCTTGATGGCGGCTGAGCGCCTGGCTCGTGTGGGTGGCTCATGAGCGTTACGCTGGTCACCGGCGAACCGGGCAACGGCAAGACCGCCCTAGTCGTCAAGATGCTGACCGAGGTCAAGGATCGGCCCCTCTTCACGATGGGCATCCGGGACTTGAAACTCGACCATCAGCCGGTGCCGCCGCTGAAGGAATGGACAGTGCAGCGTCCGAGTCCGGAGGATCCGGACTTGATGCAGTCGTGGTTCACGTTTCCCCCTGGCGCCTTGATTGTCATCGACGAGGCGCAAACGGTGTATCGGCCGCGTCCGAATGGCGCCAAGGTGCCGGATTACGTCGCTGCTTTTGAGACGCACCGGCATACCGGCGTCGATTTCATTCTGCTGACGCAGAGTCCGGGCTTGATCGACGCCAATGTGCGCAAGCTGCTGGGCCGTCACATCCATATCCGCAAAACCTGGCTTGGGCGGCGCAAATACGACTGGCCACGCCTCGGCGATCCCGAGAGCAGCGAAGACAAGAAGGTGGCCAAATCATCGGCCTACAAGCCACCGAAAGAGGTCTTCCACCTCTACAAGTCTGCCGAGCTGCATACCAAACAGCCGGTCGCGATTCCTTTTTATGCCTATGCCCTGGCTGTGGCGGTCATCGCTTTCGTTGGCCTGGGTGTCTATAACTACCAGCGCATGACCGGGCGCCTGAAAAAGCCGGAAACAACGCAATCACCGAGCGACAAAATGCCGGTTCAATTATCGCAATCCGCCGAAGGTCATATCAAAACCAAAGAGGAGTACTTCCAGCAGTATGTGCCGCGTGAATTGGGCTTCATGCACACGGCGCCGGCCTATGACGATCTGACCCGGGCGCAGGCCGTTCCTGAGGCGATAGGCTGCTATGAGTCGCAAAGGACGGGCTGCAAGTGCCTGACGCAGCAAGGCACCACTTATGAAACGACGGAGCAGGTATGCCGCACCTGGCTGGCGCACGGTGCGCCGTTCAAGCCCTGGAAAAAGGAAGAAGGGTATGCGGTGACAAGCGGGCAGAATAAAGACGAGACGGCGGATCCTGCGGCGCCCTCGATGACGGGGGGCGAGCCGTTTCCGCCCGCCGCTGTCCCTCGCTACGTCGATGCAGCCAGCCGTGGCTAAGGAGTCGTCAAGGGTAGCCTTGAGTGAAACATCGCCCCTACCAGGTGTTTGGCTTAGGTCGATGCTTCGCTCTCAGCTTGAGCTAAGCTGGGGCGCGATAAAACATAGCTTTTTTCAAGACTGGCCAGCGAATTTCGCTGGCCCTGCATTTCAAACGATGTCAATTACGCTGAAGCGCACTCGTCGAGCGCTGTCAACTCAATCATTGCTCAAGCATATAGGTGTTGACAATCTGGTTCGGCTGAATTGACATGCCAGTAATTAATGGTGCTATTCGTACTCGTCCCCCGTCTTCGTCTTCGAGCGCAATCCAGGTGAAGTTGTCATCGCCTTCGTCTTGCCATTCCGGTTTGAATTTTACTGTGTCACCTTTTTTGATCATGGATTCCTCTATTTCCTAAAAACCGATAAACCGTCTGCAGTATCACTTCCTGCCCCAAAGTATCATCAAAACAGGTGATGCAGAACACCCGGTGGCCATTACGCTGCCGCGCGTTCCTCGCGCCTTGCCAGTTCCGCAATGTAGCTGTGGGCCTTGCTGGCCTGACTTGCTGCCGTGAAGATGGCGCGCTTGTCTTTCCTGAGTACGCGCAACCAGTTCTCGATGTAGCCGGCATGATCCTCCATCGTGGCCGGAATCAAGCCCAGGTCGGCGCAGGAGAAAGCCGCACCCAGTTCGGCGATCAGTTCTTCGAAGGCATAGGCTTCGTCACCAAAACGCCCGGAGAAGTCACGCGCTAGGCGCGATGTGTGTCCGGTCCAATGGGTCAATTCATGTAGTGCCACGCCATAAAAAGTTTCTGCCTGTTCAAAGCGCACCCGATCAGGTAAATGTATCTCGTCGCGCTTCGGACTATAAAAGGCCCTTGCGCCACCTTCGATAATGTTGGCTCCGCTTCCGGCCAGTATCGTTTCCGCCGCTTCGATGCCGGCAAATCCTCCGGCCTGCGCCGCTGCCGGGGTAATGCCGTCGATCTGGTCCAGATTGAACACCACGTATTGCCGCAGCATGGGGATGATCTTTTGCGATTTTTTGCCGGTGGTGCGGTCGATTTCTTCGCGCTTCAACGGTTCGAAATAAACGATGTGTGCCCCCTTCTCGCCCTTGCGAACGTTGCCGCCCAGTTCGCGGGCCTGTTTGTAGGTGAGCCAGGCCGATGATCCAAAACCCCGTGTATTCGCATTGATCCAGAGGATCAGGACATTGACGCCGCTGTACTGCTTGCCGCTCTTGTAGTTGTAGGGCATGCCGGCTGCGCCACCTTGTCCGTGCCATTGCGGTTTGCCGCCACGCGCCAGGCCTTGCTCGATCAAGGTAATGATTTGATTGGTGACGGTCTGGTAGATGTCCCCACCTGCTCTTGGGTGAGCCTCGCGGGGTGCGGGGGAAGGCCCCGCGTTGTTATTGGTTGTGCTGTTGGTGGTGTCGGTGGATTTTGTTGCCATGGTGATTCTCCTTTCGTTGATGAATCTGCTCTTTGGAGCCGCCTCAAAAAATCGCAGCGAAGGAGCGGCCCGCAGGGCACGGGCGGAGAAAGGAGCGGTGCAGCAGAGAGTGACAACGGGGTAGCCGCAGGCCAAAGCGAGCATTACCGCAGCAGGGCGAGGATATGGCGCAGCTTTGCCCGTTGGCGCGAGCGGATGCAGGGAGCCAAAGAGAAACGCGGCGACCGGCTAGCGACCCGGCCGTGAGAGACTGAGCCGCGATGGGCGGCTCTGAAGGGCTATCAATGAATGGGGATCGGCAACGAAATCGGGGGCCGGCACCACGGCATGGCGTTAATGGCTAGCGTTGGGCCATGCCAGGGCTTTGCGCTTGGAGATTCTTACGCGGCTGAAGGCAAAGCCTTGAGCAATACGCGTTTCAATACCGGCGCTTGGGCAACGCCGATGCGCCGCTTCCGGCGTGAGCGAAGCTGTCGCCGCCAACCAGCCTTTGCATCAGGGGGCGTTACCGTCAGGCCGAGACCTAGGCTCGGGACGCAATGCGTCTAGCACCCGGCCCGCTGGCAATTTGCGAGCGGGGATGCCAAAAGAAGGAATGTCATTTTGCGTCTGGTCAATACTTCAAACCAACTAAACCCTAACGGTTGCTCTTGTCATTCCATCTGCTTAGTGGCAGGATGCTCATGAAATTTATAGCAGCGAGCCGTTTATTCAGCTTTGGAGAATCACAATCCGATGGATAAAGAGAAAACTTCTATTGGCCCACGTTACTTTGGTGCAGAAGATACTTACCGAGAACTTGTTGAAGAGTCTGATCAGAGCTGGCTGCTTGGCCTAGTTGCTTTTGCGGTAGTGGAAGAGCAGCGAATTGAGTGGATGCGTTATCACGAGCAGAACAATGGGGCTCTCCCAGATCATGACCAAGTGCGCAAGTGGTATGAGCAGCAACCGCCTGGAGTTTTGCTCCGGGCAAAAGGAACGGCAGAGAATGCACTTCAAGTATATTCTGAAGAGGTCTCGACTGTACTCGATGCGGAGTACCGAAAAGAAATAGAGAATGGCATCGTTGTAGGAGAGATACGTACTCTGAACAAGTTTTGGCCACAATTTGGGGTGAATCTTGCGGGCGGTTTTGCCAGTGCCATACTCTTTGCCGCTATGCTCGTATTAATGGCAGTCTTTGTGTTTAATGACACTTCGCCGGTAGAGATCGTTAAGAATATAAAAACTCATCCAGCTCATTCAGAAGGAAATCAAGATGGCAAGTAAATCGGAAGTGACAAGTAAGCGCGCAGCTTCTGCTGCATCCAAGGTCCTTAGAAGCAGTACTTCAAGTAAATCATCCAAGTCGGCGGCTGGCTCTGCTTTGTCTCAACGTAAGGCGCCGGAACGGGATACTTCTGGCCGTGCGGCTTCTGCGGCATCTCAGGCTTTGCGAAGTTCTGGTTCAAGCAAATCTTCGAAAACATCTGCGGGCTCTGCACTCACGCAACGACCTAACCACAAGAAGTAGCCATAGTAAATCTATGGCCGCTGATCAATAATCATGATCAGGCGGTCCTTGCGAAAGAATGCTCTCAAGACTTCAAGCGGACGTTCGTCGGCCCTGTTTCCCAATCATTGGTTTGCGTTGCCTTAGGCCGAGGTGTCGCTCGTCGCAAGAGTTAAAGCAGACATTGGTCCTTTGCCCTCCATAATGCGAGTGTGCTACCCGCAACAGCCTTTAGATAACTTCGGAACTCAACCTAACCCGGGTTATCCTTACGCCAAACCTTGGAACTAACCGATAGTCATGGAGCTTTATTAGATGACCGATACATATAGTCACGTAAAGAGTAATTTAGTCGCAATTCTCCGAGATGCCGATTACCGAGTTATAGCTCTTTCAGGTAAGTGGGGCACTGGCAAAACCTACCTTTGGCGGGCAGTCAAGACTGAGTTGTTTGGCAAGAATAACTCCAACAAACAACCAATCTATGTCTCGTTGTTTGGCGCGAAGACAATCAATGACCTTAAGCTGCGGATCCTGCAAAACGCCTATTTAACGGATGCATCGACCGTCCGAAATTTAATGAAGACTGGTGGCGGGATTGCGAAGGAATTATTGAAGAAATTTACCGGTTACTCTGCTGAAGAAGCTGCTCTGCTGTGGCTTCCAAACTTAGTGGCAGGAAGGCTGATAGTCATCGACGATGTCGAGCGAAAACACAAATCACTAGATATTGATGAATTCCTTGGCCTTATTGACGAGTACTCAGAAAATCATAATGCTCGATTCTTGATTCTCCTGAATACCGACAAACTGATTGATGCTGATGGTATGTGGGCAACGCTGCATGAAAAAGTCATTGACGTGGAGGTAGTTCTAAACCCCTCCCCGAGTGAATCTTTTGATATCGCCGCTAATGGAAAGCCTTGTCCGCACATGCCCGAAATTCGTGCGGCTATCGTTGCTCTCAAGGTAAACAACATTCGAATTATCGAACGGGTCATGAGAACGATCCATCGTATAGCCGAGGCAAGCGGCATTGATGACGTCCCAGCCTCACGCTGGATACCCAGTACAGTCCTATTGACCTCATCCCACTACAGGGCTGTCGAAAACGCGCCACCATTTTCCTACATCATTTCATTTAACTCGTTCGCCGGCATGTTCGGAAAGGAAGATGAGCAACGTGATCCGCAAGAATTGGAGTGGGACACGTTGCTGAAGAAATTAGGCATTCGACTAGCGGACGCCTATGAAAATATGTTGCAGGAGTATTTGGCATCCGGACTACTTGATGTGGAGCAGTTGAAATTGTTGTTTGCACAATACAAGAAGGACGCCTTGCATTCCGTTGCATCAGGGCAGCGTGACGAGTTCTTCACTGCCCTTTGGTGGGATCCACACAAAAGCAAAAGTGATCTGCTTGATATGGCCAGAGGACTACTTGCAACGGTTGACATAATGGATCCAGGGGCTATCACAGACGTAATTTCTGCGGTCGAAGAAGTTGGAGACAATGCTCTTGCACAGGTGTTTCTCGACAAATGGATTCAGTCTGCCCTTACACGCCCAGAATATCAGCAGCTAGAGGAAAGAATATTTGAAAGCTCTCACAGGAAATTCAATGCGAAAGTAGTCGCAACACTAAATCAAATGCGGGACATGCAGCATCCACCGTTGACCGTCGTCGAAGCAACAGAGCGCATCATCAAAAATTCTGGTTGGGGTGAGAGAGAAAAGATCGCACTGGCACGTTCAACCGTTCAGGAATATGAAAGTTCGCTTAGGCAAATTAAGAACGATGAGCTAGCGCGTTTCCTCTTGGAGCATCTTGAGTGGATCCGTAATGGGCCGTATGACGATAACTTTAAGACCGGTGTAGATAATTTCATTGCCGCATGCGCCGGAATTTCTACTTCAGATCCTGATAGCAGGCTTGCAAGAATAATTCATCGCGCGTTTCAGTCCAAAGGCCTCGCAGACAAGCTAAGTAACTTTGCGGCGCCAATGCCCTCCATAACTCCACCCTGAGGGGTTTGGGGCGATGCTCTAGTGCCGTGATTGATCAGGTCAGATTAATCTATGCGGCCTTGAACTTTGCATGAATCACATTCCCGCTGTGCGCAACTGCGTCCAAATAATCTGCCCATTCCTGCATCATCTTTTTGCGCTCTGCCAGAAATGATGCACGGTCATATGCAGCTGCGACCTTATCCTTATGCGCATGGGCTAACTGGCGGTCTACTACCTCGTGCCGATAACCAAGTTTTTCCTTGATGGTACTCATTGCTAGTGCCCGAAAGCCGTGGCCGGTCATTTTGTTGCGATAGCCCATGCGCTTCAATGCCATCAAAATGGCGCCGTTCGACATCGGTTTTTGATGGTCGCGCTGGTTCGGAAAAAGATATTTGTTACCGCCGGTCAGTGTGTGTAGATCGCGCAATAGCGCCAGCGCCTGACTGGATAGACAAACATGATGATTGGTCATGTCTGGATTCACGGTCAATTTGCCGCGCTTCATGCGCTGCCACGGGATAACCCATTCCCCGGACTCCAGGTCGATTTCACTCCATGGGGTTTCGATCAACTCGCTGGTGCGTAAAAAGAGCAGCATCATTAAGCGCAAGGCTATACGGGTCGGCTTATACAGGCGTGCGCCGTTCTCGTTCATTGCCACAAGAAATGCCGGCAGCTCGTCAGCCGTAATCGCGGCAAAGTGTCCGGCTGGCGCAGGCTTCAACACGTCCTTCATGTCGGCGGCAGGATTGCGATTTTCGATGCCTAGCTGGTTGGCGTAGCTGAACACTCGTGCGCACGTTGCTTTGAGCCGGTGCGCAATCTCCTTGGCGCCGCGTGCTTCGATCTTGCGCAAGGTCCGGATCATGTCCTGATGCGTGACATCAGTAATCGGCTTTGCGCCGATCTCTGGAAAGATGTCGAGTTCCAGGCGCCGAATAGTGTCTCTGGCGGTCGTTGGGTGCCACGTGGGCAACCTGTTGGCGTGCCATTCACGCGCGAGCTTCTCGAAGGTCTGGGCGGCTTTTTCGGAGGCCAGGCGAGCCTTGTCTTTTTTTGCCTGGGCAGGGTCAATGTCTTCGGCTTTGAGTTTGCGCACTTCATCGCGCCTTTTTCTTGCCCCTCCAAGGCCAATTTCGGGATAACTGCCGAAAGCCAACCGGCTTTCCTTGCCATTCGCTTGCCTGAATTTCATGCGCCATAGCTTGGAACCTGTCGGCATCACCTCCAAGTACAGCCCGCCGCCATCAAACAGCTTGTAAGGCTTGTCTTTGGGCTTTGCGTTCTTTACCTGGGTATCGGTCAGCGGAGCAACGATTTTAGGCATTTTGGGGGCATCCTATTTTTCATATTAGGGGCATGCCCCTAAACATGCCCCCAAAACTGCCGGATGTCAATAGATGCTAAAAGTGCTCCTGAAACAAAAAACCCGCATAAACACTTGGTTTTATGCGGGTTTTAGGACTTCTTCGGACCCTATTGGAAGGGTCCTTGGCGACGCAGGCATTCTAACCTCATTGCCAGATGTGGCTTTCATGGCATAACAACAATTTCGTACCCCCAAAAGAATCCCGAAAGCTTTGGGCTGTCGCGAAACCTTCTGAAACTCTCAAGGGTAGCCTGATGACACACAATTAAGCAAGCTTGGTTGCCAAAATCGTCTGCGCAGCTGCATTGCCATTCGAGGCTGCTGCTACAAGCCAATCCATAGCCGCCACTGGATCTTTTTTTGTCACTTCTCCATTTTCGTACATAGACCACAGATAAAACTGCGCGTTTTTGTCACCTTGCTTAGCAGCACGTAAAAAAAGATCAAATGCCTTTTTTTGATCTTGGTCGATACCGCGCCCGAGCATATATTTTTCACCTAGCATGGCCAGGCCATTAGGATCGCCTTGTTGCGCGATCGTCTCCAACTCTTCTACTGACCAAGAGTCTGAAAATGCAATTGGTTGAGGTTTTCCTGATTTTTCGTTGTGCTCAGAAAGAGGGGAAGCTTTCTGACTGTTAGCACCCCTCTCAATTTCATCAAGTTCTGACTTCGCTTACAACAATGGGGTGGTAGTCAATGGACGCA
>JBASWL010000063.1:0-2064 GCA_049276455.1 Georgfuchsia sp. | reverse complement strand
TCCCAGAAGGGAACCGTGTCTTGGCGTGACGAACCGGTGATTCACTTTGCTGACCTTGCGTTTCCAACGCCTAGCGGTCAAATCGAGGTGGCATCCCAACGCTGGGTCGATGCCGGTTTGCCACGTGCGCCACAGGCATTGATGGACAGTCGTCCGCTTGGTCATAGGTTACGTCTGCTGTCTCCTGCAGATGTGTGGCTGATGAACTCAAGTTACGCAAACGACAGCCGCATTGCGGCCAAGTTAGGCGAGCAGACGGTATGGGTGCATCCGAGCGAGGCCGCGATCAGGGCATTGTCCGCAGGGCAAAGCGTTACTTTGCGCAGTTCAGCAGGAGAGTTAACCGTCAACGTAGGCCTGTCTGACCGAGTGCCCAATGGCGTTGCCCTTCTACCCAAGGGGCGCTGGCCATCACTAGACGTCAGGGGTGCCAATGTAAACGTGCTCAACCCTGGGGAAAAAAGCGACTTGGGCGAGAGCTCTGCGGTTCACAGCGTTGAAGTAGAACTGGAGGCGGTATGAACACAAACCATCAGACAACGACTACCGATATCGTCATTGTCGGTGCCGGACCATCAGGTCTGTTTGCAGCCTTTGAATGCGGCATGCTGGGATTGAAGGTTCATATCGTGGAAGCTCTTGCGCAACCGGGCGGGCAGTGTTCTGCCTTGTATCCCGAAAAAACCATCTTCGACATTCCGGCCATCCCCAACATTACCGCCGGTCAATTGATATCGCAGCTACTGGAACAGGTGGCACCATTCACCCCCGCTTTTCATTGTGCATCCCATATTCGATCCCTGGATCGTCTCAATGAACGTTGGCGGGTGGCGCTAGATAGTGGAACACTTATTGACTGTGGTGCTGTCATCGTGGCGACGGGCGCGGGAATGTTGAGGCCGAACAGGCCGGATTGGCCAGGCTTGGAGCACTTCGAAGGAAAAGGTGTTCACTACGGCGTGGTTAACAAAGAGGCGTTCTGCGGCCGTCGAATCGTCATTGCCGGTGGCGGGGATTCTGCTGCTGACTGGGCTGTGGAATTGGCATCTGTTGCACAAAGTGTCCACCTGATTCACCGTCGCGCCCGATTTCGCGCCGCACCGGAGACATTGCGCAAAGTGAATCGATTGGTCGATGCAGGTCAGATCCACTTGCTCGCTCCAGCGCACGTTACATCCCTGGGGGGCAACGGCCCGCAGCTTTCATGTCTGGAGATTGATTGCGACGGGGCTCGCCGTTGGATCGATTGCGACGACCTACTTCTCTTTTTTGGTCTATCCACCGATAACAGCCCTTGCCGCGGATGGGGTCTGGAAATGGAGGATGGGCAGATACGTATCAATGCCAAAACATGTGCCACCAATTTGCCGGGGGTTTTCGCCATCGGGGATGCAGCTGGATTTCCCGGCAAGCTAAAGCTGATTCTGGCAGGCTTCTCCGAGGCGGCAACCGCTGCCCACCAAGCGTATCGCCATTGTCGGCCAGACGACGAGCTTTTCATCGAACACTCCACCGCGCGCGGAGTGCCCACAGTATCCTGAAATTGAGGAAAAACATCATGCCAAATTTGACTATTACAACCGCTGACGGAGCCATTCACGTGGTTGAGGTGCCAGAGGGAAGATCCGTACTTGACGCATGCCGCAAGGCGCAGCTTCCGATGGAGGGCTTGTGCGGAGGCGAATTGGACTGTTCGACCTGCCACGTGATTGTTGATGAATCCTGGTTCGGGAAGCTTCCCAAAGCGTCCGACGACGAGGAAGACATGCTTGATCTGATCCCAACCCTGTTTCCAACCTCGCGTCTGGCATGCCAGATCAAAGTATGCGACGGTATCGATGGCTTACATGTGCGATTGCCGGCCCGGGAGTCTGTGAAATGAGCCGCCACGCAACAGTATTGCGGCATATTGCGTTCGAGGATCTTGATGCGCTTGAGCCCATATTACGATCTGCAGGCTTCGAGATCGAATACATAGAAACGGCAGTGCACGCGGATTTTGTTAGGCACGCTTACGATGCCGACCTCTTGATCGTTCTGGGAGGCCCCATAGGGGTCTACCAG
>JBASWL010000062.1:0-5252 GCA_049276455.1 Georgfuchsia sp. | reverse complement strand
CCTTTCCCGACTCTTCGGGTTGGTGGAAAGGAGTCAGACTATGTCTGTCCGGGGCTCAAGAAGATGCCTAAAATCCTAGGCAATCGAGGAGGCACAAGACATAGTCAGGGAGGGTAGATAGTGGCGCAACGTGTGCGGCGTCGCCGGCTTCACCAGACCTGCATCGCGCACCGCCTGCTTCATCGCGCGCTGTACGGCTTGATCCTGCAAATGATGCCGGCGATGAGTACCTGATCGCGGATCAAGCGAAATTGCCCCGGCAGGGAAAACATACTGCCAGCCCCACTCTCTTCCTGCATTCGGATATTTGCGCTCCAGCGCATAGGGCAGATAAACCTCGCCCCATCCCGCTGCGATATCGCGTTCATGCAATTTACGAACCTTGACCAAATGCTCCTGCAAGTGTTGCTTCAAGACCAGGGGCAACATGGTGACGCGATCCTTGAATCCTTTGCCATCCCTGACCAGGATTTCGTTGCGCTGAAAGTCGATATCCTTCACCCGCAGCCGCAGCGCCTCCATCACGCGCATCCCGGTTCCATAGAGCAAGTTGGCGACCAGCAAATGGGTACCCTCCAGCCTTGACAGCAGCGACTGCACTTCATTCACGGTCAAAACCACCGGCAAGCGCTTGGGCGCCTTGGCCTGCTCAATATTGTCGAGCCAGGGGAGTTCCAGTTCGAGCACTTCACGATACAAAAACAGCAGCGCGCTTTTGGCCTGATTCTGGGTCGATGCTGCTACCTTGCCCGCTACCGCGAGATGGGTCAGGAACTCCTCCACCTCGGCTGCCCCCATGTCTTTGGGATGGCGCTTGCCAAAATGCCGAATGTATCGTTTAATCCAATCCGTATAGGATTGCTCGGTACGCAAACTGTAATGTTTAAGGCGAATCTTGCCGCGCACCTGATCCAGTAATTTCGGTGCAGCGTCACTTGCCAGACCTGATGGTAGTTGTCCCATTTATAGGCTCCACTAAAAATCGATGCTATATTGATTCTAAAATGATTATGACATTTATTTTCATTTTATCCTGCGCATTGATGGAAAGTTTTCCATCAATTAGGCAGCCGACTTAACGTTGGGCTCTTCTGCCATCCGCTTCAGAATTCTTTGAATTATGACGACCCATCGATCTTCTCTTCCGCCATTCGCCGAGCTTCGACCCGACTTGCTTAAAGAGTGGAACACCGAGAAGAACGGCGCGCTTGATCCCAATTCTTTCTCTGCCGGAAGCACACGAAAGGTTTGGTGGCGTTGCACCGCGGATTCACGGCACGAATGGGAAGCGGAGATTGGCAATCGCGCGCGGAAAGGCAAAGGTTGTCCATTCTGCGTCGGCCAACGAACCCTTCCCGGAGAGACTTTTGCCGCTCTTTACCCCAAACAAATGAGCGAATGGCACCCCACAAAGAATGCGCACCTTGACCCCAAAGTGCTGTCGCCATCCAGCCAAGAACGAGTGTGGTGGCAGTGCAGCAACGACCCCAGTCATGAATGGGATACCTTACTCTTCGTACGCACCAAACGCGGCGACAAAGGATGTCCCTACTGCGCAGGAAGGCGGGCTTCCACCAAGAATTCTCTTGCTACGGTTTTTCCAGAAATAGCCGCAGAGTGGCATCCAACTAAGAATGGAGAGCTGACGCCACGAGACATTACTGCGAAAAACCACCGTCGCGTATGGTGGAAATGCAAGGCCTGCCTGTTTGAGTGGCAAACCGCCATCAACATGCGGACGATAAATAAGTCGAACTGCCCCCTCTGCTCGCGTGACTCTGGGGCGTTAGAGTCCAAACGGACACGACTCGAAAAACAGGAAGCCAACGAAGCCACCTACGACTTCGATACCGATGACACGTTGGTGTTCGATTACCGCGCCATTCAGTCGTTGCTTACCACGCGCGTAAAGGTTACATCAGAGCTTAAGAAAATTGAGTCCGCTTTGGGCGCACGGCTTGTTTCAAAAACGAACTACCAGCCTTACTACCAGAGAAACTATGTTTGGGACACCGAAAAGCAAACCTATTTCATGGAAAGCGTCCTCATCGGCACCGAGGTTCCCCCTCTGATTTTTTACGAGAAGAGCGACGGCTTTGAGGTGATAGACGGACGCCAACGCTTTGAGACCCTGCTTAGATTCCAGAACAATCAACTCGCATTAAGCGCCAAGGGGCTAACTGTCCGACTTGACTTGGCGCAGAAGCGATTTCGAGACTTAAGCCCGCATGATCGTGATGCGTTCTTGGACTCCAAACTCCGATTGATCCAATTCGCCGTTGTCGACCCAGACACAGTGAGTGAGCGCGCGCAAGACATGCTGAAGAAGGAAATATTCCGCAGATATAACTCCGTAATAACCCCATTGAGGCAGGTTGAGGTCGATCGTGCGATTTATATCGCAGATGAGCCAACCCAATTCATAAAAGAAAAGCTCAGAAACAATCCGTCTCTGTATGCAATGTTTGCCTCATTGTTTCTGGCGGGCGGCAAAGAAATACCCGAGGCCAACCCGATCAATTTGGAGAAAGCGCTACAAGAAGTACGCTTTCTTCTTGTGTGCGCACAGATGCCGATTCTGTCGACCCGGAAGAAAGAGTCATTGCAGCGGTTCTACGAGTGGTACAGCGAGACGCATGAAGACGCACATGCGATTTATCGTGAATTTCTCAAGCATTTGCAGTTGGCCGACAAGCTTCGCACCCGCGCGCTTGAGGCCGGATGGGTGGTTAGCAAATTTTGGAACCAGGTAATGTACTGGGCTGCGGCAGTATTGGAGCGCGAGGGAAAGGACGGCAATCGACTTCTTGACGAGGTTACCGCGAGTAAGCTGATCGAAATATATGCACAGAATGATCAGGCATATGCACCAGGGGAAAGTCAGTTTCTGTACGGTCAGTTCTTGCATCGCTATGCAACCGTCTCGGATTTTCTCGAACGCGAATTCGGCGTATCGCTCGGGAGTTATCTGAGAAAACGCGGCCGAGCCGAGCAGGCTGTTGCTGTGCCGTCAATCGAAGACGAGGATTCGCAGGTATTTTCTCGGATTGAAAAACAGGATCCCACGTCGCTCAATGTCGAGGACATCTGCAACGATATTAAGCGAAGCAAGTTTATGCTCAGGCCTTCGTACCAGCGGGGAGAGGTAATCAACCGAGCAAAATCAAGCGGAATCATCGAAAGCATTCTCCTTGGAATCAAACTGCCCCCACTTTACGTATTTCGTCGCATTGACGGCGTGTCTGAGGTGATCGACGGGCAACAACGCATTCTTTCTATTCTTGGATTCGTGAGCCAACCATTTCTAAACGAAAACAATGAACAGGTCTTTTCAGAAAAGAACGGCTTTCAACTGAGTCGGCTACGAATCCTAGACCATTTGAATGGCAAAACATTTCACGAACTGGAGCCATCCCAACAAGAGCGAATTTGGGATTTTGGATTGTCGGTCATTGCCATTGAAGAGCGGTTTAATCCGGGATTCAGCCCGGTTGATCTATTCATCCGCTTAAATAGCCGACCGTATCCAATCAAGGAAAACACCTTTGAAATGTGGAACTCCTATGTCGACAAGGAGATTATCGATTTCATCAAGCTGACGACGTCTCGTTGTGGCAATTGGTTCTATAGGACGCGGCAGAATGATCGCATGACGAATGAAGAGCTAGTGACGCTTATGTCATATCTTGCATATACCCAAGTCGCCAGAAACGGAAACCAATCATCGATGGAAAGCGTGATTGACGTTTTTCGACGGAGTTCTGGAATTAACGTGCGGGTTAAGCAAAAGGCGGCAGTAACTCGAGTGCTCGACAATGCAACTGCTGTTCCTGCGACAAAAGAAGACGTCATCGAAGCTATCAAGCGAACCGATAGCTTCATTCGCAAGATACGAACACTCTTGATCGACAAGGATGTTGAAAACGTTGATGAGTATCTAAATGCTCAGCTGACTCGCCTTTTCAATGTCGCTGATAAGCGCTACTACGTTCGGAAGCTAAAGGACTTTTATGCCCTTTGGTACATCACATACGAACTGGGTACAGAGGTAGTGGTTCGCAAGCGCGCAGAAATCCGCGCTGATGTGGAAGGCCTGTTTCGTCTCATGTGGGAGGAAACACCCGATGAGGAAAGCGAACCGACGAACTTCCTAGCTCGGGTTGAAGTGTTTAGAAAGAAGTACGCGACTGCTGATCGTCGATTGAAGCTAACAGACCATGAGAAGCGCGAAATGATTCGCCACCAAGGCAATAAATGTCCTATCTGCGATGACCAACTTTTCATTCATGACGATATTGAGGTTGACCACATTGTGCCGCTCGGAGTCCAAGGCGCAGACGACCACGAAAACCTTCAGGTAGTTCACAAGATATGCAACAGAAAGAAAGGCGTTACTGGTTGATGCTCTGTGTGACACCCGAAAAGCCCAACCCGGCGGTCCAGCGGACGCTGCGCGATGAAGCCGCGCACCGCCGCTGACCTCTACGTTAGGTTTCACAAATGCCCGACTCCGATTCTCAGCTTATTTATCACGAGTACCACCCCTTCTACGACATGTGCTGGATGGCGGCTCAGAACTTGACTGAAGCGGAGGCAGAGTTGGCCGCCATTCACAAAGAGTTTCCCGAAGAGAAACTACCTCGCAAAGTCGAACGCCAGGCTATGGCACTGGTCGACGAAATTCACATGAACTCTATTGCGGCCCCCGTGTTCGCACTCATGGCCGCGGAGCAATTAATCTTTGTCTATGCCGCACGCCGCATGACAAAGTTCAAGGTGGCACTGGAACATATTGATCGTCTCGACACTGAAGCCAAGTGGCGCGTCATACTACCAATGGTTTGCGGAAACGAACTTCGCCGGGACAGCAAAGCCCTTGCCGACCTAAGACTTCTCACGCGCTACAGAAATTCGTTTGTCCATCCCAAGCCGGTGATCATCTCCAATCTCAGTGACGAGAAGATCATGCGCTTGGGCCAGAAGGTTGAGGGTGTAACTGCACAACGTTATCCCTTGGCCAAACGTGCGCCGACGGTCCTAATCCACTTAGCAGAGGAACTTTGCCAAACCGACAGGCATCGCACGGTAAGGTCGATTGTCAGAGACGCCGGAATTCCATTGCCAGTGAAACCTAACCCTGCGGTCCACCGGACGCTGCGCGATAAAGCCGCGCAGCGCCGGTGACCTCCACGTTAGGGGTCAAAAACATGTCGAAAGCGATAGCCCGCCCACCAATCACATTGGCATGTCTC
>JBASWL010000061.1:0-3767 GCA_049276455.1 Georgfuchsia sp. | reverse complement strand
AATCCGCTCATATCAGCCGAAACGCACGGCCGATAACTTGATTGCGTTTTACCCATCCCGTCAGTTGGTAGCGGGAATCGAGACTGTCGGGGTGCCCGCCCGCGACGTAATAGCTGCCTTCCGGAATCACCCCCACGGGTCCTGGAATCAGCGGTTCGCCAGTTCTTGCCCGTTCCTTGGCTTGCCCCACCGCCCGGCCATCCACGTAGAAATCCCGTCCTTGCGTCGTCACGCGCGATCCAGGCAGGCCAACTAGGCGCTTAACGAAGATGCTTCCTTTCGGATACGGCCAGTTTCGCTCCCACCGAAAAGCCACGAACTCACCACTATCGGGGAAGGTGTCCTTGCAGATGACAAATACCGTTCCCGGCAGGCTTTCCGTCAGGTTGAAAGCGAGCATGTAGCTTCCGCTCACCGCCAGGTAGGCGGCCATCAACCAGAGGATGAGCGGAAATCGGATTTCTTGCCATGTCGAGTATCGGGATCGCATGGCCTGACTCTATGGGATAGCCAGCGGTGCCGGTTTTCGAAATGCGCACTTCCTGGCCGCATTTCACCCACGCAAGCAAGAAGAGCCGTCTCAGGATCGGCCTTGACGGCTGACTTTGCCCGTTGCAGTTTCGGGCGACTGTGAGAAGCTGAAACGAAATACAGCCTTTGGAGACTTTTCATGAGCCTGGCCGCAGCAACCCAGACGAGCAGTTTTTTCGGGTGGATGCCCATCGTAGCGTGCGTCCTTGCAGGACTCACGCTGTACCGCTGGAACCGGCGGAACAAAACAGTCGCTCATCGTCAGATGGATCGAATGCTTTCGGATCTGGAGGCGATCAAACACCAGGTTCTGCTGATCTCGACCGACCTGCCACCATCAAGGGCGGCGATCCGGACGATCGGCTACCTGGAGTCGGTATCCGCAGTCGAGGCCGCGTCGGATGCTGATTACCAACTCGCCGAATGCGATGCCCTTCTGACTCTGGCCCGAAACGCCTTGGCAAAGGGAGCGAACGCCATCGTCGGCCTGAGGAAAACCCATGCCCATTACGACCAACCGGGATCGCAATGGCGGGTTTCCCGAGTGATCTATTCCGGTACCGCCGTCGTGGTGACGTAAAACGCAACGCTCAAGAGTCGATTTCCCTTGACCAGAAGGCTGTGGCATACTTGCATGAAACGTCAGTGAGGTTTTAGAAACATGCTACACCGAAGAAACACTGTGAATGCCGCACTCGACCGGCGATGGAAGCAACTGGCCGGCAAGGTTTTTCGACGTAAAGACCTAGCCGATGAGTTGCCCAGCGTTGATCGGGAGCTCGGTCTGGCAGTGAAGGCCGGAACCGTGCGAAAGGCTGCTCAGGGGCTTTATTACGTCCCCCGAAGAACGCCGTTTGGCGATGTACCGCCAAGCGAGGAAGCGCTCGTCGAAAAGTTTCTCGATGATCATCATTTCTTGATGTTCAACCCGAGCTGCTACAACGCCTTGGGCCTGGGTACCACGCAGCTTTACGACAAGACCGTCGTCTACAACCACAAACGCCACGGCAAGTTCGCCCTGGCCGGGTTTGAATTCGACTTTCGAGACAAGCCGCGTTTCCCCTCGCGCAAGCAGGTCAATCGCGAATATCTGCTGGTCGATATGCTGAACAACCTGAGCGACCTGGCAGAAGATCCGGAAACCGTGTTGTCCAATGTGCGACGCAAGCTCGATACCTTCGATGAGGGCCGTCTCGAGAAGATGCTTGCCGATTATGGATCGGCCAGGACACGTCGCGTTTTTCGGCAAATGAAGTCGGCTGTCCATGCCTAAAGCAGCGACTTTTCTGCACGACCATCCCAACTTCACGGATCTGATTCGCCAAGTTGCCCAGGCTCAACACGTTGCCTCCTATCTGGTTGAGAAAGACTATTGGCTGATGCAAAGCCTGTGGGGATTGCAGCAGCAGGGTTGGACGTTTCAGCTCAAGGGCGGAACATCCCTCTCGAAAGGGCATCAGATCATCCAGCGCTTCTCCGAAGACATCGATCTCCGCATCGAGCCGCCGGCGGATCGCGATGTCAAAACAGGTAAAAACCAGGACAAACCCGCCCACGTCGAGACACGACGGCTGTATTTCGACTGGCTGGCCGAGGAGATCGCCAAAAAGGGGATCGCGGGTTTCGAGGCTGTCGAACGGGATACCGAATATGACGATGCCAAGTACCGCAGCGCCGGCATCCGGTTACGCTACCCGGTGCAAACCGAATTCCTCCCGGGAATCAAGGAAGGCATCCTGCTGGAAGTCGGTTTTGACGATACCGCACCCAACACGCCCTGTACCATCACCTCGTGGGCACTGGATGCGGCGCTCAAAAGCACGGTGAAGGTAATCGACAATCGTGCCCTCGCGGTACCTTGCTACAGCCCGGCCTACACCTTCGTGGAAAAGCTGCAAACGGTGTCGACCAAGTTTCGGCAGCAACAGGATGCCGAGGTTTTCCCGAAGAACTTCCTGCGCCATTACTACGATCTGTACTGCCTTCTGGACAATCCGGAGGTGCAGGCATTCCTCGGCACGACGGCCTACCATGCCCGCAAGAAAGAACGCTTTCGGGCCGGCGATAATCTGCACATCGCCAGCAACGAAGCCTTCTTGCTGACAGATTCCTCAGTTCGCGCGCTCTACGACAGCAAGTACCGTGAAACCGCCTCGCTTTACTACGCCGGACAAGTGCCGTTTCAGAGCATTGTTGAACGTCTAGCGCAGTACCTGGACCGGATGTGATCATTTCTTTCCGGCAAGCGTGTCGGTCAAATATTTGCCCGGATTGTCTCCGGTAAGACCGTCTGCAATCCGGCCCGCCGCTTCTCCGACCTGTTCGACCGTTTCAGCCGTCTTGCCTGCCACCGAGGTCGGCTTGAGCTTCCGGAACGTCGAAGGTGTCGCGTTTTCCTGATGGGTTTGCCCCGCCCCAGCCTGCCGGTCACGAACCTCGAAGCTGTTTCGGGAGAACTCCTGCATCGCCGTATGCATGGCCTGATCAGTCGGGGCAGCCTGGGGAGACACGCCAGAACGTCTGGCGGCACCCTTCACCTGCCCCAGATAACCCGCACCGGCTGCCTCGACCGCCTGTCCGTCCGGCACTCCCGCGCGGTTCGCCTCATGGCGCGCCCGCACTGCCTCGGCGCCAGATACTTGCCCCGCCATTTCTCCAAGCATCCGGTCGTAGTTCTGGGTGGTGTATTCCTCGATATAGGGTCGCAGGCGATGCGGATCGCCCATGATGCCCTGGAACTTCTCGTAGTTGTATTCAAGCTTCGGCAGCAGGAAGTCCTTGATGAAGTGATCCTGAAGCTGGAGGTTGGAGCCAAGCTGCCCGGAATGGGACAGCTCCCACATCTGGCGATGACCCTCGGTTTCCTGAAACGAGAAACTGAGCGCATCACGGGACTGCCGTGCCCGATCAAGAGACGCTCGCTGTCCTTCCGATCCCGACGTCTTTCCTTCGTCGGAAGTTCGATAGTTTCGCTCCCAGCCATTGTCGATGACGGTGCCGACTTTCTTGCCAAAGCTCGACTCACGGGCAAACTGAGCCATTTCCTCCAGGGAGCGCATCGAGTCGGCCGAGTTTCGCATTTTGGCTGACATTTCCACACCACCACGCAGGCCTGCAATTTCGAGCAGCTTCGGCGTACTCATGCCCATCGAAGCCCCAACCATGAGTTCCATGGCCACCTTTTCGCTGACGCCGAGTTTTCGGGCCCATTGATCGACCTGCCGCAGGGTGTCATT
>JBASWL010000060.1:0-12622 GCA_049276455.1 Georgfuchsia sp. | reverse complement strand
GTTCCCTGGTAGACACCGATGTACTTGCCGTTGTAGATAAGGGGGGGCTCGACGCCTGGCACGAAGCTCTTGACGCTGTTGGCATTCGCGGCTACGAGGTACATTGCGAAACCTTAATGTTGCCGTGGATAGAGAGCGAATGGAGCCTCGCCTGGGATGGCCGTGAGGGATTCCTGCGCAGATCTGAACTGGAAGGTGGGGCGACTGACCGCGGCGACCCGGTTTCCCCACCCATGTCGTTGCGCATGCTGATTGATGATGCAAAAACCCGCGGTGAAGCCCCGGCCACAATCGCCGTGTATCCGGCTACACCTGATACAACGCTCGAAATTGATGCTTGGCAACGCGCGCTCGGTGTGGCGTTGCGCCTTGCCGAACCTTGGGACTGGCGCTCGGCATCAATCGATGCCGGGATCAGCGTGATGCAGAAGAGTGCCCGCTGGCGACTTCCCCCCGGCACTCTCGCACGTTTGCGACCGGCAGCATGGCTTGTGGGTGCAGCCTTGGCCTTACATACATTTGCGCTGGTTATCGACTGGACGCGTCTCGCAACTGAACAGCGCAGCCTGCGCACGCACATGGAGTCGCGTTTTCGCGCATCATTTCCCGAAGCGGTCGCGGTGGTGGATCCAGCACTGCAAATGCGACGCAAACTGGCCGAGGCGCGTCATGCCGCCAGTCAGCCCGACAATGGTGATTTTCTGCCAATGATTACGAAAGTAGCGGCAGCATTAAAGCAGATGCCGCCGGGCGGGCTGCGTGTTGCGTCCTACGAGAGCGGGCGCATGACGCTCGAACTTGCTGGCATTCAGGATGCTGATATTCGCCGCATCATGGCAAGCCTGCTTCAATCCGGCCTGCAGGTTGCTCCGGGCACTACGGCAGCGCCTGCTACCGGTCAGCCTGGCGGCGCAACCACGGTTATCACGGTGCGTTCGTCATGAAGGCGCGCCTAAGCAAGTTATGGGAGTCCCGTTCGCCGCGTGATCGAGTCATCATTACCGTACTGGCCGCACTTGTGAGCGCCTTGTTGTACCTGCTGCTAGTGCAGTCGGCATACCGAGCGCGAACCCAGCTAGGGGAATCAGTAACCATTTTGCGTGGACAAGCGTTGCGTCTGGATGCGGATGCAAATGAATATGCCCGTGTGCGTGCTGTTCGCCCCCCGCCACCAGCGCAGATGGATCTGCGCACTCAGATACAGGCTCAAACTGACGCTGCCGGACTAGCTCGTGCGCTGCTTCGCATCGACGCCCGAGATGCGGATCAAGTGCAGGTGGTCTTTGGTTCTGTGCCGTTCTCGGATTGGCTTGCCTGGGTTGCGTCGCTGCAGGCACAGCACATCCGTCTTGATACAGCCCGGATCGAAGCTCTGAGTACGCCGGGACTGGTGAGCATTACCGCCGCCTTTACCCGGGCTAAAGCGCAGTGAGGCGCTGGCGGCTAACCGGCCTAGGACTTGTTGCCTACGCGCTTGGTTTGATCGCCACTGCACCGGCAACCCTGATTGATGCGCGACTGGAGCAATCTAGCGCAGGTGCGCTACGCCTTGCCGAAGCCAGCGGCACACTTTGGTCGGGAACGGGACTGATAGAGATTCGTGATGCGAACCGCAGTAGAGGAATCGCGAAGAGCATCGCCTGGAATATTCGCCCCGCGTATCTGCTACGAGGGAAACTTCGGTATGAAGTCACACTTGACCACGCCGCCCAACATTTTCCGGTGACGGTTTCTCCGTCGCAGATCGAAGTGATTTCGGCCAGCATCAATCTGCCAGCTGCGACGTTGGGCTTGGGTGTGCCGCAGTTGGCTCCACTTGGGCTCAGCGGCGACATGTTGCTGAATATTCCGCGGCTTGCCTTTAGGCGAGACTCGGTTCAAGGTAATGCAACTTTACAATGGCGCGGTGCTGGATCGGCGTTCACCCGAGTCTCACCTCTGGGTGACTATGAACTGCGACTCGAAGGCGATGGTGCTACGGTAAAGGGTTCTCTGCGCACGCTGCAGGGACCCCTGCAACTAGATGGTGAAGGATCATGGAGCAACAATCGCAATCCGGTATTTTCGGGTACCGCGCGCATTCCACCTCAGCACAAGCAGCAACTCGCGCCACTGTTGCGAATGATTGCGGTCGAGCGTGGCGATGGAAGTTTTGCACTTCAGCTCAAATAGCTGAGTTAAAAGAAGCGAATTTGCTTCAATCGCCCGATAGGCCAAAGTCGCAATTGAGGCTGGTCAATATCAAACAAAGCGCTGCGTCCAGCTAGTTCGAATTTCATGGCGTGTCAATGTCGCTCCAAGTTTTAATCATGTTGAGGAGCTGCAAGATACGAACTTTGGGCGGATAATATGAAATATTCCGTCGCTGGTGTGGCGACTTAACGTTGAGGTAGTAAATGATTCGAACTTGGTCAATTGTGGTGTTGCTATTGTTGCTCGGTTGTAGCAAACAATTTCACGGAGAAGGTGTTGGCAATGTGCTAGGACTCAAGCTTGGAGTGCCTTTAGACTTAAAAATCAAGTATGGACCAACTGATCCGCCTGATTCTTATGGCTATCTTAAAGAGTTTTACGAAGTTGATTTTCCGAACAAGGAGTTTGAGTTCGTGGGAGTCGCAATAACGAAGAATAGCGAAAAAAATCTCAAGGCGGGTTTGGTTTTTAGTGAAGAGCGGTTGATTTGGGGAGCCTATTTTCACAACCATAAACCATGCGAAGAGAAAGACTTTTTGAGGACCAAGGATTACCTCTCTAAGAATTGGGCAATCACTCCTGTCAGAGAATATGGCAGTGAAGCTGGTAAATCCCCTTACATGAAAAAAGGCACCTTCATGTCACCTAGTGTGATTTGGAAGATTTCATGTACAAGTGATCTTGGCCTTGACTTGGCCGTTACTGATTACTCAGCTTTAAGAAAAGCGGGTAATGCCAGTACAAAGAAGAATATCGACAAAATACTTCTCAATATCACTAAAGCCATTAAAGAAAAATCTTGATGCTTTCATAACCATATTCTATAAAAGTTATTTCGGCTGGGCGCTTCTGCCCCCGACATAAATTTATTACATTCCACCACATATATGTATTTGCATAATATGCGTAGTGGTAACAAAGTAAAGAATTGGGAACGATTAGTTTGCAATAAATTGAGAATATGGCCGTGATTGATCTTTCTTTTTTTTGCTGAGCTTCAAGCATGTCAAGAGCGAAGGGTGTCCATGCTATTTATGATCAAGACATTTTTTAAAAAAATTGTTGGGGCTGGATGTTGGCGGGCCCCCGGGGTGTTGATGCAACCAGCTATAGTTGCCATGATTGCTATGGCGTTGTGGGTTGCACCACAACAGGCCAAGGCGCAGGATAGCGAGCGCAGCGGCAAGGATGTGGTGAAAGCGGTGTGTGCTGCATGCCACGACACGGGAGTTAGCGGTGCGCCGAAAATTGGCGACAAGAGGGCATGGGCGGATCGTGCAGCACGCGGCTTGACGGGGCTATCGCAAAATGCACTCAAGGGCATCCGGAAGATGCCATCGCATGGGGGCAATCCCGCGCTCAGTGATACCGAGGTCGAGCGTGCCATTACCTATATGGTCAATGAGTCCGGTGGTCATTGGGCGGAACCCGTCAGTAGAACTAATCCAGCTACAGAGCGGAGCGGCGTACAGATTGTGCGGACGTATTGCTTCAAGTGCCACGAAACGGGCGTGGGCGGCGCGCCGAAGATAGGTGATCAAGCAGCTTGGGCGCCGCGGGTCAAATTGGGATTCGAAGTGCTGACCCGCTCCGCCATCAATGGCCATGGTGGCATGCCTCCCCGTGGAGGCGTTGCAAACCTGACCGATGCTGAAATCCGGCAGGCAATCACGTATATGTTTAACCCGACATTTAACCCCGCAAAAGTGAAGGCACCGTCCAAGATAGCCGCGAGACCGGACTCCAATCATCAGATCATCGACGGAATGGATATCTACTTTGGTGTGACTTCGGCGGAATTAATTCGCAAACGACATTCAGTTGCCGATCGGGAAGACGCAATGCATGGCGGCATCCCGAGTGGCGGTGACTATTATCACTTGAACATTTCGCTTTTTGACGCCAAGACAAAAGCTGCGATCGAGGGCGCGCAGATCGAGGTGAAAGTTGTGGATCCAGTGATGGGTAACCAGGTCAAGACACTTGAAACTCTGGTAATCAATAATACTGTGAGCTACGGTAACTATTTCCACTTGCCGGGCAAGGACCCCTATGCGATCACAGTGTTGATACGCAGGCCGGGCGTTTCCAAAGCGACTGTAGTCAAGTTCGGCTTTCAGCAATAGAGAAGTGGATTGAGGAGTAGATTGGCCGGAAACTGCAAGATGTAGTTAGCGATATTTAGCCGTTTGTTGTTAACCTCCTGGAGGGGAGTGCGCGCATGCCGAAACATATCGCCCGATTGGTCTTTCTCCTCTTGGCATTTGCCGTGATCGCGTATGCGGCGAAGCAATATTTCACCACTGACACTTTTTACCTTTTCGGACACTACCGTGGGTTCTCGGTAGCCGAAATCGCGTCGGACAAACCTAAGTACAAGACATCGAAATACTGTGAACAATGCCATGCCGGCCAATATGCTGAATGGGCGAAGGGTGTACACAACAACGTCGAGTTAGGCAAAGTCGTCAAGTGCGAGGTGTGTCACGGTCCGGCGGGGAGCCGCGACGTCAAGGGCCGGTTCGACAATGTGGTCACCGGCAAGGATCACCCGAACGGTCTGAAGATGACAGTTCCAACGGAAACCGCGAAGCTTTGCACTCTGTGCCACGAGCAGATGCCGGCTCGCCCAGGGCAGCAACGTCAAATTGTGGTGTCCACTCATGCCGGATCACAGCAATGCACGGTTTGCCACAATCCGCACTCCCCAAGAATCTTTAATGTGGCTGCCTCCCCCGTATCCCAAGGCGACGTTGTGGCAGGCAGGGTGATCGCTGCCGGATGCGAGGGATGCCATGGTGAAGCGGGCATTGGTGCAAATGATTCCGGTCCCGGGCTCGCCGGACAGAAAGTCGACTATCTCATTCTCGCCCTCAAGGCCTACAAGAGCGGTGCGCGTGCCGAACCAGTGATGAGCGCAATGGCCCAGGAATTGAGTGACAACGATATTGACAACGTGGTGGCGTATTTTTCCACTTCCAAGTGCGAAAGCGCCGGGAATGGGGACAAGAAGGCCGCCGCCGCGGGACTGCCTGTTGCGGCGAAATGCGCTGCTTGTCACGGCGCGAAAGGCATTAGCACGCAATCCTCGTGGCCCAATCTTGCCGGTCTGTCTGGCGAGTATCTGGTTAGCAGCTTCAAATCCTACAAGTCGGGCGAGCGCAAGAACGGCATGATGGAGGGTATTGCAAAGAATATGAGCGATGCTGATGCGTCGAACGTAGCAGCCTATTTTGCCAATGCCGCTTGCCGCTAGGCGCTAGCAGTCAAAATGGTCAATAGTCAGGAGGATAGCCAATGACAGACAATGACGAACAGGCCAAATGTCTTCGTGAGCGCAGGCATGTCCTGCGCTTCTTCGGTGCCGCCGTTGGTGCCAGCAGCTTGGCGATTGCGGCAGCTGCAGCAGGGTTGCGCGAAGCTGCTGCCGCGGGTACGGCGCCGCCCAAGCCGGATATACCGGATTATGACTGGACCAAGCATCGATGGGCCTTTGGTGTTGATGCGACGAAATGCATCGGCTGCCTGCGCTGCGTCGAAGCATGCAAGATCGAGAACAATGTGGCGGCGGATGCGCATCACTTCCGCACCTGGGTCGAGCGCTACGTCACGCTGGAAGGAGAGGAGAATGCGCGCATCGACAGCCAGAGCGATCCGGTCAATATCGAGGCGTCGGGTTCAGAGGGCGTCTATCGATTTGCCAATCGCTACAAGGACGCAAAAGTGGAGAAGGCCTTCTTCGTACCCAAGCTGTGCAACCATTGCACCCATCCCGCCTGCGTGCAGGTGTGTCCCACCGGCGCGACCTACAAGACCGAAGACGGCGTGGTGGTCATCGACCACAAGTATTGCATCGGCTGCCAGTATTGTGTCCAGGCCTGTCCCTATGGCGCGCGCTTCTTCAACGAAGAGATAGGCGCCACCGACAAGTGCACATGGTGCTACCACCGCATCACCAAAGGCTTGCAAACGGCATGCGCAGAAGTCTGCCCGGTCAGCGCGCGCGTCTTCGGCGATCGCAATGACAAGCAAAGTCCGATCAGCCTGTTCCTCCGCAACAACCGGGTTTCAGTGCTGAGACCCGAATCCGGCAATGCGCCCAATGTTTTTTACGTCGGTCTCGATAAGGAGGTGATCTAGTGGAACCGCTCTTTGGCGTCGCCCCTTATATCGGTTACGTCTATCCCAACGAAACCATCATTCCGTGGACCGTGCTCATTGCGGTCTATCCCTATCTCACCGGCTTGGTGGCGGGGGCGTTCACTGTATCGAGCATGTATCAGGTGTTCGGCATGCAGCGCTTCAAGCCGGTCGCGCATTTTGCCTTGTTGACATCGTTGTGTTGCATGTTATTCGTTCCGGTGCCCCTATTGATACATCTAGGTCATCCGGAACGGGCGTTCAATGCCATGATTACACCGCACTGGACCTCTGCCTTCGCTGTATTCGGTTACGCGGCTGCTTTCTATACCATCCTGTTGCTGTTGGAAAACTGGTTCGTTTTTCGGCCTTTCATCGTCGAACAGGCACTACTGAGAAGGGGAATCTTGGGACTGCTCTATCGCGCCCTGTCGCTGGGATCCCATGATCTTTCCGAGGCAGCGCTGCGCTATGACCGCAAATGGATATTTTCTCTGGCAGTGATCGGCATACCCGCAGCGCATGGTTTGCATGGCTATGTCGGCTTTGTGTTTGGTTCGCTCAAGTCGCGCGAATGGTGGTCCTCCGATCTCATGCCACCCATTTTTCTCTTTTCCGCCATTATCTCGGGTACCGCGTTGCTGATCGTGCTCTATGTTTTGTCATGCGCGCTGCGCAAAAAAACTGTGGACATACCTTGCCTCAAGGGCATGACCTATACGCTATGGGGATTCATGATGTTCACCCTGATACTGGAAGGGGTGGAATTCGGGGCATTGGTCTACCGAGGTCGCGAGGGAATAGATATGATAATGGAATACGTTCGAGGTCCGCTCCTTATTCCATTTTTTACTCTTCAACTGGGAATCGGATCGGTGTTGCCCATTCTCATGCTCAGCTTCATGGTTTGGCGTGGCACCACAGGCAAGGCGCTAATCACTGGAGTTACAACTTGCGGCACCCTAGTGCTGGCCGCAGTATTTTTGATGCGCTGGAATGTGGTGATTGGTGGGCAGGAAATCGCAAAGACGGGCAGGGGGTTGTTAACCTATCATCTGCACTTCCTGGGCAGGGAAGGTGCATTGGTTGCGGCCTGCGCCCTGGCTGCGCCGATGTTGTTGCTATCCATTTTGGTACGGCTGTTTCCACCGTGGAGCGACGAGGCGACAATTTGATTACCTAGTCGTGACCTGTCTTTCACTATGCCGAGGAGAATCACGGCCGATTTCGGCACAAAGAAGCGAATCTTTACTGTCCTCGTTCAAGGATTTTAACTATGTCAAAAGTCAGGCTTTTTTTCATGTTAACATTCGCCGCTACTGGTCTGGTTGGAGGCGCACCGGCCAATATAAATAAAGCATGTGGTGGCGAAAATTAACCGCAGATCTGTGGATATGGATAATGCGCGCAGCGCGTGGAAGATTCAGATGAACTTATGGAGGTCATGTTAATGAGACGAAGCGTCAGGATTCGCCCCTTGTTTTCGCTGCTGCTTGCAGTTGCAGCAATGGTGGGGAGTGCGCCCAGTTGGGCCGCTGCATCAAGTGCGGCTGGCGCTGATGATCTTCGAGCTGCATACGCAGGCCCTCAGGAAGTAGCGGAAGGCAAGCGCGTGGTAAAGCAATCCTGTGCGAAGTGTCATGGTGCGGACGGTATCGCCACCACCAAGGATATGCCCAATCTCGCAGGCCAGCGCGCGCCCTTTCTTTTATCGGAGATGAAGGCCTACAAGGCAGGTGGGCGATCTGATAAATCCATGGTGAGCGCGGTCAAATTTCTCAGCGATGACGCAATGTTAGCGGCGGCCGCCTATTATGCCAGTCTTGATCCCGCACCACCTAGCGCCACCAAGGCCGCGCCAGCCAAGGCTGATGCAGTGAGCGCAGGCAAGGCCGCAGCAGCCGGCTGTGCCGGTTGCCACGGCGATACCGGAATTACTGAGACATCAGGCATGCCAAGCCTGATCGGACAGCATCCAGCTTATCTTGTTACCGCCATGACTGCCTACAAGAGTGGTCTGCGCAAGGAAGACATGATGCAGACATTAGTAGGTGGTCTGAGTGACAATGAAATGAAAAATATTGCACTTTTCTTCGCCTTGCAAAAAACCGCCAAAGCCAAAACACCAGTCTCCGGCAATAAGGCTGCTGGCAAGGCTGCTGCTACTGCTTGCGCTGGCTGCCATGGTGAACAAGGGGTTAGCAGCAGTCCAGCTACGCCAAGCCTTGCTGGCCAGGACAGCGAATATTTCGTGGCAGCGCTAGAGGCCTACAAAAACGGATCGCGTACCGATGAAACCATGAAGGGCGTAGCGGATTCCTTGGAGAATAAGGCAATGAAGGACTTGGCAGCCTATTACGCGTCACTATCGCCGCAGGCGCCGAAAGTGGTCAAACCGCTGAGCTCAGAAGAGTGGGCGCAGCGCTGCGACCGTTGTCATGGTGTCGACGGCAACAGCATTGACCCGCGTATACCGGCTCTGGCTGCGCAGCGCGTCGATTATCTGAAAAATGCTCTACTCGCATACAAGTCTGGTGTGCGCAAGAGTCCGCAGATGTCGGCCATGACTGCTGTGCTGAATGAGGAAGACATTGCCGGTCTCGCTGCGTACTATGCCCGCCAGAAACCACGCGCCCTTATCTTCGTGCCACTGCCTGCCAAATAAGCTAATTGGAACAATCATGAGTGATATCAGACTCCACCCGCATTATCTGCATTTTTCCGAGCTTCCCTACAGCATGCGTGCGCTCTATACAGCAGCGCTACTGGTGCTGGGTCTGGGATACCTGTTTGCTCTGGTCTACCTGTTTCATAGCTACGCGGGTCGGGCTGGCGGCAATCCAATGCAGTTGACGTACAACGATGTCGTTGTCGCCTATTCTGGCAGCGGCAAGGGGTCGCGTCTTGAGGCGGCGCTGCGTGGCCCGATGTCAACAATGCTGCCTACCGATGAGGCCAGTAAGCTCATCACATGGGTGGAGACGGGTGCCGACAAGGCTAGGTACGAGTCGGACATAATACCGGTAGTGGACAAACGGTGCATGAACTGCCACGACGGCAGCAATCCGCATCTGCCGAATCTGGGTGGATTTGACAATATAAAAAAGGTGACGGAAAAGGATACGGGTACGGATATTTTTACCTTGGTTCGCGTATCCCACATACACTCGTTCGGTCTGACCTTCGTTTTCTTCCTGATGGGCACCATGTTTGGTCATGCCTACATGCGGCCTGTCTGGCTCAAATGTACTGTGATCGCAGCACCTTATCTGTGTCTTGTTACTGATATTGGCTCCTGGTACTTCATCAAGCTCTATCAGCCATTTGCCTGGGTGACGATGGCCGCCGGCGGAGCCATGGGAGCGTGCTTCGCCTTCATGTGGGTGGTATCCATGTACCAAATGTGGTTTTCAAGGGCACCTAAACCAGTCATGCTTCGTTCGGACGACAAGGTGAATGTAGGCTGATTGTGTCCTATTGTTGAAGCTAATAATACGCAGCTACTTGGTTTTTACCGGTCGCGCGGAGTTTGTGAAGACAGCGTGTTGGGTGCGTGCGATTCCACAAACCACCTTGGGGAATTTCGCTCACATCGCACATGTCGACATGGCAAAGCATATGTTTCTGGTTTTTTTACGTACCAATTATTGAAGTGGAGACGCGGTTGGATACTGCAGTAAACCTGTGCACCATAACTCCCAAGTGACTACAGACATTGCGTTGGTGCTGAAACATGGCTGTTTCATTCGGTATGCTGTTGGATAGTAAGTACAGGGCCTGAATTTGATTTGGATCAAGTACCGGTTTGATTTAAATCAAGTCTGGCGTTATGTTGTCAGTTTAGACTCGCGCGCCATGAACAAACAAAGTGCAAATCATCATATTAGTTACATGGCATGTACTGTTGATGTTGCAGTGTTGCTTAATCCAATCAAAGCTATATCGTATTTTTCTCCGTCCGCTGTCCCCCGGCCATCTAAATAAGTAGGAAAGGTAGTTTCATGCGCGGTTCTAAACCCACAAGGTATCTTTTAGCAGGCGTCGTTTGCTTATTGGCATTGATCGGAAGCGTAACGGTATCAGCACAGGCGGCAGACGCCAGCAGCGACAATGTAGCAGACAGCCTTCCTAACGAGCTTTGCCTTGGCTGCCATGGAGAAAAAGGATTCTCTGCGCCAGGACCTGATGGCAAGATGCGTTCTTTGTACGTTAGGCAGGGTAAATTTGAAAACAGCGTGCACGGCAAGCGTCAGTGTGTCGAGTGTCACAAGGATATTACCGATATTCCGCATCAGCCGGGCATGGGGCAAAAAGTTAGCTGCGTGACCTGCCATCAGACACTATGGGAAAAAGCGAAGAAAGAAGGTAAATCCAAGGATAAGGAATTCGCGCGGCTCGGCGTGGTAGTGCAACAAATCGACCGGTTCATGAAATCGATCCATGCGCGTCCCAATGCCGAGGATCAGTCGCGTACCAATGCGACTTGCTATAACTGTCATGACGCCCATTACATTTACCCTGCAGGGAGTCCGGAGCGGACTGAATGGCGTCTTGAAGTGCCCAATAAGTGCGGGAAGTGCCATCCCGCTGAAAGAAAGGCTTATGCCACCTCAGTGCACGGCCAGATGGTGCTGGAGAACGATTTTCCGGATGCGGCGATTTGCTCGGATTGCCATTCGCCACATAGCGTGCAGGATCCGACGCTTGATGCAACCCGGGTTGCCATTACCAAGAACTGTGGGAACTGTCACAAGGACCAGCTGGAGACCTATACGAAAACCTACCACGGCCAGATTAATACCTTGGGCTATGGTTATACAGCCAAGTGTTTCGACTGTCACGGTAACCATACGATCAAGTTTGTAAGTGATCCCAGTTCTACCGTATCCCCGGAAAACCGTGTCAAAACTTGCAGTAAATGTCACGTGGGAGCTACAGCCGGGTTTGTTTCATTTGAGCCACACGGCAATTCACATGATCGCCAGCGTTTCCCCTTGATGTGGTTTACATCCACATTCATGATTGCATTACTTTTTGGTGTGTTTGCTTTCTTCTGGCTTCATTCGGCGCTGTGGTTCTATCGCGAATACAAGGATCGCAAGGAAGGCAAGGAAGAACTGCACATTAAGACAGAAGGTCTGCAACTTGATGAGAGCAAGCATTTTCAGCGCTTCCATCCGGCTTGGCGGGTTGCACACATATTCTTTGCCGTCAGCGTAATGATGCTGGTACTGACCGGTATGGCTGTCTTGTTCCCTGATACAGCATGGGCAAGTGTCATCATGGGCATGTTTGGCAGTCCCAAGGTCACGGCTATAGTGCACAGAGTCAGTGCAACGATCATGCTGGGAATATTTTTCATACATCTGGTCTATATTGTGATCCGCATCGTCCGGGATCCGAAATCGTTCAATTGGTTTGGTCCGACTTCGATGGTGCCTAACCTAAAGGATTTAGCGGACGCGATTGCCATGTTCAAATGGTTCTTCGGACAGGGACCACGTCCAATCTTTGAGCGTTGGACTTACTGGGAGAAATTTGACTACTGGGCGGTGTTCTGGGGGATGGGAGCCATCGGAGGAACCGGGTTGATGTTGGCCTTCCCGAACGTGACTGCTTCAATTCTCCCCGGATGGGTCTTCAACATAGCTACCATCGTCCATGGCGAAGAGGCAATCCTGGCTGCGGTGTTCCTGTTCACTGTGCATTTCTTCAACAATCATTTCCGGCCGGACAAACATCCTCCTCCTGATATCGTGATGTTCACTGGCACGCAATCTCTGGAAGAATTCAGGCGTGAGCACACTATGGAATACAGCCGCTTGGTTGCCTCTGGAGAAATCCATAAATATCTGGTGGATGCTCCATCGCGTGCCATGACTCTGAGTTCGAGGATATTGGGTATTGTTCTGATCGTTTGCGGCTTGACGCTGTTGACCCTTGTGATGATAGGGTTCATTGGCAATATGATGGCTGGAGGCTGATGCGGCGGACACGCGGAGAATTGGACCCCGCGTGTCCGCAGTTGCTTAAAAACTGGCGAATCAGTATCTTGCTCTGGAGAGTCACTTGTGGGGTTGTTATAAAGTGCAACGCTATATGCATCTCAGCAGGAGTCGGTCTATGTTTTCGACTGTTATCAAGATAGAATTCATATCGTGGTATTGGATACTTGTCTTGAAGAATGTCGCGATTTAACTTAACTAATCCTCGGGATTTCCCATGAAAAATCTTATGCTGGGAATTGTGCTGTCGGTGGTTCTGATCGGCTGCACGGACAAAGTAGCAT
>JBASWL010000059.1:0-7047 GCA_049276455.1 Georgfuchsia sp. | reverse complement strand
GGGGTATATGGCATCTGCTAAGCGCGATTTTGAGCGGTTTGTAGCGTGGCTGCATCTGCCAGCCACCCAAGCCCAGCCAGCGGTGAAGCGACTTGCGAACCTTGCCTTGGCCAACTTTGATGGGTTGGATCAGACCGTTCGCCAGCACAGCCAGCGGTCCACCTACTTGGTCGATCACGCCCGCAGGGCCTTGGCCCAGACGCCCGACCGACCGCCCGACATCCAAGCTGTGGCGGCCGATGGCGCTTGGCCGTGGCAACGGCTACGGACCATGACTATCGGCCCCTTCCGAGGCTTTCGGACGCCCGAGCCCTTCGATCTACAAAAGCGGGTCGTCCTGTTCTACGGCCCCAACGGCAGCGGAAAAACCAGCTTTTGCGAAGGCCTGGAATATGGCCTGCTGGGCTCGGTCGAAGAGGCCGAGACCAAACGCATCGACGGACGCACGTATCTCGCCAACCTCCACGCGCGCCGCTTTGAACCGCCGGCCCTGCGGGCGACCGACAATCAGAACCGGGAAGTCGCGGTTGCCTCAAACCCAGACACATTCCGGTTCTGCTTCATCGAGAAGAATCGGATCGAAGCGTTCTCCCGAATCGCTGCTCGTCCGCCTGCTCAACGCACCGAACTAATCGCCACACTGTTCGGAATGGACAAGTTCAACGAGTTCGTGGGCCACTTCAACGAGTCCATTGACCAGCAGCTCGTGCTGACCGCAACCAAGCAAATCGCGCTGACCGGAAAGCGCAATGCCCTGGCCACCGACCAAGCCATGGTCAATGGCGAGGCGAACGCCCTGATGGGCCTGGCGAACGAAGAGGCTGCCCTCGCCCTAATGCACTCTCCGGGCATGACGTACGCGGGACTCAAGGCGCTTATCGGCACAGCCGACGCGCCCGGCCGCCTGCAACAACTCGAAGGCATCCTCAACGCCGTGCCACCAGCGGCCATCGGCCTTTCCCGTGAAGGCCTACTGAGCGCCTTCGAGGCGTCGCGCCGGTGCCAAGAAGAGCTCACAGGCATCGCCGCCAAGCTCGAGGCCCGCAGCAGCCAAGTTTCTTTCAAAGACCTCTACACCGCAGTCCTGGCTCTGCGATCCAGCGAAAGCGACCACTGCCCGGCGTGTGACACGCCATTGGCGCACTCGAAATCCAACCCCTTCGACAAGGCTACGGCCGGCCTGGCGCAGTTGAAGGAGCTCGGCGAATTGCAAGAGGAGCGCAAGACCGCGCAAGACAAAGTTGCCACCGCGTCACGCGAGATCCGTCGGCAGCTTGCCAACTTGGCCGCGTTCGTCGCGACCCATGGGGAGCAAGAGACGCCGGTGGGCTGCTACCTTGCCGGCCTGGCAGCCGAACCTGCAGGAGATTGGTGGACGGCGATCTACCCCGCCCGGGCGCCGCAGGAGGGTCGTGCAGCAGCAATCGTGACGCTTGAGCAGATCTTGGCGATCGCCGACCGCGTGGCGGTGCAAGACGCTGCCGCGCTGCTGGCTCGCCAGGAGCGCCAACGCAACATCACCGAGCGAGACGGACTCATTGCTTTCCAACTGTCTGTCCAAGCCCAAGATTTGAAGCGTCAACAGCTTGTCGACGGCGTGGCAGCGGCTAAGGGCCGAATTGCGGCGTTCGATGTGGACAACGCGGCACTCATCCGCGACGTTGACCAGGAAGCGCTCGACATCGCGCGCGACACTCCAATCAAGGCCGCGTACGACCGCTTCCTGGCCCTGCTCCGGAACTACCGAAACCAGCTTCCTGGCACCCTGATGGCGGGCCTTAACGATGTGGCCATGAATCTCTACAACGAGTTTAACCGCAACGACTTGGAACCGGACAAGCTCGCAGCGCTCCATCTGCCAGTGACCGGCGAACAGAAGATTGAGATTTCCTTCCGGGGCAACCCGCAGGTCCGCGTGGACGCCCTGCGCATCCTGAGCGAAGGCCACATCCGTTGCTTGGGATTGGCGATCCTCCTCGCCAAGGGCCAGAGCATCCAAAGCCCGCTGATCGTCTTCGACGACGCGATCAACGCTATCGACCACGACCACCGTAGCGGCATCCGCGAGACGATCTTCGAGAGTGACCATTTCGCCCAAACGCAACTCATCGTCACTTGCCACAGCAACGAGTTCATCAAGGACATCCAGCAGCACTTGCCCGCCCAGCGGCGTGGCGATTGCCAGGTCTACCTGTTTCGCAACCACACCGGCAACTACCAACCTCGCGTGACAGGCAATGTCCCGAGCAAGAACTATGTGGTGAAGGCCCGCGCGTCAAAAGACGCACTGGACAACCGCGAGGCCCTGGCGTCTTGCCGGCAGGGCCTCGAGATGCTGTCTGACAAGGTGTGGCGCTGGCTCACCAGCCACGACCTGGGCGTGCTGAACCTGCAACTCGCTGACGTCGGCGCGGAGCCCGGCTTGCGCAACCTCTGCGAAGCGCTCTTCAAACGGCTGAATGACGCAGCGACCTTCAATCACGCCAACAAGACCTTGCTGGTGGCCGCCTACGGCCAGATTCTTGGCATCCCAGCCGCCAATCTAGTGTGGACCTATCTGAACAAGGGCACGCACGAAGAAGCGAACCGGGATGACTTTGACGCTGTTCTTGTGGAGACTGTGGTTCAAACCCTTGAGGCGCTGGATGGCCTTGACCTTCGCGCAGGCCGGTAGCCATGTACGAATTGCACCGTCTGGGGTGGAACAGTTTTCAGCAGCTATGCCAGACGATCTGCCGCGAGGTTCTGGGGCAGACCGTCGAATCGTTCCTCGACTCGAACGACGCGGGTAAGGATGGCGCGTTTGCCGGCACCTGGACTCCTGCGCCGGGCGAAGTCTATGCAGGCCGCTTCGTGATCCAGTGCAAGTTTACGGCGGACCCCGGGCATAACCTAAAGCCATCAGACATCAAGGACGAGATCGAGAAGGTTCGCAAGCTCGTCGCCGTAGGTCAGTGCGACGTTTACGTACTGATGACGAATGCCGGAGTTTCGGGAGCGCAGACGGCCAAGGTTAAAGCCCTGCTGGCCCAGGCCGGGGTTCAGCAGGTGTTGGTTTTTGGCTCCACCTGGATCAATCAGCAGGTCAGGGAGAGGAAGAGCCTGCGCATGCATGTGCCGCGCATGTATGGGCTCGGAGACTTGAGCCAGATTCTGGATGAGCGCGCCTATGCACAAGCCCGAGCGGTGCTGGAGTCGATGCGCGAAGAACTCGCAAAGGTGGTCATCACGGCCTCCTACGGAAAAGCGGTGGAGGCCTTAAACGAACACGGGTTCGTGATGCTGATTGGCGAGCCGGCGGCAGGCAAGACAACAATCGCCTCTATGTTGGCCATGGCCGCTGCCGATAAATGGGGCTCGTCAGTGCTGAAGCTGAATGATCCCGCCAAGGTGGAAGAGCGATGGAATCCGGAGGAGCAGTCGCAGTTCTTCTGGGTCGATGACGCCTTCGGCATCATGCAGTACGAATCGTCTCTGGCGCACTCGTGGAACCACATCCTGCCGCAGGTAAGGACGATGCTGCGCCAGGGGGCCAAGATCGTGATGACTTCGCGGGACTACATCTACAAGCGTGCCCGACGTGATCTCAAAGAAGGCGCCTTCCCGCTGTTCAACGAGAGCCAGGTAGTGATCGACGTTCACGACCTCTCAATCCAAGAGAAGGAGCAGATCCTCTACAACCATCTGAAGCTCGGTAGTCAGCTCCCTGCGTTCAGGGCGGAGATCAAGCCGCACCTTCCTTCGGTGGCGGCACACCCGCGCTTCATTCCCGAAATCGCCAGACGCCTTGCGGACCGAAACTTCACCAAGAGGCTCCATCTCACGGAGTATCACCTTGGTCAATTCGTGCAGAAGCGGGAGCAATTGCTGCAGGAGGTGCTCGACGGGCTGGACAAGGACAGCATGGCGGCGCTAGCGCTTATCTACATGAAGAAGGACTATCTCGAAAGTCCGATTTCATTGCAGGAAACGGAAGAGGATGCGCTACGCAGGTTGGGCAGTAGCCTCGGGAAATGCATTACGGCACTGGAGTCCTTGAATGGCAGTCTCGTCCTGCACCAGCAGTCGGATGGCGAGTCGGTATGGCGTTTCAAACACCCGACGATCGGAGACGCGTTCGCTTCGGCGTTGGCTCGGAGTCCGGACCTTCTGGGCATCTTCCTGCTGGGAAGCGCCACCGAGAATCTGATCGAGCAGGTGACCTGCGGCAATGTCGGGATTGAGCAAGCAGTGATGGTGCCGAAGCGGCTCTATCCGCAGATGATTGCGCGGCTTACGGAGTTCACTGCGAGCGAGAAATACAAGTCCCAGTATCTGGCGATTTGGGGCGCGAAGTGGTCGCTGCATTCATTCCTTACCCGGCGGTGCTCGAAGGAATTCCTGACCCTCTACCTTCAGACGAACCCGGGACTAATTGACAAGGTTTGCCGTCCCGGCCTGTTATTGAGTTCTTCTTCCGAGGTGGCCCTCGCTATGCGCTTACATGAGTTCGGGTTGCTGCCGGAGGAGAACAGGAAAATCTTCGTTCAAGCCGTGAGCGCATATGCCATTAGTGGCGAGGACGTTTACGCGCTCGACGACGAAGACATTCGCAGCGTGTTCACAGATGCTGAATTCGACGCGCTTATCGCCAAGGTCCGCGCAGACCTCCTGCCAAGGCTGGGCGGGGTGCGCGAAAAGGAACAGGATGGATACAGGGATGACGAACCTGCCGATGAATACATGGAACATATGTTCGAAATCTTCAAGACGCTGAAGGACAAGTTCGGCGATAACGCGGAAGCGGTGCGGATCATTGATCTCGAGATCGATCTGGCGAAAGACTGGATCAACGACAACGACCGTGTACTTCCAGATAGGGCACCCCGATCACTCGGCTCAGCCGGGACAATCGACAAGGCACATGGTACCCGGAGCATTTTCGACGATGTCGATGTCTGAGGAGCGGGCTCTACCTTCAGCAAATGCGGCCTGTCTTCGCCTGCGCGGCTAGCGATATGGGGTGGATCCGGCTGTACCTGAAGTGCCAAGCGTTCGACTAGAATTTCAGGGCTACGACATCTGACCAGCACATTGCAGCCGTAGGTGGCGACACATCCCAACGGCCGTTGTGGCCGATCTGCTGTCCGACGCCAGATTCCTGTGACAGGCAGCTTGATGATCAGTAAGCCCCCTTGGCAATGTTATTGTCGTATTTCAGTTGGGGACACATCTGCGACATACGACTATGTTGATGACAAATTATAAGCAACGACACCTTTCGCATTACACATTGCTACGTGGATGGCCATGACGGATTACAGATAGCCCGTATTCAAGGCCAACCTCTCTATCAGATAGTGATGTTCTTCTCAAAAATAATACAGCTCCCTGTGCTGAGCATCAATGATCGGCATAACTCACTGACACCAAGTAAAACAACATATGGCGTTCCGCTATTCCCTGTCCGATCCGGAATCACGCGAATCGGCAGTGTCGGATCCCCTTGGACGGGCTACCCGAACAAACTGCCCACAATAAGCCAAATGTGCTGCTGTACATATAGCTTATTGTGGGCAGTTTTCTGTTATGCGCAGTAAGAAGGCTGGACGCCCGCCTGGTGCAGCTTCTACCGTTTCGGACTCAACATAATTTCCGGGATAGATATCGACAAGCCGCCGTAGTAGCGGCGGCTTGTCGGTGCTACAACGAGTGCAGCCAGTCAAGCAAAGTCTTGTTCTGTTGCCAAGACGGTATGGTGGGAAGTGGCGCATCAGCGACTTTCTCAAGTGCCTTTCGTTTCATCTCCAGGTTCGCCCGCGCGTAGATCTGTGTCGTCTTGACATCCACATGCCCGAGGAAATCGCGGATGATTTCGAGAGGGACGCCGTTCAGCAGGAGGTGCATTCCTTTCGTATGACGCAAACTGTGCGGACTCACCGATTGCGTAAAGCCGGGAAGATCGGAGCGAACAGCCTGGACATGGTTGTGCAGAAGGTAACGGATGCCCGAGCGCGACAGCCGCGCGCCCTGCCGATTCTGGAACAGCGGCTGGCTGCCGCACTCCGGGCGATCCAGGCCATTCTCTCGCATATGGTCGCGCAGGATCTGCACGGTCGCACCCATCAGAGGCACCACGCGTACCTTGCGCCCTTTGCCCATGAGCCGAACCTGAGCGGGTGAGATCAGGCGGACATCGTCGGCGTTGAGGTCAATCAACTCCTGCACACGAGCACCGGTATCGTAGAGGACGCTGAACAGGACTGCGTCCCGGCGGCCCGCGCGTGTCGTCAGGTCGGGATGCGCGAGGACCTGAGTGAGTTGCTCCGTAGAGAGATACCCGACGCTCGACTGGGCATGCCGCCGCAACGGAATAGCCAGAATCTTCTGACACTGCTGCAAACGTTCCGGCACTTCCGACTGCACATACCGAAAGAACGCATGCAATGCGGCCAGGCGATGGTTCTGTGTGCGAATTGAAGAGCTTCTATCGTTGCCCAGATGATCCAGAAATGCCTCCACAAACGGAGCATCGATCTGGGCGAGTGACAATCTTTCCAAGGCGATGCCGCGTACGTCGCGACTGAACCGGAGCAGTAAGGTGAACACATCGCGGTAGGCTTTGATGGTGTTGGGGCTCAGGTTGCGCTGTGCGGCCAGGTAATGCGTCAAGAAGTTGGTCACGTGTACGGAGAGATCGGTCGGCTTCATGACTCGCTCCTTCGCGGGATGACATCGCCAAACGCAGCGTTGGCGCGCCCGATGATTTCCGGGAACAACTCTGCCGTGAGATGCAGATAGTCCTGGGTTCCGTCAAGCGACTGATGGCCCAAATAAGTCGCAAGCACTGGCAGCTTGGCATCAAGGTTGGCCCCTTCGTGGTACCAGCGCTGCAAGGTATGAACGGCAAACGTATGTCGCCTATGTCGTGCACGACATAGGCGCCACTATCTACCCTCCCTGACTATGTCTTGTGCCTCCTCGATTGCCTAGGATTTTAGGCATCTTCTTGAGCCCCGGACAGACATAGTCTGACTCCTTTCCACCAACCCGAAGAGTCGGGAAAGG
>JBASWL010000058.1:0-4854 GCA_049276455.1 Georgfuchsia sp. | reverse complement strand
ATCGATGATCTTCGCGAAGTGGGCATTGAAGATCTTCTGGGTCGTGACTCTGTCCCTGCCGACCCCAACCTGCTGCAGAAGAACATCACGGGGAAATCCATTCTGGTGACGGGTGCGGGCGGATCCATCGGCTCGGAACTTTGTCGCCAGATACTGAGCCTCCAGCCCAAACGTCTGGTGCTGTATGAACGTAACGAATTCTCTCTTTACAGCATCGAGAACGAATTGCTCAGTCTATTTCAGAACAATGGAAACAGATATCATCCCGAACTCATACCCATTCTTGGTTCGATCACTGATCAGACGCGTCTTGAGCGCGTACTGACCCGTTTCAAAATACAAACCGTATTCCACGCCGCTGCCTACAAGCACGTACCCATGGTGGAAAAAAACCCCACCGAAGGTGCCTACAACAACATCATAGGTACCTGGCGCGCAGCTCAGGCAGCTTTGGCCAGCGGCGTTGAAGCCTTCGTTCTCATTTCCACCGACAAAGCCGTGCGCCCCACCAATACCATGGGCACCACCAAGCGCTTTGCCGAATTGATTCTTCAGGCACTCGCGGCAAGCTACCCCGATCAAACCCGCTTCACCATGGTGCGCTTTGGCAACGTCCTTGGTTCATCCGGTTCGGTCGTACCACTCTTTCACGAACAGATCCGCCAGGGTGGCCCAATCACCGTCACCGACCCGCGCATCATCCGCTACTTCATGACCATCCCGGAAGCCGCTCAATTGGTCATACAGGCTGGTGCCATGGGAAAGGATGGCGATGTGTTCGTTCTCGATATGGGCGAACCGGTCAAGATTCTCGACCTTGCAAAACGAATGATTCACCTCAGTGGCTTGAGCATCAAGGACGAAAATAACCCCGGCGGCGACATCGAAATCGTCTTCTCAGGTCTGCGCCCGGGAGAAAAAATGTATGAAGAGTTGTTGATCGGTGACAATGTTGTCGAAACAACTCACCCGCGGATCATGCGAGCCAATGAAGAAAGCCTATCCCTTGAATCAGTCCAGCATTTCATCGGCCGCTTCGATGATATCTTGCAGCGCAATGCTACCGATGAGTTGCGCGCAGTACTGATGGAATGTGTGAAGGACTTTGCGCCACAGTGCGGCAACGAAGATCAACTGGCGCCGGGTTCGGCATAAACCACTTTGCCATATCGGCTCAAGCCGATTGCAACTCGGCCGCACCTGCCTTCAAATAAAAAGCCAGTCCAACGAGTGGGGCATAAGCAATCAAGACCCCTACAATGCCGCTGATCCCACCTGCGGCGACCAGCCAGGCGGTCGGCAACAGCCAACACAGATTGATGAGCCCCACCATGAGACTAACCGGCCGATGTGCCCCCAGGCGGCGCGCCGCGAACTGGTAGGCATGACTGCGATGTGCTTCATACAGCTTTTGCCGCCTGGCGAGCCGGCGAAACAGGGTTACGGTGGCATCGACGATGAACACCCCCAGCAGGATGACCCAGGACCAGAACAGCGCAGGCGCCTCCAGGCCAGCCATCAATGACAGCGTCCCCATGAGAATTCCGAGAAAACCGCTACCGGCATCGCCCATGAATATCTTGGCTGGAGGAAAGTTCCACACCAGGAAGCCCAGCGCTGCGGCAGCCGTCAAAAGCGCCATCATCACCACCACGCTGCCTGAGCTCGATGGCGGAACAACAAAATACATCGACAATGCCGCACCCGACAGCGTGACCGTGATCGCCTCGATCCCCGCGATGCCGTCAATGCCGTCCATGAAATTGTAGAGATTCAGCATCCAGACCAGATACAGGGTGCACAGCACCACACCGATGCCGCCCAGATTGACCGCGCCTCCCGGCAGGTCGAGCAGGGGCGTTCCGATCCAGTAGAGCACCCAGGCGGCCGCGGAGAAATGCGCGAGGAACCGCCAGTGGGCCGCGATCGGCGCATGATCGTCAATGAACCCGACCAGCGCGACGATGCCACTGGCGCCAAGCAAGGCAAGCGTTGCCTGAAGCAGAATATTCCCGAAGGCAAAAAGAACAAGGATCGCGACGGCAAAACTGATCACGATGGCGACCCCGCCACCGCGCGGGGTAGGTATCAGATGCGAACTTCGTTCATTGGGAATGTCAAGGACGCGGTGCGCCAATGCGTACGCGCGGAAGCCCATCGTAAGCAGCGTCGATAGCACTGCTGTGAGAACGATCAGCAGAAACAGGAAGGAAGAGGTCAAAAGGAAGGGGAACCCGAAAAGCTTGTAATCATTATGCTATACGATCGATCTGTTTGCTGCGTCAACTTTGCAGACAAAGGGCCATGGAGCATATCTTTATCCCGTCTCAAGCATAATGCATTGTCTCTTTACCCAGAAGAAACTCAATGTTCCTGATCACGAAACTTTTGTCGGCCCTCGTACTTCCCCCGTTCGGACTGATTGCCCTGGCGCTTGCGGGACTATGGGTTGGCCGTCGCCGCCATAGCGTGGGGCACATCATGACCATGCTGGCCTTGATCTCTATGTTGGCCCTGTCGGTGCCGATAGTGTCCGATGGCCTGACCCGGAGCCTAGAGAAATTTCCTGCCCTTTCCCAGGAGAGCCTGTCAAGAGCCGAGGCTATTGTCATCATTGGAGGAGGGATGAATTTCCGTGCCCCGGAATATGGCGGCGATACAGTCAACCGTTGGACACTTGAACGCCTCCGCTATGGCGCCAGACTCCAGGCGGCCTCCGGTTTGCCCATCCTGGTGTCTGGCGGAGCACCTTACGGCGGTCGTCCCGAAGCCGAGGCCATGAAGGAATCCCTGGTCAAGGATTTCCATGGCCAGGTGGCCTGGGTTGAGAATACCTCGCGCAATACTGCCGAGAATGCCGTTTACTCTGCTGGGGTGCTCAAGGCAGCAGGCGTTTCGCGCATTGTGCTGGTAAGCCAGGCTTGGCATCTGCCACGCGCAGTCGAATATTTCGCTGGGCAGAGCCTGGAAGTAATTCCGGCACCGACCGGGTTTGCTTCCTCATCACCTTCAATGATTGCAAATCTTCTGCCGTCCGCCGAAGCACTCTCGAAATCCAGCAACGCCCTGCATGAGTGGCTCGGCATTTTGGTCCAGAGCATATGAAGTGATCCCCTCGAAATCAGGGAATAGCCATTTATCTCTGCTGATTTTGCAAAAAATGTTCTGCCGTTTTTCTGAGGCTCTGATCTACGGTAACTGAAGGTGTCCACCCGAGGAGATCCCTTGTCTTGCTGATATCCACTTGAAGCGAATCTACAAGTCGCTGTGCAACATTGGGCTTACCAATAAGTCGAGCACCTATTCTCAAAATCTGCTCCGGCACCGGGAAAAGCCTAGCTTTCTTACCCATCGCAGTTGCGGTGCGTTTCAGCAATTCCGTCGTCGAAAGATTCTCGCCATCGCATACCAAGAACGTTTGGTTTGCTGCTGCCGGATGGCTCATGCAGGTAACCAGCAGATCGACCAGATTATCCAGCGCCACCATACTGCGCCGGTTGTCGATAGCCCCGAGCGGCAATGGCACACCGCGCACCAGCCAACGCATCATCGCAGCGAAGTTTGCCTTGACCCCGGGCCCATACACCAAAGGAGGTCGAACGATCACCAGCTCCATACCGGTCTGCGCTGCCAGCTCGCGCAGGCCTTGCTCCGCTTCCATTTTTGAAACCCCATACGGATCGATTGGCGCAGGCCTGTCGTCGGCGGAAAATGGTTGACCGAGCCGAGTCACTTCTCCATTCACCTTGATCGAACTGATGAATACAAATCGCCGCACACCTGCTGCTGCTGCCTGTCGTGCCAAATTCAATGTCCCATTGACATTGATGCGACGAAATTCAGCCAAGGGATCAGTGGCCGTATCATCCATCACGTGCACACGTGCCGCAGCATGAACAACGACCCCAACGCCTGCCAAAGTGGCCCCCCAGTCAGTATCTGCGCACATGTCACTAACATGCACGACTTCAACGCTATCCGGCATGAATGCGTCGTTACGACGAACGCAAGCTCGCGTTTTAATCCCTTCATGCGCCAGTTTTGCGACCACTGCAGAGCCAACAAAACCCGTTGCCCCCGTCACCAAAATCATGACTTTCCCCTGAGCGCCAAAGGCGAAATGGCCTCACATTTCAACATCTCGATCCATTCTTCAAGCCGGTCGATCAATGTGTCACGATTAAATTCCAGGGCGCTTACATCCACCCCGTTTCGACCCATTGTTTCCCGCTCGTCATTGGTCATTTGCGAAAGCTTTAGTACAGCGTCTGCCAACCCACAGTGATCGCCAGCCGCACATGTCAGGCCCGAACGAGAACTTTTCACCACCTCCGCACCTTCACCATTCAGCATGGCCACAACCGGGATGCCTGCTGCCAGATACGTCTGAAGCTTGCCTGGGATCGTCATAGAAAAAATGGCTTCATCTTTCAAGCTGACCAACAACGCATGCGCATGCTTGAAAAACGAAGGCATCCTCTCCACCGGGTGCCGCCCCAGCATCAGAACGCAATCCTGTAGGCTACGGCGCTTGACTTCATCGGCCACCCAATGCGCCATCCGCCCATCACCAACGATCAACCACCGAATATGTGCGTGGGCCTTCAATCTTTCCGCTGCCGCCAAAATCGCGGGGAAATCCTGGGCATCGCCAATGTTCCCTGCAAACATCACATTGAAATTCCCAGGCTTCAATGGCACCTCGTCTGCTGGTATAGCATTTTGCGTGTCAAAAACAGATTCGGCCCAACTGGGAAAGTACACCACACGGTTGTTGTCACCGGCGTACATCTGTATCTGTGGCATAAAGCTTTTGGACTGCGCCAGAATCAAATCACAGCGTCTGTAAATAAA
>JBASWL010000057.1:0-4266 GCA_049276455.1 Georgfuchsia sp. | reverse complement strand
GTGGCGAAACCCTGGCAAAAAGGCTTGGTGGGACTGCTCGGCGTGGTAGTGATATTGGGCTGGCTATGGCTGTTGGTGGGCAGAACCCTGTTCATGGATCAGGAGGTCAAGCGGTTGTGTGCGATTGATGGTGGGGTCAAGGTGTATGAGACGGTGAAGCTGTCGCCAGAGAAATACAACAAGCTACTCGACAAGTTCGGCAGGCTTTGGATTCCGCGAAAGAAAGACGCCAAGCCGACGGATGATTTCTACAGTGAGGAAGAAACTTATTACTACAGGGAAGGCAATCCCCAAATGTCTCGCGAGCTGTATCGGATCGTGCGACGCGCAGATGGCAAAGTTTTGGGTGAATTGGTTTTCTATGGACGCGGTGGGGGTGACATGCCTGGTCCGTGGCACGGCTCAAGTTTTACCTGTCCAGCACACGGAAGCATACCTCCATTTGAATCATCGATATTTTTGAAAGGGGAATGAGCATGGCCACACCGATTGACATATTCAACCAAGCGCAACTGGCACTCGCTTCGTATTCCACATTGTCCAATCAGACCAAAAGCAGACCAAAAGGGGCGCCCACCCATGAAGGCGAACAAGCCGGACGGTAGGGAAGATAAAACGGGATTCAGATTTTGATTTGGAGGCAAGGAAAATGAAAAATGAATGTGATGTTGACCCCTATAGTCTCCACAGGATTGTAGAGCTGAGGACCACGCGATGAAAGAACTCATGGGATTGGCGGTATTGGCTTGGCCGCTGACGCTAATGGTGGCTTTCGTGCTGGCGTTCGCCCTGGCGGTGGCGGGTACCTATCAGGCGACGCGCAAGCAGAAGAGCGGCTGGAAATGGTCGCTGGGCGTGGCAATCGTCCTTTACCTCGCCGTGTTCTGGGATCACATCCCGACAATAATTGCGCACAAGTATTACTGCGAATCTGAAGCGGGATTCTGGGTGTACAAAACCGTGGATCAATGGAAGGCGGAGAACCCGGGGGTGATGGAGACGCTCATCTATAACAACGATATGCCACACATTCAGACGCCACATGGCGGTGCGACTGCCTTGAATCAACGAATTATTTACCAATTTAAATATGAGGGGCCATTTCTATTTAATCGATGGCGAATGCAATCTGAACTACGAGACCGCAAAACTGGGGAGTTAATAGCGCGTGAAGTCAATTTCTCTACGTCTCAAGAGCGGCGGCAAGCTGGGTGGTCTGGATGGAAGTTTTGGTTGGATAGCAGAGGATGTAAAACCGAAAGCCATAGAGACCAAGGGGCATTTGACAAAGTTACTGCACAATTTGAAGGAGCCAAAAAATGAACACGATTACCGAACTGTTTCAGCAAGCGCAACTTGCAGAAGCTTCATATGCAAACTTTGTTGATGCCAATGGCAATTTGATAACTACCGACGCTGGTGTAACTGGTGCTCTTATTGCTGCGAGCTTTTCTCAAGATCACGACGACCCAACTCAATCTACCCAAGCCACCGCCTTCGTCGCCGAATGGGATGTTCTTAGTCAACTCCCGAATACGTCGAGTGGGTTCTCCGCGACCCTGTTCAAGAACGCGGCGGGCGACTACGAGTTCGTCGTGCGCGGTTCGGAGAATGTATTTTCCAGCGGCGGCCTTGTCGACTGGGGTGGCGCCGACTTTGGCGACAGTCGAAGGCGCCACGGTCAGTACGAACGCAAGACCAAAAGGGTCAGAGACATTTGCCTTTCTGAGTGATTGACATGCCCCGTCGCCCGCGCATTCTTTTAGCCGACCATCCGCTGCACATTGTTCAGCGCGGTATCAACCGCGAGCCATGCTTCTTTGCCGATGAGGATTATCTCTGCTACCTCCATTGGCTCGAAGAGGTGGCTCGCGATTGTGGCTGCGCCGTTCATGCTTATGCGCTGATGACCAATCACGTGCACCTGCTGCTCACCCCCTCGGTTCCCGGCGCACCCTCACGCCTGATGCAATCCCTTGGGCGTCGATATGTCCAATATGCGAATCGTTTCTACAAACGTACCGGCAGTCTATGGGAAGGCCGTTACAAATCCGGCGTCGTACAGGCAGAAAGTTATCTGTTGGCCTGTATGCGCTATATCGAACTTAATCCGGTCCGCGCTGGAATGGTTGCCGATCCAGCTCAATATCGCTGGTCCAGTTACCGTGGCAATGGACTGGCCTTGGCTGATTCGCGCCTGACAGCACACGCACACTATCTAAGCCTGGGTAGCGATGGAGGCTCCCGCTGCATAGCCTATCGCGCCTTGTTCCGCCCAGCACTCGATCAAGAGGCCACAGGCGACATTCGATCCGCGTTGAAGTTGGGCATGCCTCTGGGCAATGCGCGTTTCGCGGAAGCAATATGCCGCCAGTTAGGTGTCCGTCTCAACAGCGGCAAGCGAGGACGCTTGCCGGGCGAACCTGTGACGTCGCAGGTGAGAGAAACGGAGCAGTCAGGATTCGGATTTTGAAATCTAATGGAGGACATATGGACGCGATGACAACAGAAATGTTTCTGACCCCTTTGGTCGTTCCGATGACAGCATCACTGCCAGCGGCGACGGCAACACCATTCTCTACAGCGCGGGCGATGGCACCGATCACGTTACTACCGGCGGCAGCGGCAATGTGCTCAAACTCTCCGGAGTGACGGCTGCTGACCTCAAGCTCAGCCTGGGCTCGCTGGCGATCCAGGTGGGCACCGATGCCAACGACGTCATCCACTTTGACAACTTCACCCCCGCCGACGTGCTGGCACAACAGCCTTTTGATCATATCGAGTTCGATGACGGGACGACGCTGAGCTATGCGGATTTGATGGCGATGGGCTTCGACATCACCGGCAGCAGCGGCAACGACACCCTGACCGGGACCAATGTCACTGACCGGATCAATGGCGGGGCGGGCAATGACACGCTCACCGGCGGCACGGGCAACGACACTTACCTGTGGGGCACCGGCTCGGGGCAGGACGTGATCGACAACAGCGATGCCACGGCGGGCAAGACCGATACCCTGGCCATCGGCAGCACGGCGGACCCGATTGCGACGAATCAGGTGTCCTTCGTGCACAGTGGTAACGACTTGGTTGTGCGCTTGATCGGCAGCAGCGATCAAATGACCGTACAGGGTTATTACACCGGGGCCGCTATCGAAGCCTTCACCTTTGCCGATGGCACGGCGTGGGGCGCGGCGGAGATTGCGGCGCATCTTTCCCCGGCGTTGACGGAGGGCAACGACACTTACACCGGCACGGCGGGCAATGATGTCATCTATGGCCTGGGCGGTAATGACACCCTGAGCGGTGCGGTTGGCGATGACGTGATCGTGGGCGGCGCCGGGGCGGACACGTTGAACGGCAACGCCGGCGCCGATACGCTGGATGGGCGCGGCGATGCGGCTGCGGATGTGATGCAGGGCGGCGCCGATGGCGACATCTATCTGTTCGGGCGCGGCAGCGGCGCGGACAAGATCACCGAGGCGGTTGATGCCGTGTCCACGGACATATTGCGTCTGGATAGCGGCATCGCACCGGGTGATGTGCAGTTGCTGCGCGCGGGGAATTTCGGCAACGACCTGTTGTTGAAGATCGCCGGCACCAGCGACCAGATCACCATTACCAATGCCTACACCTATCCCACCGGCGCAAGTACGGCGCAGGGCATTGAGCGCATTGAGTTCGCGGATGGGACGGTCACTGCGCGGAATGATGACAGGCGGAGGGTAGATATGCTTCATCGTAAACGCATATTGACGCGGCATCGGGCGGGGTGTTACCGTTCGTCATTTATGCCATATAGTCGGAACGCCGTAGCAAATACCGAATGGAGGATTGCCGCATGAAATATCGATTCACAGGATTTATCGCGTTTATGACTGTCGCCATGCTGATCACGGGAGCTCACGCGGCTGGTAAGCCAGATAGCGAGATTCAACCGAAGACTCGTTTCACGGTGGTGCAAGGTAAGGGCTGGTCGGTATGCGAAGGCTATGCCCGCTTCCTCAATGCGCAGCCAGCAGATGAACCGCTGCCGTCATGCCATCTCAAGTTGAGTCCGGAGTTGAAGGAGCCAAACTGGGAAACGCTCGATATCAAAACCCATTTGGAAATCGTTTATTCGATGGAGCATCCACCCATCATCGTTTCCATAAACCCGGACAAACCACCGCCGCCATTCGATCGCTGGAAATCCGATTTAGAGCGCCAGATTCAGGCAGGCCGTTCGCCCCGGTTGCGCCGCACGCATCTGGCGCTGGTTGAGGG
>JBASWL010000056.1:0-63620 GCA_049276455.1 Georgfuchsia sp. | reverse complement strand
GGTTATGGAACTGCGCTCAAAAGCCAAGGTGGAATAACTACCGTGAGAATAACAATAATGGGGGCTGCGGCCCCCGTTATTGTTTGCCCGAAGCCAGGAGCGATAGCATGTCCCGTCTTCTGATCGTCTATCACACCCAGACCGACCATACTGCGCAGATGGCAGAAGCTGTGCTTCGCGGCGCCGGCTCCGAGACGGCCGTGAAAACCGTTTGCAAGCGTGCATTCAACACGACAATCGAAGACCTGCTCGGTTGCGATGGCCTTATTATCGGCACACCGGAAAATTTTGGCTACATGAGCGGCGCGATCAAGGATTTCTTTGACCGCACCTATTACCCGGCAGAGGGCAAGACAGTCGGTCTGCCCTACGCCCTTTTTGTCTCTGCCGGCAATGACGGAAGTGGCGCTGTCAGGGAAATCGGCCGCATCGCCACCGGCTATGGCTGGAAATTAGTGGCCGAGCCGGTGATCGCTCGCAAGGAGATAAATAATAAAGCCCTGCAATCCTGTATGGAGCTGGGCGCAACAATGGTCGCAGGGCTTGCGCTAGGTGTTTTTTGAGGGCTCACGCCATCTGCGAGAAATACTTTAAAAACAAGTGTGTATTCCCTATTTGCATCCAGCCGGTGGTGCTATACTTTTGCACTGATCAGCGTCCAAACTGATCCCCCTGATGCTTGGGGAATATGCAAAATAAACTTATCGATAAAGGGAATCACATGAACAAGTCTCTCCTCGTTGCTGCGCTCGTCGCATTGGCTATTACCGCTTGTGGCAAGAAAGAAGAAGCTGCTGCTCCGGCCCCTGATGCCATGGCTCCGGCTGCTGAAGCTCCTGCTGCTGAAGCTGCTCCTGCTGCCGAAGCTCCTGCTGCCGAAGCTCCTGCTGCGCCGGCTGAAGAAGCTCCTGCCGCGCCGGCTGAAGAAGCTCCTGCCGCCAAGTAATTTCGGCACTAGCAAGCAATAAAAAGCCCGGCTTAAGCCGGGCTTTTTTATTTTGTGCCATGAAATACGATCAGAGTTTGAAGGCGGATAGATCAAGTTCTTTTCCCTGCATCGGCGGACACCAGAAATAGGAACCCGTTAGCGGCCGCGAAAAACTGAAAAGTCCGTCAATAATGCCGTCGTCCATGCCGGCCATGCGTCGCGTCTGCGCTTCGAACGCTTCAAAACTGCTACCGAATGCGACGAATACCAGACCCAGGTTTCCATCACTATCCGACCATGGCATAGAGCGCCGCAGCACGAAAGCCTCTGGATCAAAACTCTCCTGCGCTGTACGTTTTACATGGGCAGAGGCTGGCGCCTTGGCGAGCTCCTTATTGTCCAACCGGCGTCGGCCGATCGTGTTGTCCTGACGTTTCTGCGGCCATGACTTGAAATAATCGAGATCGTGCAGCCATTGCTGAACTGCAACGAAACTCGATCCCTTGATGCCTGCTTTGCCTTTTGTGACCAATGCGGCAGCTACAGCATCATCGCCCTTCGGATTTTCCGTGCCGTCTTCGTAGCCTGTCAGGTCGCGCCCGCTGTCGTACTTGAAAGCATCAATCGTATGCTCGAGTACAAATGCGTTGCCGAGTAGATACTCCAGTTCGCGCACCCGCAACAACAGTTCACCTCGATCACTGCCACGCAGCCAGCACCACAGGGCGAAGGGTGTCGACGGCACCTCCACTCCGGCTTCCAGGGTGGGAAATCCTCGCAGGCCGCTGATCTTCGAATCCAGCACAATTGCCAGACCGGCGCCGATCCCGACTACCAGTGTTTCCCCATCGACACTGCGCGCCAGCTTCTTCAGCACCCTGCGCGGATCCGCATCAGTCTGCGCCGAAAAAAACAGGTAACAGCCATGTGCCGGTACGGCATCCAGAATGCCCTGCTGAACCAGATTCATATCCACTATCATCTCGCCAACAACATGATGGCGAGATGATAGAGCAAAACCCGGTCAGCCTTTATCGAAGACAAGATGCCCGGCAGGATTGGTGGATACATGCACGGTGTCTTTGGGGCCAAAGCGGCCTTCCAGAATAGCCTTTGACAACGGGTTCTCGATGCGCTCCTGAATTGCGCGTTTGAGCGGCCGCGCACCGAATACAGGATCGAAGCCAGCCATGGTCAGTTCTGCCACAGCTGCATCATCGACTGTGAGCGACATCTCCAGCCGCGCCATGCGTTTTTCAAGATATCCAAGCTGGATTTTGGCGATCGCCGCGATGTTCTTCTCGTCGAGGGCATGGAATACCACGACTTCGTCGATGCGGTTGATGAACTCGGGACGAAAGTAGTTCTTCACCTCGCCCATTACCGCCAGCTTGATCACCTGATAGTCGTCGCCGGACATCTGCTGGATCATCTGCGAGCCGAGATTAGACGTCATCACGATGACCGTGTTCTTGAAGTCCACGGTTCGCCCCTGCCCGTCCGTCATGCGGCCGTCATCGAGCACCTGCAACAGCACATTGAATACGTCCGGATGCGCCTTTTCGACCTCATCGAAGAGAATCACCGAGTACGGCTTCCTCCGTACCAGTTCGGTCAGGTAGCCGCCTTCCTCATAGCCGACATAGCCCGGTGGGGCGCCGATCAACCGCGCCACGGAATGCTTTTCCATGAATTCGCTCATGTCGATGCGGATCAGGTGATCCTCGGCGTCGAACAGGAATTCTGCCAGCGCCTTGCACAACTCGGTTTTTCCCACCCCCGTCGGGCCGAGAAAGAGGAAGGAACCGTAGGGCCGGTTTTCTTCCGACAAACCGGCGCGCGAACGGCGGATCGCATCGGCGACAAGGCGCACGGCCTCGTCCTGGCCGACCACGCGCTGGTGCAGGCGATCTTCCATCTTGAGCAGTTTTTCGCGCTCGCCCTGCATCATCTTGCTGACCGGTATGCCGGTCGCGCGCGACACCACCTCGGCGATTTCCTCGGCGCCGACCTGGGTGCGCAGCAGGCGATTGGGCGCCTTGTCCAGGCTCTCGCCGGTTTTCTCGGCCGCCTTCAGTTGCGCCTCAAGCTGCGGCAGTTGGCCGTACTGCAATTCGGCGAGCTTGTCGAAAGCACCCTTGCGTTGCAGTTCGGCCATCTGTGCCTTGATCTTGTCGATTTCTTCCTTGATGTGAGCCGAACCCTGGATTTGCGATTTCTCGGCCTTCCAGATTTCATCGAGATCGGAGTATTCCTTCCCGAGCTTGCCGATCTCGGTCTCGATCAGCTCCAGGCGCTTCTTCGATGCTTCGTCCTTTTCCTTTTTCATCGCCTCGCGCTCGATCTTGAGCTGGATCAGGCGGCGGTCGAGCTTGTCCATCGCCTCCGGCTTGGAGTCGATCTCCATCTTGATGCGCGCCGCCGCTTCGTCGATCAGGTCTATGGCCTTGTCGGGAAGGAAGCGGTCGGTGATGTAGCGATGCGAGAGTTCCGCCGCCGCAACGATCGCCGGGTCGGTGATGTCGACGCCATGGTGCAGTTCGTATTTCTCCTGCAGGCCACGCAGGATGGCGATGGTCGATTCGACGCTCGGCTCGTCCACCAGCACCTTCTGGAACCGGCGCTCGAGGGCGGCATCCTTCTCGATGTACTTGCGGTATTCGTCGAGCGTGGTGGCGCCGATGCAATGCAGTTCGCCGCGCGCCAGGGCCGGTTTGAGCATATTGCCGGCGTCGATGGCGCCCTCAGCCTTGCCAGCGCCGACCATGGTATGGAGTTCGTCGATGAAAACGATGATGCGGCCTTCGTCCAGCGCGATTTCCTTCAGCACCGCCTTCAGTCGTTCCTCGAACTCGCCGCGGTACTTGGCCCCTGCCAGCAGCGAGGCCATGTCGAGGCTGAGCACCTTCTTGCCCTTCAGTGTTTCCGGCACTTCATCATTCACAATGCGTTGCGCGAGGCCCTCGACGATGGCGGTCTTGCCGACGCCCGGTTCGCCGATCAGCACCGGGTTGTTCTTGGTGCGCCGCTGCAGGATCTGGATCGCACGGCGGATTTCGTCGTCGCGGCCGATCACGGGGTCGAGCTTGCCCGCGCGCGCGCGCTCGGTGAGATCGAGGCAGTATTTCTTCAACGATTCACGCGAATCCTCGGCCTCCTGCGAGTCGACCTGCTGCCCGCCACGCACAGTCTTGATCGCGTCTTCCAGCGCCCTGCGTTGCAGGCCATGCTCCTTGAGCAAGCGCCCCGATTCACCCTTGTCGCCGCTCAACGCGAGTAAAAACATTTCCGAGGCTATGAACTGATCGCCAGCCTTCTGCGCTTCCTTGTCGGTAATATTCATCAGGTTTGAAAGATCGCGGCCGACCGTAACCTCTCCGCCGTGACCCTCGACCTTGGGTAGACGCTCAATCGCCTTGGTCAATGCCGCCTTGAGCGGCACGACATTGACGCCAGCACGTTGCAATAGTGAGCTGGTTCCGCCGTCATCCTGGTTGAGCAGCGCCAGCAGCATATGCTGTGGCTCGATGAACTGCTGGTCGTTACCGATCGCGATGCTCTGGGCATCAGCGACGGCCTGCTGGAATTTAGTCGTGAACTTGTCGAAGCGCATGGCGGTTCCTGTTCTGAATTGAATAGCTTATTTAATATAATGGGTAAAATATTCGAGTTTTCAAGACGGTAGGGGCAATCATATTAGCTGGGTCTGGATTTCCTCTTTCCCTTATGGAAGCTCTGGCGCAAACGTACCCCCTATTCCATCTCAAATAAAATTTCTCACATAATCCAACCATATCACCTTGAAAATTATCCACTTCTTTCCCGCAGTTATTCTTTTGCTCCTAGCCGCCCCCACATTTGGGCTGCAACCACTGGTTACCGACGACACAGGTACTCAAGGTGCTGGCGGCAAGCAATTAGAAGTTGCCTACGAACGCGAACGCTGCCGTGATAGCGGCGATACCGATTACGCCCATTCCGTACCGCTTGTCTTTACTTATGGCATGAGCGAGGCATTGGACATCGGGCTTGGTGTCGCACACCAGCGCATCAACCCCGCTGATGGCGATGGAGAAACCGGCGCTGGCAATCCCGTGCTTGGGGCCAAGTACCGCTTTTATGAAAATGACACTGAAAAGCTGTCCTTCGCCGTCAAGCCAGAAATCGTCCTGCCAGTAAGTCAAAGCGACGAAGCGCGCGGACTCGGCACCGGCAAGACTTCTTATGCCTTGTCTCTGCTTGCTACTCAGAAAACTAGCTTCGGCTCACTAATTGCGACACTCGCCGCCTTCCGCATCAACTACCGCGATTCATTGCTCGATGCCGACGCCCGCAACAACCAGTTTCTGGCGTCGATAGCTGCACTATGGAATGTTGGCGAGCAATGGCAGATCGGCGGCGAGGTCGGTACTTATACGCAGGAGGATCGTGCCCTCGACAACAACAGTCGGTTTGCACAACTCGCCTCCATCTGGTCGCCGAATGGCGATACCGATGTAGCCCTCGGCATCAAGCGCGACTTCAACACCGGAAGTGCTGTGATATGGGCGACGACGCTGGGGCTGACTTACAGATTCAGGTAGCTAGTTACGCCGGTAAAGACGCAATCGTTCGCTCTTGTCGCCACCACGATTACCTCCCCAAACCTTCTTCATGCCCTTGCGTTCTGGCTCCTTGCGGCTGGAACCCTGAATCAGCAGCCATGGGCATGAATCATCCTTATCGACAGATCGTGTCGCGAGCCCTGTGAAATAACGCAAAGAGGCCTTCTGCGCAAGGCCAATATCCTTGCCGGCAACGCATTCCTTGTTATTGCCAAGTGCCTTACTCAACGAGAGGGCAACTGGACGATAGGTTTTGGCGTAGTCCACCCAAGGTAGCCAGAGTGTCGTGATCAAGCCCCAAATCAGCGTGATGCCTGCAGCCCAGCGCGTGGTACTGCGCAAGGGAGAGCGTGGCATGCCAAACAGTATCCAGGCCCAAGCGACTGTCATCAACCCGGCAGTAATAAAAGCGGGAATCGACAGGTGTCCAACGAAACCGGGCTCGGCCTTGTAGAAATTCTTCGCCACCCGCGCAGGCTCGCCGGTGGCAATGGCAACACCGCCAAGCCAGATCAGGCCTGACATTAGCGTAAAGGTCATGATGCCAAACCAATCCAGGGCATTTGCGGCTCCGCGCCGTAATCGTTGTGCCCCGGGCAGGGCCAGCAACACCAGCGGCACGATTATGGGTAGTGCCAGAAGCGGCTTCGGATCAGCCAGAAAGAAAAATTCGACAAGGGAAAATATGCAGCCTACCAGCGGTAGCGACACTGATGCATCATTCAATGCACCGCGTTTTATCCAGACTGACCAAAGCGCAATCGGCAGAATCGGCCATGCGAACCAGGAGAGAAGTTCAAAATGATTCTGCAGCTGATATTTGTCACCCTTGAAAATACCGAAGTGCGCCAGTTCACTGTTCCACCATGCAGTCAGGTGATTGGGGGCTTGCCAAAACAGCAACAGTGGCAAGATGCTGCCAATGGCGATACCAAAAACCAAACCGGCCGCTGCGGCAGACAATCCACGACGTGTGCGCCAGTCGGCATGCAACAGAGTGAATAGAAATGGGGGCAGCAGGATCAGCAGCGATAGCAGACCACCACTCAAAAGCCCTGCCCCCACTGCCAAGCCGCTGGTCAGGGCGCCTGTCAGCGGCTTATCGCGCATCAATGCAACGCCTGCGTATGTAAAGGCCTGAGCCGCCAATAGCGCGATTGCGGGTTGTGCATCATGTATCGGCAACAGCAGACCAAGTGTGCCAATGGCAAGAATTGGTGCCAGCCAAGCAGCTTCGTTATCCTGAACAAGCGTACTGGCTGTTCGGGCGAGGCCAAGCAGCAGCAACAGACCAAACAAGGCCGAAGCCAGTCGTGCTGCATCGTGAAACGGCAACACGAAAGACAGTGCCTTGCCAAGCAGTGCTGCACACCAGTGATAAAGCGGCGCAACGCCTGGCAAGGCCTCCAAGCCAATACGCGGGTTCAACCAGTCGCCGTGGCTGGCGAATTCCCAGGCAATACCGAGATGAACCGCATCGTCAGTCTTCCATGGGTCGTGGCCGATCATGCCTGCAAGCAGATAAACGGCGCAAATCAGCGCCAGCATCCAGCTTTTCAAAGGTGGTCGAACCAGGCTTGAAAACATGGATCAGGGCCTATTCACGCCAAGCAGGCAAGATGCGTTACCAGCAAAATGCGGACTCATTAACGCAAAAAAGGCAGCCGCAGCTGCCTTTTTTATTAGCGGCATGAACTATGCGGCCTTCTTGCTGTATTTCTGACGGAAGCGCTCAACACGACCGGCAGTATCAATGATCTTCTGCTTGCCAGTGTAGAACGGATGACAGTTGGAGCAAACTTCTATGTGCAACGGCTTGCCGCTTGTGGAGCGGGTCTTGAACTGATTGCTGCAACTGCATGTGACGTCGATTTCGACGTAGTTCGGGTGTATGCCTTCTTTCATGATCTGTCCTTTAATGCGCAGTCCGTGTCTGTGACGGCTAAGAGGGCGTGATTATCCTTGAAACGACCGTTATTTGCAATTTACTTTCTTTTTTATTGCGGGAGTGGCGGGGCATATTGTCTTTCTCTGCAACTACCTCTGTGCGGTACACAATTTTCAGAGCACTTTGCCGGGGTTCATTAATCGGCATGGATCCAGCGTATGCTTGATCGATTGCATGAGTTCCATTTCGATGCTGCTCTTGTACAGCCTGATCTCGTCGCGTTTGAGTTGCCCGAGTCCGTGCTCAGCGGAAATCGAGCCGCCGAGGCCATGCACAATGTCATGCACAATGCGATTTGCCTCTTGGCTGTGTGCAATCAGTCCGGTGTTCAAGGTGTCGGACGGCATCGAGAGGTTGTAGTGCAGATTGCCGTCGCCGACATGTCCAAAGCATACTATGCGCGCACCTGGAAAATGTGTTTCGATTGCCGCATTGGCTGCCGCCACAAACTCGGCAATACGTGATACGGGTACGGCGATATCGTGCTTGACGGAAAACCCCTCGACCTTTTGTGCCTCGGAGATGCTCTCGCGCAAACGCCACAATGCGCGTCGTTGGGATTCACTCTTTGCCAGTATCGCATCGATAATCCCGGTGGCTTTTGCCAGGCTATTCTCCAGTTCGGCATCTGGATTACCGGCGGAAAATTCCGACAACTCCAGCAAAACCTGCCAGTCAGCAGTTGTCGTCAAAGGCTGGCGCGATCCAGGGATATGGCGCATGACCAGTTCGAGCGCCGCTGAGTCTACCAATTCGAAGGCAGTGATACGGTCACCGCAGTCAGATCGCAGTTGGGAAAACAGGGAAACCGCTGCGGCGGGACTCTCAACTGCAACCCAAGCCGTCGCACGACTGCGTGGTTGTGGAAATAGCTTGAGAACTGCAGCGGTGATCAGGCCGAGCGTACCTTCAGCGCCAATGAAAAGATGCTTGATGTCGTAACCTGTGTTGTCTTTGCGCAGACCGCGCAAACCATTCCAGACACGGCCATTGGGAAGCACAACTTCGATGCCCAAGGACAGATCACGTGTATTGCCATAACGCAATACTTGAACTCCTCCGGCATTGGTCGAGAGACAGCCACCAATGGTGGCACTACCCTCCGAAGCAATTGATAGCGGAAAAAGTCTTGCGGCAGCTTGAGCCGCCTGCTGCACTGCATACAAGGTACAGCCTGCTTCAACCGTGATAGTGTTGTTATCGACGTCAACCTCGCGAATACGGTTCAAGCGCGCGAGACTGATCAATACTTCCCCTCCAAGTGGTGTAGCCCCGCCGCAAAGTCCTGTATTGCCGCCCTGCGGCACCATTGCCACCCGCGCTTCATGGCAGAGGCGCACAACCTGCGCAAGCTCTTCTGTCGTTCCCGGCCGCACCACGCATAGAGCATTGCCCTGATAACGACCACGCCAATCATTGACATACCCGGCCATATCAGGGGCACTGGTTAACACATGGGCGGTGCCCGCAACGTCGCATAGCGCATCTATCAAGGCACTCACTGCGGCAGCACCGCCTTGATGGCCGGCAGCATGCGTTTCACCGCATCGCGGCCTTCACTGATGGCTTCATCGGCACGATGGTAGTCCATCAGGGCAAGATGGGCGAGATGGGGCGTCAGCAGGACGTCAGCGGGTTCACCGGCAAGGCGACTGCGTGCGATACGCCGCTGCATGATATCGATGCTGCTCGTCAGCACGTTGATGATCGAAGGGATTCCATTCCGTTCTGCAACACCAAGCCGTCCTGCTAGCCCCTGCCGCCAATCTGACTGCGCCACTTTACTCGATGCGCTCTTGTGGTTGTTCTTGCCGACAATATCGGAGCCAAGGTCGACAGCAATAACCACCTCGGCACCCAATGCCCGCGCCACCGATACCGGTACCGGGTTTACCAAGGCACCATCGACCAGCAGTCGTCCCTCTTGTTGAACCGGTCGAAAGAGTCCCGGCAGAGCAATGGAGGCGCGCACTGCTGCCGCTACATAACCCTCGCGCAACCAGACTTCGTGACCGTTGGCAAGATCGGTCGCGACACATGCAAAAGGAAGAGACAGTTCGGAAAATTTTCGGTTGCCTATATGAAGTTCAAAGAACTCCATCAGTTTGTCACCCTTGATCAAGCCGCCATTGAAACTGAAATCGAGCAGCTTCAACACTTTCTGCCATGTAAGTGACCGAACCCATTGTTCCAGTTTGTCCTGATCGTTGTTGGCATAGGCGGCGCCGACGAAGGCCCCAATCGAACAACCGCAGACAATGTCAGGCTTGTATCCGGCCTCGGCTAATTCTTGAATCACGCCGATATGCGCCCAACCCCGCGCGGAGCCAGAGCCAAGCACCAGTCCCAATTTGCCCGTCATGCCAGCCTGGCGTAGAGATCATGCACATCGCAGTCGGTCACTTCGACATCGGCAAACTCGCCAATGTCGAGCTGTTCTCCGTCCGTGATGTACACAAGACCATCGATTTCAGGCGCATCACCCATTGAGCGTGCCACCGCACCATCCTCTTCGATATCATCGACCAGGACGGTGATCCTGCGCCCTATACGCGCTTCCAGTCGCTGCGTGCTGATGTCCTCTTGATGCTGCATCAGGCGCATGCGCCGCGCTTCGCGTATTGGCTCCGGGACAGGTCCCGGCAATTCATTGGCTTCCGCACCTTCGACGGGTGAATAAGAAAAAGCGCCAACACGGTCAAGCTGTGCTTCATCGAGAAAATCCAGAAGCTCGTTGAAATCGGCTTCGGTTTCGCCGGGGAAGCCGGTAATAAATGTGCTGCGGATGGTGAGATCGGGCACCTCGCGTCGCCAGGCAGCAATGCGGTCTATCACCTTCTCGGCGGAGGCTGGACGTTTCATGAGCTTGAGGATGCGCGAGCTGGCGTGCTGGAATGGCACATCGAGATAAGGCAGGATTTTTCCCTCGGCCATCAATGGAATCAGATCATCGACATTCGGGTAGGGATAGACGTAGTGCAGTCGTACCCAGATGCCAAGCTCACTCAGCGCCTTGCAAAGATCAAATAGTTTTGTCTTGACCGGTTTCCCGCCCCAGAACCCGGTACGGTACTTCACATCGACGCCATAAGCACTGGTGTCCTGTGAGATTACCAGCAACTCCTGGACGCCTGCATTGGCAAGAATTTCCGCTTCGCGCAGTACGTCGCCAATCGGACGACTGACCAGATCTCCACGCAACGAGGGGATGATGCAAAAGGTGCAACGGTGATTGCAGCCTTCTGAAATTTTCAGATAAGCATAGTGTGATGGCGTCAGGCGTATGCCCTGCGGCGGCACCAGGTCGACGAAGGGGTCATGCCCGTTTGGCAACGACGGTGGCGACAAGTGGGCATGTACTGCCTCCATCACTTCCTGAGCGGCATGCGGGCCGGTTACAGCCAGCACCTGCGGATAAGCCCGTTGCACGATGTCGCCTTTAGCACCCAGGCAGCCGGTAACGATGACCTTGCCGTTCTCTGCCAGGGCCTCACTAATCGTAGCCAGTGATTCCTCAACTGCTGCATCAATGAAACCACACGTGTTGACGACGACAAGATCGGCGCCTGCATAAGTGGCCGAAATTTCATAGCCTTCTACACGCAGGCGAGTCAGAATCTGTTCCGAATCAGAAGTAGCCTTGGGACAGCCAAGTGATATGAAACCTACCGAGGGGGGTGAGACTTTTCTGGTTTTCGGCATCAAAGGGGCATTGCAAAAATGGAACTTGGCTACTTATTCTCGTCGCTCTTGTCCTGTGTCGGCGGGACAAAATTAGGGAAGGGAAATCTGTCGAATAGTTTACGTGTCTGGTCCTGCACGCTGTCCTGCATCTGCTGGAAAAGTTTCTGACTTTGCTCGACATAGGACCCCATCATATTTTGCATGACCGGCCCCTGGAAGTTGAGGAACTGAGTCCAAAGATCCTTGTTGATCGGGGCATTGTCACCATACAGTGAGCGCGCCTGCTCCTTGAGCTTGGTCTGCATGTCGGTGAATGCCCTGATGTTGGTTTCCAGATACTTGCCGAGCATACCCTGCATCGCGTTGCCGTAAAAACGGATCATCTGTGACAGAACATCGGCGGTGAACATGGGAGCCCCACCCGCCTCCTCTTCAAGAATGATCTGCAACAGGATGCTGCGCGTCAGGTTCTCTCCGCTCTTGGCATCAACGACCTCGAACGGTTCGTTCTGCAGTACCAGCGTCTTGACGTCAACCAGCGTGATATAGGTGCTGGTCCTGGTGTCGTAAAGACGTCGGTTCGGATACTTCTTGATCAAGCGATTTGCCTCAGCCATCTGACTCCCCCCACAGTACATTGTGCAAAGCAATATTTGATTATATCTGGCTTTCGCGAATACCCTCCCAGGAAGTCAGGACATATGCAGGCCGCCATTGATATTCAACGTAGCGCCGGTAATGTAAGCAGCCAGATCGGAAGCCAGGTAGGCGCACAATCCGCCGATCTCCTCTGGCTTGCCAAGACGGCCGGCCGGTATCGTCGCGGTTATCGCATCTCGCGCTTCCTGTTTGATCGCCATCACCATGTCGGTACCGATATATCCCGGTGCAATTGCATTCACGGTAACGCCCTTCTTGGCCACTTCCTGCGCGATTGCCTTGGTGAATCCCAGTATCCCGGCCTTTGCTGCTGAATAGTTGGCCTGACCGAACTGGCCCTTCACGCCATTCACCGAAGAGATATTGATGACTCGTCCCCAGCCCCGCTCTGTCATGCCTTCCAGCACTTGGTGGGTGACATTGAACACGGAATCCAGATTGGTTGAGATCACTGCATCCCACTGGCCCTTGTCCATCTTTCGAAACATGCCGTCGCGCGTGATCCCGGCATTGTTAACCAAAACGTTAATGGGGCCGATCTCGCTTTCGATTTTCTTGACCATCGCGGCACAGGAGTCAATGTCGGAGACATCCGCTTCACCAATATGGAAGTCGAAACCCTCGTCCCGCGTTTTCTGCAGCCACTCATCTTTCGGCGGAAAACCGGGAAGGCAATTTGCCACCACCTTAAAGCCATCCTGGGCCAGCGCCTTGCAGATCGCTGTTCCCAAACCGCCCATTCCACCCGTTACCAATGCGACTTTTTTACTGGACATGAAGTTATTTCCTTTTTAGCTGAAGATACCGTGATAAATAATGTATATGACCAATCAGTACATGTGCTGGCCGCCATTGATCGAAATATTCGCACCATGGACAAAGGCGGCCTCTTCCGAGGCAAGATAAGCGACCAGGCCGGCGACCTCTTCCGGCTTGCCCAGGCGCGACATCGGAATCTGCGGCAGAATTTTGCTGTCGAGTACTTCGCGCGGGATTGCCGTGACCATCCGGGTCCCGATATAGCCCGGCGAAATCGTGTTGACAGTAACCCCACGTTTGGCAACTTCAAGCGCCAGTGCCTTGGTGAAACCGTGCATCCCGGCTTTTGCCGACGAATAATTGGTCTGGCCGAAAGCGCCCTTCTGACCGTTCACCGAGGAGATGTTGATCACACGGCCCCATCCCCGCTCAATCATGCCATCCAGAACCTGCTTGGTCATGTTGAACACGGAGTAAAGATTGGTGCGAATGACAATATCCCAGTCCTTGGGCGTCATTTTCTTGAATGTCATGTCACGCGTGATGCCGGCATTATTGACCAGCACATCGACGGGACCAATATCATTCTCAATCTTGGCCACGCAATCGTGACAGGAATCGAAATCGATCACATCACAGGGATAGGCATTGAAGCTGTAGCCCTGACTGTTCATCGATTTCAGCCAGTCCCTGGCTTTGTTGTTGCTAGGACTGTAAGTCGTCACCCCCCTGTATCCAAGCGCCGCCAGCTTGATACAAACCGCCTCTCCCAGTCCACCCATGCCACCCGTGACCAAGGCTACGCGCTGCATGATCTTCTCCTCATGTTGTTGTCAAACATTTCGAATAAATGCACCACCATCATTCGCACTTTCCCAGCACATAATTTCCAGGGGCATCGGCCAGGGGCTTGTGCCGGACATTGCCGAGCCGCTTGCGCGCGCCAATTGTCTTGCCGCTACGGACCTCCAGCCAATTGCTCCATGAATTCCACCAGCTACCCTTGATTTCACCTGCATCGGCAAGCCATTGTTCGCTGTTGGTGGCATCGCTGCTCCCCCGCCAATAGCTGCGCTTGTTGGCGCGCGCGGAATTGATGGCACCGGCAATGTGGCCGGAAGCGCCCAGCGTAAAAGTGATCTCGCCCTTGAGCAGTTGCGCCGAACGAAACGCCGACTGCCACGGCACAATATGGTCTTCCCTGGCAGCAAGCACGAAAGCCGGAATATCTATCCGCCCCAGATCGACATCGACGCCACACACATGCAGCTTGTTGGGCATGCGCAAATTGTTTTCGAGATACATGTTGCGCAGATACCAGACCAGGAATGGGCCCGGCAGATTCGTCGAGTCGGCATTCCAGAAGAGCAGGTCGAAAGCCGAGGGGTCTTCGCCCTTTAGATAGCTGCTGACCACGTATTGCCAGATCATGTCGTTGGCGCGCAAGCTGGAGAAAATTCCCGCCATTGCCCGACCCGGGAATATGCCGTCTGCGCCAAGCTGCTGTTCCATAGCGGCAATCAGGTTTTCATCAATGAAACAGCCTAGATCACCGGGATTGGAGAAATCGAGCAATGTTGTCAGCAATGTCAGCGAATGGGCCGGCGTTTCGCCGCGCGCCGCTGCAACGGCCAAGGCCGTGCAAAGCATGGTGCCGCCGACACAGAAACCCAGCACGTTGATCTTGTCGGCTTTGCCGATGTCGCGCGCAAGATCGATTGCCTTGAGCACTCCCTGTTCAATGTAGTCATCCCAGGTCAGCTTCCCCTGTGCCGCGCCCGGGTTGCGCCATGAAATCATGAATACCGTATTACCTTGCTCGACGGTGTGCCGCACGAAGGAATTGTGTTCCTGCAGATCGAGGATGTAGTACTTGTTGATGCAGGGCGGGACCATCAACAGCGGCCGCTCGGCGACCTTGTCCGTCAATGGCGCATATTGCAGCAGTTGAAACAGTTCATTTTCAAATACCACCTTGCCCGCTGTCATTGCCAGGTTTTTGCCGACGACAAAAGCGGTTTTATCGGTGGTAGTAATCGAACCCTGTTCGATATCACGGATCAGGTTACCGACTGCACGCTGGATGCTCTCGCCTTTGGTGGCAATCGCCTTTTTGACAAATTCCGGGTTGGTGGCGGCGAAATTTGCCGGCGAAAGGGCGTCGATGTATTGCTGCAACAAAAAATCGAAACGCTCTCGCGCCCGTTCATCCATGATCGGCAGATCGGTGGAGAGCTTCTTCAGATAATGGGAATTCAGCAGATAGACGCGGCGCCAATAGTCGTAGACGGTACTCTCCGACCAGGCGCCACTGGAGAAGCGGCGATCCCCGGCTGTATAACCGGGCACTTCGGACAACGGTCGCGGCGTTGCGGGCGATTTAATCATGGCATCCCACAATTCGGCATGGCGCGCCAGCCATTCACGGCCGATAACGGACGTCTTTTCCGACATGGCGGTGAATGCTCCAGCTTCCGCAGACGACGGAGAGCCCTTCCCCATGCTTGCAGAGGACGCGAACATCTGCCCTGCCTGCAGGAACTGCTGCATCACACCAAAGGGATCTGTTACTGCCGACATTCAGGATTCTCCATGATTTCGGCTTTATTTTGCGTTGCACAATGAAGACTGTCAAGACAACTTTTGACAGATGACATGGGCGCCAGGACGCATGTCAGGACAGGTGCCAGCGCTTCCGCGCAAGTCAGGATTCGAGCACGCGCAGTTCCGCATTGGTATAGCGCAGCCGGCTTGCCAATACGCTAGCCAATCCCTCCATCAGGCCCAGCGCCAGTTTCTTGTGTTCCTCGGCAAATTTATCGAAAGCCTTGCGTGAAAGCACAAACAGTTCGACATCCGAAAACGCGATCGCTTCCGCCGAGCGCGAGTCTCCATCGAGAAAAGCCATTTCGCCGAAGAAGGCGCCGCGACCGAAGGTGCCAAGATGATGAGTTTGCCTATCGTTGATTGGCAGCACGATGCGCACGGCACCGCGCCGGATCAGGAACAGTTCGTCGCCGGTTTCGCCGCGCACGAAGATTTTTTCGCCGGCCTTGCAGAAGCGTTTCTCCATGCATTGCTCAAGGGCCAGCAGTGTCTCGGCCTTGCGCCCGCTGAACAGTTCAATTTCCCCAAGCCCGAGCGCCTCCCGTTCTCCGAGTTTGCAAATAGCTTCATCGAGGATGCGACCCTCAACCCATTCCAGCGCATCGTCGAGTTCGCCAAACAGGCGAACCGGACTTTCCGGTCGCACCAGTCCAACCTGATCGAAGTATTGCTGCATGTCGCGGCCGGAAGGCAGGCTATGCGGCAATTGGCTGAAGATCAGGAAGCCATGGCGTTCGGCGAGCATGTCCTTGACCTGATCCAGCATATGCACGGAGGTGACGTCGACCGTCTGCACGCGGCGCATGTCGAGGATGACAAAATCCCGTGTCTTCAACTCCGGCTCCAGCGCGGTATAGAGCTGGTTGGCAGTGCCAAAGAAGAGGCTGCCCTGGAGTTCGACAATGACAGTCCGATTCCCTCGTTCGACGAGAATTTCCATCTCATCGCTGGTCCTTATGCACTTGGAGAAGTTCTCGTTACCGTAGCTCTTGCGATGCACAATGGAGCCGCCGATCTGTTCGCGCACGAACAACATTACAGCCAGCACGATGCCTGCGCCCGATGCCGCGATCAGGCTCACCGTCAGTGCCGTGGCAACCACAGCGGCGATGACGCCAAAGTCGAGGATGGTCGATCGTTGCCTGAGGAACTGGAAACTGTGGCGGTCGATCATGCGCACGCCTACGACGATCAGGATCGCCGCCAGCGACGCCACCGGGACCCATGAAATCAAATATCCGAGCAGGAGAAAAGCGACCAGGGACAGCGCACCTTCGATGAATCCGGAATAGCGGCTTTTGGCACCGGAGGACAGGTTGACCAGCGTGGCACCCATCTGGCCGGCGCCGGGCATGCCGCCGATGACCGCGGAGGCGACATTGCCCAGCCCCTGGCCGATCAGTTCGCGGTTAGAGTCATGGCGGCTGTGGGTCAGCGTATCAAGTACAACACAGGTCTTCAGGGTATCGATGGAGAGCAGCACCGCCAGCGTCAAAGCCGGTAGCGCAAGGTAGCTGATCTCCCTGATGCCGATGTCCCCCATGCCCAGCCAGCGGGCATGCAGGGCCTCGACGAAACTGCCGGATCCGGCGCTGGCGAGAGGCCCGATCACCAGTGGATTGTGTACGTCGAGCAGGGCAGCGTCGCCCAGCGAAAGAGCGAAATAAGTCAGTATGCCCGCCAGCAGCCCCAGGATAGCTGCCGGCACACGCTGCGTAACGCGCGGTGCGAACAGCATTGCCAGCATGGTCGCCGCTCCCACCACCATGCCCTGCCAGACCCACAGTGCGGGCAGGCTGACCACCTGCGAAAAAGTGGTCCCGGCCGGCGCGCCGAGAAACTTCGGCACCTGGCTGCCGATGATGACAAGCCCGACACCGGACAGGTAGCCGCTGACGACGGGATAGGGCATGTATTTGATGAGCTGGCCGAGCCCGATGCTGCCGAAGATTATTTGCAGCAGGCCTGCAGCCAAGCCAAGTACCGTCAGCAGCAGGACTACTGCCGCGGCGGGAGTGCCGCCCTGTATGTGCTCGATGGCAAAAGCGGTCAGCAGTGCCGCTGCCGGCGCGCAGGGCGCGGTGATCAGCCGCTTGGTACCGCCCATGACGGAAGCCACCAATCCCAGTGCCGTCGCGCCAAGAATGCCTGCCAGCGCACCGTAAGCGGCATAGGAGCCACCCAGAGTGGCATAGATGGTGACGCCGAAAGCAATCGCCGATGGCAACGCCACCAGCATGGCGGTCAAGCCGCCCCAAAAATCGCCGACATCGAGATCAAGCGTTTTCAAGACCCACCTCCCATTGTTCCCTACCCTGCCACTTTATACTTCAGGATATCCGTAATCGGCGATTTCGATTTATATCCTTTCCGCATAAGTGCCCGGTCGATCCCTCAGAGGTTCAAAGGCAGGTATCCAAGTGGAGCAGTCGCTCGGCGCGTCTACTCACGGACAGCAGGTCGGCCATTGCTGACTTTCGGAGCAACTCCTCAATATGTCTCCTTAGTACATTGAAGCAGAAGTCCGGAGAGCATGCCTAGCCGACGGAGATGATGACGTCGAGGTTGTAGTAATCGACCTGGTAGGTTTTGCCGTCGGCGGCAGTATGTGCAAATTTTGCACCTACTGAATCCTCGGCCAGCTCCCCTTCCTTGAAGACATTGCGGATGTGCTTGGTGATCACGGAACGCTCACGGCCAAACAGCTTTGCCATTTGCTCCTGGGTTAGCCAAACCGTATCGCGGTCCAGATTCACTTGAAGGCGGGTTTGCCCGTCTTCGGCTTGGTAAATAACCACTTCACTCATTGTTACCCCCCAGCACCGACATTTGGGGTCAGATACATTAACTTTCTAAGATTGCATAACCCAAATCACTCTGACCCTTATGGCATTCGGCATCTGGTCGAGCTTGCCGAAGCTCTTGCGGATCTGCCGCTCCCGCTTCGGGTCGAGGTGGAACTCCTTCAGCAACCTGGAATCGTTGTTGCTGCCGGTATAGACCACTTCGGAATACTCCGGCGGCAGGAATTGATCGAGCGCGTGCTTGTAATGGGCGCAGGCCTCGCGGTCCACACCGACGAGGAAGGCCTTGTAGCCGAGCGGCTCGACGTTCCCGCGGTAGTGCTCGGCGACGAACTGCGCCACCTGCTGGATACGCTCCTTGCCCTTGAGGAAGTTCTTCAGGTTCACCGCCCGCTCAAGGATCTTGTTCAGCTCCTCGATGTCGGCCACGCCCTCGGCCTCGGCCAGCGGGTGCCATAAGGGTCAGAGTGATTTGGGTTATGCGGTTTTAGAAAGTTAATGTCTCTGACCCGAAATGTCGAAATGTCGCAGGAATTATTTGGCGCCACTGCCGGCGATCTGTGCCAACCTGAGGCCCACAACCTCCTGAGGATGTAGTTCCACAACAGGAAGGCTATTCCCTCTGGGCAAGATTCGGCCGCAGCGCCAACATCGCCAGATAGCGCTACCGGATTTAAGTCTGGCTGCGGTGTGTCGTTAATAGCAAATCAAGCTGGTCAATCAGGCTGGCAATATTCTGGAAGGGGGCCGGAATGGGAGATCACCTGCGCGCCGCAGACGTGCTCGCCTCTGGCATTCACGATGCCAAGAACCGCCTGTTTGCAATTGGAACGAAGGAAAACACCGATCGCAGCGACTGGGCCGAAATACAAAAATCGCTGTTGGAGGTGGCCTTCTATCTCGACCGCACCCTTACCGCATATCGCCTGCTCAGGTACGAAAACATGGCCGCTGTGGTTCCGGTCTTCATACCGCATCTGGTTGAGGATGTGCTGGTCCGCTGTCAAACGCAGACTCGTGTCCAGATCACCACCGACATCGGCTTCCACGGCGAATGGCCGCTGTCGCGTGAACTGGTGGAGGAGACGTTGATCAATGCCTTGCAAAACGCCGGACGTTTCGCCCGGTCGCTCATTCGATTGAGTGCTTGCGAACGCGATGGCATGCTGGTGTTCGAAGTCAACGACGACGGGCCTGGATTCGACGATAAAACATCGACCGGACACAGCGTGGGACTCTATATTGCCGAGCGAATTGCCCAGTTGCACAATTACCTGTCACACGATGGCACGACGCGACGCGGCAGGCTGGTTCTCGCCAATGGTGGGGAACTGGGTGGCGCCCAATTCCTGCTTGAGTTGCCATGACCAGCGAAAACGAGATCGGGGCCCTGCTGTCGGTGGCAGTGCCGCCACCGACTCGATGGCGCAGCGAAGCACCGATCACCTTCGAAAAGCAGCGCTTCCTGGTCGTCGACGACCAGTCGGTTTCGCGGCAAAGTTTGCGTATCTCCATAATTGCCATGGGGGGTGTTTCCGTCGGATTTGTCGCCAGCCAGAATGAGGCGCTGTACCAGATTTCCATCGGCCGCATGCCTTCGATCATCCTCTGCGACTATGACCTGGGAAAAGGCCGCAATGGTCAGCAGTTCCTTGAGGAAATACGTATCGGAAATTTGATTCCGGATGAAACGATATTCATGATGGTCACCGCCGAGCGCTCCTACGAACAGGTGGTTGCCGCCGTGGAACTGGCTCCCGACGACTACATACTCAAGCCCTTCACGCCGGAAGCATTGCGCCTGAGACTCGACCGGCTGGTGCGCAAGAAACTTTTCTTCACCAGGTTCTTCGGCCTCAAGCGCAGCAACGATATCGATGCTGCCGTAGCTGAACTGAACGCGTTGGAGGCCAGGTCCGAAGGCGCCGTCTACCGTTTTGAAATCATGCGCAGCCGCGCCGAGGTTCTGCTCCACGCCAACCGTATCGACGAAGCCCGGTCAGCCTACGAAGCCATCCTCGACATCCGGCCTTTCCCATGGGCCAAGGCCGGCCTGGCGCGGTGCCTTGCGTCAAAAGATGACAATCACAACGCACGGATGCTGCTGGAGGAAGTCATCAAGGATGCCCCTAACTATCTCAGTGCCATCGATCTTCAGGCCACAGTCTGCACCGCCCTGGGTGACTACACCGAGGCTCAGCGCATGCTTGAGTTGGGCGTCTCGCGCAATCCGGCTAACTGGAAGCGACAAAGAAAACTGTCCGATGCGGCAGTAGCCAACGGCGATATGGATACCGCGCGCAAGGCAATGGACACCATGATCCGCCTTGCCACCACGCCAGGCGCGTTGGGGCCATCCGATCTGATCGCGATGGCCCGACTAAAGGCGGAACAAGGCGATACCTCTGCCGCGGCGGCCACACTGGCCAAGATTCCACAGGAGCAGCTGAATGATCTGGAGCATGCACAGCGATTATCGCTGATCGCCATGCGCACCATGATAGATCCGTCAATGAAAGCGGAGTTTGAATCCCATCGCCGCACCTTCTTCGATGTTGAGCAACCTGGTGTGGAATTGGGGATTGACGTAGTTTATGCCGCGCTATCTATCAATGACATCGAACTGGCAACCAAGTATGCAATGCGTTTGCTGACCTGCACCGACACACTAAAGACATTCCAACCGTTACTGGCCGCATTCAAGAAGGCAGGGCACGAGAACACGCTGCGCCAAGTCCAGAAAGCCGCTGCGCAAACGCTAATCGAGCGACAGCAGCAGTCTAATGGCATTTGGCGCGACCGCCGGTAACCTGCGTGGTCGCCGATTTACGAATCGCGGACAGTTCAGCATCTTTATGGTCGCCAAGTTGCGTTGCAACACCGCGCATTTCCGTAATCAGAGCCTTGATGGTCTGCCCGCCTCTTCGAGAATGGCGTCGACTACGTCCGGCGCTGCCTCTTCGCAGCCTGGCAAGCGCGCGACCTGATCCAGGCCGGCGAGTTCTCGCAACACGAATTGCATATCACGCAACGGGGCTTTATATTCACTCATGGAACTGCCTCCTATAGCCCCGCCAACGCCGGGTTGGCTCACACGCAAATCGAATCAATAATGGTAAAAGCCGCGCCCGCTCTTGCGACCCAGGTAGCCTGCCGCCACCATTTCCTTGAGCATGGGCGCCGGGCGGTAACGCGGGTCGTTGAAACCTTCGTAGAACACTTCCATGACCGATAACAGCGTATCGAGGCCGACCAGATCAGCCAGGGCGAGAGGACCGATCGGATGATTGCAACCCAGCTTCATGCCGGCGTCAATGTCCTCGGCCGTGGCCAGGCCTTCATCAAGCACAAACACGGCTTCGTTGATCATTGGGCAGAGAATGCGGTTGACGACAAAACCGGGGCGATTTTTCACCGTAATCGGCGACTTGCCAATTGTGATGACGAACTCCCTCGCCTTGGCATGCGTCTGGTCAGACGTTTGCAGGCCGCTGATCAGTTCCACCAGCGCCATCAATGGCACGGGATTGAAGAAGTGCGTGCCGATGAAACGCGACGGATGATTCAAGGTTGCCGCCAGCTGGGTAATAGAAATCGAGGAAGTATTGGTGGCAATAATGGTGTGTTCGCCGACGTTATCCTCGATCTGCTTGAGTATGCGCAGCTTGACCGGAAGGTTTTCCGTGGCTGCTTCAATCACTAGATCGGCGCTGGCGATGTCCGCATAATTTGTCGAACCCTTGATGCGGGCCAGCACTGCCTTCTTCTGTGTGTTGGTCATCTTCTCTTTCTTGATCAGGCGGTCAAGACTGCTGGCAATGGTCGCCAGTCCGCGCTCCACCGCGGCATCGGAAACATCGACCATCACCACGTCCTTGTCAGCACCTGCGCAAGCCTGCGCAATACCGTTGCCCATCGTCCCTGCGCCAATCACGGCGATTCGTGCAATCGTCATTTTCTTTCCTATCGGTTGTGTGTTGGAGATTACCTATTGCGGCGATACTTGCCGCCGACTTCCTACAGTGTACTGGTGATCTGGCCAAAAAGTGCAGTAGCGCACCGCATCCATCCGCACGGCAAAGACGTTGCCGTCTTCGATCACGGTCTGGCGCAGCCTGGCCAGCCACCGCGACGCCTCTGACCTGTTGCGCTTCTGGATGTCGGCCAGGCGTGCCAGTTGCGACTTCTTTTGCTCTTCGGTCGAACGCGCCATTTCAATCTCGACCTGGGCACTGCCCTTCGGATTGAGAAGAATGTCGTTGAAGTCCATCTCCTGAGCGTTCAGTGAACTAAGGCTTAAGCTGGCTGCCGTCCAGTTGCTCCATGCCTTTATAATCACACACTGGCTTAAACAGTAGATGCAGCCATACAACCGGTGTGTGCCATCTATCCCATAAAATATGACAGAGGATTCAATATGACGGAACAGTCTCTCCCACGCATTGCCGTTTTAGGTGGAACCGGCAGTGAAGGTAGCGGTCTGGCAGTGCGCTGGGCTAATGCGGGCTATAGCGTGACAATTGGCAGCCGGTCCGCTGAACGCGCCGCTGAAGGTGCAGCGAAACTGAATGCCATTCTCGGCAGACAGGCAATTTCAGGCACCGACAACATGACTGCGGCGACAGGAGCTGACATCAATGTGTTGACCGTGCCTTACAGCGCGCAACAGAAAACCGCGATGGAAGTGCGCAGCGCGCTTGAAGGAAAAATTCTGATTGACGTTACCGTTCCTCTGGTTCCTCCGAAGGTCAATCGCGTACAGTTGCCGGCTGAAGGATCAGCCGTTGTGGCCTTGCAGCAATTGCTCGGGACAGGAGTACGGGTGGTTTCCGCATTCCAGAATGTGTCGGCGCATCACTTGCTGGATCTGAACCACAAAATGGATTGCGATGTTCTTGTTTGCGGCGATGACAAGGAAGCCTGCGCGGCTACAATTGCACTGGCGAAAGCGGCTGGTTTTCTGGCTTGGCATGCCGGTGTTCTTGCGAACTCGGCGGTGGCAGAGGGACTGACGTCGGTTCTGATTGCGCTCAACCAGCGCTACAAAGTGCCCAGCACAGGTATCCGTATCACGGGAGTACCCGACGACCGGGTTGGCTGATGATTGAGTAGGTCATCCCTTTCCAATCAGGGAGAGGGATGAAATTAATGGGGCATACGGCGATTTAGGTGTTTCGGCGTCATGCCCCATTTTCTGCCGGCCATTCTGGAAGTGTCGCGATGCGGTCTCCTCTTCGTCGATCATCTCCAGTTGCCCGTAACGGCAAAAGCAAAATCCAATTACTTGCCGACCCTTTTCGTCTCCAAATTTAACGGGCGCAAACGACACCTGCAGGTGTCGCATATGGAACCAGCTATCCTTGGGGTTTCACCACGGGTCCGATATCACCTTTTATATTTGAGACAAGTGCCTTGCGGTACTCCGAGACATAGAACTCCACTGCCTTCGCCTGATCTTGTTCCGTCCCACCATTGGAGATGAAATTAAAGGCGTTATAGCGGCCGGCAGCGAACAGAATTGCGGCACTTGCCTCGCCACTTTTCCCATCCTTGGCCAATTGATTGGCAAGTTGGATGAACTCGTCAACGAGCTTCAGGAATTCGGGGGCGTAGGCCATAGCTTTCTTTCGTTTGGGTGAAGGTATTCATCAACCGTCACAGATTCATGTTTCTTTAATTATTCTCATCTTGGCCTGTGCTTCCGCCTTGTTGATTTCAGTTACATCTCGGCCAAATGCGTCTCTTTGTGCTTTTCCCGCCTTGGCGGCCTCAATGCTCTTGATGCAACGCCAACGTTTGCCTGTCTTGGTAACAAGCAGGCGCATCTCTTCAACAGGATGATGCTTGACGCAGTGGTAGCAGTAGGCTGTTTCTGTCATGGTTATCCAATGCCTAGCAACTCGACTTCGAACACCAATATTGAATTAGGTGGAATATCGCTACCTGCACCGCGGGTACCGTAGCCCAACTCAGGAGGAATGGTAAGTTTTCGCGTGCCGCCTACCTTCATGCCCTGTACACCCTCATCCCAGCCGGCAATCACCTGACGCTGACCCAGTCCGAACTCGAATGGATCATTGCGATCCTTGCTTGAATCAAACTTTTTGCCGTTGACCAACCAGCCTGTGTAATGTACTAAAACGCACTGACCGGCTTCTGCTACCGCACCTTCGCCCACTACGATATCTTCGATTGTAAGGCCACTGTCTGTTGTTACACTGCTCATGTTTTCTCCTTTGTTTTCCTGCTTAAATATTTCGGCTCTGTTTGATCAAGTCGTAGGCAAGCTGAATCTCTTTTGCCTGTTCAGTTGCCAAGGCTATCATGTCTTCCGGCAGGCCTTGTCCAATCAACTTGTCCGGGTGGAACTTGCTTATCAGCTTGCGATAGGAACGCTTGATTTCCTGGTCTGTATTGTCCTTGCTGACGCCCAATGCTTTGTAGGCATCATCCAATGCAGCGGCAGTGTTGGGCTTTCCGGCGGCAAAATGGGATTGATTCAACACCATATCCATTAATTGCCTGAATGCGGCCGGTGCATACCCAAGATACAGAGCGATGTCAGCGAGCATTGCTTCCTCTGCTGGATGAATATGGCCGTCCGCCAGTGCCATCACAATCAGATAAACCAGCAATACCTGCTTTAGATGCTTCGTGTGGCCGCAAACCGACATGAATCGGGCGCAAGCCGACTCGATATCAAACTCAGGGTCGGCACCACGCTTGAACAATGTGATTGCCTGAATGCGATGTTCTAGCGTCATGCCCAGTTTCTGCATCAACGCCTCGACATGATCGATCTCATCTTGCGAGACATGTCCATCAGCCTTGGCCAATTTCCCCATCGAGATAAACAGTGTCTCGATAAACACGGTTTGGCGCAGTGTGTTCTGTAGCGGATTCATCCCGCCAGAACCATAGGCCTTCATGCGATCAATCAATGACCCGAAAAACAGACAGACAATAGCCCCAAAGAGTCCGAAAAAATAATAGCCAGCGATTAAACCTGCGAACTTAAACAATGACAACTCCCGAGGTTATTGTCCGCATGGACAGAGTTGATGCATCCAGATAAATTGGCCAAGACAATAAATGGCAATTCAAAAGGGCATTCTTCTGCCCTCCCCTCAGCCCTATATTTATCTACGGACTTTTGGATTGTTGGCCTGAAAATGCTTAAGGAAGCGCTGAATAAGTTCGTCATCGCGAGTCCCGCAGGGACGTGGCGATCCACAAGCTCTTGATTTTGCATGCACCATGGATTGCTTCGCTTCACTCGCAATGACGAAATCGTACTTAATCAGTGTTCCTTAAACCCAACCGCGATGGTTAGGGCAACAGGATCTGCTTGCTAAAGTTTGTCGCCAATCTTATTCCCGACATCGTGGCTGGCGGAAATATCAGGAAGTAGCTGCCGTTCAAAGCCGCTGGATTACTGCCTAAAATTCCTTATCGATAAAACACTTCGAGTTTACCCTTCAACTTGATCATCAGCGGATTTCCCCTGCGATCCAGTTTCTTGCCTACAGGCACCCTTATCCAGCCTTCACTGATGCAGTACTCATCGACATCCATACGTTCTCTGTCATTAAACCGAATACCTACATCATGTTCGAATATGCTAGCTACGTAATAAGGACTATGCGGATCAATAGATAGACGGTCGGGTAGAGGCGGATTTTTAGTGTCATCGTTCATGGGTTACTCTTTCAATAAACGCATAACTGTCTCAACTTGAAAAACTTGTTCAGTCTGGTCCGGATCGCATGCATCATGGCCAGCAATCGCTCACTGGGCTTGCCAAAGGATATCCCGCATAAAAATCCCGGGGTTCATCTATTGCAGCCTTCGCCCCCTCTGGTGATTACGGCAGTGCCACAGCTACTCGTCTATACCCACGATATCGTCAGCCTCAAATTCATCTGGCACGGTGCCATCTCCGGGGCCAGTGACCATGGCGGCCATGTTGTCACTTTGCTTGACAAAATATTCTGCACTGATTGGGTCATAGAACCGCTGACCAAGGACAACATCGCCAAATTTGATACGGTGGCGGGTAGGGTGAGGTGTCATACGGAATCAGTCAGAAAATTAGCAAGCAGGCAGGGCATTATCATAGTTGGGCTTCTTTGATGATTCTTAGCTTGGCTTGTGCTTCGGCCTTGTTCAGTTCTGTCACGCCCCGGCCAAAGGCTTCACGTGCCTTGCGGGTTTGCTTGGCGGCCTCAATGCTCTTGAGGCAACGCCAACGCTTGCCCGTCTTGGTAACAAGCAGACGCATCTCTTCAACAGGGTGGTGCTTTACGCAGTGATAGCAGTAAGCTGTTTGGGGTATGGTTTGAGACATATTGATTACACCTTCTTAACGAATTCAGACTTTAGCGCCATTGCTCCAATACCGTCGATTTTGCAGTCAATGTCGTGATCGCCTTCAACCAAGCGAATGTTTCTTACTTTGGTTCCGACCTTGACTACCGAAGAAGAGCCCTTGATCTTCAAATCCTTGATTACGGTAACAGTATCACCGTCCTGAAGCTCATTTCCATGGGCATCGCGCACAACGCGCTGGTCATTGACAATATTTGTTGCCATTTTTGACCATTCGTGGGCACATTCCGGGCAGACAAATATATCGCCATCTTCGTAAGTGAATTCGGAGCTACATTTCGGACATATGGGCAATGCGCTCATAGGCTGTTTCCTGTAGTTGCGAGCCTTAAACGATTTTCAGAGGGGTCTCCCGGAGGCCAAACCACAGTCTCCAGACTTTCAAAATTCCCAGATTTCCGAAACGGCTCAAAATGCAAAAAAGCCCAACCGTGATGGTTGGGCCAAATGCAAGAAAAACATTGGCTCCCCGACCTGGGCTCGAACCAGGGACCTACGGATTAACAGTCCGGCGCTCTACCAACTGAGCTATCGAGGATCAGAAGCGGCGGCGATTATAGCCCGGAGGCCCGTAACACTGCAAGAAACGCCGCAAGAAAAATTACGTTTTGAGCACGGCAGCGATAGCATCGGCGACGTAGTCTATGTTGCGCGAGTTCAACGCCGCGATACAAATGCGACCAGTACCGACAGCGTAGATGCTGAATTCACTCTTGAGTCGTTCTACCTGAGTAGTCGTGAGGCCGGTGTAAGAGAACATGCCGCGCTGCTGGGCAATGAAAGAAAAATCCTGCGCCACATTAAGTTTCTTGAGCTTGTCGACCAGGCCGAAACGCATGGCGCGGATGCGGTCACGCATGACCGCAAGTTCGTCTTCCCATTGCTTGCGCAATTCGGGGCTGGCCAACACTGCCGCGACAATGGCGCCACCGTGGGTAGGTGGATTGGAATAGTTGGTACGAACCACGCGCTTGACCTGCGAAAGTACACGCGCTGCTTCGTCTTTGCTGGCAGCCACAATGGACAGCGCGCCGACGCGCTCACCATATAGCGAGAACGATTTTGAAAATGAACTGGAGACAAACATATCCAGTCCAGCGTCGGCAAACAGGCGCGGCGCAATGCCATCCGGCTCGATACCATCGGCGAAACCTTGATAGGCCATGTCGATGAAGGGTACAAGGTCGCGCACCTTGACGACCTCGACCACTTCCTTCCACTGCGCGACGGTCAGGTCGGCGCCGGTCGGGTTGTGACAGCAGGCATGCAGCAGCACAATGCTGCCGGCAGGCAGTGCGTTGAGCGAGGCCTTCATGCCCGCAAAGTTCACTCCACGAGTTGTGGGGTCAAAATAAGCATAGGTATCGACTGTGAAACCTGCGGTTTCAAACAGTGCGCGATGGTTTTCCCAGCTGGGATCACTGATAACGAGTTTTGCACTTGGCATCAGGCGCTTGAGATAGTCGGCACCGACCTTGAGCGCACCGGTACCGCCAAGAGCCTCGAAGGTGATCACACGGTTTTCGCGTACTACGGCCGAGTCTGCGCCGAAAACCAGATTCTGCACCGACTGGTTGTAGGCGGCGAGACCTTCGATGGGCTGGTAACCACGCGCCGGGGCAGCTTCGAGACGCAGCTTTTCCGCAGCCTTGACTGCACCAAGCAATGGCAGCTTGCCATTCTCGTCGTAATATACTCCGACGCCGAGATTGACCTTATTGCTGCTGGTGTCTGCGTTGAAGGCTTCGGTCAGGCCGAGGATGGGGTCGCGTGGAGCCATCTCCACCGCAGCGAAAATCGATGAACTCATAAAGACTCCTAGGGTTGAATTTACGCCCACTCGGCAAAATGCCTGCAGCGTAAAATAATAATTCTACTCGATTCATTATTCTATTTTTACCCATTTCTGGGCGTACTGATTGAGGCAAACAACCCTTTCCGCTATGATGCGGCTTTCCAGCGGCAGTAGTTTCTATGACCAAATTTGTATTCGTCACTGGTGGTGTTGTGTCCTCTCTGGGCAAAGGCATCGCCGCCGCGTCCCTCGGCGCCATTCTAGAATCCCGTAGCATCAAGGTTACCCACCTCAAGCTCGATCCCTACATCAACGTCGACCCGGGAACCATGAGCCCGTTCCAGCACGGCGAAGTATTTGTTACGGAAGACGGGGCTGAAACCGATCTCGATCTTGGCCATTACGAGCGCTTCACCAGTGCCAAGATGGGCAAACGCAACAACTTCACTACCGGTCAGATCTACGAGTCGGTGATCAAGAAGGAAAGACGCGGCGAATACCTCGGCAAGACCGTGCAGGTGATCCCGCACATCACCGATGAAATCAAGCTATTTATCCGGCGCGGCGCCGAAGGCGCAGACGTGGCAATCATCGAAGTCGGCGGCACAGTAGGCGATATCGAATCCCTGCCCTTTCTTGAAGCGATCCGCCAGATCGGATTTGAGGAAGGCCCCAGCAATGCCTGTTACATCCATCTCACACTGCTACCCTACCTTCCCACTGCTGGTGAACTGAAGACCAAGCCGACCCAGCACTCGGTAAAGGAACTGCGTGAGATCGGTATTCAACCTGATGTATTGCTTTGCCGCGCAGACAGACTCGTACCGGAAGATGAAAAGCGCAAGATTGCACTGTTCACCAACGTGCAACCAAACGCGGTGATCTCTGTTGTAGATGCAGACAGCATATACAAGATCCCGGCCATGCTGCATGACCAGATGCTGGACGAGATCGTCTGCCACAAGCTGAATATTCTGGCTCGTGCTGCCGACCTCAGAGTGTGGGACAAACTGGTCACCGCACTGGGAAACCCCGAATATGAGGTGAATGTTGCCTTCGTCGGCAAGTATGTTGATCTCACCGAATCCTACAAGTCCCTCACTGAGGCTCTGTTTCATGCCGGTATGCACACCAGTTGCAAGGTCAGGATTCACTATGTCGATTCGGAAGAAATCGAGCTTGGCGGTTGTGCTGCGCTGAAAGAGATGGATGCGGTTCTGGTGCCGGGCGGCTTCGGCCGACGTGGCACCGAAGGCAAGATTGCAGCAATCCGCTACGCTCGAGAAAACAAGGTGCCCTATCTCGGCATCTGCCTCGGCATGCAGCTTGCAGTGATTGAATATGCGCGCAATGTCGCTGGCTTGGCAGGCGCGCACAGCACCGAACTCGATCCCGATACGCCGCATCCGGTCGTGGCATTGATCAACGAATGGATGGACCGCGAAGGCAAGATCGAGCGCCGTGACGAAAACTCCGACCTCGGCGGTACCATGCGTCTCGGCGCACAACGTTGTCCGGTCAGGGCCGGCACCATGGCGGCAGAATTCTACGGCCAGGAAGTCAACGAACGCCACCGCCACCGTTATGAGGTCAATAATACCTACGTACCCAAACTCGAAGCCGCTGGCATGATCATTTCAGCGCGCACGCCCAGTGAGAATCTGCCTGAAATGATGGAACTCTCTCAGGAACAGCACCCCTGGTTCGTCGGTGTCCAGTTCCACCCCGAGTTCACCTCAAACCCGCGCGTGGGGCATCCGTTGTTCATCGCCTACATCAAGGCCGCTTTAGCGCGCAAACAGCACTGAACAGGGCTAAGCCGGGGGCCGCAGCTGATGCGGTGGCTCTCCTTTGTGCTAACAGCGCCCTCCTCCTCATGTCTATCAACTGCCGGCAACGCCTGGTTATCACCTCATCGACTATTTGCATTTGGTGTCGGCCGGTTCTTGCACAGTAAGTAATCAAAGGTTATCCAATGCAACCAGTACGCGATGTCGATGCATTTCTTTTGGCGACTTTGGCGCTTGCCTCAAAGCGACGGCCGGCCGAGCTTTCTGAAATCATGGCTGCAGCCGATCTGAGTCATGGTGCCATCCCTTACAAATCGGATTTGGGAGATGCATTTCATCAGCTCTCGACTCACGGTTTGATTCGTGAAGAGGATGGCCGCTACACGCTAACGCCGGATGCGCAAAAAATCATGGCGAGCCAACGTCGAAAAACCGATACCCCTGCGCTCATTGCCGGCATCAAGGAAGCCCTTTACGCGTACGAGCCGGTTATTGAATGTGCGGCTGTGCTGTTGACAGAGAAAGAGTTAAGCGAAGCAATAGCGGCACACCGGTCATCCGCGCAGGGTGCAGGCAGGAATCTTCTGATGCCGAAAAACAAGGAGCCGGAGAGTCGTTACCAACGAGCGATGCAGCGAGGAAGGCCTACTACAGCGCGCAAGCGCAACGGTTAATAAACGCATGTCAGAAGAATCCTCTTTCAACGAACTGCCGCTCTCGCCTGCCATGCTGACGAACCTGCAGCAGCTCAGTTATCTCACGATGACGCCGATCCAGGCAGCAAGTCTGCCGATTGCGCTTGCCGGGCACGACCTGATTGCGCAAGCCAAAACCGGCAGTGGCAAGACAGCCGCATTCGCATTAGCCTTGCTCACCAAACTGAATCCGCGTCACTTTGGCGTGCAAGCCATGGTGCTGTGCCCAACCCGAGAGTTGGCGGATCAGGTCACGCAGGAGATTCGTCGTTTGGCGCGTTCTGCGGACAACATCAAGATATTGACCTTGTGTGGCGGCACCACCATGCGCCCGCAGATATCCAGTCTGGAGCACGGCGCGCACATCGTTGTTGGTACACCGGGGCGCATCATGGATCATCTGCAACGCGGCAGCCTGAAGCTGGATGCGCTCAACACGCTGGTACTCGACGAAGCCGACCGCATGCTGGACATGGGGTTTTACGACGATATCGCCACCGTCGTCAAACAATGTCCAGCCCAGCGCCAGACACTGCTCTTCTCTGCCACATTTCCCGCCGGCATCGAGCGGTTGGCGAGCCAATTCCTGCGCAAGCCACTGGAAGTAAAACTTCTTGAAAAACACGAAGGCAGCAAAATCCGGCAGCGCTTCTACGAGGTCAAGCATGAAGAGCGTTTGCAGGCGGTCGGCACCCTGCTCAAGCATTATCGCCCGGTCAGCACACTTGCCTTTTGCAATACCAAGCAACAGTGCCGTGACTTGCTCGCAGCACTCCATGCAGAGGGCTTTCAGGCACTGACGCTGAATGGCGATCTGGAGCAACGCGAACGCGATCAGGTGCTGATCCAGTTTGCCAACCGCAGTTGTTCGGTGCTGGTGGCTACTGATGTAGCCGCGCGCGGCCTCGATATCGCACAGCTCGAAGCGGTTATCAATGTTGATGTGACGCCGGACCCTGAAATCTATGTTCATCGCATCGGCCGTACCGGCCGCGCCGATCAGGACGGCTGGGCGCTGAACCTGTGCAGTCCGGCTGACAAACGACGGATTGCCACCATTGCAACCATGATGGACATGGAACCGGAGTGGCACACCCTCGGCTCGCTGCAAAACGGAAACAATGCTCCACTGGTACCGCCGATGGTGACACTGCTCATGTTGGGCGGTCGCAAGGAAAAAATCCGCCCGGGCGATGTGCTCGGTGCGCTGACTGGCGAAGCCGGATTTACGCGGGAACAGGTCGGCAAGATTACAGTGACCGATCAATCCACTTACATTGCTGTTGCACGCAGCATCGCGCATGAGGCAGTGCGCAAACTGTCTTCGGGCAAGGTCAAAGGCAAAACGGTAAAAGCACGCATGCTGGAAGGGTAGTCAACTTACTACCTTCCAGATATCCTGTCGGCAGCGAAACTGCAGTAACCTCCCAAGCGCACCAAAGACAAACGCCGCCCACGGGCGGCGTTTGTCTTTGTGATTACTACGGTGTAACGTTTAGTGCAGTCCGCCTGTGGTTTCTGCTGGTGCCGTGGCTACCGGTTCTGCCGGAGTTTTAGCGGCGACAGGTTCGTCGGACAGCGGCGCAGGTGCGCGTTCCAGCGCGATTTCCAACACCTTGTCGATCCACTTGACCGGTTGAATCTCTATCTTGCTCTTGATCGTGTCCGGAATCTCGACGAGGTCCTTCACGTTCTCTTCCGGAATCAGGGCAAGGCGAATCCCACCGCGCACGGCAGCAAGTAGTTTTTCCTTCAGGCCACCGATGGGCAGCACTTCGCCGCGCAGCGTAATTTCACCTGTCATTGCCACGTCGGCGCGCACCGGGATGCCAGTCAGTGCCGAGGTGAGTGCCGTGCAGATGGCGATACCCGCAGACGGCCCATCCTTTGGTGTCGCGCCTTCGGGCAGGTGGATGTGAAGGTCGTTGCTCTGGTAAAAATCGTCCTTGATGCCGAGCGACTTGGAGCGCTTTCTCACTACAGAGAGCGCTGCCTTGATCGACTCCTGCATCACCTCACCGAGCTTGCCGGTAGTCATGGTATTGCCCTTGCCGGGTAGCACAACGGCTTCAATGGTGAGCAACTCGCCGCCAACTTCGGTCCAGGCCAGACCCGTTACCTGACCTACCTGGTTTTCCTTTTCTGCCACGCCAAAGCTATAGCGGCGCACACCGAGGTACTTGTCGAGGTTCTTGGCATTGATGATTATCTTGTTCTTGCGCGGCCTGACTACCAGCGCCTTGACCACCTTGCGGCAGATTTTTGACAAGTCGCGCTCTAGGGCGCGCACGCCGGCTTCGCGCGTGTAGTAGCGCACGATGTCGCGAATGGCATCCTCGGTGATGGTCAACTCATCGCGCTTGACGCCATTGGTTTTCATCTGTTTGGCCAGCAGATAACGCTGTGCGATGTTGACCTTCTCGTCCTCGGTGTAACCCGAGAGGCGAATCACTTCCATGCGGTCAAGCAGCGCCGCGGGAATATTGAGCGTGTTGGCTGTGGCGACAAACATGACGTCGGAAAGATCGAAATCGACCTCGACATAGTGATCCTGAAAAGTATGGTTCTGCTCCGGATCAAGGACTTCCAACAGTGCTGACGACGGATCACCGCGGAAGTCCTGGCCCATCTTGTCGACTTCGTCGAGCAGGAACAGCGGGTTCTTGACGCCGCCCTTGCTCATGCTCTGCAGAATCTTGCCAGGCATGGAACCAATGTAGGTTCGGCGATGGCCACGAATCTCTGCTTCGTCGCGCACACCACCTAGCGCCATGCGGATGAACTTGCGGTTGGTGGCCCTGGCGATCGACTGGCCGAGCGAGGTCTTGCCCACGCCGGGTGGGCCAACAAGGCACAAGATCGGCGCCTTGAGTTTGTCAACACGCTGCTGCACGGCAAGGTATTCGACGATGCGTTCCTTGACCTTTTCCAAGCCGTAATGATCCTTGTCGAGAATTTTCTCGGCAGCAGCAATGTCCCTGGAAATGCGCGACTTTTTCTTCCATGGCAAGCCAAGAAGCGTCTCGATGTAGTTACGTACCACGGAGGCTTCGGCGGACATGGGCGACATCATTTTGAGTTTCTTCAGTTCGGACTCGACCTTGGTCATGGCTTCCTTGCTCATGCCCGAGGTTTTTATCTTCTTTTCCATCTCGTCAAGGTCAGCGCCACCTTCGCCCTCGCCGAGTTCTTTCTGGATAGCCTTGACCTGTTCGTTGAGGTAGTACTCGCGCTGGCTCTTCTCCATCTGTCTCTTGACGCGGCCCCGGATGCGCTTTTCCACCTGCAGGATGTCGAGTTCGGTTTCGAGCTGGCCAAGCAATTTATCGAGACGATCAGCAACATCGAACAACTCCAGCACTTCCTGCTTGAGTTCGAGCTTCAGCGGCAGATGTGCGGCAATGGTATCGGCCAGGCGGCCGGCTTCTTCAATCCCGGCCAGCGAGGTCAATATTTCCGGCGGTATTTTTTTGTTCAGTTTTACGTACTGATCGAATTGCGACAGTATGGCTCGGCGCATGGCTTCGACTTCATGTCCGCCCTCCTCATCGGTTTGCACAGGTGTTACATCGGCGATGAACACGGTTCCGTCATCTGTCACAGCCTCCAGTCTGGCGCGCTGCACACCTTCGACCAGCACTTTGACTGTGCCGTCAGGCAACTTGAGCATTTGCAGGATATTGGAAACGCAGCCGATCTGATATAGATCGCTGGTATCCGGCTCGTCCTTGGCGGCCGATTTTTGCGCTACCAGCAAAATGCTCTTGCCTGACTCCATCGCCATCTCAAGCGCCTTGATCGACTTGGGGCGGCCGACGAAGAGCGGGATAACCATGTGTGGAAATACCACTACGTCCCGCAGGGGGAGAAGAGGCAGTTGAAGCTTTTCTTGGGGTAGGTCGAGTTCGCCTGACATGGCTAATCCTTTTATATGGGTTACAGCCTGCAAATGGGGACACTCAGGGTTTAATCAACCCTGCCTGCAGACAGGTTTGTTAATTCGAGCTAGTTCGAGGCGGAAACCTTGGGTTGGTCGGCGTAGATCAGGATAGGTTTGTTATTACCCTCAATCACGCCTTCATCAATCACCACTTTGGTCACGTTTTCCTGTGTCGGCAGCTCATACATTGTATCCAGCAGCGAATTTTCGAGAATTGAGCGTAATCCGCGCGCGCCCGTCTTGCGTTTCAATGCCTTCTTCGCTATGGCCTGCAACGCGCTGGGACGTATTTCAAGTTCTACGCTTTCCATCGAGAACAGTTTCTCGTATTGCTTGATGAGTGCATTTTTGGGTTCGACCAGAATTTTAATCAGAGCATCTTCGTCGAGTTCCTGAAGCGTTGCAATTACCGGAAGACGACCGACGAATTCCGGAATCAGACCAAATTTGACAAGATCTTCAGGTTCAACACCCATCAGTGTTTCCGTCACGTCCTTGTTGTCCTTGCTGCGCACTTCGGCGACAAAGCCCATGCCGGCTTTTTCTGAACGATTGCGGATAACGTTGTCGAGACCACTAAAAGCACCGCCGCATATAAAAAGGATGTTGGTGGTATCAATCTGGACGAAATCCTGGTTCGGATGCTTGCGCCCACCCTGCGGCGGCACGGATGCCATGGTGCCTTCGATCAGCTTCAGCAACGCCTGCTGTACACCCTCCCCCGACACATCGCGTGTGATCGATGGGTTGTCCGATTTGCGCGAGATCTTGTCGATTTCATCAATATACACAATGCCCTGCTGCGCTTTTTCAACATCATAGTCGCACTTCTGCAGCAGCTTCTGGATAATGTTCTCGACATCTTCGCCAACGTAGCCGGCTTCTGTGAGCGTCGTCGCATCAGCCATCACGAAGGGAACATTGAGCAGGCGCGCCAAAGTCTGCGCGAGCAGTGTCTTGCCTGAACCGGTCGGACCGATGAGCAGGATGTTGCTCTTTGACAGCTCAACGTCGGTATTGCCCTTCTGCTGGTGGCGCAAACGCTTGTAGTGGTTGTACACCGCCACCGAAAGGATGCGCTTGGCCTTCATCTGGCCGATCACATACTGATCGAGCATGCTGAAGATTTCGCTCGGTGTTGGCAGATCACGCACCGGCTTACCACCCGAATCGGCATTTATTTCGTCACGAATGATGTCATTACAGAGCTCAATGCATTCATCACAGATGAACACCGACGGCCCGGCGATAAGTTTCTTTACTTCATGCTGGCTCTTGCCGCAGAAGGAGCAGTAGAGCAATTTCTCGGTACTTGCCTTCTTATCCGTCATGGTGTTCTCCGCTCAGTTCTCTTGGTTTCGACAACCGAATATTTACGCAACGCCCGCGCGGTTGCTCAGCACCTTGTCAATCAGGCCATATTCAACGGCTGCTTCCGCGGAAAGGAAATTGTCGCGATCCGTATCCTTGGCGATGCGCTCGATCGGCTGACCAGTGTGCGAGGCCAGAAGACCGTTCAGCCGCTCGCGCAGATACAGAATCTCGCGCGCCTGAATTTCGATATCCGAAGCCTGCCCCTGCGATCCGCCCGACGGCTGATGAATCATCAGGCGTGCGTTGGGCAACGCAAAACGCTTGCCCCTGGCGCCCGCGGCGAGCAGGAAAGCCCCCATCGACGCAGCCTGACCAACGCACAGCGTCGACACATCCGGCTTGACAAATTGCATGGTGTCGTAGATGGCGAGCCCGGCCGTCACCGACCCGCCCGGCGAGTTGATATAGAAGGAAATATCCTTGTCCGGGTTTTCCGATTCAAGGAACAGCAATTGCGCCACGACGAGGTTGGCCGTCGCATCATTCACCGGGCCGACCAGAAACACCACCCGCTCCTTCAGCAGCCGCGAATAGATATCGTAGGCACGTTCGCCCCGGCCGCTGGTTTCAATCACCATCGGCACCATGCCGAGGTTCTGGGGATCCCAATCTAGTTGCTGGTTCATGTCGATTCCCTGTCAGTATTGCTACGCTTGCACATTGGCAGCATCATGCCGCATTGCCCATCAACTCGTCAAAGACTGCCGGCACTTCCTTGACTTTGGCCGTTGCCAGTACCCATTCCACAACATTGTTCTCAACCGCCAGCGCCTCGGCCTCGGCCAGTCGCTGCGGCTGGGAGTAATACCAGCGTACCACTTCCCCGGGATCCTCGAAGGTTGCAGAAAAGTCTTCCACCACGGCCTTGACCTGCTCCGGTTTGGCGTGCAGTTCCCTGGCCTTGACCAGTTCCGCAAAAATCAGGCCGAGCTTGACGCGACGGGTGGCCGAATCGGCAAACAGGGAAGGATCGAGCGGCGGCATGCCCTTGGCCGGCATGCCGCGGGCTTCCATGTCGCGCACCATTTGCTCCGCCATCTGGCGCGATTCCGATTCGATCAGCGATTTCGGCACGTCGACCGGCGTCACGTCGAGCAGGATTTCCATCACGCTGGCCTTGACCTTCTGCTGCAGACGCTTGTTGACTTCACGCTCCAGATTGGCCCGCACTTCGCCTCGCATTGTCGCCACATCGCCATCGGCGACGCCGAGCTGTTTTGCGAATTCCACATCGATCTCAGGCAGTTGCGGCGCTTCGACGCTCTTGCAGGTGATCTCGAACTGCGCGGTCTTGCCGGCCAGATTCTTGGCGTTGTAGTTTTCGGGAAAGCTCACTTCGATGGAGCGCTTCTCGCCCGCGACTATGCCTTCCACGCCCTTTTCAAAATCAGGCAGCATGTGCCCGGCACCGAGAATTATCGAAAAGTCGTCGGCCTTGCCACCCTCGAATTCGGTTCCGTCAACGCGGCCGAGAAAATCAATGACCACGCGGTCTTCTTTCTGCGCCGGTCGCGCGGCGGCAGCGTAAGACACGCGCTGCTTGCGCAATGCATCGATAGTCTTGTCGACTTCCGCATCACCGACGACCAGCGTCTGTTTCTCGATTTCACGCGCCGAAATATCACCCAGCACCACGTCCGGATAGACTTCGAAAACGGCGGAGAATTCGAGCTGACTGTCATTCGCAGCCGGTTTCGGCTCAATGCGCGGATAGCCGGCAACACGCAGTTTCTGCTCGCGCACTTTCTCGCCGAAGGCACGATCCAGCGCCGCCCCGATAGCTTCGGAACGCGTCTGCTCACCATAGGTCTGGGCCACCATTTTGAATGGCACCTTGCCGGGGCGGAAGCCGGCCATCTTGACCGTCTTCGACATTTTCTTGAGGCGTTGTTCGACTTCGCGTTCAACATCGGCAAGGGCGACAATGACATCGATACGGCGCTCCAGCGCGCTGGGCGCGGCAATTTGTTCCTGAGTCTGCATAGAATTTCCCGAAAGGCTGTTTTTAAGTGCAGTGGTGGTTGATATGGTGCGAAGGAAGGGACTCGAACCCTTACAGGTTTCCCCGCTGGAACCTAAATCCAGTGCGTCTACCAATTCCGCCACCTTCGCGAACTAGTAATTTTACCTGATAAGCCCCTATACGCCCCTGAACCAAGCTGACTTATCTCACCGTAACACCACTCATAGTGGTGTGGGTTTTTACAGTAGTTGACCAACATCATAAGAACACCATTTCGAAACCTGCCATGGCAGCAACTTCAATGACCTGGTGTTTTCGGGTGATAATTGCCTCTCACTAATCATTACCGCTCAGCCCGCCATGGAATTCACCGGCAGTTCAACTTATATCGCCACACCCGATCTCATGATGGCAGTCAATGCCGCCATTACTTTGCAACGCCCGCTGCTCATCAAGGGCGAACCCGGCACCGGCAAGACCATGCTCGCGGAGGAAGTCGCCGCCGCGCTGAACCTGCCGCTGCTGCAATGGCACATCAAATCCACCACCAAGGCGCAACAAGGCCTCTACGAGTACGACGCGGTATCGCGCCTGCGCGACTCGCAACTCGGCGACAACAGGGTCAAGGACATTGCCAACTACATCGTGCCCGGCGTGCTGTGGCAGGCTTTCGAGGCCGACACGCAAAACGTCATCCTGATCGACGAAGTCGACAAGGCCGACATCGAGTTTCCGAACGACCTGCTGCGCGAACTCGACCGCATGGAGTTCCATGTCTATGAAACGCAAAGGACCATACGTGCCAAACAACGGCCGCTGGTCTTCATCACATCCAACAATGAAAAGGAACTGCCCGACGCCTTCCTGCGCCGCTGCTTTTTCCATTACATCCGTTTCCCCGACAAGGAAACGATGACCAGGATCGTCAATGTGCATTTCCCGGACATCAAAAAGACGCTGCTGCGTGAAGCGCTGGAAGTGTTTTTCAATCTGCGCAGTGTGCCCGGGCTGAAGAAGAAGCCCTCGACTTCGGAACTGATCGACTGGCTCAAGCTGCTGATGGCCGAGGACATCCCCCCGGAAGCGCTGCGCTCCACCGATCGCAAGATCGTGATTCCCCCAATGCATGGCGCCCTGCTCAAGAATGAGCAGGATGTGCATCTGTTCGAGCGCCTGGTGTTCATGGCGGCACAGGGCCGCTGAAGTTTCCGTGATGGAATCCTGGTAACCGGGAAATGCCGTGCTGATCGATTTCTTTCTTCATCTCAAACAGCGCAAGTTGCCGGTATCGACGCGCGAATATTTGACCTTGATCGAGGCGCTGCAGGAGCGTGTCGGCGGGCACAGCATCGATGACTTCTACTACCTGTCGCGCACCTGCCTGATCAAGAACGAAGCGAACTACGACAAGTACGACCAGGCCTTTGGCGAGTACTTCAAAGGCATAACCACCCTACCCGGCCTTGAAGTCGATCTGCCGGAAGAGTGGCTGAAGGCGGTGGCGCAAAAACATCTCACGCCGGAAGAAAAAAACGCCCTCGAAAAACTCGGTTGGGACAAGCTCATGGAAGAATTTGCCAAGCGGCTTGAGGAACAGAAGGAAGCCCATCACGGCGGCAGCAAGTGGATCGGCACCGGCGGCACCAGCCCCTTCGGCAATAGCGGTTACCACCCGGAAGGCATCCGCGTCGGCGGCAAGTCGCAAAACCGCAGTGCGGTGAAGGTATGGCAGCAACGCGAATTCCGCAATCTCGACGATTCGGTCGAACTTGGCACGCGCAACATCAAGGTGGCCTTGCGCCGTCTGCGCCGTTTTGCGCGCGAGGGTGCGGCCGAAGAACTCGATCTCGACGGCACCATCCGCGACACGGCGAAGAACGCCGGCTGGCTCGACCTGCGCATGCGACCCGAGCGCCACAACAAGATCAAGGTCTTGCTGTTTCTCGATGTCGGCGGTTCGATGGACGACCATATCAAGGTCTGCGAGGAATTGTTTTCGGCAGCCAAGTCCGAGTTCAAGCATATGGAATATTTCTATTTCCACAACTGCGTATACGACTTCGTCTGGCGCAATAATCACCTGCGCTGGTCCGAGAAATTTCCTCTGTGGGATGTCATGCACAAGTTCGGTCACGACTACAAAATCATCTTTGTCGGCGACGCCACCATGAGTCCGTGGGAAATCACCCACCCCAACGGCTCCATCGAATACAGCAACGCGGAACCCGGCGCGTTGTGGCTGCAACGACTACTGGATCATTACCCCTCGGCAGCCTGGCTCAACCCCGAACCGGAACGCCTGTGGGAATACCGCCAGTCAATCGCCTTGATCGACGACATCATGGGCAAACGCATGTTCCCGCTCACGCTGGCCGGACTGGAGCGGGCAATGCGGCAATTGAACAAATAAAAAGAGCCACCCGCAATTCGTTATTGATGTTGTTTTGGCATTTCGTGATGCGGTAGATTTGCATTGATTCCTGCATAATTCCAGAAATCGCCAATGCCTCCGAAGTGCCCATAGAGGCTGGTAATCTCACATGCAGCCGCTCAGCCGCTCAGCCAATCCCAATTTCTACTATGGGGAATGCTACGAAGCAGACGCTGACGCTTTCACCTTACCGGCCAACGCCGGCCATTTATCGCGTCGAATAGCGTGATACTTGAACTGCCGGTCATGAATTACGGTTATAACTGGTCGTTAACTTCTATGACAAAAGGCATGGCTTGCGGTGCCGCTTCTTGTGTTATTAACTCCGATGCCTGAGCAGCCCACTCAATAGTGGTGGTTGATTCCCACGGAAAACGACCACGGTGCCGTCAACTGCCCTGATCCTGAAACCGCAGGATCTGTATTTGCGTATTGCTTCAGGGCGACTTGCACAACTCCATACAGTTGCGTTTGCGGATTCAACCCATAGCTCAAGCCGGGGCTCAAACTTATTGAATATCCGCCCGATGCCGGATTAGCATTGATTCCGCCGTCCCGCTCCCGGTGCTGAGTGTTTAACTGCAACAATGCTGTCATGGATTGCGTTATCGCATAGTGCGTGCCCAGATCAAAACTCAGTTCGTTCCCCGGCCGGAAATGGTCTCGCGTATCGATAGCAGATTGCAGTTGACCGTTAGCAAACCATCCCCAATCACTGTCTGGTTGCTTTTCGTAATAATAAGCGCCAAGAATCGCGTCGGCGCTACCTGTTCCCGGCTGGGAAGCGCGGTCCAGCGGATGAGGAATCGTCGGGTTGGTGGGGTCGCCGCTGGGATCGGGAGGTGTCATGGTCTTGTTGACAGCACCAGTCGGCAATTTGAGCCCAAAGCGAAAGCCGCTACCCGAATGATGGTTGCCCAAGCTGAATTTATATCTACCAACCACCCGGATATCGCCTAGTTCGGTAAATTTTGCTCGCTGCTCAAACGGACCACTGACCGAAGAATCAAAGGTGTGTGCATGGTTGCGAATCACCATCGGCAGGCCAAGCGCAATATTCCAGCGCTCATTGATCGTGTAGTCGGCATCGAGATTGAGTACCTGATTGATAGTACGCTTGTTCTCAATCTCCTCATCGCTGCCACTTGGCGCTTCCGGGGTGATTCTCGTTGAGCCGGCGCGAAGCTTGTCAGCCTTGGCGTAGGAATAGCGTAGATCTAGCCGTAGCCCTTCATTATTGGTAAGCCCCTGAGTATCCCAGTTTGTATTGACAGCGCAGAATGCTGAACCACATGAGGCATTGACGTTCGTCGCAAAGATTAAGATAGCGGCTGGCAGCAGATAGTATTTCATGATTGCGTTTTCCTTTGACGGGGCATACCAAGCAAGTATTGTTAGGCGAGTGGCAGGTTCGGGAAGTTTGGCGGGTACATCGTGATTAATCATTTCTCGCCAGCGTTAGGTCCAGTGGCCGATTAGGGGCACTGTAGGTGTCTATTCACTCGCTACAAACCTAAAGACAGAGGCATTGTGCGTTGCAATGAACAATGTTAATCATAAGTCCTGATGCCCGTAAAAAGCTCATAGTCCAAGCTTGAAGGCGCGTTACCATCCGGACTCACGCGGCAAAACCAGAGCAGTATTGAGTCCTCTTACGAGGGCGTGACCTTGAGCACTTCCTCGATGGTGGTGAGGCCGGCGGCGACCTTTCTTGCACCGGAAATGCGCAGCGGTTTCATGCCATCGCGCAGTGCCTGTTCGCGGATGGCGGCAAGGTCCGTACGTTCATCAATGCGCTTGCGAATTTCAGGCGTCATCGAAAACACTTCGTAGAGTCCCATTCGACCCTGATAGCCGGTACGGCGGCAGTCGAGGCAGCCGACCGGACGATACAGCGTCGCCGGCCTGGCTGATTTCCACGGCGCCACCATGGCGTTCCAGGCAATCTCGTCTTCCTCGCGCAAACCGGCCGGCTGCTTGCACTTCGGACATAGCGTGCGTATCAGACGTTGTGCCATGACGCCGAGTACGGTGGCCTGTATCAGATAATAGGGAACACCAAGATCGAGCAGGCGCGTGATCGCCGTCGGCGCGTCATTGGTGTGCAAAGTCGACAATACCAGGTGGCCGGTCAGCGCGGCCTGGATCGCCATGTTGGCGGTTTCGAGATCGCGGATTTCGCCGACCATGATGATGTCCGGATCCTGCCGCATCAGGGCGCGTATCCCTTCGGCAAAGCCCATGCCGATATCGACCTGCACCTGCACCTGGTTGAAGGAGGCCTCGACCATTTCGATCGGGTCTTCGAGCGTGCACACATTCACGTCCTCGGTGGCGAGTTGCTTGAGCGTTGTGTACAGCGTAGTAGTTTTGCCTGAGCCAGTCGGGCCTGTAACCAGGATGATGCCATTGGGTTGCGCTGTCATTTGCCGCCAACGCACAAGGTCATCATCGCCAAATCCGAGGTCTGTAAAATCCTTCACCAGTACTTCGGGATCGAAAATCCGCATCACCAGTTTTTCGCCGAAGGCCGTTGGCAGAGTCGATAGGCGCAACTCCACTTCCTGCCCATCCGGAGTTCGTGTCTTGATGCGGCCATCCTGCGGGCGACGCCGCTCGACCACATCCATGCGGCCAAGAATCTTGATGCGGCTGGTCATCGCATTCAGTACAGAAATCGGTATCTGATAGACCTGATGCAGCACGCCATCAATGCGAAAACGGACAACACCTAGTTCACGCCTAGGTTCGACATGAATATCCGAAGCCCGCTGGTCAAAGGCATACTGCCAAAGCCAGTCGACAATGCGCACTATGTGCTGGTCGTTGGCATCGAATTGCTTGTTGGTTTTACCAAGTTCAACCAACTGCTCGAAGTTGCTGGTGCCACTGCCAGACTCGGCCCTGCTGGCAGCACCCTTGATCGACTTGGCGAGGTTGTAGAACTCGACCTGATAGCGTGCGATATCGTTTGGATTGGCGATGACGCGGCGGATATCCTTGTTGCGCAGAATCGACTTGAGTTCCGACTCCCATCCACGCTGAAAAGGTTCGGCCGTGGCAATCACCACTTCGTCCTGCAGCACTTCTACCGGCAGTATGCGGAAGCGCACGGCATAAGCGCTGCTCATCACCTCGGTCACCGCCGAGAAATTGATCTTGAGCGGGTCGACGTGGAAGTAAGCCATGTTGGCCCATTCGGCGAGCCACTGCGTCAGTGTCTCAAGATCAAGCGTCTTCTGCGGTGGCTTCAAGGATTTCCAGCGCTGTTCGGCAATGATGGACAGCGGATGGGAATCTCCCCTGTAGTAGCGGCGCTCCAGCTTGAATTTTTCACCGACATCAGCGGCCACATGACCACTGGTGACGAGAGCGTCCATCACCTCAACCAGAGTGAGACGATGCTCCAAGGGTAATGCCGATTCAGCGATTTTATTCATCGCGGCACTATAGCCGAGATGCCGCCTTCAGCCAATGGTCAGCCTGCGCCGGGCCGGGTTGGGATAGCGTCACAACAACGCATTTCCCTGGTAATCGCGACCATGACAGGCATGGTTTTAAGTTGTCTGTTGGGTATCGTTTTCGTAACTCTATACCGCATCGCCTTCGACAAGGAAGCCAATTGCAGCGTTGCCCATACCCCGCCCCGGGGCGGGGTATGGGGTGGGGGTCGTTCAGCGGGTGGCGCTGGTGACCATGCGCGTTAACTCGTGAGCGACATGGCCAGCATCAGGTCATTGATACGCTTGACGAAGGTTGCCGGGTCATCGAGCTGACCACCTTCGGCGAGCAGGGCCTGATCGAACAATACCGCCGCCCAGTCATCAAACTTCCCTTCTTCGTAGCGCATGCGCAAAACCACGGGGTGCTTGGGATTGATCTCCAGATTGGGGGCACTTATCGGCGCACTTTGCCCTGCGGCTTTGAGAATGCGCGCCAGGTTACCGGAAACGTCGTGTTCGTCGGCCACCAGGCAGGCCGGTGAATCGGTGAGCCGGTTTGAGACGCGCACCTCTTTCACTCGATCACCCAGCGATTTCTTAATTTTCTCAAGCAAATCCTTGAACTCGCCAGACTCGCGTTCCTGCTCCTGCTTCTCGGCTTCATCTTCAAGCTTGCCCAGATCGAGACCACCCTTCGCTACCGAAACCAGTGCCTTGCCGCTGAACTCATGCAGGTGTGTTACCACCCATTCGTCCACCCGGTCGCTCAGCAACAACACCTCAATGCCCTTCTTGCGGAATATTTCCAGATGCGGGCTGTTCTTTGCGGCATTGAAGCTTTCAGCCGTAACGTAATAGATTTTTTCCTGGCCTTCCTTCATGCGTGCGATGTAGTCGGCCAGTGAAGCGCTTTCCTCTGCCGTATCAGCATGGGTCGAGGCAAAGCGCAACAGGCCAGCGACCTTTTCGCCGTTGACCTGATCTTCGGCAACACCCTCCTTGAGTACGCGGCCGAAAGCCTGCCAGAACAACTTGTACTTCTCTGCATCGTTGGCAGCGATATCCTCGAGCAATGCGAGAACCTTCTTGGTGCAGCCACTGCGGATTGCCTCGATGTCCTTGCTCTCCTGCAATATCTCGCGCGAGACATTGAGCGGCAGGTCGCTCGAATCGACCACCCCGCGCACGAAACGCAAATAGGCCGGCAACAGTTGCTCGGCATCGTCCATGATGAAGACGCGCTTGACGTAGAGCTTGATGCCGTGACGCTGGTTGCGGTCGTAAAGATCAAACTGCGCATGCGCCGGGATATAGAGCAACTGCGTATATTCGCTGCGCCCTTCGACGCGGGCATGGGTCCACGCCAGCGGATCCTCGAAGTCATGACCGACGTGCTTGTAGAACTCGCGATACTGTTCTTCGGTAATCTCATTCTTTGGCCGGGCCCACAGAGCGCTGGCCTTGTTGACCGTCTCATCCTCTTCGGTGATGACCTGTTCTTTTTTCTCTTCGTCCCATTTTTCCTGCTTCATCACAATGGACTGGGCGATGTGATCCGAATATTTACGAACAAGAGAACGCAGCTTCCAACCTGACAACAAATCGTCCTGTTCCTCGCGCAGATGCAGGGTTATCTCGGTGCCGCGTGCCAGGCGTTCGACCGCTTCAATAGTGAAATCACCCTCGCCGCCCGATTCCCATCTCACCCCCTGGTCAGCAGGCAGCCCGCCACGGCGGCTAACCACCGTCACCTTGTCCGCGACAATAAACGAGGAGTAGAAACCAACGCCAAACTGGCCAATCAGGTTTGTATCCTGCTTCTGGTCGCCGGTAAGCTGGGAGAAAAATTCGCGCGTTCCAGATTTGGCGATGGTGCCCAGATTGGCAATTGCCTCATCACGGCTCATGCCGATACCGTTGTCCGTAATGGTCAGGGTACGCGCAGCCTTGTCGAATTCAATGCGTATCCTGAGATCTGCATCTGACTCGAACAGGGCCCCATTGTCGAGCGCTTCAAAACGCAGCTTGTCACAGGCATCTGATGCGTTAGAGATCAACTCGCGCAAAAAAATCTCGCGGTTTGAATAAAGGGAGTGAATCATCAGGTGAAGCATCTGCTTCACTTCGGTCTGGAATCCCAGCGTTTCGCGGGTGGCAGACGAGGTTTGGCTCATCGTAAAATCCTTTTCTGACTAATGAAATTGGGGACAACGACAATATCTGGGTACGTTTGTCACAATTTCAAGCGGGTTCAGTGCATATCCTGCTTTCGCTGATCTCCCCTCCAAATCAGCAAATCGTCAGCACCACCGGCCAGATACTTCTTGACATATTCTTCAATCAACGGATCCTGGATAAAATCGGCAGACGATTTCGCTGCCAAAATGCTTTCAGGCATTTGTGGTCGGGCGATCGCATAACTCTGAATATAGGTAATGCCGACCTCTTGCATAGCCTTGATGGTATCGAGGTCTTCAGCCCATTCTGCGATACTGGACATGCCGAGATTACTTGACAGATTTGCGATGGCTTCGATGATTGACATGTTGGCAGGATGGGCCAGGGCATCGCGAACCAGCGAACCATCAATTTTAAGGACATCGGCAGACAGGCTGTGAAGATATGAAAACGAGGTGTACCCGACTCCGAAATCATCCAGTGCGACTTTTGCACCAAAATCCCTGATTCGGTTAACGAAGCGCAGGGTATTGTCGATGTCGCTGACCGCCACGCTCTCGGTGATTTCAAAGCAGATGCGGCTCACGGCATGTGGATGTTCGGCAACCATGGAAAATATATCTTCGATGAATCGCTCATCGTTAAGCGAACCGCCGCTCAGATTGACCGAAACGAAGCGTGTCCGGTTCAGGGCATCGAAATTCGTGTCAATCCATTCCAGGACATTCCTGACAACCCATCGATCTATCATGGCAATACGGCCGTTCTTCTCAGCTGCAGTGATGATTCTCACTGCCGACTCGATGCTGTTATCGGGCCTGCGCATTCTCAGCAAAACTTCAAAGTTCAAAGCGTCGTAAGGCGCATGCAGCGACATAATGGGCTGCATGACTAGAAACAAGCCTTCGGGTGGCGCATCGACACTAAACAGTTTGAGGATGTGCAGCTCATGCTCGCGTTCGTTGAAAGCGGGAGATTCCTGTTCATAGACAATCAAGCGACTTCCGCTACCCTTCTTTGCCTCTTGGCAAGCCTGATCAGCACTGGCGATCGCATCGGGGACAGCAATATCTGCTCTGACATCTACCAGACCAATGCAACCGCCGACACGGAAAGCCTTGTCCGCGATCTGGAATGGACAGTCTTTAATAGCTCCGATCAGGCGTCGACATGACTCGGCAGCGACGTTTAACTTAGCCTGGCGAAACACGATGACAAATTCGTCACCACCAACACGCCCAAAATACCCCCCCCCTGCCAGCTCGGACTCGATGCGCCTGCATATCTGGCGGAGTACCTCGTCCCCCGCCGTATGACCATACAAATCATTGATCAATTTGAAGCGGTCCAGATCAAGGTAGGCCAATGAGTAGCTTTGATCCGCTGTAATTGCAGTACTGGTTTGAGACAGTGCCTGCTCCAGGCCACGGCGGTTGAGCGCTCCCGTCAAGGAATCGTGGTCAGCAAGAAATTTTAGCTTTTCGGTCGCCTTCACTCGTTCGGAAATATCCTGCAATGAGCCTTCAATTTGATCTCCGACCCGCTTGGCTCGCATCAGATACCATTGTTCGGCATCTACAACATGAATATCGCGCAACTCCATTTCAACCGCGCTTCCGGCGTGTACTTCTTTTAACAGCCGCTTCCAGCTTTTACTCCCAAAATAATCCGCCCAAAAATGAGCGCCATCATGGATTACATCACCCAACATTTCGCCCAGAGTCGGGTTCGCCCTGACAATGCAACCAGCATGGTCGAGCGTAAACAGTCCAATCGGTATCTCCTGGTATGTGCTGCGCAGGGCATTTTCAGCACGGCGACGTTCAATTTTTTCATCTCGCATTTGCTGTGAGATGGCTAGTGCCGCAATCAGACTGGAAAAAAGTGCCGCTGTAACGCTATTAACAACACCGATAGCGCCTTTCATGCTTAGTGCCGCAGCGATTACCTCGCTGAAACCCGACAGCAAGGCAATGGCTAGTGATACGCTGAACCATATTGCCACCCGGGAGCGCGTCACCAACAGGATACGTACGAGAAGAAATACAATGATTGAACCGGTAATACCGGTCATCACCCACATTAGCGGCAAATAATGCCTATAAGACAGCGCTACTGCGGCAAGCATTGGAAGGCAAGACCACCAGCTCCATCGTCTCAACCACTGATAACCGAGACGTTTCAGGTCATTACTGAAAAGCTGACCAAACAAAGTCACCGTCAATACATAATATATGGAAATGTTCAGCTTACGCATTAGTGGCAACCAGTCCGCTGGAACTGGTTGCCCGAGCCACTGCACATCCCATCCGGCCGATAATGCTGCCAGTCGCAAATTACTCACCAGCCATACTGCAAAAAGGACATAAATCCACTCCCGATTGATAATGGCAGTGATGAACACAAAAAGCGCAAGAATGCCAAGTCCACCGTCAATTAATCCGGAATCGCGGGAAAACCGCTGAACAGCTTTTAAAAAATGTGTTTGCCCCCTGATAGTTGTACTGAGTCTGGCAGGACCAGAAAAATGCGCCCGGCAAAGCAGAGTGGTGTTGATCATGTGGGCTCCTGCAATAGCAAACCCAGAACCCGCTAAAAAAATGCTTCCAACAGTATCAGTCCGGCTCGCCTGACCCAAAGGGACTAGCGTTGCCGCATTCCAGCAACTGATATCAATGGCATGTCGCGAAGGAAATTCAATGATGGGTTCATCCCTGTCACTAGCAGGTATTTTGAACGAAAACCAGAAAGGTTCTTCTGCCAAATGGGTATCGTGATACTCCTCTGGCTGCGTAGCTGCCAATTGCCGCAAAGCCTGTGCAGGTGATAACCCTTGCGCAGATTCATCCTTGATGACGTTTACAGTCAACTTTACGCCATCGTCCACCGAATACTGGTTCCCCAGAATAAACAGGGTGACCAGAGTCATCACAGCAATCCCTATCGGAACCACATAAAGGGAGAAGCCTTCAAGGAACGATCGGATGATCTTATCGAAGCCTTGATCACCAATCTTGTCCATCCCTATCCTTTAATAGAAACTTTGATTTCAGCTGAGGCGCATACGAGCGCCCCAGCTCATAGCCATCACAACAACAATATTAAGAATACAGTGCAACCGGCTCGCGATTAACTTTTCGCATATTCTCTAAATCTTGCAGGAACGCTGGCAGCTTGGTTTTCTGCCCGATATTAATATCCGGATGATGCGTATGAAAATATAAATCATACAAGGGATGTGCAACCTCAGCCCAACGTTGGCCAGCGGTCGCAATTTCATGCGCAAAAACGCGGTGCGGGATATCGCCAACATGGCTCATTGGAATGTATCCACGGTCAGGATAAATGTCTTCAAATAATAGAGACTCGTAATGCCTATCTAACGGTGACCGCGCAGTAATTACCATCCAGTCAATCCCAACATTCAGGCAATGCATATAAAAAGCTTTGAACAACAGGGTTTTTACGACACGCCCGACTCGTTCCTGGGTCACTCCAAGACGGCTTGCTTCTGCCAAGACGCAACCTTTGAATCGCGAAGGCAGTTCTACCGAGCTTTCAAGCTGCAACGAACGCATCTGATTGGTTTGCAAACGCATGGTACCTAGCGGCCTGCCGTCCAGTTTTGATTCCGCCAACAGCACCAATACGCCATCTTCAAAATCCGAGGACTCCGGTTCCATCAATCTTTCAGCCAGATCGGGAACATGGCGAGCATAGGCCGAATAACGCACCGAAACTGCTTTAAGAATATCTTCCTCATTTTTGGCAAACCTGATGGAGAAAGGAAGCCGTTCGGCCTTGTTCTTTTCAACACTCCCTAAAAATTTTATCGGTTGATTGAAGGTATTGCTCAGCGAAAATGACGAAAAATTTGCTTGACTTTCCATGACTACCCCCTTGATTTGATAACGAAAAATAGGTGTATCCCCACCGTGGTTATTTCACCAACGCCAAGAGTGCCATGAAAATCAATGAATCGTGATTATTTTCCTGTTGACACAAAAAAATAAGATCATGAAAAACGAGTAAACGGCTTTTACAGCATATAACTTAAGTTATATATATTCAACCACACGTATACTCTAGACAGAGTAGTTCTAATTGACTGATTTTAAAGGATGAGTAGTGTTTTCAATATCAAAAGATGCAGCCAGGGTTTGCTGTACCTTAGCCATATTTGCGCTAGCGGAACCGCTTGCCTATGGGATCGACATCAAATTTGCAGATTTTGACGTTACGACGCATGGTGGCATCACCTATGGCACCACCATTCGCACCAAGAGCCGCGATACCGGTTTGATACAAAGCGGTAACGCAAGCCGCGTCGACGTCGGCGGCTTAGCAGCAGGCGGAAGCAATACCGATGACGGCGGCCTGAACTTCGACAAAGGCGATACGGTATCAAGTGTGGTCAAGGCCGTACTTGGTGCTGACATCATGCGTGGCCAGTATGGGTTTGCGATCAGAGTAAAGGCCTGGCAGGAATCATCGCTCGGAAAAAACAATCCCGCTTTCGGCAATATTACAAACGGTTATTCCGCCAACCGTCCTCTGCGTGATGCGGGCTTTCCTGAACGTTCCAAATTTTCCGGTGCTGTGTTTCAAGATGTCTATCTTCATGGCACATTTGCGCCTTGGAACAGGCCGTTCAACGTGCGGATCGGCAACCAGTTTCTGCCTTGGGGTTCAGGTTGGGCTATTACCGGCGGAATTTCAGCACTGAATCCTGTCGACCTGCCTGCGGTGCGACGCGCCGGTGCACTGCCCGAGGAAATGCTGATTCCCATCCCGTCACTCTACGGCAAACTGGACGTCAGCAAAAACACCTCGTTTGAAGGTTTTTATCAGTTTCGATTCCGCCCTACGGAAATAGATGGCTGTGGCACTTTTTTCTCGACTTACGATTACATTACGCGCGGCTGTAATGGGGTTGTAGTTGCCCCTCCCGCCTCCACCTTATCCGACCCCACGCTTATAGCCGCAGGCTATATCGGCAAACGCGGATCCAGCCCCGATGTCGCCGATAGTGGGCAACTCGGTTTGGCATTGACTCATCAGTTTATCGATCTCGCTAGCAATATCGGAGTGTATTTGGCTGAATACCACAGTAGGCTACCAGTTGCGAGCGCAATCAAGACGACTCGCGCAGGCCCATACCCATTTTTACCTGGCGACCCCGATGGCAAAAATGCACTCTACTTCACCGAGTATCCAGAACGAATTCGCATGTTGGGCCTTACCTTTACTACCAAACGTGACGATTTGACCGTGGCGAGTGAATTGACCTATCGCCCCAATCAACCTGTCGTCTTCAATGCAACAGAATTGCTGAGGCCCTTTGTTTCGAGTGCTCCAACCACTCTGAGTGCTGATGTCGCCGCTTTACCTTTGGGCGGCATATTCCATGGTTACGACAGGCGCAAGGTGACGCAAGCGCAGATTGCCATCAGCGACAAGTTTCATTCTATGCTCGGTGCCGAGGACGCAACGCTAGCCGCAGAAGTTGGGTTGAAATACATGAACGACTTGCCGGATCAGGCAGTGCGCCGCTATGGCCGGCAGGACGCCTTCGGTATCGGCCCCGTGAATGGCGTTTGTGATCCAGGCTCATCGGGCATGCAGTGCAGCCAGGAAGGTTACGTCTCGCGACGCGCATGGGGCTACCGTCTAAAAGCCGGTCTGCGCTACCCGAACATTCTCGACCAGGTCGACTTTATGCCATCCATGACTTTCGCCCACGATGTACGCGGCTGGTCCTACGACAACGGTTTCAACGAGGGCAGGCGAACACTCGGGATGTCTTTGCGTGCAACCTATCGCAAGATGTACTTTGCCGACGTAACCTGGACGCCAACCTGGGGCGGTTATTTCAATAATGCCCGCGATCGAAGCTGGCTGGCGGCAGCGGCAGGTTTAAGGTTCTGAGTCAGCCTGCGCCATCCTTACCTGCGACCAATGGAACGATGGAATGATGGATTGGGGCGCACGGTCTCCCACTCTGCAACCGGGCCAGGGACAAGCTGAAACAGAGGATGCGGGTTGGGCAGAGGTAGCGAGATGAACTTATCGAGCCAAACAGGATCGCGAATACGCAACTTCGCGACAAGGTGTTCCCATTCGTATTCGAGTTGCCCGCGACTGACCAGGATATGTGCTTTATTTGGGGGAAAAACAATCTTGCAAATGTCAAAACTGTAACCGCGTCGGGTGGCTTCTGCTTGAATAGCATGTAAATAAGACGCGATAAATACCAAGGGTGATGGCGAGTCACGGAAGCGAATGAGCTGGGGATGATGGGTATATCCACGTGTTTTCCCTCCGAGAACGGCTTGTGCCAGAAGCGCCTCACGCCAAAGCGCAACCAGTCCGCGAGAGTCCAGGTAACAAGGATGCAGTGTCCATAGTCGCAAGGTCTAGTACTCCAAGAGGGCCATCCCTATAGGTCGGCTAAAGCAAAGGGTGTGCGCCCGGCATGGGTGCAATGTAATGAGGCAGGGGTTTTCTGTAGGAATGTGATATTACTTAGACATAATGAGTCAATGATAGCCACTAGCCAAAGTTAAGTGCAGATCCGCGAGGAGCTGTGGATAGTTTGACTGCAAACCAACATGTACGCTGAATTGCGGAAGTTCAGGCATGATCTGACAGTTACCCATTATGGATGAGAATTGTCTAAGCCATTCGTTGCAGCACGACTTTGGTGTTTGTCATCGTGGCAGTGAGCAATGCCGGCACTTCCATTTTGCGCAGTGCTGCAATTTCACGAGCTATAGCAGCGACTTCAGCAGGCTCGTTACGCTTCCTGCCCAACCATGCCGGCGGAATGTCGGGTGCATCGGTTTCCAGTACGATGGATTCTAGCGGCAGGCTTGCTGCAAGTTTGCGCAGACGAGTCGCCCGCGGCCAGGTCATCGCGCCACCGAATCCGAGCTTGAAACCCAGTTTGATGAATTCATCGGCCTGCTGTCGGCTGCCATTGAAGGCATGGGCGATGCCTCCATGCACGCGAATCTGGCGCAGGTGTTTCAGTACAGTATCTATAGCGCACCGCACATGCAGCAATACGGGCAGATTGAATTCACGCGCGATCCTGAGTTGTTCAATGAAATAGAACTCTTGGCGGGCATCATCACGATCAACGATAAAACGGTCGAGCCCTATTTCACCCATTGCAATTGGCTGTTCGCAGCGCAGGGTCTCGCGTAGCGCTTCAAGGTCTTCGGGTACTGCGCTATCGACATACATCGGATGGATGCCGTAAGCGGCACTACAAACAGAGTATTGCCGGCACAGCGCTGTAACGGTGGCGAAATTGGCCCGCCCAACCGTGGGTACGACAATGCAGCTAACGCCGGCAGCTTGCGCACGCGCAATCACGACCTCGCGGTCGGCGTCGAATTCTTTTGCGTCCAGGTGGCAATGGGTGTCGATCAGCACCCGGTCAGTTTATGCGAGTCAAGGCCGAAAGGGGCAGTCACTGCGATCTTCAGGGTTTACTCGACTTCCTCGATCCAGGCCGTTTGTATGGCTTCCAGGATTTTTTCACCACAGTGCTTGTCGTTGTCATCAAAACCTGGCAGCGCAATCACCCAGCGCATCAGATCGACGAAGTTCGCCTTCGTCGGGTCGATGTCGGGATGCGCCTCCGACAACGCTATTGCAATATCAAGCGTGTCAGTCCACTTCATTTTTTGCTATTGCCTTCCTTGACCTGGTTGATGGTGTATTTCGGAATCTCGATCACCAGCGGCGTGTCCTTGACATAAGTCTGACAGGACAAGCGGGAATTCGGTTCCAGACCCCATGCCTTGTCGAGCAGATCGTCCTCGTCTTCCTCCGAGGGATCGAGCGAAGCAAATCCTTCGCGCACAATGACATGGCAGGTAGTGCAGGCACAGGACATTTCACAGGCATGCTCGATCGGGATATCGTTTTGCAACAGCGCATAGCAGAGGGACTGATCGGGCGGCACGTCGATTACAGTCCCCTCAGGGCAGATTTCGGGATGTGGCAGCACAATCACCTGTGTCATGAGTCGAGTTCCTCAATTGCTTTGCCAGCCAGAGCTTTCTGTACGCTGTGGTTCATGCGGCGTGCTGCGAAGGGTTCTGTGACGGCGATCAGTGCATCCATTGCCTGTGTCAGCGCGCGGTCATCACTGCCTTCTAAGCCTGTTGCAAGTACATCAATGTTGCGCTCAATAATGTCGCGCTCGGCTGTGTTGAGCAAAGCAGCATCCTCCCTGAGCGCGGCAGCCGTAGCTTCAATCAGTCGCCGCGCCTCAACCTGTTTTTCGCGCAGGGCGCGTAGCGAAGCATCGTCTGCTGCATTGCTGATGCTGTCCTTGAGCATGTCGGCAATCTCGCCATCGGAAAGACCGTAGGATGGTTTGACTTCAATGCGCGCTTCGATACCCGTAGTCTGTTCGCTCGCCGATACCGACAACAGGCCGTCCGCATCCACCTGGTAGGTGACGCGGATGCGGGCCGCGCCGGCTACCATCGGCGGGATACCGCGCAGTTCGAAACGCGCCAGCGAACGGCAATTGACAACCAGTTCGCGCTCGCCCTGCACAACGTGAATCGCCATTGCGGTCTGGCCGTCCTTGAATGTAGTGAACTCCTGCGCCCGCGCCACCGGAATCGTCGAATTGCGCGGGATCAGTTTCTCGACCAGGCCGCCCATGGTCTCGATGCCGAGACTAAGCGGGATCACGTCGAGCAACAACCAATCGTCATCGACGCTACGGTTGCCGGCGAGCAAATTGGCCTGTATTGCGGCGCCAAGGGCAACCACCTTGTCCGGATCGAGATTGTTAAGCGGCTCCTGCCTGAAAAACTCGCCAACGGCGTGCTGGATCTGCGGCATGCGCGTCGCACCGCCGACCATTACCACTCCATTTACCTGCTCCCCCGAAAGGTTGGCGTCGCGCAACGCTTTTTTTGCCGGCTTTAGTGTCTTGTCAACGAGAGTATGCGTGATGGTGGTAAAGGTTTCCGTGGTGATTCTCAGGTCCACGTATTCGCCACTACCGAGTTTCACAGTAATTGGTGCTTCGCCATGATAGGTAAGGTATTCCTTTGCTTCGCGCGCGCGCGTCAGCAGCAAGCGTGCGTCCTGCGGAGAAAGCGGTGCCAACTTGGCCTCTTCGATGATCCAGCAGAACACGCGCTGGTCGAAATCGTCGCCGCCCAAGGCCGAGTCACCACCCGTGGCTAGCACTTCGAATACGCCCTTTGAAAGCTTGAGAATAGAGATGTCGAAGGTGCCGCCACCGAGATCGAACACGGCATAAATGCCTTCTGCGCCATTATCAAGTCCATAGGCAATCGCCGCAGCGGTCGGTTCGTTGAGCAAACGCAGCACATTGAGCCCGGCCAGGCGCGCGGCATCCTTGGTCGCTTGCCGCTGTGCGTCATCAAAATAGGCTGGTACCGTGATCACTGCCCCAATCAGTTCGCCGCCCAGCGACACTTCACCGCGATGGCGCAATACACGCAGGATCTCGGCCGAGACCTCGACCGGACTCTTGATCCCCTGTGCCGTACGTAGCTTGACCATGCCCTCGCTATCGATGAAATCGTAGGGCATGGATTCAACATGGGCGATATCGCGACGCCCGCGTCCCATGAAACGCTTGACCGAAACAATGGTGTTCTTCGGGTCGAGCGATTGCCTGGTCTGCGCCCCATATCCCACTTCAACATTGCTTTCAGGGCCATAACGCACTACGGAAGGCAGCAGGGAGCGACCCTGGTTGTCGCCAAGCACGACAGCCATGCCACTGCGTACGGTAGCCACCAGGGAGTTGGTCGTGCCAAGATCGATACCTACCGCGAGGCGATGCTGGTGGGGAGCAGCCGATTCACCTGGCTCTGAAATTTGCAGTAGTGTCATTTATATTGTGAAGAGACGACTCAGGCCTCGATAGCTTCCAGGGCGTCGTCAATTTCCTGTAATAGTTTTTCCTGAAACATCAAGCACCGCACCATGTCGGCAGCCTCTGCGTAATCCTGACGCTGGTCCAGCATTATCTCCAACAACGCATACTGTTCAGCCATGCGTAATTTCAGTTCGGCTCGCAAGCGATCGAGCTCAGCTTCTTCACTTGCTGCGCGTGCATCGCCAACGGCTTCTCGCAATTCCATTTGTTCGATCAGGAATTCCGCTGGCATTGCCGTATTGTTCTCAATCGCAACATCGTGGCCGGCAAGGCGCAGCAAGTAGTCGGCGCGCTTCAACGGATTCTTCAAAGTCCGGAATGCTGCGTTCGCTTCAGTGGCCCGTTGCATGGCGAGGCGCCGTTCGCTATCCCCAAGATGGGCATGCTTGTCGGGATGCACTTTTGATTGCAGGTCGTGGTAACGAAGTTCCAATTCGCTACTATTTATGGAAAAACTGTGCGGCAGATTAAACAACGTAAAGTAGTCCCGCACCACGCTTGTCATTTCAGATCTTGAAACTTTCGCCGCAACCGCACGCATCCTTGACATTCGGATTATTGAACTTGAAGCCTTCTTTCAAGCCTTCCTTGGTGTAATCAAGCTCAGTCCCGTCCAGATATGGCAGGCTCTTCGGATCAATCAAAACCTTTAGGCCATGACTTTCGTAAATGATGTCTTCAGGACTCGCCTCGTCGGCAAATTCGAGCTTGTAAGCCATGCCGGAACAACCTGAAGTTTTGACACCCAGGCGCAGGCCGATGCCCTTGCCACGCTTGGCAATGAATTTCGAAACATGGTTTGCCGCTTGTTCAGTCATCGTAATCATTATTTAGTCTGTCTCTTTTTGTAATCGGCAACAGCCGCCTTGATCGCATCTTCGGCAAGGATTGAACAATGTATTTTCACCGGAGGCAAGGCGAGTTCTTCCGCAATCTGGGTATTCTTGATGCTGAGCGCCTGATCAACGGTCTTGCCCTTGACCCACTCGGTGACCAGGGACGACGATGCTATCGCCGAACCACAGCCGTAGGTTTTGAACTTGGCATCTTCGATGATGCCATCCTTGCCGACCTTGATCTGCAGTTTCATTACGTCGCCGCAAGCCGGTGCGCCAACCATTCCAGTGGCAACACCATTTTCATCCTTGGCAAAGGACCCGACATTGCGGGGGTTTTCGTAGTGATCGATGACTTTCTGACTGTAAGACATGATGGTTCTCCTTAGTGCGCTGCCCACTGCACGGAATTCAGATCGACGCCGTCCTTGTACATTTCCCACAAAGGCGACAACTCACGTAGCTTGTTCAGTTTTGCGTGCAGCAGCTTGATGGTGTAATCGATCTCTTCTTCAGTGGTAAAGCGGCCAATGGTAAAGCGGATCGAACTGTGTGCCAACTCGTCGGAACGGCCCAGCGCACGTAACACATAAGAAGGCTCAAGCGAGGCCGATGTGCAGGCCGAACCAGACGATACGGCAATGTCCTTGATTGCCATAATCAGTGATTCACCCTCGACGAAGTTGAAGCTGATATTGAGGTTATGCGGTACGCGCTGTTCAACATCGCCATTGATATAGGTTTCCTCAATATCCATCAACCCGCGCAACAGTTTGTCACGCAACATCCGGATGCGTTCATTCTCGGTCGCCATTTCCTCGCGGGCAAGGCGGAAGGCTTCGCCCATGCCGATGATCTGGTGTGTGGCCAGCGTACCCGAACGCAGGCCACGCTCGTGGCCACCTCCATGCATCTGAGCCTCGAGCCTCACTCTGGGCTTCCTCCGCACATACAAAGCACCAATGCCCTTGGGGCCGTAGGTCTTGTGTGCAGAGAAAGACATCAAATCCACTTTAAGCGTGCTGAGGTCAATTGGCATCTTGCCAGTAGCCTGAGCCGCATCGACGTGGAAAATTATACCTTTCTCACGACAGATCTCGCCCAGTTCAGCAAACGGCTGGATCACGCCGATCTCATTGTTCACTGCCATCACTGAGGCGAGCACAGTGTCCGGACGTAGTGCCTGCTTGAATTGATCGACGGTAATCAGGCCGTTCTCTTGTGGCTCAAGATAAGTCGCTTCAAAGCCTTTGCGTTCGAGCTCCTTCACCGTATCCAGCACCGCCTTGTGCTCGGTGGACACAGTAATGACGTGCTTGCCCCTGGTCGGGCCATAGAAATTCGCCGCGCCCTTGATGGCAAGATTGTTCGACTCGGTCGCGCCCGAAGTCCAGATAATATCCTTGGCATCAGCACCGACCAGTGCCGCAACTTCAGCACGCGCTTCTTCAACTGCCTTCTCTGCCTCCCATCCGTATGAATGGGAACGCGAGGCGGGATTACCGAAATGCTCGGTCAGATAAGGAATCATCTTCGCGACTACGCGCGGATCGACCGGAGTGGTCGCGGAATAGTCGAGATAGATCGGGAACTTGAGCATGTATTACTCCTGCTTCATCAGACAGCCACGGCTGTCATTCGTTTCAATTGGAAAAGTGTCTGTTGCAGCGCCACCAGGAAATCATGTACTTGTTCTGCTGTCGTATCCACGCCCAGACTCACACGTACCGCGCCGCGTGCAATCTCAGGCGCAACCTTCATCGCCAGCAAGACATGTGATGGCTCAGGGTTGGCACTGGAACAGGCCGCCCCGCTCGCTACCGCGAAACCGGCGCGATCAAGTTTGCCCACCAGCGTGTCGCCATCAATATCGCTGAACGCAAAATATGTCGTATTCGGAAGACGTTCCGCTGCTTGAGAAAAGATGGTGGCACCCTGAGCAAAGAGGCCGGCTTCGAGTTCATCACGCAATGCACACAAATGTACCGCTTTCAATTCAATATCCCGCACGGCGATTTCGCATGCCATACCAAAACCGACAATGGCCGGCACATTCTCGGTACCGGAACGCAGGCCGCGCTCGTGACCACCACCGGAAATCAACGGCCGCAGTTCGACGCGTTTGTCGAGAATCAACGACGCAGCACCCTTGGGTCCGCCGATCTTGTGCGAGGAAATTGTCAGTGCATGAACGCCATTCGCATTCAAATCACGGAAGCTCACAGGCACCTTGCCGAATGCCTGTACCGCATCGCTGTGGAACCAGGCATGCGTCATCGTGGCTTGTGCAGCATGATCGGCCACATCCTGCATTACACCTGTTTCGTTGTTGGCCAGCATGACCGAAATCAGCAATGGGTGGTTCTGCAGCACCTGGGCATAATCGCCGCTGTTGATACGTCCCTCTGGACCAACAGCGATCTGATGTACCTTCCAGCCTTGTCGACCAAGCCACAGCGCGGGTTCGCGCACACTCGGATGCTCCACTGAGGAAACTGCGATCAAGCCTGGTTTGAAGCAGGCTGCTGCACCCTTGATAAAGAGATTGTTGGCTTCTGAACCACTGCCGGTAAATACCACTTCGGTTGGATGGGCGCCTACTGCCTCTGCGACGCGCTGTCGCGCCTCGTCAAGCGCCTTTCGCGCGGCACGGCCGTACTCGTGCCGACTCGACGCATTGCCGGGGCGCTCTGAAAACCACGGCAGCATGGCGTCAAGCACCATGGGGTGCACAGGCGTCGTCGCATTGTGATCGAGATAAATCGGCGCAAACATGATTTCAGGCTGCTACCAGCACCTCGCTGCGTTTGGCCGGTCGGCGCGCGGGCCGCTCGTCATGCAACACTGACACAGCTTCAGGGTACTGCTCCTTGACCAGATCTTCCAGTGTTACACCATCAAGGAACGCGTACATGCGACTGGTCAATTTTGACCAAAGGCTGTGGGTAATGCACATAATCTCTTCGTGGCAATTTGCCTCGTCACAACCGAGCACCTCATCAACGGCACGAATGATATCGCCAACCGAAATTTCATCGGACTCGCGGCCCAAACAATAACCGCCACCTGGGCCACGCACACTGGTAACCAGTTTGTTGCGGCGCAGCTTGCCGAACAATTGTTCAAGATACGACAGGGAAATGCGCTGTCGTTCGCTTATTCCGGCAAGTGTTACCGGACCATCCTGTTGATGCATGGCTAGATCAAGTATGGCAGTTACGGCAAAACGGCCTTTTGTAGTCAGTCTCATAGCACACCTCGCTTTGTGACTCAGTTACAGCTGAGTCAATAGTTGATGAACGGGTATTAGTCTAAAGTTCCCGAGTTTATTAGTCAACTATTTTTGAGAGGTAGTTGGGGTCGAATTTGTCAGCAGTTGCTATATCGTCTTCGACCGAGACTCCGGCGCGTTCAATCGTGCTCAGCAGGCGTTCTATGCGACGGTCTGTCTCCACTGCATGATCCAGCAGGCCATGAATGGCCTGTGCCAGCGGGTCATCCTCATTACGTGTGACGGCATAAGCAGAAAAACCGAGTTTCTCTGCCTTGTCCTCACGCGCTTGCTCCAGCGCCGATTCGATCACTCGCGCCGGAATGCCGACTGCTGTCGCTCCAGGCTTTACATCTCTGACTACTACTGCATTTGAACCTATTTTCGCACCTGCGCCGATGATGATAGGACCCAGCACTTTTGCCCCGGCGCCGATCACAACTCCGTGCTCAAGCGTAGGGTGGCGCTTGCCCTTGTTCCATGAAGTCCCGCCCAGCGTCACTCCGTGGTAAAGCGTGCAGTCATCACCAATAACGGCGGTCTCACCAATCACTACACCCATTCCGTGGTCAATGAACACCCGGCGACCGATGGTAGCGCCGGGATGGATTTCGATGCCGGTTAACCAGCGCGTAAAGTGCGAGAGCAAACGTGCCAGCCAGCGTAAGCGCAACCCCCACAGCCAATGCGAGAACCGGTGCAGCGTCAGCGCATGAAAGCCTGGATAACAGGTGACAACCTCCCATGTAGTGCGGGCAGCAGGGTCACGCTGGAATACGCAGGTGATATCTTCACGCAAATGTGAGAGCACTAATATTTCCTTTTAATGAGGGTTTCGACTGTAAGAAACCCCTGATAATCAGTCAACCTTTTTTTATCTGTTTCTCGATGGCACTGAGCATGCCGCGCAGCAAACTGATTTCTTCCTGCTCGATACGGGCACGGGCCAGCAAGCGCCGTATGCGTAACGGAAAGCGCTTGGGATGCGCTGGATCCAGGTAGCCGGTTTCGATGGCCGTGCGCTCAATGTGTGCCATCAATCTTTCAACATCGTCATGACTGGCCGGCTGGCCGGCATCTGCAATCAGTGGTGGGCTGCCAGGATCGAGCGCTGCCATGCGTAATTCGTAGCACAGTACCTGTACCGCTTGCGCCAGATTAAGCGAGCTGTGCCCTGACTGAGCGGGAATCGAGGCCCAGCGCCGGCACAGCGCCACCTCGTCATTGGATAGCCCTGCTGTCTCATTGCCAAACACGAGAGCGACATCGCCAGTAGCCGCTTCACTCACCAACTCTGCGGCAGCCTCGCGTGCCCACAGCGGCTCTACTGCCAGTTCGCGACGACGAGCGGTGATTGCTGTGGCGAACCACGTGCCATTTAAAGCCTCGGACAATGTCGTCACCACCAGCGCATTGGTCAGTACATCAACCGCCCCGCAGGCCATCACATCAGCTTGCAGATCGGGAAAATGGCGTGGATTGACAAGTACCAGGTGCGACAGACCCATGGTTTTCATGGCGCGTGCAACGGCACCTATATTGCCCGGATGACTGGGGTGAGAGAGCACGATGCGAATGCGTTCGAGTATATGGGATGGGATCACAGTGGTCGCTTCATATAGAATTCGTGCCTTCGTCGAAGTTTGCATCTCGGATCCCATGCATCCCACTCTAAATATCGCCATAAAAGCCGCGCTCAACGCAGGCAAGATAATCAGCCGCGCCAGCCGCGATATCAGCCAACTGACGGTCAGCACCAAGCAGCAGAGCGATTACGTTACTGAAGTAGATCGCGCGGCAGAGGACGAAATCATCGCCACCATCCGCGAGGTATATCCGACCCATGCGATCTTAGCAGAGGAGAGTGGCTCGCTAGAGGGTACGGCGGGCGATTCGGAATACCAGTGGATCATTGATCCGCTCGACGGCACCACCAACTTCATTCACGGCTTTCCGCAATACGCAATCTCGATCGGTGTCGCGCACAAGGGTGTGATGACACATGCTGTGGTCTTTGATGTCAACCGTAACGAACTATTTACCGCAAGCAAGGGGGGTGGAGCCTTTCTAAACGAAAAACGCATTCGCGTCAGCAAACGCGCACGACTGGATGAATCTTTGATTGGTACCGGCTTCCCCTATCGTGTGTTCGACCATATCGATGCCTATCTCGCGATATTCCGCGAATTGGCGCAAAAAACAGCCGGAATGCGCCGCCCTGGTGCTGCCTCACTTGACCTCGCCTACGTCGCCTGCGGCCGCCTTGATGGCTTCTGGGAACTCGGGCTCGCGCCTTGGGACATGGCGGCCGGCACCTTGCTCATCGCCGAGGCTGGCGGCCTGGTCGGTGATTTTTCTGGCGAAAGCGATTACATGAACACGGGCAACATCATCGGTGGTTCGCCCAAAGTCTTTGCCCAACTGGTGCAGATCATTACCCCGCACTTGACTGCAAAACTAAAGGCCTAGCAACACCATTTTTTGGCGAAGGAGCAGAAATGCAACAATTAATTGCTTTCATTTCACTGATCGCCCTCCTCCCGGCAATGGCATTTGCCGAACTCAAGCCCGGCGACACGGCGCCCGATTTCTCAACGCAAGCTTCGATCGGTGGCACGGTGTTCAGTTTTTCCCTGTCTGATACCCTCAAGCAGGGCCCGGTGGTGCTGTATTTCTACCCTGCCGCATTCACCTCGGGCTGCACCATCGAAGCCCACAACTTCGCCGAGGCGGTCGATAAATTCAAGGAACAGCACACCACGGTGATCGGCATCTCCACCGACAACATCGATACGCTAAGCAAATTCTCTGTCAGCGAATGCCGCGGCAAGTTTGCCGTTGCCGCAGACCCCGATGGCCTCATCACGAAGAGTTACGATTCGGTACTGATGTGGAAAAGTGGCTGGGCCAGCCGCACTTCATATGTCATTGCCCCCGACGGCAAGATCATCTACGTCTACAGCGCCATGTCTCCCGACAAACATGTCAAGAACACGCTCAACGCAGTTCGCGACTGGGCTTCGGCACATAAGTAAAGCCGTAAAGCTGCATTAACCTAGGGTGCGTTGACAATCAACATCAGCAAATGCCATTGGGTTGTTATGGCAAATAAGTTGTTCACGCTCAACGAGTTAGACGGGGGCTGTTCACAGCCCTTGATATATGGTCATATCCTGCCCTTTGGGTGGGGTTCGCATGGTACGAGAATGGTTGCGAGATGATCAGTTTGAACGAATAGCCGCCCTGTTGCCGGGTAAGGTCAGCGATCCATGCCGCACGGCGGCCAACAATCGACAGTTCGTTGAAGCCGTATTGCGGATCGCCCGCACCGGTAGTCCATGGCGAGATTTGCCACCGCAGTTTGGGCCTTGGAATAGTGTCTATCAACGCTTCACCCGCTGGTCACGGCGCGGGGTTTGGCATCGGGTATTCGTTCGATTGGCGAAAGATGCAGACTTTGAGGAAGTGTTCATCGACAGCACCATTGTGCGCGCCCATCAGCATGCGGCAGGAGCACCCAAAAAAAGGCAACCAAGCGCTCGGGCGCTCACGTGGCGGATTGAGCACTAAAATCCA
>JBASWL010000055.1:0-46819 GCA_049276455.1 Georgfuchsia sp. | reverse complement strand
CAACACGAGTGCGGTATTCGTGTTGACCGGCGGCATAACGGATCAACTGTGTTTGCCGACTTCGACCGACAGTAGTGCGGCGAGGTTAACGATGCGGCGCACGGTAGCGGTCGGTGTAAGAATATGCACCGGCTTTGCCGAGCCGAGCAGCAGTGGGCCAACGGTAAGGCCGTCGCCAGCAACAGTCTTGAGCAAACTGTAGGAAATGTTGGCGGCATCGAGCGTCGGCATGATCAGCAGATTGGCATCTCCGCTCAAATGCGACCCCGGGAATATCTGGTCGCGAATCGACGACGAGAGCGCGGCATCGCCATGCATTTCCCCTTCCACTTCCAGCTGCGGTGCGGCTTTCTTGATCAGCGTCAGCGCTTCGCGCATCTTGCGCGCCGACGGGGTGTCTTCGTTGCCGAAGTTTGAATACGACAGCAATGCCACCTTCGGTACGATGCCGAAGCGACGCACTTCCTCTGCAGCAAGCAAGGTCATCTCGGCAAGTTGTTCTGCGCTTGGATCGTAGTTGACGTTGGTGTCGCCAATGAAGAGCGGCCCGGTCGACAGCACCAGCATATTGATAGTGTAGTAGTTGCTGATGCCCTCGGGCTTGCCGAGCACTTCGTCAACGTAGCGCAGGTGCTGCGCATGGCGGCCGTAGGTGCCGCACAGCATGGCGTCGGCAAAACCGTGCTTGATCAGCATGGCGCCAATCAGCGTGGTACGGCGACGCATTTCGCGCTTCGCATATTCGATGCTGACGCCACGCCGGGACATGATGCTGTGGTAGTCCTGCCAGAGTTCCTTGTAGCGCGGGTCGGACTCGGGATTGACCAGTTCGAACTGTTCCCCGGCACGAATGCGCAGGCCGCATTTATCGATGCGATTGTTGACAACATCGGGACGGCCGATCAGGACCGGTTTGGCCAGACCGTCATCGACGATGGTCTGCACCGCACGCAGGACCCGTTCGTCTTCTCCTTCGCAGAAGACGATACACGCCGGCGTTTTCTTGGCCGCGATGAAGACGGGACGCATCTGCAGGCCGGAGTGATAGACGAATTCATTGAGCTGCTGCCGATAGACATCCATATCAGCCAGTGGTCGCGTCGCGACGCCTGAGTCCATCGCTGCCTGTGCCACAGCCGGTGCAACCTTGACGATCAGACGCGGGTCAAAGGGCTTGGGGATCAGGTATTCGGGGCCAAACTTGAGTTCTTCGTCGGCGTACGCGGCGCTGACAAGTTCCGACTGCTCGGCAAACGCGAGTTCGGCGATGGCCTTAACTGCAGCGGCCTTCATTTCGTCGGTGATGCTGGTGGCGCCGACATCGAGCGCTCCGCGGAAGATGAAGGGGAAACAGAGAACATTGTTGATCTGGTTCGGGTAGTCGGAGCGCCCGGTACCAACAATCACGTCCGGGCGCACTGCCTTGGCCAGCTCCGGCAGGATTTCCGGTACCGGATTGGCCATGGCGAAGATGAGTGGGTTCGGTGCCATCTCCTTGACCATTTCCGGCTTCAGTACGCCCGCCATCGACAGGCCGAGGAAAACATCTGCCCCTGGCATGACATCGGCCAGTTGGCGCGCCTCGGTTGTTTGCGCATAACGCGCCTTGGAGGAATCGAGCTTTTCGTCGCGACCGACATAGACCACGCCCTTGCTGTCGATGATGTGGACATTCTTGGGGTTCATTCCAAGTGTACACATCAGGTCGAGACAGGCGATCGCCGCTGCGCCAGCGCCGGAACAAACCACCTTGACCTCGCCAATGTTCTTGCCTACCAGGCGCAGGCCGTTCAGTACCGCCGCACTGGCGATGATTGCGGTGCCGTGCTGGTCGTCATGGAAGACAGGGATGGAGAGGCGTTCTTTCAGCTTCTTTTCGACGTAGAAACACTCGGGCGCCTTGATATCCTCGAGGTTGATGCCGCCGAACGTCGGCTCCATCGAGGCAATGATCTCGACCAGTTTGTCCGGGTCGTTCTCGTTGAGCTCGATGTCGAAGACGTCAATGCCGGCAAACTTCTTGAACAGAACACCCTTGCCTTCCATCACCGGCTTGCCGGCCAGCGCGCCAATATTGCCTAATCCGAGTACCGCCGTGCCATTGGAAATAACGGCCACCAGGTTGCCGCGCGAGGTGTATTTATAGGAATTTGCCGGATCCTTGACGATTTCATCGCAGGCAGCCGCTACCCCCGGCGAGTAGGCAAGCGCCAGATCTCCTTGGGTATTCAACGATTTGGTAGGGGTAACCTCAATCTTGCCGGGCTTGGGGTAGAGGTGATATTCGAGCGCCGCTGCGCGTATCGTTTCATCCATGGCAGTATGAATAACCTTTCTGGTCAAATAATATAACTACTAAGTCAAGAGCGGAATTGTAGCGCCAAAGTGCCATTCTTTCGATTGGGATGATGTGAGATAATTAAAACGCGACAAGTAATGCATCCATCCGCTTCACGCCCATAACATGTCGCGCCCGCAGTTGCGGCTATCTATTTAACTGGATTTGCGTGAAATTCATCTGGGTATCCTGGATGATGGATACAAGAAGTGGAGATTTATCGAATGAGTCAGAACATTTCCGACATAGCCGCAGAGGCTGTTCCCGCTTACGTTAAACATCAAAAGCTGAAGTCCTGGGTAACGGATATAGCAGCTCTGACCCAGCCAGATCAGATTGTCTGGTGTGATGGTTCACAAGAGGAATCAGATCGCCTGTTTGCCCAGATGGTGGAAGCGGGCAGCATGATCAAGCTGAATCCGGCCAAGCGACCAAACTCTTACCTTGCCCTATCTGACCCTTCCGACGTCGCGCGCGTCGAAGATCGTACTTATGTCTGCCCGCGACATGCCGAAGATGCCGGCCCCAACAACAATTGGGAAGATCCGGACAAAATGAAGGAAACCCTCAAAGGCTTGTTCAAAGGCTGTATGCGCGGGCGTACGATGTATGTGATCCCTTTTAGCATGGGGCCAGTAGGCTCACCGATCGCTCACATTGGCGTCGAAATTTCAGACAGCCCTTATGTCGTAGTAAACATGCGAGTCATGACCCGCATGGGGCGCAAGGTGATCGACCAACTAGGCAGTGAGGGTGCGTTCGTGCCTTGCGTGCACTCTGTCGGTCATCCTCTCGAACCCGGCCAGCAGGATGTCAAATGGCCGTGCAACAAGACTAAATACATTTGCCATTTCCCGGAAACTCGTGAGATCTGGTCGTTCGGTTCCGGCTACGGCGGCAATGCCCTGCTCGGCAAGAAATGTTTCGCTTTGCGCATCGCCTCAACCATGGCGAGGGATGAAGGCTGGCTGGCCGAGCACATGCTGATTCTTGGCATCGAATCTCCCCAGGGCGACAAACAATATCTGGCAGCAGCATTCCCCTCGGCCTGCGGCAAGACCAATCTGGCCATGCTGATTCCGCCCAAGGCGCTCAATGGCTGGAAGGTCACGACGGTCGGCGATGACATCGCATGGATCAAGCCGGGCAAGGATGGGCGTCTCTACGCCATCAACCCGGAAGCCGGCATTTTCGGCGTGGCGCCGGGCACGTCGGAAAAGACCAATTTCAATGCAATGGCAACGCTGAAGGAAAACGTCATTTTCACCAATGTCGCATTGACCGATGATGGCGACGTGTGGTGGGAAGGTATGACCAAGGAACCTCCGGCGCACTTGATTGACTGGCAAGGTAATGATTGGACACCGGTAGAGGGCAAGGCCGGGCGCAAGGCAGCACATCCAAATTCACGTTTCACCGCACCGGCCAGTCAGTGCCCTTCCATCGACGACAACTGGGAAGCCCAGGCAGGTGTACCGATCTCGGCTTTCGTTTTCGGCGGGCGACGTGCGACTACCGTACCGCTGGTGTTCGAAGCCTTCAACTGGAACTACGGCGTTTACATAGCCGCCACACTGGGTTCGGAAACCACGGCAGCAGCGACTGGCGCGCAAGGGGTGGTGCGTCGCGACCCGTTCGCGATGCTGCCATTCTGCGGCTACCACATGGGCGACTACTTCAACCACTGGTTGCGCATCGGCCATCAGATCGAACATGCGCCGCGCATCTTCAGCGTTAACTGGTTCCGCCAGGATGCCGAAGGCAACTTCATGTGGCCGGGCTTCGGTGAGAACATGCGCGTGCTGAAGTGGATCGTTGATCGCTGCAACAGCGTTGTTGGTGCACGCCAATCCATGCTGGGCTGGATGCCCAAGTACGAGGATATCGACTGGACGGGAGTGGATGGCATAACCAAGGAGCAATTTGAAACCCTGACTAATGTCGATGAAAACGCTTGGCGTACCGAACTTAAACTTCATGCAGAATGGTTCGAAAAACTGAAGAGCCGTCTGCCGCGTTCCTTTAATCTCAAGCGGGAGCTATTTGAAATCGGGCTGGTCGACTGACTGGTTCCAAGGCTCTACAAATAAAAACGGCCGCAATTGCGTGGCCGTTTTTTTGTGCCCTGAAATAGGTATTAGCTCCCATAAAAAACGCGCGGTGGAACTCGAAAGTTCTCCGCGCGCTGCTCGGATACATACGGACAACCCTGAGGCTGTCCGCACGCACCAAACCGACAATCAGGACGGACGCGAGCCGGTCGGGAACGGCCAAGCAGCTGCTGGATTCAGCGACGACTTCAGTCCGGGGGCAGCAGCCGTCGACGGAACCGGCGCAGCGGCAGGCTTCTTTGCTACAGCTTTTTTCGCTGGCTTTTTCGCGGCTGGCTTTTTCGCGGCTGGCTTTTTCGCAGCTGGCTTTTTCGCAGCTGGCTTTTTCGCGGCTGGCTTTTTCGCGGCCGGCTTTTTCGCGGCCGGTTTCTTTATAGCCTTTTTCGCTACTGGTTTTTTGGCAGCAGCTTTCTTTGCTACCGGTTTCTTTACAGCCTTTTTCGCTACCGGTTTTTTGGCAGCAGCCTTCTTTGCTACCGGTTTCTTGACAACCTTCTTAACCGCTGGTTTCTTGGCAGCAGCTTTCTTCGCTACCGGTTTCTTGACAGCCTTCTTAACTACTGGTTTCTTGGCAGCGACTTTTTTTGCTGCGGGCTTCTTGGCAGCAGTTTTCTTCGCCGCCGGTTTCTTGGCAATAGCCATGTTGAACCTCCATGAACAAATTAACAGAAAAGAATCTACTACTGCGCTTCAACCCGTTTGGGTTATCACGGATTATTCAACACTTTCAATAATTGAAAGCGACGAAATCCTCACGTTTATCGGTCTATCACTTCGTTTATAAGTGGTCACAACACGATATGCCAAATAACATTAACCATGATGTTGGCGCCAGATACAAAAAAAGATGCATTGATGGCTGCAAGAGGGTCGTGTTTTTGGGGTCGGTCTACACAAGTGCTCCAGTTTAAAACTGGCCAATATACTGTTGCCATGAATGGTCTTGAGATCGTCATGAAAATAACGAGGCGTGATGGAACAGCATCACTAATCAATACAGCTGATCGTAGCTGGGTATCCGCAATTTCCGCGCCACTAAATGACGTTCCATCTGCCTTGGCAATCATCTTCTTCCGGTCTTGACACTACTAGTGTTGCAAGTAAATAGAGACTTATAAGTCCCGAGTTTGCCGTCCCCGCGCAGGCGGGAATGACGGGGGTTTTTATTGAGTGTTCCGCCAAGATTGCAACACTGCGCTGGATGCAGTAGGTCGTTACCTGCTGGCACCGATTTATAGTGGTCGTTTCTTAACCCTAATTGCTATTATTGACATTGGCGTAATTGATTTATCGGAAGCGGTTTTACCTGTAAAAAACCGCGCCGGATGATTCGGCGCACCAATGTCGCAGTTATTGCTCAGCATCCTCTAATGCGCGTCCAGTCGAAGCAGGGGCCAGGATCAGTTTTACGGCCTGGGGCGATCTCGGAATGGCCGACTATCGCAGTAATCGGGTAGCGTTGTCTCAGTGTGGCAATAAGTTGATTGAGCATTTCGTATTGCGATGCTTCAAAGTCGCGCTCATCACAACCTTCCAGTTCGATGCCGACCGAGAAATCGTTGCAACACTCGCGACCTTGCCAACTAGAGATTCCCGCGTGCCAGGCACGGCAGTCACAAGATACGAACTGTATCAACTCTCCATCGCGGCGAATGAAAAAATGCGACGAAACCTTGAGTCCCTCAATCTCCTGATAATAGGGATGCTCGCCAGGATCGAGCGTCTGGGTAAACAACGACTCGACACCGTGGCCACCAAACTCGCCCGGCGGGAGGCTGATGGCATGAATTACCAGCAGCGAAATTACCTCCCCTGCTGGCCGCTCATCGCAATTCGGCGATGATATGAAACGCACCCCTTTGAGAATTCCATTACTATTTTTCTGCCAGACCAAAGGCGCCACGATATTCAGTCGTTCAAGCCAAGGCGCTCCATGCGATAGCGCAGGGAACGAAAAGTCACACCGAGGAGTTTGGCCGCAGCAGTGCGGTTGAAACGGGTTTTTTGCAGCGCTTCCAGTATGGCCATCTTCTCGACGCTGTCGAGGTGGTCCTGCAAAGATGATGCCCTCTCTGCCACAGCCCCTGTCTCAGCCACAGCTGGCGACAGATGCAGGTCCGAGGCATGAATGACATCACCTTGCAACAACGCGATCGCTCTCTCCAAAATATTTTCCAGCTCACGCACATTGCCGGGAAATGGATATTCAGTCAGAGAGCGTAGTGCGGAAGAAGACAGTTTCGGCGGCCCAAGGCCCGAGGCATGCGACAGCTTTTCCAGAATCGTCGTAGAGAGCAAACTGATGTCTTCGCGACAATCACGCAGCGCCGGCATATTTACCTCAATCACATTGAGCCGATAAAACAAATCCTGGCGAAACCTGCCCGCATCAACCATATCTTTCAGACGCTGGTGAGTAGCACTAATGACGCGCACATCTGCAGTCTCCTCATTCGGGCTACCAATCTTGCGCACTCGCCTTTCCTGAATCGCACGCAGCAGTTTGACTTGCATTAGCAGGGGCAGGTCAGCGACTTCGTCGAGGAAGAGTGTGCCGCCGTTTGCTGTCTGGAAGAAACCATCGCGGTCGCAGTCAGCTCCCGTGAAGGCGCCTTTGCGATAGCCGAAGAATTCGCTTTCCATCAGGTTCTCGGGAATCGCGCCGCAGTTCACCGGAACAAAGGCACCTTTCTGGCGGGCACTCAATTGGTGGATCAGTCGCGCGGCGAGTTCCTTGCCGCTACCCGATTCGCCACCGATATGCACCGGGGCCTGGCTGCGTGCAACGCGTTCTATCATCCCTCGTACTTCAACAATAGCTTGTGATTCGCCGAGCAGTGCCATGCCTTGGGTCGCCCGTCCCTCCGCTGCGTCTTGCGGCAGATCCAGTGCCGATTTGATCAAGGTTCGCAACTGGTCTAGTGCCACTGGCTTGGCAAGGTAATCGAAAGCGCCGGCCTTCAGTGCACTGACGGCGTTCTCCATGCTTCCATACGCCGTAATCACGGCCACAGGAAGGTCGACGCAGGACTCGCCGATGTGGCGCACCAAGTCGATGCCCTCCCCATCCGGCAGGCGCATGTCAGTGAGGCACAATCGATAGCGGCGCGTCTTCAGCAGCGTGTGGGCCTCTGCCAGTGTTGCTGCGCAGTCCGCTTCGAGACCCATACTCACCAGCGTCAGATCAAGTAGCTCACGAATATCAGCCTCGTCGTCAACAACAAGAACCCGTTTTTTCCTGCGCTCTACCATGGTGGTTTCATTGCTCCCTTTTGCAGCTTAGGCGAAACAGCGTTCCCTGCCCCCTTGTCTCAATCAATTCAAGGCGACCGCCGTTCGCCTCGCACAACTCCCGCGCAATATACAGTCCCAGGCCGGTACCATCGCTACGCGTAGTGAAAAATGGCTCAAACAGGCGTTGCCTTGCATCTAAGGGAATACCCGGGCCATCATCCCCAACATTCAATACAATCATTCCGGTTACTTCGGCATATGCCACAGTAATGCGTACGCTGCCCGGACAATTCGAGCAGTAACGCAGGGCGTTCTCGACAAGGTTGGTCAGCACGCGATGTAAATGACTACGGTCAAACCTGAGTTTGATGGTCGCATCGCACTCCATGGCAATCATTTCTTGTGCGCGTGGTGCCACTATCGTCAGATTCTCGACGAGTGAAACGATGAATTCGCGTAGGCGGATCAATTCAGATTGAGCACGATCGCGCCGGCCCAGTTCCAACACATCCGTCACCAGACGATTAAGTCGCTGCGTGTTGTCGTCAATAATTCTGGTTAATCGTTTTTGCGTTGCCGCCCTCTGTCCCTCAGCCAGCAATTCCGCAGCATGGCTTATCGCTGCCAGCGGATTACGTATTTCATGCGCCATGTTGGCCGTCAGCCGCCCAAGCGCAGCCAGCTTGATCTGCTGCGCCTGGGCCTGGATGCGTTCCATGTCCTCGATATAGAGCAGGGCATTGGCCGTTTCTCCTGCGGGGAGAAAGCGCACCCTGAGCATCCTGCCACTGCGCGGCGCACGCAGAGTCTCGATCACCTCTGTCATTGAACGGCGCCATTGCTGATAGCGTAAGGCCAGATCGGCGGAGAAATCCTCCAGTCGAGCCTCAAACCCCGGAGCACTATCCCACAGACTTGCCGCGCGCGGATTGTATTGACTCACTTTTCCATCGGCGTCCACGACCAGCACCCCATCCAGCATGTCGCGGATCACGCGCTGATTGATCTCCAGTTGATTGGCCAGTTCGACGCCGCGAAGACGCGCCAGGATTTCGTTGGCAACCACGCGCCGAGCCAATAGCTGCGCTGTGGCCGCCGTTGCAAAAAAGCCAATGCAGATGATTCCGGCGCGGGTAAAGCCAACCACATCACCGTCTAAAGACAAAGCGCGGTAGCCTTGTTCCAGCAGTACGGCCAGGGTCGCCAAGGAAGCATAAAACATGGTGAGCCGGCCTTGACCCACCAATCCAGTCGACGCAACTACCACCAGCAGCAGATACCCGATGCTGCTTTGATTTCCCCCACTGACCGATAGCATGAAGGTCAGCGCAAAAATGTCGATAAAAACTTCGGCTGTTAACAGGAAATTGAATGGTGGCTTCCAGCGCAGCAACATCAGCGGAATGATGGCAGCCAGAACAAGATAAATCTGACTGACCCAGCGCGCCAGAAAATAATTCTCGCTGCCAAAGGGTAAAGACCAACTAGGGAAAATCGGCGCCAACACGAACAAGCAGGCGACAATAAAGCGATACAGATGAAAGTAATTCAGCGAACGCCAGAACGACTCAGGCGGTACATAATCACCGCGCAAGGCGGCGAGTGTCGGATTCAGTGGTTTTGTTTCCATGCAGCGCTATGCTGTTCACTACAGAAGGAATAACCATCGCTGAGGACAGCTTCATTTTTTGGGAAATGAATTCCACACTGGTCACATTTGACCATCTGTTCAATACGCCCGCTCGACGGATCGGAAGAGCGAGGCGCGGAAATGCGTGACCACCAACGGTAAATCACGTAACCAAGCGCAAAGAACAAGAGCCATTTCATTAGCATCTTCTAGCATCTCCGCAAAACGATGCCATCAAATCAAAACATTCGGTCAAGAACAATCTCCGGTTATCGATAGCATTCTTGACGAAAACCGGAACAGCGAATTCGCAACCGCCATGATGAAGTCTACAAAAAATTACACTCCAAACTTCAGTCATCAGTCTGCAAAACAGGCTCCCTTAGCCTGATTGCGTCATCTCAGGCATGCCCGGATTTTGGCCACTGGCGTCCCTTCACCATTCCTTCCCAATACATCACTGGCAACACATAGCGCTTCAGAAGATACATGCTGTAACGCTCCTTGCTTTGGTCAAAGGGAAAGGTTTCGCAGGGGTTCAGATCGTAGTCAAATTCGGCCAGAATCAATTTTCCATAGCCGGTGACCAACGGGCAGGAGGTGTATCCATCGTAATTGGCCATCGGCTGCCGGCCTGCAATAACCGCAAGCAGGTTTGTCACCAGGATCGGACTTTGCGCGCGCACTGCCGCCGCAGTCTTGGAGGTGGGCAGGCTGCTGGCATCACCAAGACCGAACACATTCGGATAGCGAACATGTTGCAGAGTCTCCCTGCTCACGTCCACCCAGCCAGTCGGGTTGGCGAGCGGGCTTTGCTTGACAAAATCCGGCGCGCTCATGGGTGGCACCACATGAAGCATGTCGTAGGGCTGGACAATGGTTTCGCCGCTGTCGAGATCGTTGATAACCGCCTCCCTGGTGGCGGCGCGAATTTCGACCAGATCATGCTTGAAATGCACTTCAATGTTCCGTGGCTTAACTACTTGCTCGGTGATGGCTGCCGCGTATTTTGGCGCACTGAAGATGGTGGGCGTGGCGCAGTAGTAAACCATCCGTGATTTATCCCGTATGCCCTGTTTGCGGAAATAGTCTTCTGCAAGGTACATTGCCTTTTGAGGCGCACCGGCGCATTTGATAGGCGGCGGCGGAAAATTGAACACGGCGTTGCCACCCTTGAAATTCCTGATGGTTTCCCAGGTGCTATTGACCGAGTCATAGCTGTAGTTGCTGCACACCCCGTTTTTGCCGAGAGCTTCCGGCAGTCCCTTGATCTTGTGCCAGTCAATCTGCAAGCCGGGTGCAACGACCAGATAATCGTAGCTGATTTCCTTGCCGCTTTGCACCTTGAGACGGTTAGCTGCGGGATTGAATTCTGTGACTGCATCCTGAATCCATTTTGCTCCATTGGGAATCAGACCCGATGTGGGTCTTTCTGACTTTTCCCGCCCAACGACACCTGCGCCAGCCAGCGTCCAAAACGGCTGGTAATAATGTTTGTCCGATGGTTCGACAATGGCGATGTCCTTGCAACCCGCATGCGACAACCGAACGGCGACACTGAGTCCGGCGGCACCGCCGCCGACAATGACAATCTGATGATGGATACTGTTGGCCACGTACATCCCTCCCTCTTGATGGCGAATTGTTGAATTTTAGACTGGAATCAGCAGATCACCGCATCAGTGTGGGCAAGCATAATGGCTTGAGCCTCTGAGGTGGTAGGATAATTTCCGCCACCGGAGGGAGAACTGAAGCACTTGACCTGAATCATTTTTTTCTCCCCTGCCCTGCCCTATGCTTCTGCTCACTGTAAGCAAGCAAAATAAAACCGCCTGCCCCATGCCCCGCCAGACACTTGAATTCACCACCGACAAGCGCTTCGCTCGACGCGCGTGCGAGCTGAAGACCATCGCAACGATGGTGGGCATGTATTGCCGTGGCCACGGCCATGATAATCGCAAGCCGCTTTGCGCAAGCTGCTCCATGCTGCTCGAATATGCCACGCGCCGGCTCGATCGCTGTGTATTCGGCGATGCCAAGCCGACCTGTGCCAACTGCATCGTCCATTGCTACAGCGCAGACAAGCGCGACCAAATAAGGGTAGTTATGAAATGGGCCGGGCCGCGCATGCTCATTCGCCACCCCATCCAAGCCATCTTGCACCTACTTCACGGACACCGGCCGGCGCCTTCGTTACCAGCCAAACCGGCGAAACAACCCAGCACTGACTCTGCTGAAACCTGATGTCCGATTATTGAACAGCACCAGTGAACCTTAATCGGTTTGCCCCGGGTTCGTTGAAGGGAATGGGGCTTTCATAGACCCCGCACGAACGGCGCCGTCAAGAAGATAAGCACACTCGCTTGACTCAGGCGGGCTAATAAGGACTAATGGATGCCCCTTTGGTCGCCACCTTTGATCAATGCTCAGTAACCGGTCTTGCCTGGAACCCGGGCGACCCTCGACAAAGGATCAACCTGATGTACCGAGTCTTTACCTCCTCTCTGTTTGCTGCTCTGCTCTTCATGCTTGTCAACCCCTGTGCCGCAGAAGAGTTTGACCGGATCAAGGCGGAGGGAGAAATGAGCTTTTCCATGAGCGGCCAATACCCCCCGTTCAACTTCGTCAATGAGAACAATGTTCTTTCCGGCTTTGACGTTGACGTCTGCAAGGAGATCGCGCGCCGTATCGGCGTCGCACCCAAGCCCATGTCCATTGCCTGGGATGGTATCGTTGCCGGCCTTCTGGCAAATAAATACAGTTTAATTTGCGGCAGCATGGCCATCACCGAGGCACGCCTGAACACGATCGACTTCTCGGATGCCTATTATCGTTCTGGCGCCCAGCTGTTTGTGCCCGCAATCTCGGATATCACTTCGGCACGACAACTGGAGAACATGAAGATTGGCGTAACCCTCGGCACCACCTATGAGGAATGGGTGCGAGCCAATCTTGCCAGCGTTGATGTTCGCACCTACAAGGGGGTTCCAGAGATGGTGCTTGAGATTGCCTATGGCCGGCTTGACGGCTTCATCACCGACCGCATTGTTGGCGCCATGGCGATTGACGAAAAGGGTGCGCCCATTAAAATGGCGGGTCCGCTGCTCTATGAAGAGCAGATGGGGATTGCTTTCAACAAAGGCAATCCCAAGCTGAGCAACGCGATCAACGAAGCCCTGGCGGCAATGAAAGAGGACGGCACCTATCATGACATCAGTGTAAGGTGGCTGAAGGTCGACGCCCGGTGATCCTATGCACAGGGCGAGTCGGAAATGATATGTTTGACTGCCCCGAGGATGTCTAAAACATCGACAGAGCAAACTAGTCCTCGGCACTTGCGCAGCAAGTAGCGTCATTTCCGGTCAAAAACCAGACCGGGATTCACTGCAGGAATTCTTCATAGGGAGCACCCAACAATGCTCGACTGGTCGATCATTACCCACTATTTCCCCTTTCTGTTGAAAGGAGCGACGATTACTTTAGAGATCTCGGTGATCTCTCTCGTTCTCGGCCTGATTATCGGCCTGATGGCAGCACTCTGTGTCCTCTCTGCCAACCCATTCTTGCACTGGTTCTCCCGTTTCTACGTCTGGATTATTCGTTCGACGCCCCTGCTGGTACAGTTATTCATCATCTACTTCGGCTTGCCGCAGTTCGGCATCAATCTCAGTCCGTTCTGGTCCGGCGTAATGGGTCTGGCCCTGAATACGGGCGCCTACAATGCCGAGACGATTCGCGGCGGCATTCTTGCTGTGGCAAAAGGGCAAAGTGAGGCGGCACGCTCGCTCGGCATGAGCAAAGCGCTGACCATGCGCCGCATTATTCTGCCGCAAGCGATGCGCCTGATCATTCCGCCGCTGGGGAACAATTTTGTCATCCTCATCAAGGATACTTCGCTGGTGTCCACCATCACGCTGGTCGAATTGACCCTGACCGCCCAGCGGTTGATCGGCTCCACCTATAAACCGTTTGAAATGTATCTGATGGCAGCGGTGCTTTACGCGATACTAACCACCTCTGCCTCTTTGCTGTTGCGCCAGGTCGAGCGACGCAGCACCTGGGAGCACGCATGAGTGCCACAGAGAATCCACACGCAGCAATGGAACCGATGATCCGCCTGCACAACCTGAGAAAAAGCTTTGGCAACAACGAAGTTCTTAAAGGGATCAACCTTGATGTAGCGCATGGTGAGGTGCTGGTTTTGATCGGCCCGAGCGGGTCAGGCAAGAGCACGCTATTGCGTTGCGTCAACCATCTGGAAAACCCGACCGGAGGCGAAGTCACAGTGAATGGTGCACGCGTTAACCGTGCCGACCTGTCGGCACGCGCCTTCCAGAAACACATCAATCGCATCCGCACTAGCATGGGTATGGTCTTCCAGCATTTCAATCTTTTCCCTCACAAAACAGTGCTGGAGAACCTCATCGAAGCACCGACCAAAGTTCTGGGCAGGGCCCGCGAAGAGGTTTCGGCCGAAGCCATGGAATTACTGGAGAAAGTCGGGATGGGGGAAAAACGTGACAGTTACCCGGCACAGCTTTCTGGCGGACAGCAACAACGTGTGGCTATTGCGCGCGCCCTGGCGATGCGGCCATCGGTAATGTTATTCGACGAGGTGACCAGTGCGCTTGACCCTGAACTGGTGGGAGAGGTGCTGAGAGTCATGGAGGAACTGGCCACTGAGGGCATGACCATGGTCGTCGTCACTCACGAAATGGGGTTTGCCGAACGTGTCGCTAACCGGATAGTGTTTATGGCAGATGGTCAGTTCGTCGAAGAGGGATCACCTAAAGAAATGTTCAGTCATCCTCGGGAGGAACGCACACAGCGCTTTCTTGCCGATGTGCTTTCCAGCAAACCGTCGGACTCAATCTGAATTCTTGGAACGTCAGACCGCCAAAGCATCCAGGTACCTTCGGCCCGTTGCGGACTTGCCTTTGTCTTTGGCTGGTGGTAATCGTTAACTCAAGATGAATTCATGCTGGCACTCCCACCGCGGACTTCACCCTTAAACCGAAGCCATGCTGGGCGCACACCCGGCGCTGGAGCATCGCTTTGCACGTAATACCGCGTGAGGATACTCAACTTCAAACCAAGAGGGAACAATGAATACACGCAATGCCGTACTGCTTCTGGCGCTAACTACAGCTATCAGCAGCGCTGTCCTCGCGACGCCACTCGATGAAATCCGCGCGAACCCGGTGTCCATGCTCGAATTCGGCAGTTTTAAGCTGGAGGTTGCTCTCACAGGAATCAAGGATTGGCCGTTTCCCATTAAAGGTGCCAGCGTTCCTTACAAAATTGACCCTGACCAAATTGAAATAGTCGTCGCCGTAAGAAAAGTCCGCCCTGAATTATTTCGCACTGCCTGTTCCAAAACCATTGGGCGGGTACGGGAGTTTCTATACGTAAATGCAGACGGTGTTGCGCCCATGGGGCGGTCTTTCCTGAACAACTATTTCCGTGGTCCGTGGCGTGGCGACGCACGAGAAGCTGCCTTGCGCCTTATAGACGCGAATACGCTGATACGTGTTGACGTCGTCGAAGGCGGGAGTTGCGAGGAATCGCTTATCAAAGCCCCGGTCACGTTTGAAGCAACACCGCCGAAATCATAATGCTATTGGTCTTTTCGCTTATGCCATGATCACAGTGTCACGTTTGCCAGCGAAAGCTGGCGTGCACTAAGGTTAGGGCATGACTCCGTGGCAATCCATACGTAGGCTAAAATCCTCCCCTCTTGCGGAGGGTAAAAAATCATGGAGCAATATCGCGGCACCACCATACTTTCCGTGCGACGCGGCAATCAGGTCGCGCTCGGCGGCGACGGCCAGGTAACGCTGGGCAACATCGTCATCAAGGCCAGCGCGCGCAAGGTGCGCACTTTGTACGATGGCAAGATACTCGCCGGCTTCGCGGGAGGCACAGCTGACGCCTTCACCCTGTTCGAGCGCTTCGAGGAAAAGCTGAACAAGCATCAAGGCAATCTGGTGCGTTCTGCCGTCGAACTGGCCAAGGACTGGCGCACCGACCGCATGCTGCGCCGGCTCGAAGCCATGCTTGCCGTGGCCGACCGCGAAAGCTCGCTGGTGATTACCGGCAACGGCGATGTGCTGGAACCGGAACTCGGCATCGTCGCCATCGGCAGCGGTGGGCCCTATGCCCAATCAGCGGCGCATGCGCTGCTGGAAAATACCGAGCTGACGGCAGCCGAAATCGTCAAAAAATCGCTCTCTATCGCCGGCGACATCTGCATTTATACCAACCAGAACCACATCATAGAAACACTGGATTGACATGAGCCTTAATGTTGCCCAACTGGTCGTGGAGCGTGCGCGGCTGCGGCCGGCGAGTCCGGCCATCATCACCCACAACCAGGTCATCACCTACGGCCGTCTTGGCGTTTCGATAGGGGTGGTCGCCAGTCATCTACGTGAGCAAGGCGTAACTCCTGGTCAGGTAGTTGGCATATCAATGGGCCAGAATCCGCTACATGTCATCACTCTGCTGGCATTGGCCCAGATTGGTGCGGTCTCCCTGCCCTTGCACATTGCCGTGCCGCAGAATCGCCGCGCCCTTGCCGCACAGCGTTTCGGTGCCACCAGTGTTGTCTCGGGGCGCGACGATATGGCGCTTGCCGGGCTACAGTTTATTTCGCTCGCAAAGCTATCGTTTGATGGCAGTTCCATCCCGCCCGATTCGGAAATTTATCAGGTAAATCCGGATACTCCTTTTCGTATCGCCATTTCATCGGGGACTTCCGGCGATCCTAAAGGAATGTTGATAACACACGGAGTGATGGTGTCACGCAACCGCAGACCTGAGCCAGGCTTTACGCTGCAATCGCGCTCGATCCCCATGGACCTGAACTTCATCGCTGGCTTTCGTCCCGCCATGAGTGCGCTCGCAATGGGGGCCAGCGTGGTACTGCCACGCTTGATGAATCCTGAGCAATTACTGCATGCAGTGGTAAGCCATAACGTTACCCACATTAGCCTCTCTCCCGCGCAGGCGCACGAACTTGCCGAGCAGTTTGCCATTAAAGGCATTCATTGCCCCGGCCTTGTTTGTCTGCGCATTGTCGGAGGTCCGCTTGCCCCTCAACAATTAGAGGTTTTGCGGCGGACGGTGTCCCCGAACGTGTATGTCACCTATGGTTCCACCGAGTCAGGAGTAGTTGCATTTGCCGCGCCTGATGTCCTGGAGCGTCAGCCAACCAGTGTCGGCCAAGTACTTGACTGGGCTCAAATCGAAGTTGTCGACAGAGAGGGCCACCCCCTGCCAACAGGAGAGGCAGGATTATTGCGGATACGCTCGGAAGATCAGGTTTCCGGCTACTACAATGATGCAGAACGCAACCATAAGCACTTCCGCGATGGCTGGTTTTATTCTGGCGACCTTGGCCGCTTCGATGAAGAGGGATTGCTCTACATCGAAGGCCGCGTCGACGAACAGTTGAATGTCGGCGGATTCAAGGTGAACCCCGATGACATCGATGCCGTATTGGTGGCACATCCCAATGTAGCCGAGGCAGGTTCTTTCGTTTTGGTCCGCGAAGAAGGTGCCGAATTACTCGCTGCTGCCGTAGTACTTCGCGACGGGAACAGTATTGACGACATTCGCAGCCATGCACGTACGCAACTTGGCCCGCTCGCACCAACCGCATATTTCATTGCGAAGTCATTGCCGCGAACCATTACCGGAAAGCTGCGGCGTGGCGAGTTGTCGGCACAGTTTGCTTCCCATGAGCACTTGCACTAAAAACTGCAACATCGTCGAAGTCATTCTGGCGCAGGCGGCGCAGTGCCCTGCGGCCCCTGCATTGATATTGCGTAACCAAGTGCTGAGTTTTCGTGAACTGACTCTGGCGATCAACCATTTGGCCAGTGTCCTTCTCGATGCGGGAGTGCAACAGGGACAGGTTGTTGGAATTTCCATGGGGCAGACACCGCAGCACCTGATGACGCAACTGGCTTTGGCGCAGATTGGCGCAGTCTCATTGCCGGTGCATGCCATGATTTCCGCACAGCGGCGCCAGCTTGCCGCTACGCGCTTTGATGCCGCATGGATTGTGTCGGGGCGCGAAGAGATGCGTCTCGATGGATTGCCCTTCATCAATCTCGACCCAACCCGAAAACTCATGCCCAATGAGACATTGACACCTGTGGCTCAAGTGGATGCCAATACTCCATTCCGCATTGCGCTGTCATCAGGTACTTCGGGTGACCCCAAGGGTGTGATGTTTTCCCATGGTTATATGCTTGACCGCATGACCAAGACCAACTACGCCTGCAATCCGCTGTCGCGAATCGTGGTAATGGATCTCAATTTTGCCATCGGTTTTGTATTTGCCATTGGCATGTTAGCGGCAGGCGGTGCAGTGATCTTCCCGGCCAGCAGCAGTGCTATGGATTTAGCCATGGCAGTTAACGCTCATGCCGCGACCCACTGGCTACTTTCGCCGGCACAAGCCAAGGAAATCGCCCGCCTGCTGATGGAGGACGGCATCCATTTTCCCACTCTGGAACATTTGCGCATCGTCGGCAGTACGCCCGACGCAAAATTGATGCGAACCCTCAAGGCCCGTTTCTCGGCCAATGTGTTCGTGCCCTATGGCTCCACGGAAATGGGCCCCATCTCCATCGCCACGCCGGAAATTCTCAGTGACCATCCCGATTGTGCCGGTCGCTTATTCCCTTGGGCCAAAGCGGAGATCGTCAATGAAAAGGATCAACCGCTGCTTTACGGTCAGGTCGGTCGGCTACGCTTGCGGGCGGAGGGTATGGTGACGGGCTATCATCACGATGAGGCGCGCAGTGCAGAACAGTTTCGCGACGGCTGGTATTACCCCGGCGACCAGGCACACCTCAGCAACGATGGCTTGTTGTTCATTGATGGCCGCGAGGACGATGTACTCAACGTCAATGGAAACAAGTTCCGGCCTGCCGATGTAGAGTCGGTGCTGCAGGAACATCCGGCGGTTGTCGACGCTGCCGCGCTGGTTCTTGAGGAGGCCCCGGGACGCCAATTCCTTACCGCAGCAGTCATCGTTTCCTCACCATTGGAAATGGCGGAGCTAATACGCTTTGCTTCCGAGCGACTGGGGCCAATGACACCCCGCCATATCATCGCGATGCAGCGCTTCCCGCGCAATACTACCGGCAAGTTGCTGCGCAGACAGTTGGCTGGCGAAGTCGGCCAAGCCATGGCCGCATCATCAGGCCGCCTGCTGCACTGACCCCACATGTTTTTGCAGCAAACTACTTGTCATGGGCAATTGATTGGCGTACTTGTGGGCGAGGGCATAGGGACGGAAGTTGTTCCTGCAGCACTCGAACTGCTCGGCCCATTGTGTGAATGGTCCGGCCGGCGCTTCAACATCCGTTTTGGCGGTAGCATCGGGCGGGCGGCGTTGGCTCAGGGTCGGCCATGTTTATCCCCTGAAGTAGCTGCCTTCGTCATGGATATTTTCACCTCCGGCGGCGTTTTATTCTGTGGCCCCGGAGCCGATCGCTTCGTATATGAACTGCGCGCCCGTTTCGACCTGTATTGCAAGCTGACGCCGCTTAAACCACAAGGGGCACTGGCTGCACTGGGGCCGCTGCAGGCACAGCGCATCGCAGGAGCAGACATCATCGCCGTCCGCGATAATGCTGCTGGTGTTTACCAGGGCGTCTGGTCGATGCAGGGCAAGGCAGGCCAGCGCGTGGCCCGGCATGAATTCCAATATCGGGAACAGGAAGTGGATCGCATTCTTGGCGCCGCTTTAGCCCTCGCCAATACCCGCCGTAAACAGCTCAGCGTTATAGTCAAGGAGACCGGTGTGCCAAGCATCTCAGCACTGTGGATCGAGCGTGCGCAGGTGTTGGCGGCTGACATGGGCATAGCATTAACATCCCTCGACATCGACAATGCGGTTTTCCAACTGGTTGCCAATCCGACGCGCTTCGATGTGATTGTTTCGCCCAACATGTTTGGCGACGTGCTGGCCGATGCCGGTGCGCTGCTACTCGGTTCACGCGGCATGTCCTATTCGGGAAATTTCGGGTCAGATGGAAATGCCGCCTACCAGACCGGACATGGTGCGGCGTGGGACATTGCTGGCCACAACGTGGCAAATCCCCTTGGGCAGATGCTGGCGCTGGCAATGATGCTGGAACAGAGTTTTGCCTGGGCAGAAGGCGCTTTACAGGTTCGTCGTGCGATTGCGGATGTATTGACTGCTGGCACCCGTACCCGCGACATTGCGCAACCGGGTTGCGAGGTGCTCGGCACGAGGGATATGGCCACGCGCGTCAGGCAGCGGTTGGAGAATCTACTGACTGTCTGAAATGCGCTCCGCTCTACTCATTGTCGATCTGCAACAGGATTACCTGAACCGGCCGGGACTTGCGCCCCCTCCGGCACAACTGTTGCCGGCCATTGTCAAGCTGATGTCCGGCTTTCGCGATCTAGGCTTGCCAGTGTTCCATGCCCAGACTCTGGTCGATGCCAATGGCGACAATCGCATGCCGCATTGGCAGCGTGACGGTCGCTGGCTTTGCTTGCGCGGCAGTCCCGGAGCGCAAGCTCCATCCTCCGCTGCGCCGCGCCCGGGCGAATCGGTGATAGCCAAACTCTTTTTCAGCGCCTTTGGCAACCCTGAACTTGCCGCCAGCCTGACCCGTGAGGGTATTGACTCCTTGGTGATCGCAGGCCTGTATACCCACGCCTGCATCCGCGCCACGGCCCTCGATGCCTATCAGGCAGGTCTGTCTGTATGCATTGCCAGCGATGCGGTGGCTTCCTGCGAAACAGAACATGCACGCATCAGTCTCGAATACCTGGCGGCACGGGCGATACGCTGCGAGTCTGTAGCTGAATTGTTGACTGATCTGCACATGCCCGGCCGAATTGGCTGCCGCGGTGACGGGCAGCCATGGCAGCAGCATGATCCCTGCAACTGGGAGAAAGTCCTCAGCGAAGTGCCGCTGAGCGGGCCGGCTACGGTAGATGCAGCAGTTGCCCATGCGCAGGCCGGATATCGGCACTGGGCAGCGCTTTCCCTGACAGCACGAACTCTGCGCCTGCATGAATGGTTGAAGACTTTGGAATTACGCCGTTCCGAGTTTGTCACCCTTCTGGTGCGAGACGTGGCCAAACCTCTTGCAGAAGCAGAGGCCGAGATGGATTACGGTCTGTCGTTGTTGCGTCAAGGCCTCACTCAAGCATTTGATGAAGAGCGTACTAACTCAGGTACGCGAGTTCGCTACCGTCCTCATGGCGTAGTCGCCGCCATTACGCCGTGGAACAATCCTTTGTCATTGGCCTTGGGGAAAATCGGACCGGCGCTTGTCTACGGCAATTCATTGGTGTGGAAACCTGCACTGGCCGGCACTAGTATCGCCCGACTGGTGGAAGAGACACTACGCACCAACGATCTGGAGGATGTAGTGCAAATAGTCAGCGGCGATGCTGCCTCTGGCGAGATATTGGCGCTGCATCCGGATGTGGCGGCGCTGTCCTTCACCGGTTCCTGTGCCGCCGGACAACGTCTGGCAAGACTGTGCTCTATCACGCACAAGCCACTGCAGGCCGAGCTGGGCGGTAACAATCCGGCCATAGTGCTGGCCGATATTGCAGCGGAAACCATCGCCGAAGAACTGGCCGCAGACATGTTCAGTTTTTCTGGCCAGCGTTGTACCGCCCCGCGCCGAATTATTGTCGAGGCAGCACAACTGGAGCGAATGACCCGCGCCTTGCAAGATTCGGTACAGCGGCTTGTGGTGGGTCTGCCCAGTGAACGCAATACGACAATTGGCCCGCTCATCTCCCGTGACAAGCGCGATCGCTTGCTCACAGCCATCGAGACAACGATCCGTGATGGCGGACGTTTGTTGTGCGGGGGCGAAGTACCTGCCGGTTTCGAGCGCGGTTGCTGGATGGCGCCGACGCTGATGACTGACCTCCCTCCCGATTCGCCTCTGGTAATGGATGAGAGCTTTGGACCGATGGCATTGATCCAGTCCGCAGCAAATTGTGACGAGGCATTTTCTCTCGCCAATGCTGGAAGTCATGGATTGGTCGCCAGTCTATTCAGCAATGATGTTGGCCATCAACAGCAGTTTGTAGAAACAGTGCGGGCCGGCATGCTATCTTTGAACCGTTCCCGCCCGAACTTCGATCCGGTTGCGCCATTTGGCGGCTGGGGCGACTCGGGCACTGGAGTTCCGGAACACGGCCGCTGGGATCGCGATTTTTTTACCCGCCCTCAGGCGGTCTATGAAATACCAAAGACCAAACCCCAAGCAACTGCATCATCACCGGATTTACCAAAATGTCCCAAATAATGTCTCAAATGACTCCATCGGAAATTGTCTCCGAACTCGATAAAAACATCGTCGGCCAGGGCCGCGCCAAGCGCGCCGTGGCGATTGCGCTGCGCAACCGCTGGCGTCGAGCACAAGTGACGGAGCCACTACGCACCGAGATTACGCCGAAGAACATCCTGATGATCGGGCCGACTGGCGTTGGCAAGACCGAAATTGCGCGCCGCCTGGCGCGGCTCGCCAACGCACCCTTCATCAAGATTGAGGCAAGCAAGTTCACCGAGGTCGGCTATGTCGGTCGCGATGTCGATACCATCATCCGCGATCTGGCTGAAACCGCGATCAAGGATGCGCGTGAGCAGGCAATGCGTGGTGTACATAGCCGCGCCATGGATGCCGCCGAGGATCGTGTGCTGGATACGCTGCTGCCGCCGGCGCGTACCACCAACGTCGCGGAGCAGCCTTCCAGCGATGATTCCGCCACACGGCAGAAATTCCGCAAGAAGCTGCGCGAGGGTGAACTCAATGACAAGGAAATAGAAATCGATGTGACGATGCCATCGGCGCAGATGGAAATCCTTGCCCCGCCTGGCATGGAAGATCTGACCCAACAGATCCAGGGCATGTTTCAGAACATGGGAGGAGCACGCCACCGCTCGCGCAAGATGAAAATCGTCGATGCCCTGAAGGTGCTTGCCGACGAAGAAGCGGCACGCCTCATCAACGACGACGAAGTGAAAACGCAGGCGCTGAAAAATGTCGAACAGAACGGCATCGTCTTTCTTGACGAGATCGACAAGATCGCGTCACGGTCGGAAATGCACGGCGCCGATGTCTCGCGCCAGGGCGTACAGCGCGACCTGTTGCCGCTGGTCGAAGGCACAACGGTAACCACCAAGTACGGCATGATCAAGACTGACCACATTCTGTTCATCGCCAGCGGCGCATTTCACCTGTCAAAGCCATCGGACCTGATTCCTGAACTGCAAGGGCGTTTCCCGATTCGCGTCGAACTCAATTCACTCTCGGTGGAAGATTTCCGCAGCATTCTGACCCAGACGGACGCCTGTCTCACGCGGCAATACGAAGCCCTGCTGGCAACCGAGGACACGAAGATTACCTTCGCCGACGATGGCATCCGGCGCATGGCCGAGATTGCATTCCAGGTCAACGAAAAAACCGAGAACATCGGCGCACGGCGGCTGCATACGGTGATGGAAAAACTGCTGGAGGAAATCTCCTTCAATGCCGGCCGCCACGGCGCTGAAACGCACATCATCGATGCTGCGTATGTCAATGAGCGCCTGTCCGATCTTGCCGGTGACGAAGATCTGTCGCGCTACGTGTTGTAAGGAATGTAGACAGTTGAGAGCCAGGAGTTGAATTTGTGCGCCCCAGTTGCAACATTTGGCGCGCCATTTTTTCGCTCTCTACTCTTAACTCTCGGCTCTTGATTACATAAGATCATGCTCCTGCGCATTATCTCCATCCTGTTCCCTGTCTTCGCGCTGGTCGCTCTCGGCTATTTCTACGGCCGCAAACACGAATCGGACATGACGGTGGCGAACCGGCTCAACATGCACGTATTTACCCCGGCTCTGATCTTCACCGGGCTTTCGGCCCGTTCCTACGATCTCGCGACCTACGGATTGCTGGCGCTGGGCGCAGTGGTCATGGTACTGGGCAGTGGCATCATCGCGGGGTTTCTGGCACGCCTGACTCATACCCGGTTGCCGACGCTGGCCCTGCCGTTGATGTTTAATAACAGTGTCAACCTCGGTGTACCGCTGGCAATGCTGACTTTCGGCAACGATATCCTGCCGCTGTCCATTCTGCTCTTCGTCGTGACGACGGCACTGCACTTCTCACTTGGAATCTGGCTGCTCGATCATCATGCGAAGATCGGCAATCTGTGGCGCAACCCGGTCATACTGGCCGCCGTAGCCGGTTTTGGCGTCGGCGCATTGGATTTCCAGGTATGGCCGCCGTTACAAATATCAGTGCGCATGCTTGGCGATATTTCGATCCCGCTTGCCCTGTTCGGACTCGGCGTGAGGCTGACCGGCGGCGCCATGAAACACTGGCGCATTGGCCTGGTGGCGGCAATTGCACGGCCGGTAGCGGGCATGGCGATCACCTGGAGCGCGGGACGGTTGCTTGGACTGGAAGCGCGCCAGGCGCAATTGCTGCTGCTCTACGGTGCGCTACCGCCGGCGGTGATGAACTATATCTTCGCCGAGCACTATGGTTGCGAACCGGACAAGATGGCATCGATTGTGCTGATCGCCAATCTGGCGGCCATCTTTTTCGTGCCGGTTGCGCTGGCGATGATTCTCTAGAAGGTACCCAGCGCCTCGTTGGGGGTACAAGCTCAGAATTTCATATTCATGCCCAGGTCGATGGAACGGCCTTGACCGAACAGTGGGCCGAGGGGTGTCGCCCCCACGACCTTGGCAGCAGCGATATTGACACCACCGAGCGGTAGCGCATAGTTGCGATCAAACAGATTGCGCACGCCTGCCAGAATGCTCAGATCGTTTGACAGTTGATATCGGGTACCAAAATTGACCAGCGCGTAGCCGGAGGTCTTGTCCTCATTTCGTCGCACATCGACTGCCGTCTTGGCCGCCACCAGTTGCACTTCGGCTGAGTTGATCCAGTTGCCCAGTTGTTGTTCGAGGCCCAAAGTGAGATTGGGGGGCATGATGTGATACAGATCGCCGCCATCGTTACGTTTGCCGCGGGTCCAGTCAAACTTGCCCTTGAAATCTCCTACTCCATAGGCAGCCGAATCCCATGCGATGGCGTGCCATGAGATGCTCAAGCCATACAAACGGGCATCGTGGTTGGCGAATTGCAGCAGTGAAAGCGTACGCCCATAGCGGACAAAGCTGCCTGTCTTGTCGGCATCGATATAGTCCTTGACGTAGCTGTAGTAGGGAGTCAGATTCACATTCCACGCCCTGTTGCCGGCATCGTGCCAATCCGCAGTGACGCTAATCGTATGGGCGATTTCCGGCTTGAGATCAATGTTACCTACATAGCCGTTGGCGTCGCCAAACCAGCCAATCATGGTCATGGCCATATTACCCATGCCCCAGGAATAGCGCTCGTAGAGATTGGGCGAGCGGGTCTTGCGCGCATAGCCGAATTCATAGTTTGCAGTGTGTGCAGGCTCGTACTTTAACAAGGCAGTCAAGTCTGTATTGTTGTCCCGCCTGTCGTGGCTTCGGGCATTGAAGGTTGCCGCAGCAGCCGTATCCATGCCACACATCATGCAACCATATCCCTGCACCTTGCCGGCATCGGTTCTGACCGATTCGCCACGGACGCCGAACAGGGATGTCCATCGGTCATCAAGCCTGCCTTCCCATTCGGCAAACAACACAAAGCGCTCGCGCTCACCATTGTTTATGTTTACGAAAGTATTGGGTGACATCATTGCGGACGCAGCGACCGGCGGCCACCAATCATCCAGTTCTGCGTGGTGGAGTTCGTTGCCCAAGCGCAGGATATTTCCATCCTTCAATGGCAATTCAGCCATTAACGTGTAGCCAAAATCGCGGCCATGGGTTTCCATCGGCATGGTGCCGGGTTTCTCTGGTGTGAAAAAACCCATCCTGTGGCGTGTGTCCTGCCAGTAAATCTTGCCATCCAACACACCCCAGCTGAAGTCGCCGCTATAGCCAAGATTGGCAAGCATGGCATGGTTGCTCACCATGTCCATGGCCTGATTGGGAAATCCCTGATAGGGGATGGTCTGTTCACCTACCTTGAGCACCCAGCGATTGCCTTCGCCTTGTGCGCCAAGCGTCATGGTCTGATTGCTGCTCTTGTACAAGGTATCAAGTACCTTGCTGCCGTTGCCGTCTTTATAGCTGTCAGCCTCGGTCTGGGTACCGCTGTAATTCAGACTCAGTCGATCGCTGGCGACTGTCGCGCTCACGCTGGTAGTCAGGCTGTTGTCGACACTGCGGCCGAGAACGGAGAGGCTGCCCTCGGTACGCTTGCCCGTGCTGGTCTTGGCAAAAACAGTTTGTGCAGAACGAATGTCGATGGAGCCGGCAATGCTGTCGCCGCCCAGACTCACCGGCGTGATTCCCGCAAGCATCTTCGTATAACTGACCTGGGTTGGGTCGATATAGGAAAGTGGCGCATTCATGTGGTTGCCGCAGGCCGAGGTAATCTCGGCACCGTCAATGCGGATCTTGATGCGATCGTCGGCCAGGCCACGCAAAGCGGGCAGCCCTGAGACTCCACCAGCCGAGTAGACGCTGAATCCTGGTAAATCTGACAAAAGCATCGCCGTATCGCCAGTATTCAGAATTTTAGAAGCATGGCTATCCCTAACGCCCGTAACATGGACGACCACTTCAGGCAAGGCGGTTTCTTCTGCGGCAGACGCCGCAAGCGGCATGACTGCAAAGGCTAGCGCGAGCAGGCTTCTGTACATGATTTCCTCGATTGCAAAATGTATGGAAGCGATTCTAGTAAGTTATGCAGTAATCCCTTGCGACATGTTGTCGCGCCCACCAATAGCCTCCGGGGTTTGAATTTTGCGCAGGCGTTATTGCACCATATCAATGGATGCTGCGCCCAAGCCCTGTTCTTGCGTTTCCACATGTAAAGTAATGCTGAAATTGCAATAAAACCTCATACATGATGAGGCCGACCGCAGCATCCGCACCGATGCGGTGCGTCATTGCCAACGCCACATTTACGTTATGATTCGGCGATGGAATAGCATCATTCAGACACTCGTGGAGATTCAGATGCGTACCCTGCCTGCCATTTTTATTCTGCTTGTTTTGCTCGCCTCGGGAGCATGGGCGGCGCCAGTCAATTTGAACGGGGAGAATATCTATCGCTACGGCATTCTGCCCTCAGGCGAACCGCTGCGTGCAATGAACGCGGCGGGTATCGTCATCGAGGGCAAGGATGCCTCCTGTGACCCCTGCCATTCGCGTAGTGGCCTGGGAACTCGGGAAGCACAATTCACCACCCTGCCGATTACCGGCAAATACCTGTTCAATCCCAGCGCATGGTATCCCGAGGACAAGTACTATAAATACGGCCCTGAACTCATCGCTCCTGACCATGTTCCCTACACCGATGAGACCCTGGCCCGATCCATCAGCGACGGCATCGGCAGTAATGGCAGGGAACTCGGCGTAATAATGCCGCGATATGAGCTGAACAAAGCCGACATGGCAGCGTTGATCGATTACCTCAAGAATTTGTCGGCTGACAACGCACCCGGGGTAACCAAGGACATGCTGCATTTTGCCACCATCATTACACCGGATGCCGACCCTACCGAGCGTGAGGTCATGCTCGACATCCTCAATCGATACTTTGCCGGAAAGAATCTGGTTGACAGCAGCAAGCGTCGGCTATCTTCCAATGAGATCGGCTATCTCGTCACACACAAGTGGCAACTGCATGTCTGGCAGCTGTCCGGGGCACCAGAAACCTGGGAGCAGCAACTTCATCAAAAACTTGCTGCCGAGCCTGTGTTTGCCGTGATATCCGGCCTGGGTCACCGTACATGGGCGCCGGTGCATCGTTTCTGCGAGCAGGCGTCTATCCCATGCCTGCTGCCGAATGTTGATTTGCCTGTGGCGGATACAACTTCCTTCTATCCGATTTATTTCTCCGGAGGTACATTGCTGGAGGCCCAGTTGATCTCCAATCGGCTCGCGCAGGAACAGGCACTGTTGAAGATCAAGCGGGTGGTTCATGTTTTCCGGGAAGGCGATATTGGCGAGGAGGCAGCCAAGGCTGTTCATCTTGCCACGTCGTCGGATTCCGTACCCGAGACTGTAATGATGGCGCTCAAGGCTGACGGAGCAGGGCAGGATTTGTCGGACGCACTGAAAAATACGGTAGCCGGCGATGCGCTTGTTCTCTGGTTGCGCCCCAGGGATATTGCGGCCCTGCCTGCTGCAGTTCCTGGCAGTCCGGTTGTTTTCATGTCGGGATTGATGGGTGGAGAGGAGTATTCACCCCTGCCACCTGCGTGGCGCAAGGTCACGCATTTGACCTACCCGTTTGATCTGCCGGAACGAAGGAAACCACGCATGAATTTTCCACATGGCCGTTACAAGGGGGGCAAGGTGCCCGCCACAGCCTTGCGCATTCAGGCCGATACCTATATAGCCTGCTACACCTTGTCCACTACCCTTGCCAACATGATGGGAAGATACGTACGCGACTATCTGGTTGAACGGATCGAGTTAATGCTGAACAAAATGGCCACTGCCGGTTCGTTTGCTACCGGTTACTATCCGCTCCTGAGTCTTGCGTATGGACAGCGTTTCGCCTCAAAAGGCGGCTATATCGTGCGCTTTGCCGATCCCAGCGGCAACAAGCTCGTTGCCGAAACCAACTGGATCGTGCCGTAACAAGCAGCTTCCTTTAACCCCATGGAGTTATTTATGAAAAATCAAAAAAGCATCAGCAATATTCGCCGTCATATCCTCCTGCTTGTCAGTTGTGGAATTTTGGCCACCGGGCAGGCATTGGCTGCTGATAATATTTTCGGGATGAAGCCGGGTGAACAGCAACAGCATATGCATATGGATATGGCACCTGGAAGTCATGAGCACCACCATGAGATGGCAGCTGCAACCAATTTTAAACGCACGGAAGACACTTACACTGTACCCGCGGTGACGCTGGTGCGCCAGGATGGAAGCAAGGCGCCCTTTCCTGCGGAAATGGACGATGGCAAGCCGGTGATCCTTGATTTTACTTACACTACATGCACGGTGATTTGTCCGGTGCTGAGCCACACGTTTGCCAAAGTGCAGGAAAAACTCGGCAATGAGGCCAGCAAGGTTCACATGATGACAATATCCATCGATCCTGAATTTGACACCCCGGCGCGTCTGGTCGAGTTTTCGAAGAAGTTTCACGCCGGCCCCCAGTGGATACACTACACCGGCACATCCGGAGATATCGTCGCCATTCAGAATGCTTTCGATGTTTACCGCGGCGACAAGATGAACCATCCACCAGTCATACTCCTGCGTGCCACACCGGGCAAACCATGGGTTCGCCTTGAAGGGTTCGCCACGCCGGATGAGGTGATCCGCGAATATCGAAAACTGATCGATAAATCCTGATTCAGTCTGCAGACGCCAGGTCTGACTAGCGAGGGCAGGTATTACCTGCCCTCGCCGATTGTTTTTTGTCGCGCAACGATGACATTATTTAAGCGGCCGGATATTGCCAGCAGTACAAATGTTCAGATCATAATCTGGCTGGCCGTTTAGCCAGCTTTCTTTGCAGTGTGCGACGGTGCATCTTCAAGGTACGGGCAGTAGCGGAAATATTCCCTGCATTCTCGCTGAGTACCCGCTGTATATGTTCCCATTCGAGTCTCTCCAAAGATAGCGGTGCGTTGTCAGCTGGCATTATTGCTGGCCCATCCTGGCGAAGTGCAGCAATGATGGCGACTGCATCGGCAGGCTTGGTCAGGTAATTGTCGGCGCCGAGCTTGATCGCTTCCACCGCTGTCGTAATGCTGGCATAACCTGTGAGTATCAGTATCCGCATCGCAGGATTGAGTGCACGAAGTTGCGGAACCAGAGCAAGTCCCGATTCGCTGCCGATCATCAAATCCACAACAGCATACGACAATGTTTTGTTCGCCAGGCATAACGCCGATGCGATGTCATTGGCGACCAGTGGCTCGAAACCATGGCGCTGCATTACGCGCGCCGCCGTTCGCGTGAACACTTCATCGTCATCGACCAGCAGCAATTGATTGTTCACGGCATTCTTCCTATCGCAGCCAGAGGCAGGCAAAGCTCGACTTCGGCGCCTGTGGTCGTGTTGCGACATTCAAGCGTACCGCCCAACCTTTCTGCCGTGGCGCGAGCCAGATAAAGACCCAGGCCCATGCCTTGCGGCTTGTCGCTCCATGGCTCGTGCCCGATATGCAGCAACGCGGCGGCCGAAAATCCGGCGCCTGCATCGCAAACGGTGATGATCACGTCCTTGCCCTTATGTGCCGACAGAATAAGTGAAACATGTGATGGACTTGCATCGGCAGCATTTCCGAGAATATCTTTGAGTGATTGCGTCAGTGTCGTATCGGGAAGCAGCAAGCAATCACCCAGACCATCATGGATATCGATGATCGGGGTGCAATCGCCGCGCACATGGCGGAAGCTGGTTACCAGCTGCGCAATCCATGACGAAACGGTAATCTCCGTGGCGGCGTTCGCCGCGCCAGCTTCGGCCAACAGGTCCTTGATGATTTCGCGGCAGTGATCAATCTGTACCCGAAGTTCGCGGGCATCGCTGGCGATATCCGTATCGGCAGATACGCTGTGTGCAATCTCGTCGGCAAGCAGGGTTGCAGTATTCAGTGGCGTCCCCAGTTGATGGGCCGCGCCAGCGGCCAGGCTGCCCAATGCAACGATGCGTTCGTAGCGCAGCGAATGTTCGCGCGCAGCGGCAAGCTGCTGCTCGCTTTCGCGCAGAGCCGTGTTCATGCGTGCAACGATGCCAACCAGCAAGGCTGCGGAAAGTCCGAAAGTTAGCCACATGCCGGCGAGGTGCATATGCATTGCAGCATCGACATCTTCCACAGTAATCGGAACTGCCAATACCCAGAGCAGTGCATAGCCGGCGGCGGCGGCAATTACTGTCGTCCAGGCAAATGCCTGTGGCAATAGTGCTGCGGCAGCAGCTACCGGCATCAGATAGAGCGCGGTCAATGGATTGGCGGTGCCGCCGCTGAAAGCAAGAAACAGGGTCAGGAGCACCAGATCAATGACGAGATGCAGCATCAATTCGTGGCGCAACATGGGTAGGCAGCGGCGAGAGCGCAACCAATGCACACCGCCAAGCAAGCCCCACACGCCACAAATGGCAAGCAACACGCCAAGATCGGGCAGGATATGGAACAGCGGCTTTGCCAGTAACGCCATTGCCAATGCGGCCAGCAGCATGACGCCGCGCAAGACAAGCAAGCGACGCAGGTTATCGACAGAAAGGGCTGGCGTAGCAAGCATGTTCGTAATGGTAACTGACCACAATATTCTATCTTGTCGATTAACCTTGGCCTGAGACAATCAGCGCCAGTCATCCGCACGAATTCGGGCTGAGGGTAGACTGGCGTTATTGCAAATCACCTGCGGGGTTGAAATGATATACGGAAGATTTCTGTTGTTTGCCGCCTTGTTTGCATCCATACCGGCGTACGCTGCCGATGTCGGGATAAATTCCGCCTGGGTTCGCAGCACGGTACCGGCGCAAACGACAAGTACCGCCTACATGGCACTCACCAGCAAGGGCCGCGCAACGCTGGTGGGCATCAGTACTCCAGTAGCCGAGGATGCCGAGGTGCATGAAATGCAGCTGGAAGGTGGCGTGATGAAAATGCGCACCACGCAGCGTTTACCGCTGCCTGCGGGTGAGACCGTAACCCTCAAGCCCGGCGGCTACCACATCATGTTAATCGGGCTGAAGCAGCAATTGAAACCAGGGGATATGGTACCGATCACGCTCAGAATCGAAAATGCGAACATGAAAGTCGACACCTTAGTCGTAAATGCAGATGTGCATGACATGACCGAATCCCCCGCTTCGAGTGGCCACGATCACATGCACATGCATTTAGACAATGAATAAGCCTGGATCTAAGCGGACTTACAGACGTAATCGGGCCAGGTTCGGATTGACTTAAGCTTAAGCGGCGAGCAATACTCGCGGCTCGGGCATCGCAATGCCCATCCACCAATCAAAGTCAGGAATGCCTCATGTTGCAGAAACTTGCCTCTTTCACCGGAATCGGTGGCCCTGTAGTGACGATCATCATGGATGGCTATGGCATCCCCAGGTCTGATGCTGGCAGCGCCATTGCCGCGGCGAGAAAACCGACGCTCGACAGACTTTTCGCCCTTTACCCCAACATTACCCTGCGCGCCCACGGCACCGCGGTCGGCATGCCGTCTGACGATGATATGGGCAACTCCGAGGTCGGCCACAACGCCATCGGTGCCGGCCAGATCTACAGCCAGGGGGCATCGCTGGTGGCCGATGCCATCGCCTCCGGCGCCATCTGGCAGGGAGAGGCATGGAAGCAGACCGTGGCGGGCGCCAAGGCCGGACGCGGGGTGATTCACTTCATCGGCCTTTTTTCCGACGGCAATGTGCATAGCCATATCGACCATCTGAAGGCCATGATCGTTCGCGCAAAAGAAGAGGGTATCAGGGCGGTTCGCATCCACGCTCTGCTTGATGGCCGCGACGTGCCGGAAACCAGCGCCCTCGACTATGTCGAACCCTTCGAGGCCTTCCTGGCTGAAACGAACAGCGCTGATTTCGACGCACAGATAGCTTCGGGCGGTGGCCGCATGACCATCACCATGGATCGTTATGAAGCCAACTGGAACATGGTCGAAAAAGGCTGGCACACGCACGTTCTGGGCGAGGGCGATCAGTTCGCCAGCGCATCGGCAGCCGTGAAGGCATTGCGCGTCAAGTTCCCCGGCACGATAGACCAGGACCTGCCGCCCTTCGTGATTGCCAAAGATGGAAAGCCGGTCGGCACGGTTGAGGATGGCGATTCCGTTGTCTTCTTCAACTTCCGTGGCGACCGCGCCATTGAAATCACGCGGGCATTCGAAGAAGCAGACTTCAACAAATTCGACCGCGTTCGCGTGCCGAAAATCATTTATGCCGGCATGCTCCAGTACGACGGCGACCTCAAGCTGCCGAAGCGCTTTCTGGTCGCGCCGCCGGCGATTACGGACACCTCGGGCGAGTGGTTTTCCAGGGCCGGCATCACCCAGTTTGCCTGCTCCGAAACGCAGAAATTCGGTCACGTGACCTACTTCTGGAACGGCAACCGCTCCGGCAAACTGGAAGGTGAAACCTATCAGGAAGTGCCGAGCGACGTCGTCCCGTTCGAACAGCGGCCATGGATGAAGGCCGCCGAAATTGCCGACGCCATGATCGATGCGTTAAAGAGCGGCAAGTACAAAACGCTGCGCTGCAACTTCGCCAACGGTGACATGGTCGGCCATACCGGCAACTTCCGCGCGGCAACGATGGCCATCGAAGCGGTTGATCTGTCACTGGCGCGCATCCTGCCGGTGATCGACGCACTCGGTGGTGTGGCACTGATCACGGCCGACCACGGCAACGCCGACGAGATGTACGAACTGGACAAAAAAACCAAAAATCCGGCACAGAACAAGGACGGTTCGTTCAAGGCCAAGACCGCGCATACGCTAAACCCGGTGCCGCTGATCCTTTACGACAACGTAACGGGTGGCAAGCTCGGTCTCAAGCAAACCGAAAAGGCCGGTTTGTCCAATATCGCGGCGACAACGGCAAACCTTCTCGGCTTCGATAAGCATGCCAAGTGGGATGAAAGCCTGCTAGAGATCAAGTAATCCCGTCAGGATGCCGGGGTGCCGTCGTGGGCCAGCAGGTATCTACCTGCACAACAGTGCCTGATATAAAACTGCCGCCTATCTGTCTCCAACACACCCACATCGTCCTTGGCAAACGGGAGGCGTCCATATAAAACATCGAACAAGTTCCGGCCTGGCTGGACTTGTTGGCGTTTGCCTTATCTGGATAAAAGTCAATCTCCCGTCAAGGCAAGATAAGCCGCACCCTTCAGCCCCAATTCCAGATCATTTACAACCTTGACCGGCATCCGCCTCGCCAAGGCAGCATGTTCTGCCTTGGCGTTGAATTCCCGGACAAATGTGCTGGACTGTAGTAGCGGCAGATTCTTGACGGCGATACCGCCACTGAGAAATACGCCGCCCGTAGCCATCAAGGCCAGTGCCATGTCACCGGCAAAGGCACCATAGGCAGAAAAAAACAATTCCATGGCCCGACATGCATCGCCATCAGGATCATCCGCTGCCACTGTTGCGATCGCAGCAGCAGGATCGGTGCCGTCAAGCAAGACAGGATCAGCGTTATTACCGGCAATAAAACGGTAGATCGATGCGATGCCGTGACCGGAGATCACTTGCTCGTTGCTTACTCGCCCTTTCATCTCCAGCAAATGGGACCAAAGCGCAGCTTGCTGTGCATTCCCTGGTGCAAATCCGGTATGCCCCGCTTCGCCGGGGAGTATGCGCCAGGAATCTACTTGCGGCACCAGAGTCGCCATGCCCAGGCCAGTTCCTGCACCGATCACCAGCCGCACACCCCTGGGTTCAGGCTGGCCCGCCTGCAATATCACCAGATCGTCTTCAACCACGGAGTCTATGCCAGCCGCCGCTGCATAAAAGTCGTTGGCCAGGGTCAAACGTTGAATGCCGGATGCGCGACAGATTTGTTCTGTATCGATCATCCATGGCAGGTTGGTAAACTTGGCAGTTCGACCATCACTGGAAACCGGGCCAGCTATCGCCAGGCATCCGCCCATAATGTCACCGCTCTTTGCGCCGGTCGCCGCCAAATACTCCACGAGCAGATCAGAGAACGTCGCATATTCGGCACAAGCATATTTTTTCTTGACGATGAATCGGGGCGGACCTGCCACAGCCTGTGCCTCGACAAGTCCCAGCAGCGCCTTGGTACCGCCGATATCACCTGCCAGCAGCAACCCGGCTTTGACGTTTGGCGGGAATGTAATGTTTGTCATGTCGTCTCGCAATAAAGTTGCCTGTGCGCTCCAGACTCAAGCCTACATTCAAGTCATTGGCGGGCGCAAGGTGGAAGGCAAAAGGTCAATAAGGCTTTGTACATCATCGCGGCTTGTATCGATCACGAGTGCGTTTGAGCGCTCATCTGCCGCCAGCGGTTCCACGCTGGAGAGTTGCCTTTCCAGCACTGCAAGCGTCGCCTCCGAAGCATCAGTGCCCGCGATGCCACGTTGCACCACCCGGCGCCGCAATTCATCGGGAGCGGCATTACATTCGAGCAAAAGGAAGGGCACATTTGTTTCGGCCGCAAGTGCGCGAAACCGGTTGCGTTCGCTCCTCTTGAGGAAAGCGGCATCGACGATGACTGGCCAGCCGCTGTCGATGAGGTATCGCGCCAGGCGACATAACTCGTCATAAGTCGACTGCGTCGCAGCCTTGTTATAAAGACCGCTGTCAATTGCGGAACCGCTGCGCGCCGTGGCGGTCAGACCATGCAGGCGCTTGCGTTCCAGGTCCGAACGCAGGCGCAGAGTGCTTAAGTACTCCAGCAATGACTGTGTGAATGTGGTCTTGCCGGAGCCGGAAACACCATGGGTAATTATCAGGAAGGGCTGCCGTCTTGCTGTGAATGTCCTGGCCAGCCCAAGATGAGAAGTAAATTCCGCGACCGATGTCTCGCGTTGGCGCTCAGTCAAATCCGTCTGATGGCAGTAAATACATGCCACCTTGGCGCGAACCATCGCGCGATACACTAGGTAATAGGGCAGCAGGCGCACCGCCTCATAATCCCCGGTAATTTCCAGGTAGGCATTGAGAAAGCGCGCACCAAGATCAGGATGGCCGCGCGCGGCAAAGTCCATGACAAGAAAGGCAATCTCAGCGGCGATATCCGTCCAGCGCAGGTCGGCGTTGAATTCGATGCAATCGAAAACCTGTATCTCGCCATCGACCAGTGCGATATTGCCGAGGTGCAGATCGCCGTGGCATTCTCGAACCATGCCATCTTTTTGCCGTTGCGCCATCAATGGGGTCAGGGTGGCCTGTTGGTTGATGCTCCAACGTTCGATCTCATCAAGCACATGACAGTCCTCCACGTCAGTCATTAGTGCGCGCATCTGTGTGAAGTTCTGTCGCATTTGGGCTTCAATGCTGGCGGGAGTGCCAAAGCAATTGCCTTCTGAGGTGCGACTGGCTTCGGCGTGAAAATTTGCAATGATTCGCGCCAACTCATCCACATGCTGCAGTGTCAGTTCGCTGCTGGCAAGCATGCGATCCAGCAAACCCTGCTGTGGAAACTGCTTCATCCTGACCGCGTATTCGATTGCCCCTTCCGCTTCATGCGAACTCAGACGAGGTGAGTCGGATTTTCCGCAAATGGCGACCACATCCAGATAGAGGTTCGGCGCCAGCCGCCGGTTTAGACGCAGCTCCTCTTCACAGAAATGGTGCCGCGCGGCAAGCGTGGTGAAATCCAGAAAACCAAGGTCCAATGGCTTCTTGATCTTGTAGGCATAAGGGCCGGTAAGCAGGATGTTGGAAATATGCGTATCGATGCGCTCAATAATTCCCACCTCATGCGGATAGCTCTGCGGTCTCATCAAGGCCGCCAGCAACGCATCCCGCGAGTATTTGACCGATTCCTCTTCAGCTTTCATGCGCCGCCCGATAATGTTCGTTTGCCGTCCAGACTCCACATTTGACGACTTCAAGTGCAGACCAAGTTTGACCCATATCAATGATAGCCTGCGGTCATTGCACTACTTTTGCAGAATGGATAATCTCATCATTAACTAGCCAAAACGGATTTTGCACTTATAGTGGAACTTCCATGGGGGAGGATGATGGTCAATAAACGTCAGTTAGAAGCCGCATCACCTTCGTCAGCGGGCGTAGAAGCGCAGCCTGGTGACGACGCTTCCAACCGATGGCCTGCGTTGCCGACCGAAGACAGACTGATTCGGATCGTAAGGCGCCTGGCGTTGTTATTTGCCATCGTGGCGGGAATCGGACTGCCGGGCGCCTATTTCAGCTTGAAATATTCGAACCTTATCGAACACGTCGAGCTTTCGGCCCAGGTGAGGGCAGCAAGGGTTACCTCACTGGTCACCGCCAACCCGGTGTCGTGGACCCGCCAGTTGCAGGACATGGAAGAAGTGCTGCTGCTGTCTCCCCCTTTGCCGGATAATGAAATCGAGACCGTCCGTGATGCTTTCGGCATGTCGCTTGCCGTCGTGGGAGCGTCGCCGAAAGCACCACTCATCATCCGCTCGTCTCCCGTCTATGGCTCCGGACAGATTGTGGGCAAAGTGGAAATCGTTCATTCGTATCGCCAGATATTGACTGGCACGCTGGTCGCAGGACTGCTGGGCTTGCTGCTCGGCAGCCTGGTGTACGTCACGATACTCTTCCTGCCAATACGCGCACTACGGCGCTCGACCGCCGCGCTTAAACACGAGAAGCAAGCTTTGCGCGAAAGCGAGGAACGCTATCGAACCCTGTTCACCCAGGCCATGGACGGGATCCTGTTGCTGGACATGGCGGGAAATGTCATCAGCGTCAATAACTCGTTCGCGCGCATGCATGGTTACAGCATGGACGAGTTTCGCCACATGAACCTGCGCGAACTCGATACCCCGGAAACACGGGCAGGAACCCCCGAAAGGCTGGCCCGGATAATAGCGGGGGAATCGCTGGAATTCGGAGTGGAACATATCCACAAAGATGGCCATATCGTGCCGCTGGAAGTTACCGCATCCACGATCGATATCAACGGCAAAAAATTCATCCAGGCATTTCATCGCGACATCAGTGAGAAGGTTAAAAACGAAAATGAAGTGCGTACCCTGCAGGCGGAATTGCGCGAATTCGCGGTAGTGTCGCAATCGCTGCGCGAGCGGGAAAAAAGCCGTTTCGCGCGGGAGTTGCATGACGAACTGGGCCAGGCGCTGACAACGCTGAAGATGGACGTGGCGTGGATCATGGAAAGGCTGCCGGGCGGAGCGGAATTTTTGGCAGTAAAACTGGCCGGAATGCAGATTATTCTGAATGAAACGATGGCATCGACGCGACGCATTGCATCCAACCTGCGGCCGCTAATACTGGACGACCTTGGGCTATTGCCCGCGACCGAATGGCTGGTGGAGAGTTTCAAGGAACACAATGACATCGACTGCCGGCTTGAGGTATTCGACCCCTGTCTCGATCTGCCTGAAGCTCACGCCACTGCGGTGTTTAGGATTTTGCAGGAGTCGCTGACCAACATCTCGAAACATGCCCAAGCCTCGTTGGTGGAAATCTCGATCAGCCGGAGTGATGATGAAGTACGATTAATAGTACGCGACAACGGCAGTGGATTCGTCAGCACCGATCCGCGCAAACCGGACTCCTATGGATTGATGGGCCTGCGCGAACGCGCCCACCTGATCGGTGGCACAATTCATATCGATACTGCGCCCGGCCGAGGTACTGTCATTGATCTGCGCATACCGATCGCCAGATCCGAAGCCATGCACCAGGATTTCTCCGTATGAGTTGCCCGATAACATGATACGTATCGTCATAGCCGATGACCATGCCATGGTCCGCGAGGGTCTGAAGCAGGTGCTTTCCGCAGCCGCGGATCTGGTCGTTGCCGGCGAGGCGCAGAACGGTATCGAGGTGATGCAATGCGTACGCGAACTGGACTTCGAAGTACTGGTACTTGATCTGTCCATGCCGGGCAGAAGCGGCCCGGAATTGATAAAGCAGGTCCACGCCGAAAAACCGAAGCTGCGTATACTCATCCTCAGCATGCACCAGGAACCGCAATATGCGGTGCGCGCCATCAAGTCCGGAGCTGCCGGTTATCTCACCAAGGACAATGCCTCGTCGGATCTTATGTCGGCCATCCGCAAGGTCGCCGCTGGCGGCGCTTTCATCACAGCCGAGGTCGCAGAGCAGATCGCGTTGAACGCCATGCCCGACGCTGAGGGCTCACCCCACAGCGCGCTGTCCAATCGCGAGTTCGAAGTATTCAATTTACTCGTGGAAGGCCACGGGGTATCGCACATCGCCGAGCTGCTCAGCCTGTCCGTCAAAACGGTGAGCACGCACAAGGCGCGCATCCTGCAAAAGATGAACCTGCACAATCGTGCCGACCTGATCCGCTACGCCATCAGCCACCGGCTGACGGATGATCCGGAGTCGATGGCCTGAGAGTCTCCCTTGTAGGACTATTCCTACAAGCCAATCAGATTCCCCCCACAGCAACTTTAAGCTGCCGCCGATGGTGGCCAGCATCATCGCCATCGATACTGGCGATATGCAAACGGAAACCCCCACCAGTGTTTACATAGTTGACGATTCGTTTCCCATTCGGGAACGCCTTGCAGGCATGCTCGCCGGTATCAAGGGAGTTTCGGTAGTGGGCGAGGCTGAAAGCCCGGCTTTTGCCATCAAAGGGATCATCGCAACCCATCCCGACTCTGTTGTGCTTGATCTTCACCTCCGTGGCGGCACAGGCATCGAAGTACTGGAAAAGGTGGCATCCATCGCACCTGAAGTCGTCTTCATCGTGCTGACCAATTATCCGAATTCGCATTACCGCAAGGCTTGCCTCAAAGCCGGGGCGAGCTATTTTCTGGACAAAACCACCGAATTTGAAAAAGTAATTGAAATCATCGCCGCACTTGGAGCAACGCGCCATTAGCGCCGCATTTAATCCGCAACCGGGAAACATAATGACAGCCACTGCAGTACAAGCCTTGAAGCCCATTCCCCTTGCAACACTGCTTTTTCGCAATCTGGCTCGTGGAAATGGTGTCGATTATTATGATGGCACTCACTGCTCAACCTGCCATCTCCATGAATTGTGCCTGCCTGGCGGTCTCATCGGTCGGGATGTCGATCGCATGGACGAACTGGTCTACGGCCGTAAACGCGTGAAACGCGGCCAGTACCTATACCAGGCCGGCGACCCGTTTAACTCGCTGTACGCAGTTCGCACCGGTTTTTTCAAGTCCAATCTGCTGATGGAAGATGGACGCGATCTGGTAACCGGCTTTCACATGATGGGTGAAATCATGGGTATGGATGGCATCGGCACGGGAACATACGCCAGCAATGCCACCGCACTTGATGATTGCGAAGTCTGCGCGCTGCCGTACACCCATCTGGAAAACCTGAGTCGCAACATGCAAAGCCTGCAACCCCACTTTCACCGCATGCTGAGCCGTGAGATTGTGCGGTCACGCGACGTAATACTATGGCTTGGCAGCATGCGCGCTGAACAGAGGCTTGCCGCCTTTATGCTGAACCTGTCGCAGCGCTTCACTGCGCGCGGCTATTCACCATCCGAATTCAATCTGCGCATGACGCGCACTGAAATCGGCAGCTATCTGGGCATGAAACATGAGACCGTAAGCCGGCTGTTTACCCGGTTTCAGGATGACGGTCTGGTCGGCGTTCGACAAAGACGTATCCGGATACTCGACCAGGCTGGCTTGAGAAAAATCATGGAACAGAGCGTGCCATCAGTGCAGCTCTGATCAGGAATAAAGATGGAACCGGTACAGGACTGGCTTGAAGCCGCGGCAGAGGCGGCGGGTAAAACCGCCTTTACCGATGAATTCACCCGTAGCGCGAAAAAACGGGGACTGTTCCATTCGCTGGCGCCATCAATCTGGAAGTTGATCGGACGTTGCAGGCATGACGGAAATATCAATCACGCCGGGCTCAAGCGCGTGGTTTCCGTCACGGGAATGCGGAATATGCGGCGGAGCCGATGAGCGCGGCATGAACACCAATCGATTTTTCATCCGGGACGAATAATCATGGAAACGAACGCCTATGTCGAGAGTTCCAACAAACAGGGAAGCAAGACTCAGCTATCCGACCGGTTCTACCATGACTGCCTAAGAGCGCTCGGCGGCAGGACAGCAGACGCGGCGATGGTACTCGACGACTGCGGCCAGGTACTTTATTGCAATGGGGAGGGGGCAAAAATCCTCGACAGCACCCCTGACACAGTCGCGGGGAAGCATATAGGTGAGTTCGTGCTCAACATGCGCTTGAACGCCTGGACGCCCGGCAGCAACGTGGCATATGCCACATTTACCGGCAGACGGAACCAGTGGCGGGAATACTGTGTCCTCGACTCAAACGGGCGGGGTTTTCCGGTCGAACTGCTGCTGGACGTGCTGGTCGTCAATTTGCGCTATCTGATTTTGCTGTGGGTACGCAAGCCTGCGAGACAGGCTTGCGCAAGGACAATGCCGACAGAACAACAGTTGGAGGGAGTGAACGTTTGAATCGCGGAGCGAGCGCCATGACATGACGCCTGCATCGCGTTGATTGGCATGTTTACATGAAAGGAAATCATCATGGCAAATATCACTCGTTTCAATCCGTTTGGCGAACTTGCACGCATCGATCCATTCCCCGAAATGGGCGACTGGTTCAAGGGCTTTAACTTGCGCCCGGTGCTGCGCGATTTCGAGGCCGAGCCGCAGATCAAGGTCGAAGTATCCGAGGAAGACAAGGCCTACAAGATCAAGGCGGAAATCCCCGGCGTGAAGAAAGAGGACATCCAGGTTTCCGTCGATGGCAACCGGGTCTCCATCAGTGCCGAGGTCAAGAAGGAAAAGGAAGAAAAGAAGGACGAGAAAGTCATCCGCAGCGAACGCTACTACGGCAAGGTCTCGCGCAGTTTTCTTCTCGACGAGGAAGTGGACCAGGGCGCAGTCCAGGCCAAATACACCGATGGCGTGCTGGATCTGATGCTGCCGAAAAAGCCGGGCGCCAAGACGCAAAAGATCACGGTCATGTAATGGCTCTATGCCCGTCAACGGCCGATCCGCATGGCAGGCGGATCGACCGCGCGAGCACTGTGCCTAACACGAGAAACAGACCACAACTACGCCACACTTACTCGACCTAACTACTTTCGCTGTGGAATCGCTAACTGACCTTAACGCCCAAGCTGTGCGGCGCAAACAAAGCGCAGCGTAGTTTGCGTCTGAACGAGCGACTTGTTATATGCCAACTTCAATTGGCCTCTTTGAATTTCTTTACAAATAGCTCCAACGGCATATCCCCATATGCAATAAGCCGGCTATCATAAAGGTAAGCACATTCAATTTCTTTGGGAGGATTGTCTACATACATGAGTAACATGCCGTCCCTGTTGCTGGAGTGATCGTCCTTAGCATAATAGTCTGACTTCTCAACTCTATCGCCAATATTTAGAGGTATTTTCACAGCACTATCTTTTGTATATATTCTATCCACATATGCGGCCATAAACTGATTATCCTCCTCCTTAAACCCTAACAAAACCGCGCCAGACAATTTGGAAATTTTCTTCGAAAGAGGAAGCTCGCTCCATTTGGCCTTTTCTTCGTAAGACATTCCTTCTTCTTGCGGCACTATGAATTTTGTTTTATCCGATGAAGATAATTGGTAGGTGATAAACATCCACCCCACTAACAAAACTGCCAGAGAAAATCCTAGGCCGAATATGAATCCATATAGTAATTTTTTTAGCACTTCATATTTCCTTTTTGCATATAACTTTGAAGTGAACGACATTGAATAATCAAAGGGGCCAGCGTCGAAATAAATACAAGAAGCATTTTGACGGCATACCCAACGGATATTAATCGAAAATCGTCAGCGTCGGCTATGGGACTGAAGGCTCACCGGCCGGTTCTGGCCGTTACTTGACCTTCGTCTGGTCAGATTGATAACCATGCCCTAATACCGATTCATTGGCGAAGTCCCATTTGAACACTCGAAAATCAGATTTGCGAACGGCAAAATATCCAACCAAGTTGCTACCCTCGCCCTCGGTTTTAGTACGGGCATACCTAACCATAAGAACAATATGGGTTCCAGTTTCCTGATATATAGAGCACCCCATCTCCGCAGGAATATTATCGCCAAGGAATAAGTGGTGTTCTGCTATCGCGGATTTAGTAGCTTCACATGCAGACTGCACTGACTCAGATGCTCGGCCAATCATCGCTGTTGCCACCAACAACGATGCTAGCAACAGGCGAACTGCAATTGGGGAGCATTTCGCATATAAGCATTCTATCCTGACAGCATATTATATGCTAATGGTCTATGTCCGCATTTCGTCTGCCAAAAGCGATCTTCAGGGTGTAGACTTTTTGCAGCAAGGGATAACGGTAAAGCATGGAGGCCACAATGATCGAACATTTGAATAGTTTTCCGGGCAATGTGCTGGCTTTTGTTTGTCATGGACAGGTTACTAAGCAGGACTATGCGACGGTCCTGATCCCCGCCGTTGAAAGAAAGCTAAAAGACCATGACAAGGTTCGCCTGTACTATGAAACCTCCTCCGACTTCGCAGGTATCGACCCGGGCGCAGTGTGGGAAGACACAAAGGTGGGCGTCAGTCATCTTCTGCGGTGGGAAAGATTTGCCGTTGTAACCGATGTCGAATGGATCAAGCACACAATGAAATTCTTCAGTTTTTTGTTACCAAGCGAATTGAGGGTATTCCCGACCACAGAATCCGCACAGGCGAGAGAGTGGATCGTGGCCTGAAATGACTTTCCCCAGTGGAGGGATTGATCTCTCAATCAATCCTTGCTGATCGTCCCTTTTCGGCCAGAGCCAGAACCTGCCGGTGAGACTCCTGCCCCATAGCTGACGCTGACGCTGACGATTTTCGATTAATATCCGTTGGGTATGCCGTCAAAATGCTTCTTGTATTTATTTCGACGCTGGCCCCTTTGATTCTCGAGGCCGAGCCGCAGATCAAGGTCGAAGTATCCGAGGAAGACAAGGCCTACAAGATCAAGGCGGAAATCCCCGGCGTGAAGAAAGAGAACATCCAGGTTTCCGTCGATGGCAACCGGGTCTCCATCAGCGCCGAGGTCAAGAAGGAAAAGGAAGAAAAGAAGGACGAGAAAGTCATCCGCAGCGAACTCTACTACGGCAAGGTCTCGCGCAGTTTTCTCCTCGACGAGGAAGTGGACCAGGGCGCAGTCCAGGCCAAATACACCGATGGCGTGCTGGATCTGATGCTGCCGAAAAAGCCGGGCGCCAAGACGCAAAAGATCACGGTCATGTGACGGCTGCGGCGCCCGACAACGGCCGATCCGCATGGCAGGCGGATCGGCCGCGCGAGCACTGTGCCTAGCGCGAGAAACAAACTACAACTACGCCACACTTACTCGACCTAATTACTTTCGCAGTGGAATCGTTAACTGACGCTTGGAGGAAAGGTCAAGGTGAGCGGCAGCTTTCTTATTTCGCCAGTGGCAGAATCGTGCCCTAAGCGGACAGGACAGTTGCTCCAATGCAGACGCTTAACGTGGGGCTATCCATTTCCCCATTCATATTTCTTGACTGCTAAATATGATAATTCTTGTACACGCTCAGGCGATTTTTGCAACTACAGAAGTATCCGTTTCCAAATCCGCAGATATATTTACATGAGGGCCTAGGTGAAGATTTCACAAATAACACGCCAGGTTCCCCAGAAATATAACTTTCAACCTTGCATCGGGGTGCAACCAAATGCTCGCCTGAGCTGCGCGGACAGCAGCATCTATCAACCGCCTTTTGTATCTCGCTCATAGCCATTGCCCTCAAATTTTACTGAGTGACCATCTATCGCTTGTACATCATGACACCATGCAAATGGAAAGACAATTGCAAATGTCGCCTTTTGGCCGATTGTACGCGTTGGGCATTACCTCCGCATGGCGGCCGATGGCTAATCGGCGGCTCGGATCGCCAGCCAAAGACCCCTCTACGAAAGCGAGGGGCAAACTTCCATGCATGCTTGCTGGAGTTTCGTCTTTCAATACTCTCTGCGCTCAATCAGCGCCTGCGCCACGGTGGCGGCATCGGTGTATTCGATTTCGCCGCCCACCGGCACCCCGCGAGCGATACGGCTGACCTTGAGGCCGCGGGCGTGCAGCATCTCGGAAAGATAGTGCGCGGTCGCCTCTCCCTCGTTGGTGAAGTTGGTGGCGAGAATGACTTCCTTGACCACGCCGTCGCCGACGCGCGCCAGCAGGCGATCGAAGGCCAGTTCGCGCGGGCCGATGCCGTCGAGCGGGGACAAGCGTCCCATCAGCACGTAGTAGAGCCCGCTGTAGGCGTGGGTCTGTTCCATGGCATTGAGATCGACCGGCATTTCGACAATGCAGAGTTGCGCCGCATCGCGTTTGGATGAGGCGCAGCGCTCGCAGACTTCGGCCTCGGTGAAGTTGTTGCAGCGTTCGCAGCGGCGCAGCGTTTCGAGCGCACGCGCTATGGCTTGTGACAATCGCGTCGCGCCACGCGGGTTATGCTGCAACAGGTGGTAGGCCATGCGCTGCGCCGATTTCGGCCCGACGCCGGGCAGGCAGCGCAATGCCTCGATCAGTTCTTCGAGGCTGGTAGGAAGTGCCATTTAACGTGAAAAAGCAGAAATAGTGCTCATTGTGATATCGAGCGCAGCGAGCCGATGGGTAGCCCCGCCTTGGGGCGGGGTATGGGGGTGGGGGGCGTTCAATTTGCCTTTGCGCATTTCATCCTCGGGGGGGGTGGCGCTGGCGACCACGCGCGTTAGAACGGCAGCTTCATGCCGGGCGGCAGGTTAAGCCCGGACGTAAAACCCGCCATGCGTTCCTGGGTGGTGGTTTCCACCCGGCGTGTTGCGTCGTTCAACGCCGCCGCGATCAGGTCTTCAAGCATTTCCTTGTCATCCATCACTGAAGCATCGATCGATACACGGCGCACGTCGTGCTTGCAAGTCATCACCACCTTGACCATACCTGCACCGGCCTGGCCTTCGACCTCGATGGCCGCCAGTTCTTCCTGTGCCTTCTTCATGTTCGCCTGCATCTGCTGGGCCTGTTTCATCAGGCCGGCAATTCCGCCTTTCATCATCTTGCTGTTCCTTTAGATGGGTTTAATTGTTGATTCGTCAATGGTAGCGTCGAAAATTTCCACCACATCGCGCACGAAGCTGTCACCTTCAATGGCTGCAATTGCCTGCTCCTGGCGCGCTTGCTGTACATTTTTTGCGCGCTCGGCAGGGGTCTCTGTCGCGGCGGCGGCAATGTTGATATTAAGTTTGAGCGGCCTCCCGTAATGGGCCTGCAATTCGGCCTGCAATTTGTCCTGTGGCATTTTGGTGAGCAGATGCTTGTGTGCTGGCGGCAGACGTAGCGTAATTTGCGTATCGCTGGCCTCGGCCAGTTCGCAATGCTGTGCGAGTGCCCGCACCATGCCCGACAGCGACAACGATGCGACGATGCCATGCCAGTCGCCGGAAACTGCAGGAGCAGCAGATGCGGCGCGTGCAGACGCTAACGGCGGCGCGGGGGGAGAAGCTTGGGCTGGTGCCGGCTTTGCTGCAACCACCGGCACAGGTCGCGCGGGTGCAGTGCTTGTTGGCCTTGCCGTGACTGTTTCCGGATTGAAGGCCACCAGACGCATCAAAGCCATGGTGAAACCGGCATATTCGTCGGGCGCCAGCGCGAGATCATCGCGGCCGATAATGGCGATCTGGTAGCAGAGCTGGAGGAACTCGGCGTCGAACGCCCCGGCGTAAGGTTTGAGCCGTTCGCGTTCTTCACTGTCTCCGATCGCTTCGGGCGCGAGTTGCAGCAAGGCGATGCGATGGAACAGCACTGCCAGTTCCTGCAGCGCCGAATCGAAATTCAGGCTGCGCGTCTCCATCTGGTCGGCCACGGCGATCAGCGCAGCAACGTCACGCGCCACAAGGGCATCCAGCAGCGCATAAAGATAATCATCGCCAACGGTGCCGAGCATGTCGCGCACCTTTTCTTCCTCGATCACGCCGGCGCCGTGGGCGATGGCCTGGTCGAGCAGCGACAGCGCATCGCGCATGCTGCCGGCAGCGGCCTTGGCGAGATGGCGCAGGGCCGGCGCCTCGAATTTGACATTCTCCGCATCGAGGATGCGCGACAGGTGGTCGATGATGGACTGTTGCGGCATCTGCTTGAGGTTGAATTGCAGGCAGCGCGACAACACGGTGATCGGAATCTTCTGCGGATCAGTAGTTGCGAGAATGAATTTGACATGCTCGGGTGGTTCTTCGAGCGTCTTCAGCATGGCGTTGAAGGCGTGGCCGGTGAGCTGGTGGACTTCGTCGATCACATACACCTTGAAGCGGCCGCGCGTCGGTGCGTAGGTGGCCTTGTCGAGCAGGCCGGTCATGTCATCGACGCCGCGGTTGGAGGCGGCATCGAGTTCGATGTAGTCGATAAAGCGCCCGCCGTCGATCTCGACGCAGGAAGAGCAAACGCCACACGGCGTCGAGGTGATGCCGGCCTCGCAGTTGAGCGCCTTGGCCATGATGCGCGCGATGGTCGTCTTGCCAACGCCGCGCGTGCCGGTGAACAGATAGGCGTGGTGCAGCCGCTGCTGGTCGAGCGCATGGGTCAGCGCGCGCACCACGTGCTCCTGTCCGATCAGGGTCGCGAACGACTTGGGGCGCCATTTGCGCGCCAGCACCTGGTAGCTCATGGCTTGAACAACAAAATCAAACTGTCGGGGGCGTGCAAGAGGGCTTGCTCCATGCTCTTTCTTCCCCGCCCCATGGG
>JBASWL010000054.1:0-1550 GCA_049276455.1 Georgfuchsia sp. | reverse complement strand
GCAGTAACCATTCCGGACTGTGCGCTAACACTTGGCGGAACCTACCATGTGAGGCCCAAAATAGTTGCAGGAGAGAGCAACCGAAGAGATGGGAAGCCGCGTTGGGTTGAGCATCGATTCAATCTGTATCCGGTCATCCTGGATGACATGGGTGTTCCTTGGGCCGAGGCAAACGTCTATCTTTTGTCGCGGCTTACAGGCTCGATTGCCCCTGCGATGTCAACTTACGCGGGTATCGGTGAAGATTTGGCGGCCTACCGCCGATTTCTTGACGAAACTCGACTCGATTGGCTGCATTTCCCATCTCAGAAACTCAGCCGACCAACCTACCGGTACAACGGACACTTGAAATCAGTTGTAAGCGCCGGGGAGATTGCTGCAGCCACTGCCAAACGTCGCATGGGTGCAGTCATAGGATTTTACAATTGGCTGAGACTCGAAAATGTGCTGATACCTGAGCATCCCCCTTGGAAGGAGGCAGATCGATACATCGACATTAAAGATAGGCACGGCTTCAAGCTCTTGAAAAAAGTGGTGACCACCGATATCTCGATCCGGGTCGCCAAGCAGCGTGATCCGTATGACGGCATGATCCAAGATGACGGAAAGCTTCGGCCGCTTCCGCAAGAAGAGCAAGAGTGGCTGATTGATGCGCTAATCGCGCTTAGCAACACCGAGATGACACTGATCCATCTGATGGGCCTCGTGACGGGTGCCAGAATCCAGACCATTCTTACTTTTCGCGTGCGGCACGTCCATGGCGAGCTGTATGACGACCAGCAGGGGGAATTGCGGTTTCCTGTTGGACCGGGCACCGGCATCGACGCAAAGTGGGACAAGCAAATGGTGCTTCATATCCCGATCTGGCTCCATAGGAGGCTGCATACGTATGTCCATAGTGATCGGGCAAGGACGCGCCGCGAGCGAGCGGTCGGCGGAGATAACGAAAACCAATATCTATTCTTGAGTGTACGAGGTGTCCCTCTATATCGCAGCAAGGAAGAGTCGCGCTCTTTCGACGTGACAAATGAATTGCGGCACGCCAAGGCTGGTCAGGGGGTCCGCCAATTTATTACCGATTACGTCATTCCCTACATACGCAACAAGTACCGCGCCAAGAACTTTCACTATCAATTCCACGATACGCGCGCGACGTTCGGCATGAACCTGACCGATCATCAGTTCAAACTCGTTGAGCAGGGAAAAACGACACTCCACGAGGTCCGAGAGTTTGTCAAAACCAGGATGGGGCACGAATCCAGTGCCACCACTGACCTGTATCTCCAGCATCGACAAAACCTGAAACTTGTGCGCTGGATTAGCGATGAATATGAAGGCCATCTTCAGCGTCTCTCTGAACGAGCCATGGAGGCGCTACTGTGAGCGGATTCAGTTCGCGCCCGGTCGTCGTGTTTGACCTTCCGCTGGCGGATGGTGTCGCCATCCTTCATCCCGAACAGGTCGTGTTGCGGTTCGGCGATCAAGGGACCGTCGACGTCGGAGCATTGTGTTATTTGCGGCGGCATTCCGCTAAAAGAAAAAGCAATGGC
>JBASWL010000053.1:0-3141 GCA_049276455.1 Georgfuchsia sp. | reverse complement strand
GTCCATTGGTGCCCGGCTCACCCCAGTAGATGGGTCCCGTTTGATAGTTGACACGCGTGCCGTTTTGCGTGACGTGTTTGCCATTGCTCTCCATCGTCAACTGTTGCAGATACGCGGGGAAACGCTTGAGATACTGCTCATAGGGCAGTACCGCAACCGTCTGCGCGCCCAAGAAGTTGCGGTTCCATATAGTCAGCATCCCCATGAGCACAGGTAAATTCTGCTCGAATGGAGCGCTGCGGAAATGCTGATCCATCGCGTGAAAACCTTTGAGCATCCTATGGAAGTTCTCGGCTCCGATGGCAATCATGGTCGCCAAGCCTATTGCCGAATCCATCGAGTAACGTCCGCCGACCCAGTCCCAGAAGCCGAACATGTTCGCGGTATCAATGCCGAAGCTGGACACGCCTTCGGCATTGGTCGAGACCGCGACAAAGTGCCTGCGCACGGCGTGGTCGTCGCCAAGTTTGCTCAAGCTCCAGGCGCGGGCCGTGTAGGCATTGGTCAAGGTCTCCAGCGTCGTGAATGTCTTCGAACAAATGATGAACAGGGTTTCTGCCGGGTCGAGATCACGGGTGGCTTCCTCAAAGTCAGTGCCGTCCACGTTGGAGATAAAGCGGAATGTGATGTCGCGCTGGCTGTAGTGACGCAGCGCTTCGTACGCCATTACCGGGCCCAGGTCGGAGCCGCCGATGCCGATATTGATGATGTTGCGGATGCGCTTGCCGGTGTGTCCCAGCCACTGTCCGCTACGGACCTGGTGTGAGAATGCAGCCATGCGCTTGAGCACGGCATGGACTTCGGGCAAGACGTCGACGCCAGCGACGACAATTCGTTCCGTCTCCGGCGCACGTAGTGCAGTGTGCAGGACGGCACGCTTTTCCGTCACGTTGATTTGTTCACCACGGAACATTGCATCGATGCGTTCACGCAGACCGCATTCCTCGGCCAGGCTTACGAGCAGGCGTATTGTTTCGTCGGTGATGCGGTTCTTCGAATAATCGAGGTAAATGCCGGCGGCTTCGGCCGTCATGCGTTCACCACGCCGAGGATCGTCGGCGAAGAGCTGTCGCAGATGCAGGCTGCGGACCGCTTGGAAATGCTTGGCAAGCGCATTCCACACCGGACGCTCTGTCAGCGATTGAGTTTGCGCGTTTGAGCTGTCGGTCGGCTTTGCGGTATGCATGCCTGCTTGACCGTCAATTGAACGGATTTTCCATCGTTTATGTGACGCGTGCGTTCAAGCGGAAGCGCACGTAGCGCATGACATCAGCCGACGTAGTTCTTCGACACGAAACCCCAGTTCACCAGGCTCCAGTACGATTCGACGTACTTGGCGCGGGCATTACGATAGTCGATGTAGTAGGCATGTTCCCATATATCGCAAGTCATGAGAGGCTTGTCCGCTCCAGTCAGCGGCGTGGCCGCATTGCTGGTGTTTGCGATGTCGACCGAGCCATCCGCTTTATTTACCAGCCAGGTCCAACCCGATCCGAAATTGCCGACCGCCGATTTTGAGAAGGCTTCCTTGAATGCGGTGAACGAGCCCCATTTCTTGTCGATCGCTGAGCCGAGCGCGCCAGTCGGAGCGCCGCCTCCCTTGGACGACAGGCAGTTCCAGTAAAAGGTATGGTTCCACACTTGAGCGGCGTTGTTGAAAATGCCGCCCGAGGCTTTCTTGATTATGTTTTCGAGATCCGCGTTTTCGAATTCGGTACCCTTAATGAGTTTGTTGAGATTCGCGACGTAGGCTTGATGATGCTTGCCATAATGGAATTCGAGCGTTTCCTTGGAGATATGCGGCTGCAGGGCGTCCAGCGCATAAGGCAGCGGCGGCAATTTGTGTTCCATTCTGAAGACTCCTTGTCTGTGTGTCGGGGTAATGGTGCGTTCGGGAAAGAGAAGGCTTGGCTACGGGACCGGTCGCGTAATGTTTGAGTTCATCAAGGTCGCGATTGCCCTGTGCATGTCGCGCGTTTCATCAGACAGTTCCTCTATGGGTTCGTGATAACCGACACTGGACATTTAATTTACCTTTCGATTACGGGTTTGCTTGAGACTTTATCGCCCCGTCAGGGTGACAGAGGTAGATGGATACATTGGCAAAAGCATTAACTTGATCATACCCAGATGGTGCCCCTCCATTTAATTCAGGCGCGTCCGCAATTCAGCTCGTCTCAGCCTGGTATCACCATGGGGAACGGGCAGCGCCATCAACTGCATGAGCGCCACATCGACGATGCAGCGCCGGCATTCGGCGTCAGGAGTAAATACACTCCATGGAACGGCGAACCGCTCTCGCCCGATCCCCAAAAACCCTCCAAGCGCTATCACAACATATCGAACGCAACCGCTACGCGTGTCGATTAAGATTTCTTCAATCTTGCCCAAAAACTTTCCCCCAGCGTCGTAGATGTCGTCTTCGATCAGGCTCTTCGTTCCCAAAAGGGAATCTCTTGTAGTGGAATCGAAACTGACAGAAATCTGCGGTTTAGCTCTCATCCTGTTAAACATTTGAATCTCCTTAATGTCCTGATGTACCGCGTGCGCATTAAGTTGCCGATACCCCTGAATGGGCCGCGACTTGAGCCGCGCCGGTCGTCTCGAGGATGCTCTTGGCCTTCGCAACCTCGTCCGCCGTGCCGTGAGCTATGACCAAAAATTTGTCCGATTTAAGGGCGGTCTCGTACTGCATGACACTGTCCTTGGGAATGCCAATGCTGAACAGCCCGGCCCCCAGCGCGCTTACGCCACCCACCACCACGGCGCCTTCCAGTGCGCCGGCAATCCAACCGACCAACGGACCGAACACGACGAGGGGACCGATGCCCGGAATCATGAAAAAGGCCGACCCGAACAGCAATCCCCAAAAACCACCCCAAAAAGCGCCCAGTTTGCCCCACACCTTCATGCGATCGCCAGTGTTGTAATAGCCGACGACGTGCTCTTCGGTGTGATAGTCCTTGCCCACTATGGACAGTTTTTTCATATCGAACCCCGAGCGCTGGAGTTCTTTGATGCTCGCTTCTGCCTCAGAGTGTGAATTGTAGATTCCCACTACAGCGTTATTCTCAGCCACGGTTTTACTTCCTTGTTATGGTTTGTGTGAAAAGTCTCTGATCCAAGAGTAGATAGCTATCC
>JBASWL010000052.1:0-2700 GCA_049276455.1 Georgfuchsia sp. | reverse complement strand
GTTGGACGAAGCCGCTACGCGGAGAAGACCCACTGGTCTGCCGCACGACCTATTGTGTGAAATCACTTCCTCGCTCATGAGGGGTGATTTTGCACAACATCGTGAGGATAAGCCAGCATGAACACAGCATCGTCAGCGCACTTTGATCGGCAATACCAAACACATCTCAAGCACCTCAAGCTCAAGGGGCTGCAACCCAAGACCATCGAAGCGTATTCCCGCGCCATCCGGCGGCTGGGCGGATACTTCTCCCATCAAATCGACGATCTCTCCGAAGCCCAGCTTACCGACTACTTCAGCGACCTGATCGAGACCCACTCCTGGAGCGCAGTCAAACTCGATCTGTATGGCCTCAAGTTCTACACTACCCACGTCCTGCGCAAGCCATGGGTGATGCCGAATCTGATCAAACCGCCCAAGACCCAACGGCTGCCCGACATCGTTACGGTCGACGAGGCACAGCAGCTTTTTGCCACCACCCGCGTCCTGAGCTATCGGGTGTTCTACTTCACCCTCTACAGTCTGGGCCTGCGCCTGGGCGAAGGGCTGGCGCTCAAGGTCGGCGATATCGACGCCACGCGCCAGCGGGTGCAGGTTCGCGATGCCAAAGGCAACCGGGATCGCTTCGTACCCCTGCCGCAATCCACGCTCACTACCTTGCGGCACTTCTGGCAACTGCATCGCCACCCCGAACTGCTCTTCCCCAATCGCCATGGCGGCCTGAAGGGCGCGCACAGCGCCCGCTCGCCGCTGGATCGGGGCGGCGTACAAACCACCCTGCGTCAGGTTGCGCTTGATTGCGGCCTAAAAAAAAGATCACCCCGCACAGCCTGCGCCACAGCTATGCAACCCACCTGATCGAAGCCGGCGTCGACCTGCTGGAAGTCCAGAAGATCCTCGGCCACCACTCGATACTGACCACGGCCCGCTACACCCACCTGACCAGCCACACCAACGACCAGGCCAACGCACGCATCAACGCCTTGATGAGTCGCTTCGCGATCCAGTGGGGATCGGTCAAATGATTCCCCTCGCCGACGTCATCAGCCGCTTTGAAGCGGACTACCTCCGGCAGCATTCCACCACGATGCTGCCCAGCCACCGCCAAGCCCTGGCTGTGATGAAGCACTGCCGCACGGCCATGGCGCCGCGCTTCTTGGCGGCGTGCAGCGCCTGCGACGAGAAGCGTCTGGTACCGCACTCCTGCGGCCATCGCAACTGCCCCCACTGCCAGCACTTCGAGAGCCAGCAATGGTTGGAACGGCAAATCAAGCGGCAGGTACCGGGCAGCCATTTCCTGCTGACCTTCACTTTGCCGGCGCAACTGCGCGACCTGGCCTGGCGGCATCAGCGCACGCTCTACGCCGTGCTGTTCGAATGCGCCTGGGCGACCGTGAGCAGTTTCAGCCAGAACGATAAACACCTGCAAGGACATCCCGGCGCCGTGGCGGTGCTGCACACCCATTCGCGCCGGCTGGACTACCACCCGCATGTGCATCTGGCGATGCCCGCCGCCGCGCTGGACACGGAGAAGCGACTATGGCGAACCAAGCGTCCCGGCAAAGGCAATGGCTATCTGTTCAACCATAAGGCGCTGGCGAAGGTGTTTCGCGCCAAGGTGCTGGCGGCGCTCAAGCGGGAAGGACTGCCATTGCCGTCCGGCGTGCCGGCGCAATGGGTGGTCGATTGCAAAGGTGTGGGCGATGGTGAGAAGGCCTTGGTCTATCTGGGCCGCTATCTGTATCGGGGCGTCATCCAGGAGCAGGACATCCTCTCCTGTGACAATGGTCAAGTCAGCTTTCGGTATCGTGACAGCAAGACCGGCAAGCGCGCCGTGCGCACGGTGAGCGGGGCGACCTTTCTCTACCTGATCTTGCAACATGTGCTGCCCAAGGGATTCAGGCGGGCCCGCAACTTCGGCTTTCTGCATCCGAACAGCAAACGCCTGATTGCGTTGTTGCAGGTGGTGCTGAAGGTGATTCCCGACGCGAGCCTGACCTGGATGAAGCCGCGTCCGCCGTTTCTGTGCACCTGCTGTGGTGCGCCGATGAGGGTGGTGCGAAGGCGAATTCCGGTGGTGGTAGATCGACGACGTAGCGCAGATTTGAACGAGGCTGCGGTCGTGTAAGCAATCAGCGTCCGGCATGACCCCAAGCGCCTGTCGGCGCTACGGCTGCGCTCGCTCAAAAAATGGGGAAATGTCGTTGATTTGAGCGCTGTCGGTACGAATCAGATCGCTACGTCGTTGCAATCACGGCAGCTGCACCGCCTCAAACGGGCTTCCCGAGGCCGAAAGCCATTGGCTGCGGCGAGCAGCAAGAAGATATTTCCAGAGTACGCCAACCTGCCGAACCGGGCTTGTCCAACAACCGGTTCAGATCGTGGCTCGCTTCGCGATCACGATCTAACCTTAATCGTTATGCGTCTCGTATATCGCGAACATTGCCATCATGGTCGAAGAACTTTATTGCACCGGAACTCACGTCTTTCAGAATCGCTTTAGCAATCGCATCTCCCTCGGTAATCGAGGTCTGCGTTTCGGAGACAACATCGTACAAATATCGAATGCCATTGATTTTGAAGCGCTGGCCTGATGATGGATCAACAAGGAATCCATCTGAGAATTGTGGATGGGCTTCTTTGTTGATTTCAGCGTTATCTCGCGGGAGCGAATTTTCTAGCTCATGAAGTGTTGTAATG
>JBASWL010000051.1:0-1587 GCA_049276455.1 Georgfuchsia sp. | reverse complement strand
GAAACGACTCGTCTCAGACGAGTTTTGAGAATATCTATTTAGCGTACTGTCGCCAGCGGCAGGAACAGGGTCATGGGCGAGTAGGGAAGAGCGATGAAACCGTGATGCTTGTAAAAGGCCGCCGCATCTTCACCTTTGGCATCAACGATCAAGGCATAGGCTGCGATTTCCGAGCGGGTAGCACGGTCGAGAGCATCGGCCAGCAACGCACCGCCAAGCCCTTTTCCTTTGAATGCCTGGTCGACGGCCAGCCGTCCCATGCGTACTGCCGGCACGGTAGGATAACGGGGCAGCTTCTTGCCGACACTGGCCGGAAGATCGGCCAGCAGCAGGCTCGCTGATGCCAAAGTGTAGTAGCCCGCTATGCGTTGTTCATTGCTAAGTGCCACGAAGCATGCGGCCACCCGACGGCGGACATCTTGCGTGACTTGCTGTTGAAAGTAGCGATCCAGTGGCCCAGAGCCACTGTTGAATGTATTGCGTTCATGCGCGGCATCAAGCAGTGCGACACGGAACGGCGCGCGGCTCATTCAGCGCGCAAGAGCTTGCGACGACGTGCGAAAGCGCGCTTCAAGGCTGGCGTAGGCTGCGGAGGCGATAGCAATGCCTGTGCAAAACACTCCTGATCGGCCAGCGACAACCGAATGACTTCGGCCTGCTCGATGGCGTGTTGGGCGGCGTCTTGCACGGCAGAAACCACGAAATCGGTCATGGTGCGCCCCTGAAGTTCAGCGGCGCGCTTGAGCATTGAGTGCAGATCGGTACTGATCCGGGCTTCGAGCCGGGCTGTGGATGTTGCAGCGGTCATGGTGGCATTTCTCCTGACCGAAACAATACGGCAAACTGCCGTACATGTCAAGAGAACCTTGGCATACTTTACATTCCGAATTGGTCTCAGCGATGCCATTATTGCGGCTTCAGCGGCGTAGTGGCGACTTTGCCTCCATCTGTTGGGGACGTGCGAATCTCATCCGCTTCCCGTTCATCGGCATCAATTGGAGCGCACACTGAAGCGGTTCGTCGGTCGCACTCATTCGCAAGGGTCGCTTTCGTAGATCGCACCAGTGGAATGCTCAGATTGACCGTCGCCTTCCCCTGGCGCTTCGCATTGAGCAAGGCGGCATCGGCACGCTCCAGCACCTGTCCCAGCGCTTCGTCAGCAAGACGCTCGGCGACCCCGGCGGAGAAGCACAGGGGCACGGCGCCACTGGGAGCGGACAGCGGCGATGCGGCGAGTGCCTGCTGTAGGCGTTCCAACATTTTGCGTGCGTCGTCGCCGCTGCAATTCACCAGGATCAAGGCGAACTCGTCGCCGCCCAGCCGCGCGATGGCGTCGGCAGGACGCATATGCTGGCGCAACGTGGCCGCGAAGTGCACCAGCACGGCATCGCCCATGGGGTGACCATGCCGGTCGTTGATGGCCTTGAAACCATCCAGGTCGATCATCACGCAGCAGGCCACCGCAGTACCCTTGCCGGGCCACTGGTCGCAAGCGCGCCGGAAACCGCGCCGATTTAGCAGCGGCGTAAGATCATCTTGGTGCAGCAAGCGCTGCGTTTCATCCAGAGCCCGTGTCAATGCAGCGAT
>JBASWL010000050.1:0-28047 GCA_049276455.1 Georgfuchsia sp. | reverse complement strand
GGGCGAGGTGATTCACAGGGTGCTGAATTTACGAGAAAATGGATTGCCGCGTCGCCTGCGGCTCCTCGCAATGACGTACTTTATTGCCATTCGGGTCAGAGTGATTTGACTTTTCTAAATTAAATGTGGCGGCGCGAACTTTTTTTGATCGGAACACTGTAAGCAGATTTCAGGCGAGGCCGATATGGTTACCCAATAAATTCCAATTTCATTGGGTAACCTCTCGCTGGATCAAAGTGGTCAGTTTCTCGCCAGACTGATCTGCTCGCGCAGGCCATCCAACACCGCCTGCTCGCTGCGAACCTGGAAGAACGCCCCTTCTTCCTCGGCGCGCTCCGACAGCACCTCACAGCGCGCGAATATCTCCCCGCGCAGTTGCTGTGCCGTCCACGGCAGGAACAGCTCGGCCTCGACCAGATCCTTCTGGAAAAACGCGACGATTGTCTTGTGCAGCCTGGCGATATCTTGCGGGCGCTTCGCGCTCATGACGATGCAATCCGGATAGCTGGCGCGTAGCGCGGCTGCGCATTCCGCTTGTGCTTCTGCGTCGCCGCCACCGTTAACTTGGTCGATCTTGTTGAAGATGCGCAGACGCGGCACGTCCTGTGCCTCGATCTCGGCCAGCACTTCATCGGTGACCTGGAGCTGTCGCTCGAATCCGGGGTCGCTGGCGTCGATGACGTGGAGCAGCAGCGAGGCATCGAGCGCCTCTTCGAGCGTCGATTTGAACGAGGCGACAAGCCCGTGCGGCAGGTTCTTGATGAAGCCGACCGTGTCGCTGACCAGTACGCGCGGGATGCTCTCGGGATGGAGGGCGCGCACGGTGGTGTCAAGCGTGGCGAAGAGTTTGTTGGCGATCAGTACTTCGCTGCCGGTGAGGGCGCGCATCAGGGTGGATTTGCCGGCGTTGGTATAGCCGACCAGCGCGACGTTGGCGCCGCTTTGTCGATCCTGCCGCCGCGCGCGCTGCGTCTTGCGCTCGACCTCCATCGCAGTGATTTCCATCTGCAGTTCGGCGATGCGGTCACGGATCTTGCGTTTGTCCAGTTCGGTATGCGATTCGCCGGCGCCGCGACCACCGGTGCCGCTGCGCTGCCGCCCTTGTGGCCCGGCCAGTTTGGCCTGCTCGCGCAGGCGCGGCGCCATGTAGCCGAGGCGCGCGATTTCCACCTGCGCCCGCGCGGCGGGGGAGCGCGCGTTGCGATGGAAGATTTCAAGGATGACCATGGTGCGGTCCATCACCTGGCAGCCGACTTCCTTTTCCAGGTTGCGCGCCTGCATCGGCGAGATTTCGTGGTCGACGAAAAGGACGTCGATGGGGTCGGATGCGGTTTCATCACCAGCTCCGCCTGCAACAAAGTCGCGTATCTCCTCCCGCTTGCCGGTGCCCAGATAGGCGGCCTTGTCGAAGCCGGAACGCTTCTGCATAAAAGTGCGGATGACCTTGTAGCCCAGTGTCTTGGCCAGATCACGCAGTTCGGCGAGCGATGCCTCCAGCTCTACATCGCTTACATTGGGCCGCTGTACGGCAGCCACGATGGCATGCTGGGGTGCTTCTTTGACTTCTGTTTGCATTCGGGGATGGCTACTCTTGACGGGGCGAAGGCGGATAGTACCCGTCAGGGCAATAATCACCGGCATTGTTTTACATGAGGCTAGAGCATGATTTTGCGCGGAGGAGCAGCAATTGGTGCTGAATGTGATCCGCCGTGAGATTGATGGTTAGAACACAAAACGGAGCAGGAACATCTATTCCAGCGCCGCAATAATTTTTGCGGCCAATAGCTCAAGCTTTTCCCTGTCTTCGTGAACTGCCGCATGAAAGCGCATGGTTTCGCCTTCGCGACGCGGGATGACATGGAAATGCAGATGCGGCACGCTCTGCATCGCAGCCTCGCCATTGGCTTGCGCGATCAGCACGCCGGGCACTTCGAGGGCTTTGCGTACCGCCGTGGCAATTTTTTGCGTGGTCAGTATGGTGGCAGCCAGACTGGCAGGAGACAGGTCGAAAATCATGGCTGCCCCTTCCTTGGGAATCACCAGTGCATGGCCCTCGGTCTGCGGCATGATGTCCATGAAGGACAGCGTCTGCTCATCTTCATAAAGCTTGATGCAGGGCAGTTCACCACTGATGATTTTGGCGAAAACATTTTGCGGATCGTAGGGCATGGCAATCGGCCTTGACGGAAATGATGTAAGGTTTCCCTAAGTTTGGCGCAGCATACTGACAGGCGAATAAAACTCAGGAGGAAAACGACATGACGAACTACGCGGCATTCTATCGGCAATCCATCGAACAGCCTGATGTCTTCTGGACCAGCGAGGCAGCACTGATCGATTGGCACAAGCCCTTCCATCAGGTCTGCGATTATTCACGGCCACCTTTCGCCAAGTGGTTCGTCGGCGGCGAGACCAATCTCTGCTACAACGCGGTGGATCGCCATGCCGCCGAACGGCCGCACGATGCCGCCCTGATTTATGTCTCCACCGAGACAGGCCATGAAAGCACCTATTCCTTTGCCGAACTGAAGGCCGAGGTGATGTGCATGGCATCGATCATGCAGGCACAGGGAGTTGGTCGTGGCGATCGTGTGTTGATCTACATGCCGATGATTCCAGAGGCCGCTTTCGCCATGCTCGCCTGCGCGCGTATCGGCGCCGTTCACTCCGTGGTATTCGGTGGTTTTGCGCCGCACTCGCTGGCCTTGCGCATTGATGATGCACAACCGAAGCTGATTGTGTCGGCTGAAGCAGGCATCCGTAACGGCAAGGAGATTCCCTACAAACACCTGCTCGACGAGGCCATCGAACTATCGCAGTCGCCACCTGCCAAAGTGCTGATGGTCGACCGCGGCCTGCACAAGGGTTGGCGCAAGGTGGAAGGACGCGACCTGGATTACGAGACGCTGTGTGCCGAGCATCGCTATGCCGAAGTGCCGGTGACATGGCTTGAATCTTCCGAGCCTTCCTACATCCTTTATACCTCGGGCACCACCGGCAAACCCAAGGGTGTGCAACGCGATACCGGCGGCTACTGCGTGGCCCTGGCCTCATCAATGAAGCGTATCTACTGCGGCGAGGCGGGCGAGACGATGTTCACCACCTCTGATATCGGCTGGGTGGTGGGCCATTCCTACATCGTCTATGGGCCGCTCATCGCCGGCATGGCGACCATCATGTACGAAGGGTTGCCGGTCAATCCCGATCCCGGCATCTGGTGGCGACTGGTGGAAAAGTACAAGGTGAGCGTGATGTTCTCGTCGCCCACCGCCATCCGTGTATTGAAGAAGCACGACCAGGCCTGGCTGAAAAAGAGCGACCTTGGCAGCCTGAAGCATCTCTTCCTCGCCGGAGAACCTCTCGACCAGCCGACACACGAATGGATCATGAGCGGCCTCGGCCGGCCGGTGATCGACAACTATTGGCAGACCGAAACCGGCTGGCCGATATTGTCATCCGTGCATGGTGTCGAGAAGACAGAGATTCGCTACGGCACCCCGGCATTTCCGGTCTATGGCTATAACATCAAGGTGTTCCGCGAAGACGGCACGGAGTGCGACCCCAACGAAAAGGGTATCGTCGGCATTGTGCCACCGCTGCCTCCGGGCTGTCTGACGACCATATGGGGTGATGATGAACGTTTCGTGTACACCTATTTCAGTCTGTTCAAGGAGCCGCTGGTGTATTCATCGTTTGACTGGGGCATTCGAGACAAGGATGGCTACCATTACATACTTGGCCGCACCGACGATGTGATCAACATCGCCGGCCACCGGTTGGGTACGCGCGAAATCGAAGAGGCGGTGCAGTCCCACCCCGCCATCGCCGAAGTGGCCGTTGTCGGCGTCAAGGACAATATCAAGGGCCAGATGCCGGTTGCCTTTGCGGTGGTCAAGGACGCCGCCCGCACGGCGACGCCGGAGCTGTGCAAGGCGCTGGAAAAGGAAGTGATGCTGGCCGTGGATGACAACCTTGGCGCCATCGGCCGCCCAAGCCGAGTGCATTTTGTCAGTGGCCTGCCCAAGACCCGCTCCGGCAAGATGCTGCGTCGCTCGATTCAGGCCATTGCGGAAGGGCGCGACCCTGGCGACTTGAGTACGCTGGACGATCCGAATACGCTTACCAATATCAAGGCACTGCTGGCAGTGACCTGAGCTGATTTTTGTTTTTGACTTGGGGCATGTTTCACGTACAATGCGCGGCTTCTTCGCAGGCGCGTAGCTCAGCTGGTTAGAGCACCACCTTGACATGGTGGGGGTCGTTGGTTCGAGTCCAATCGCGCCTACCAAAATTCATTACTGAATCAGGTAGTTGCAGTAAATATCAAGCCGCCTCCTTCTGGCGGTTTTTTATTGTGCACCCGGCAGGGCCCCTCACTTGGAGGTGAAAGTCCCCTGCTCGCCTGACAAGGGGAAGAGCTAGTCGAACTGCAAGGGTGGCGGGCGACTGCGAATCTGGAGGAAGCCGAAGGCAAAGCGCTGGCTTGACGAACAGGAAGCCGTCGCCTGTCAGTACAAGTTTTGCATTATGGCGCGCCAGCTGCATTTCGTTGAAGGCGGCAAAAACCAGATTGATATTTTTTTCCGCTGAGATACGGCCAACATAGACAACGACCAGATCATCGGGCTTGACACCCCATGAAGTGCGCAGAGTGGATGAGCGCCGTTGTGGATGGAATAGTTTCTAGTCGATACCGCGCGAGACAACACCGACATTGCGGTAACCGCTGATTTGAAGTCTGCGTGCCAGGCTATGGGTTGGAACCAGTGTTGCATCGGTACCGTTATGAAAGCTGCGCAGCAAGTGCGCGCGCCGACCAACCGAGTGGACCTTGTGTTGCGATGTGTACGATGTCCGGTCGTTGTGTCATCCAGCGTTGTTTTAGCGTGTGCGCGTTGCCGGCAGGCCGAAGCGCAGTTCAGGGTAGCCGGGGATTGGCAGGCCTTTCACCAGCATCCCGTCCTGAGTGCTGTTGCAGTCACCAGACTGATGTGGCCGTACCACATCGACGAAATAGCCGCGCTCGCGCATCGCATCCACCATGCGTCCCAGCGTCATAGCCACACCATTGATTTCCGGCGGATAGGTTTCGGTGACGAGCGACAGGTGCAAGGGCCGTTTCATGCAGCGGATTGTATTGCTCCCTGTGAATGGCCCGTCGTTCATCTCCATGCGCGCAATGCTGCATAAAGACCAAGACAGCGTGATGAATGGTGAGTGACGCCTGGGTGACACCATGCAATCCACAGCCTCAAGCGCTGTTTTGGATAAATTGCACATACCGGCTCTGTAGCTAAAAATGTTCTTGAGCGATGTAATCGTTTTTGGATAATTATGCGATCGGGGAGTTTATGCCCACTTCAAGTAACGCATGACGCGACATGCCAACAGCAAATTAGTGGTTCATTTCAGAGCAGTCTGCCTTCTTTCAATTAAGTCACAAAAAAGACAATCATATTTCTCGTAAATTACATAAATATTTCAATAAAATTAATAAGTTGCGTTAACACAACAATTTCTCATCTTGCATGAAAAAAACATCAAAAAACCTTTGTTAATTGATCTGCGCATCTACACAATCGCCCCGGTTGTTGAAACAGATGACCCATTTAATTACCTCAGGAGAAATACATGCAAATGAAACTCATAGCTCTGGCCATTGCCGGCCTCGCCAGCACCGCCGCGTTAGCAGAATCGAATGTCACCATCTACGGCATCATGGATGCATCAATAGATCTCACTGATACTGGTGACAGCGCCACCACCAGCGGCCAGCAGGTTACAAAGATTTCCAGCAATCAGTCCCGCATCGGCTACAAAGGTTCGGAAGACCTCGGCGACGGCCTGAGTGCCATTTTCCAGATTGAGACTGCCATTAATGCCGACGGTGGAACAACGTCCAGCCTGAACAGCCGCAACACCTTTGTTGGATTGACCGATAAAACTTGGGGCAGGTTCATCATGGGCCAGCATGACTCTCCCTACAAGACCAACCGCATAGACTACTTCGGCGACCATCTGGGCGATCACCGCAACCTCATGGGCCTCGGCACTGCATCCTTTGACAGCCGTCCATCCAATACCATTCGCTATGACAGCCCTGACATGGCTGGATTGAAGATTGCTCTGGAATGGGCCGCAGCTGCCGAGGGTGCTACCACCTCGGGTGCTTCAAAGGCGGCGTTCTTCGCGGGCAGCGGCATTTACACGATCACCGACGAATGGGACGTCAGGGCAGCCTACCAGAGGCATAAATACAGCACGGCAACCGGCAGCACATTTCTTGCCGCCAGCGGTATTACCGATGGGCAAGCACAAAGAGCCTGGAAACTGGGGACCAAGTACAAATCGGGTCCGTTCAGCGTGGGTTTTGAATATGAAGACATCAGCGACGACTTCGCTGCGGCTGCTACCAAAGAGCATAAGGCGTGGACCCTGGGCGGCAGCTACAAGGTTGGCAATAATGACTTCAAGCTGGCCTACACTGTGCGCGACGATATCAAGGGTGTGGCCGATTCCGGCGCCAAGCAGATTGCAGTCGGCGTTGACCACATCATGAGCAAGCGTACCAAGCTCTATGCCGAGTACGTCAAGCTAACCAACGACTCAGCCGCCGACTTCAGCCTGACCGGTGCCGGCGGCAATACCACTGGCGGCACAAAACCTCTTGCCGCTGGCGGTGATCCTTCAGCCTGGCAGTTTGGCATGAAGCACGTATTCTGATTTCGTCCGATCCTGGAGTGGTACTTTACGGCCGCCTTCGGGTGGCTTTTTTTGATTTTCACATTGCCAGATTTTCTATTCTTCATGGTCTGTCAGAGTCTCCAATACGTAACGGAACGAAGTTAGGCTGACTATTCCCAAATCAAGGAGTGCTAATGTCTCTGGCCATCATTGTTATCCGTGCCGTTTTTCGCCTGTCCCGTACCGGGTTGCATCTTTTGTGGGGTGCTGCAACGGTAGCCTTGGCGTTTCCGTTACTGCCGGATAATCTCCAGCGCACGCTGAAAGTTCGCTGGTCGCGCCAACTTCTGAATGCGCTGGGTGTGCGTCTGCAAGTTGCCGGAACAACTCCCGTCGGAGCGCTTCTGGTCTCCAATCACATTTCCTGGCTTGATGTTTATGTCATCAATGCGCTGGTGCCGTCAACTTTCGTCTCCAAGGACGACGTGCGCAGTTGGCCGCTGATCGGCTGGCTCAGCGCACAGACCGGGACGATCTTCATGGAACGCGGCAGCCGCAATGCCGCAATACGGACCAAGGATCGTCTGACAAACGAATTGCGGAAGCGCATCTGTGTCAGCGTATTCCCCGAAGGAACTACTACGCTGGGCGATGCCGTGTTGCCGTTCCATGGCGCGCTGTTTCAATCGGCCATCGACGCAAATGCGCAAGTGGCGCCAACGGCATTGCTTTATCGCGGTCGCTATGGAGAATTATCAAGGGCAACCGCCTATGCCGGGAATACCAGCCTGTGGCAATCCCTGTGCTCCATCGTTACTGCGAGCAATCTCACTGCACATGTCTGTTTCCTGCCGGCAATAGATTCTGGCGGCGAAAACAGACGGCTTCTCGCCCATCAGACACAACATCTTGTTGCCGGCTACCTCGATCAATCAAGAGTCCAGGCGATGGCTGAAATGTCTTCTTCAGAAAAACAGCACCATCACCCAAACCGCGAAGACATTCAGCAGAGACACCAGGACGGCGGCGCTGCCGATGTCCTTGGCGCGTGCAGCGAGGCGGTGGTTCTCCAGCGAGACGCGATCCACTGCCGCCTCTATGGCCGAGTTGAGCAGTTCGACAATCAGTACCAGCAGCACGCTGCCAATCATCAGGGCCTTGCCGAGGCCACTGGCGGGCAGGAATAGTGCGAGCGGAATGAGTGCCAGCGACAGCCAGGTTTCCTGGCGAAAGGCATCTTCATGCCGGTAGGCTGCGCGCAGACCAGCCAGGGAATAGCCAAAAGCATTCAGGATGCGGCGTAGGCCGGTCTTGCCCTTGAAGGGGCTTTCTGTTGTGTTGTTCATGTACTTCCTGAGGAAAACCACATAAATCAGTTCGCAAGTGATCGGTACAGCATTGCCAGTTGCCGTTCGCGCTCGGGTGCCGACCAGGATGCGGCAAATGTTTTACCTCGAGCTGACATTTGATCCAATTGCAGGCGGTTGCACAGCAGTAGCGAAAGGCCTTTTACGAATTCGTTGATGTCATCCGGTGCTGCGATGGCGCCCTGTTGCGGACCGACGATATCGCAGGTACCCATCGCGGCAAAGGCATATACCGGGATGCCAGCGGCCATGGCTTCAAGCAACACCAGGCCCTGAGTCCCGGTTTTAGACGTGAAGACAAAGACATTGGCGGCAGCATAGCAGTCCGGTAACTCGGTGGTGCGGTCGAGATAGCCAATGAAACGCACATTCCGTTCAATGTCTAGGTTTGTGGCCATTCGTTTGAGACTGGGCAGGGCGGGGCCTTCGCCCGCAATAATGAGTCTGAATTTTGGAAGGCGCTGGAGAATTAGCCGGGTGGCATCGAGCAGGAAGCCGATGTTTTTCTCGTGGGCGACGCGTCCGACAAAGAGTGCCAACGGAGCATCTTCTGCAAGGTCATGGCGTTGGCGAAATTCGGCACCTTTGCCGTTGGCGAACTGTCCGACCGGAATCCCGGTTGGCAGGATGTGTAGCGGTGCAGTAATGCCATAGTTGGACAAAGTGTCGCGCATGGCGACGGATGGTACTACCACGGCATCAGGTTCGTTGCACTGGCTGCGCGCGATGCTGCGTGCAAAGGAGCGCAGCCAGGGGCGGGGCATCACAGGCAGGTAGTGGTGAATGTATTCTTCAAAATGGGTGTGGTAGGTGGCGATAACGGGCACGCCGAACATGCGTTTGGCGCGCAGTCCGGCGTAATGGGCGAGAAAAGGTGTCTGGATGGAATGAGGTCGACATCCCCCTGTCCGGCCTGCTTCAATTTCCTGAGCAATGGACTCCACTGCATGAGGCGATCCTCGGGGTCAAACGGTAGTTTGTGCGAAGGGATGCGCCATACCGATGCAGCATCGTGGGGTTGCGGGTAATGCGGCGCAATCAGGGTGACATGGATGTTTAGTTCGGCAAGATCATGGCGGAAGGTTTCAATGGAAGTCGATACGCCGTTGATTCGCGGAAAGTAGACATCCGACAGCATCAAAACATGCATGGACGCAGATCAGGAATGCACGAAGTGCCTGAGATAGCGCGGGTTGATGCACGACATCGGCAGCAGTATCAGCAGGTCGGCGGTGTTGAAGTCCGGATCCCAGGCGGGTTCGCCGCAGACATAGGCGCCGGCGCGCAGGTAGCCTTTCACCAGTGGTGGTGCTTCGCACGTCTGACCGGTGACGAGACGTTCATAGGGCAAGGGCGAACGCGGGAAGACGCGATATTCGATCGGGGCAAAGTTGTCCTCGATCAGTTGCACGAAGAGGTTGGCGGCGTTGTGGCCACCGTCGGCCATGCTGATCGAGGCGCAGCCGATCAGGTATTCGTAATTGTTTTGCACCATGTATTCGGCGAGCTTTGCCCACAGTATTGCGATGACCGTGCCGCTGCGGTAGTCGGGATCAATGCATGAGCGGCCGACTTCAACCAGACGTGGGCGCAGGTGCTGCAGGCGGGTAAGGTCGAACTCCGTTTCTGAATAGTATTTGCCGACACGCCGCGCTGCCTCGGGCGAGAGAATGCGGTAAGTGCCGACGATGCGATCATTGACTTCGTCGCGCACAATCAGGTGCTCACAGAACGGATCGTAGAGGTCGGCATCTACGCCGGCTTCCTTGACGTTAAGACGAGCGCCCAACTCCTCGGCGAAAACGCGGTAGCGCAGCTTTTGTGCTTCGCGGATTTCGCTTTCGCTTCGGGCGAGACCGACATGGTAATTGGGACGTTGCTTTCTTTCTATCGCTTCGGTGCGTTCCAGCAGCATGAGTGCAATCTCCGGCTTGTGAACAAACTGGTGACATGATGGAGGCTGACGATTGCGGCGATATTTCCCGTCTGTGACGCTTTGGCTACAATTTGGACCCGACGTAATATTTCTGCTTTGTGTCACATTCATGTCACATAGCATCCCTAAACTCCGCCGCAGCTTCATTCACTGTGTTTCAACCCCTACTGTGGAGGATTTGGCAATGCGCAATTTCAAACTGGTTTCAATCGCAGCAGTGGCCGCACTGGCGTTTGGTGCAGCCCAAGCGGCGGAAGTAACCGGCGCCGGAGCATCATTCCCCGCCCCTGTTTATGCAAAATGGGCCGATGCTTATCATAAAGCCACCGGCAACAAGATCAATTACCAGTCCATCGGTTCCGGCGGTGGTATCAAGCAGATCACTGCCAAGACGGTCGATTTCGGTGCGTCCGATATGCCGTTGAAGCCTGAGCAACTGGAGAAGGATGGCATGACCCAGTTCCCGACCGTGATCGGTGGTGTGGTGCCTGTAGTCAATTACGAGGGTGCCAAGGCGGGCCAGCTCAAGCTGACCGGCCCGTTGCTGGCGAATATCTATCTCGGCAAGATCGTCAAATGGAATGACAAGGCGATCGCTGACCTCAATCCGGGCGTGAGCCTGCCTGACCAGGCCATTGCCGTGGTGCGTCGCGCCGATGGTTCTGGCACCAGCTTCATTTTCACCAACTACTTGTCCAAGGTCAGCGACGAATGGAAGACCAAGGTCGGTGAAGGTACAGCGCCGAACTGGCCTGTCGGTCTGGGCGGCAAGGGCAATGAAGGTGTTTCGGCCTTTGTAACCCGCATCTCGGGTGCAATCGGCTATGTCGAGTATGCCTACGCCAAGCAGAACAAGATGAACTACACGCTGCTGCAGAACAAGGAGGGCACTTTCGTTGCTCCAGAAGATACCGCGTTCAAGGCTGCTGCTGCTGGTGCCGACTGGTCGCATTCCTTCTACGAGATGCTGACCAATGAACCTGGCAAGGCCTCCTGGCCGATTTCAGGTGCCACCTTTATCCTGATGCACAAGACGCAGGACAAACCGGAGCAGGGCGTCGAGGCGATCAAGTTCTTCGACTGGAGCTACAAGAATGGCGTCAAGATGGCCGAGGAACTGGATTATGTTCCACTGCCTGATGTGCTGATCAAGCAGATTCATGACTCTTGGGCCGGTATCAAGGATACTTCGGGCAAAGCGGTCTGGAAGAAGTAAAGTAAACTCGCACCCCTAAACAACTCCCGCCACGTGAAAGCATGGCGGGAGTTGTAGCAAACGCGTGGATAAACCCGCAACCATATACATTGGCAATAATTGAATGTCCGAATTCGCGCAGGCAAAGAAACAATGGGGTGACTGGCTTTTCCTCAATCTGACGCGCTCGTTCGCCCTATTCACCCTCTTGATGCTGGCCGGCATCATAGTGTCGCTGGTTTATGGCTCATGGCCGACAATAGTGAAATTCGGCCATCACTTTCTGTTCGAAAGCGAATGGAATCCGCCGATGGATCAGTTCGGCGCCGTGGTGCCGATCTACGGCACCATTGTCACGTCCATTATTGCGTTGCTGATTGCTGTGCCGGTCAGTTTTGGCATTGCGCTGTTTCTGACCGAACTGTCACCGGTATGGCTGCGCCGCCCGCTGGGTACTGCAATCGAACTGCTTGCCGCCATTCCCTCAATCGTCTATGGCATGTGGGGCCTGCTGGTGTTCTCGCCGGTGTTTGCCGACCATATCCAGCCTTGGCTCGGCAAGGTACTGGGGCCGCTGCCTTTAGTCGGCCGATTGTTTAGTGGCCCGCCGATCGGTATTGGCCTGCTGACGGCAGGGGTCATTCTCGCCATCATGGTAATTCCATTTATTGCCGCGGTGATGCGCGACGTGTTCGAGACCACGCCGGCAATGCTAAAGGAGTCGGCCTACGCCCTTGGCAGTACAACTTGGGAAGTGGTGTGGAACATCGTCCTGCCGCATACCAAGGTTGGCGCGGTCGGCGGCATCATGCTCGGCCTTGGCCGTGCGCTGGGCGAAACCATGGCCGTGACCTTCGTCATCGGAAACACAAACTCGCTTGATACAGTATCGCTGTTTGCGCCGGGCAACAGCATCACCTCCGCCCTGGCAAACGAGTTCGCCGAGGCTGGGCCGGGCCTGCATACCTCGGCGCTGATCGAGCTCGGGCTGGTGCTGTTTTTCATTACGCTGGTGGTACTGATTGTTTCCAAAATCCTGCTACTGGGGATGGCGAAACAGGAGGGGACGCGGACATGAGCGTGATATCGCTGCCGCTGAAGCGCAAGTTGACCAACTACGTTGCCCTTACCATGTCGCTGCTGGCCATGTCCTTCGGCTTGTTCTGGCTGGCATGGATACTGTGGACCACGTTCGACCTCGGCATCTCCGGCCTGTCATGGAGTTTATTTACCGAGATGACACCGCCGCCGGGTTCTGCCGAAGGTGGGCTGGCCAACGCTATTGCCGGTAGTGCCATGCTGGTTGGATTGGCAACGCTGATCGGTACCCCGATCGGCATTTTCGCCGGGGTTTATCTGGCCGAATATGGCCAGAGCAACTGGCTCGGGAAAGTGACGCTGTTCATCAATGATCTACTGCTGTCCGCGCCCTCAATCATCATAGGTCTGTTTATCTACGCGGTCTATGTGGCGCATATGGGCAATTTCTCCGGTATCGCCGGTGTCTTTGCTCTGGCTTTGATCGTCATTCCTGTCGTAGTCAGGACGACGGAAAACATGTTGCGGCTGGTGCCAAATACCTTGCGCGAGGCGGCTTTTGCGCTCGGCGCACCAAAATGGGTGGTGGTTACCAAGGTTGCGTTGCGTGCCTCGCTGTCGGGCGTTGTGACTGGCGTGCTGCTGGCAGTGGCCCGCATCGCCGGCGAGACGGCACCGTTGTTGTTTACCGCGCTTTCCAATCAATTCTGGAGCATGGACCTCAACAAGCCGGTTGCAAACCTTCCTGTGACCATTTTCAAGTTCGCCATGAGCCCGTTCAAGGAATGGCAGGATCTGGCATGGGCGGGTGTGTTTCTGATCACCATCGGGGTACTGCTGCTGAATATCCTGGCGCGGGTTATTTTCAGGAAAAAACATTCATGACGCAGGAGATGAACGCCGTGAAAATAGAAAGACAACCGTTTCTGCAAGGGGCGGATGAAGTGCTGGAAGCGCAGATCGTTTTCCGCGACTTCAATTTTTATTATGGCAAGTACCGGGCGCTGCGCAATATCAACCTCGACATCTACCAGCGCAAAGTGACGGCCTTCATCGGCCCGTCCGGTTGCGGTAAATCCACGTTGCTGCGGACCATGAATCGCATGTACGACCTCTATCCAGAGCAGCGCGCAGAGGGACAGTTGCTGTTGGACGGTGCGAATATTCTCGAACGCGGCACCGATCTCAACGCGCTGCGCGCGAGGGTGGGGATGGTGTTCCAGAAGCCGACCCCGTTTCCGATGTCGATCTACGAGAACATTGCCTTCGGTGTGCGCTTGCATGAACGGTTGTCGCGCGTCGAAATGGATGAGCGTGTTGAATGGTCGCTGAAGAAGGCGGCATTGTGGGGCGAGGTGAGTGACAAGCTCGGCCAGAGCGGTATGAGCCTGTCGGGCGGTCAGCAGCAGCGGCTCTGCATCGCGCGCGGCATCGCCGTCAAACCACGGGTGCTGCTACTTGACGAACCGACCTCGGCGCTGGATCCGATTTCAACCATGCGCATCGAGGAACTGGTGAGCGAACTCAAGGATGAGTTCACGATAGCTATCGTCACCCACAACATGCAGCAGGCGGCGCGCGTTTCCGACTTTACCGCCTACATGTATCTCGGTGAGCTGGTCGAGTTCGGCCGTACCGACGACATTTTTATCAAGCCGCGCGACAAGCGGACGGAAGATTACATAACCGGCCGCTTTGGCTGAGCAGGAGAAACAATATGGCACTCATGACCGAACACGTTTCCAAGAAATTCGACTCCGAACTGGAGTCGCTGCGCTCGCGTGTGATGCAGATGGGCGGCCTGGTCGAAACCCAGATCAGCCGCGCGGTTGATGCTTTCATGAACGGCGACAAAGATGAGTTCGAGCGGATCATCGCCGACGATCATCGGGTCAACGGCTTTGAAGTCAGCATCGACGAAGATTGTGCGCACCTCATTGCGCGTCGTCAACCGACCGCCGGAGACCTGCGCATGGTGATGGCGGTGAGCAAGATCGTGACCGATCTTGAACGCATCGGCGATGAAGCCGACAAGGTTGCGCGCATGGGGCGCCAGATCTACCAGCGCGACCATCTGTTGGTGCCGCGCCTTAATGATGTCCGCATCATGGGCGATGCTGGCGTGCGCATGCTGCGTGACGTGCTCGATGCCTTTGTCCGCCTCGATACGATAGCTGCGGCGCGCATCGTGCGCGAGGACAAGACGGTGGATGAGAACTTTCGCGGCTTTCTGCGCGTGTTGATCACCTACATGATGGAAGACCCGCGCACGATATCGACGGCGCTAGACATCGTCTTTGTCGCCAAGGCGTTGGAGCGCATTGGCGATCACATCAAGAATATCGCCGAGAATGTGATCTACATCGTCAAGGGCAAGAATGTGCGGCATGTCGGCATCGACCAGCTTGAACGCGAAGCACTATCGGACGGGAATTAAGATGAAACAACCTTCACGCTTGTTTTGCTCGCTGCCCCCCCATGGGGCGCATGCCTCCCTTGGGGCGGCCCGGCAGGAGGCATGATGACTACGCGCGTGCTGGTCATCGAAGACGATGCCTCGATCCAGAAGATGTTGCGCTATTCCCTGGTACAGGCGGGGTTCAATGTGCAGATCGTCGACTCGGCGGAAGAGGCGCAAAAGGCGGTTGAACAAGTGCTACCTGATGTGGTCTTGGTGGATTTGATGCTGCCCGGCATGTCGGGCAGTACTTTTGCGCGCCTTTTGCGGCAAAACTCGCGTACTCGCGAGTTGCCCATGATCATGGTGACGGCGCGCGCCGACGAAAGCGATCGCGTTGCCGGGTTGGAGCTCGGCGCCGATGATTACCTGCCCAAACCCTTCAGCCCGCGTGAACTGGTGGCGCGCATTCGCGCCGTGCTGCGCCGGCGCGCACCTCATCATAGCGGCGACTTCATCGAATTGGGTCGGCTCATACTCGACCCTTCGGCGCACACGGTGACGCTCGACGGCAACGAGATCGAGATCGGCCCCACCGAATACAAGCTGTTGCATTACCTGATGTCTCACCCCAATCGTGTTTTTGGCCGCCAGCAACTGCTCAATGCAGTGTGGGGCGACCATCGCTTCATTGAGGAACGCACGGTGGATGTCTATGTGCGCCGTTTGCGCGCATGTCTCGGCGATGATGGCGAAGCGTTGGTTGAGACCGTGCGCGGGGTCGGATACAAGATGTCCTCGCCTGCGGCCTTACGCGCCAGCCAGGCGCAGCAACAGCAATGAGCTTCTGGAGGCCCCTCCTCCTGAGACTGCTGCTGGGCGCCTTGCCGTGTATTGTTATTGGCATCGTCTTTGGTATCACGGCAGCATTGACGCTGGCATGCATACTGTTGCTGTTTGCTGTGATATCGCATTGGCGTCTGCTCAACAGGTTGCGCAATTGGCTGCAATCGCCGGCAACGGAGAGCGTGCCCGATGGGGGTGGTCCTTGGGGCCAGGTATTCGCCGACCTGTATCGTGCGCAGCGCGATCAAGAACGTAGCCGCGACCGGCTAGCGGCGTCACTGGAACGATTCCGTGAAGCGGCTGGCGTCTTGCCCGACGGTGTGATCATGCTCGACGGCGAGAATCGCATTGACTGGTTCAACCCGGCGGCGCAGGCCCAGTTCAGCCTTGATCCGGAACGCGATGGCGGCACGCTGGTTACGCACCTGCTACGCCAGCCCGGTTTTGCAGGCTATATCAACGGTAGTGATTTCAGCGAGCCACTATTGCTGCGTTCAGCGTTATCCGATGCGCGTGTATTTTCGATCATGGTGATTCCATTTGCGGTGAGCAACCGGCTGCTGCTGTCGCGCGATGTATCGCAAATCGAACGCGTGGAAACGATGCGCCGCGACTTTGTCGCCAATGTGTCGCATGAATTGCGCACGCCGTTGACCGTGATACTCGGCTTTCTGGAACACCTAGTGCACGACGATGGCATGGAAGCGGGGACAAGGGCAAATTTCCTTAATATGCTTCAAGATCAGACGCAGCGCATGAACCGACTGGTTGACGACCTGCTCACCTTGTCGAAGCTGGAAAACCGCCAGCAACCCCAGCTGCATGAGGAAGTAGTTGATATGCCAGCCCTTATCGCGGCGCTGATCAAGGATGGTCGGGCCCTGAGTGACGGGAAGCATGTTATTGAAGTGCAGGAAGAGGCGGGTTGCCTGGCCGCCAGTGTCAGCGAGTTGCGCAGCGCCTTCGGCAATCTGATCAGTAACGCGGTGCGCTATACCCCGGCGGGCGGTGTCATCAGGGTGTGCTGGCGCATCGAGAATGGGGTGCCGGTGTTCAGCGTCACCGACAGCGGCATTGGCATTTCACCCGAGCATCTGCCGCGATTGACGGAACGTTTCTATCGCGTCGACAAGGGGCGTTCCACGCAGACAGGGGGGACCGGACTGGGGCTGGCAATAGTCAAGCATGCCCTGCTCAACCATCAGGCGCGGCTGGAAATCGAATCAAACTCCGGCGCAGGCAGCACCTTCAAGGCAGTATTCCCCGCCGCGCGATTGGTCGCTGTCGAGACCATTGCTGATTGACATTGTTCAATCTGGATTTGACCGTTTGGGCAGCGAGGGCTAAAATCGCGCGCCTTTCTCTCCTATACGCCAACTTCCCACTTTCTTCCCATGCGTCAGCCCTTTGTCGCCGGTAACTGGAAAATGCATGGCAGCCTTGCCGGCAATCTTGGCTTGCTTGATGCTGTACGCGTCGGGGCAAGTACAAGTAAGGCCGACTTGGCATTGTGTGTACCCTATCCCTATCTGGCGCAGGCGCGCTCGGTATTGGGTGGTAGCGCGGTGGCTTGGGGTGCTCAGGATGTCTCTGAGCATGCCGTTGGCGCGTATACCGGCGAAGTGAGTGCGGCAATGCTGGCCGATTTTGACTGTGCGTTTACGCTTGTTGGTCATTCGGAACGGCGTTCGTTTTACGGCGATACCGATGCCGTGGTGGCAGCAAAATTTAGTGCGGCGCTGAGGGCGGGCGTGACCCCCATTTTGTGTATCGGGGAGACCCTTGCCGAGCGTGAGGCCGGCATTACTGCCGCTGTTGTTACCAAGCAGTTAAAGGCGGTACTGGCTGTCGCTGGTGTAGCTGCATTGAGGCGAGCCGTAGTCGCCTATGAACCCGTATGGGCGATTGGCACCGGCCGGACGGCAAGTCCGCAGCAAGCACAGGAATTGCATGCCTTGATCCGAGCCTACATTGCGCAGGCAGATGTGGATGTGGCACAAGGCGTGCGTATACTTTATGGCGGCAGCGTCAAGCCGTCCAATGCGCAGGAACTGTTCAGCCAGCCCGATATCGACGGTGGTTTGATCGGTGGCGCGGCGTTGGTAGCGGCGGATTTCCTCGCCATTTGTGCGGCTATATGATTCACTAAGGAACTAGAAATGGAATTCGGATATAACCTTGTACTAGGCATTCACATCCTGGTCGGCCTCTCGGTCATTGGCCTGGTGCTGATACAACACGGCAAAGGCGCCGACATGGGGGCGGCCTTTGGTAGCGGCGCCTCTGGTAGCCTGTTCGGCTCCAGTGGTTCAGCTAACTTTTTGTCGCGCGTTACGGCAGTGCTGGCGGCTATTTTCTTTATGACCAGCCTGTCGCTGTCCTATATTGCGACCAACCGCCCGCGCGCCGCCGGTAGCGTGATGGATACAGTAAAGACGGAAACTGCGCCGTCTCCAACCAAGGTTGAAGCGCCTGTCACAGCGCCGGTTTCCGGCTCTTCAAAGGCGAAAGAAATTCCGAAGTAGGACGCAAGGTGACCTTTATTAATATTAATGGAAGAGAAGGGAGCAATTTTCAGTGTCCTGCTCTCTGATTGACATAAATCAAATCAACCTGGAAAGTCGAAGGTAAGATACGCAGTTACTATTCATTGCTCGACCCTGAGCTCGACAATAAGACATAAGCCAATTCTCAGCCCATGAGCCCACCCCCCCCCATCGAGCTACGCGAGGAGCTGCGCGAAAAGCGCTTTTCCACGATCTGGAAGAAGGATCTTCACGACATTTTCGTCGACGTGGCTCCCTATTACGACCGTGCGAACTTTGTCGCAAGCCTTGGGTTATGGAACTGGTTTCGCTCAAGCTTTATGGCAACCATTCCAGTCGCTCCGGGTCTGCGGGTGCTTGATGTCTGTGCTGGTACCAATGCAGTCGGCATTGCTCTGTTGAAGCGCGAGCCAAGTCTCAAGGTGCACGCCATAGATAGAAGCGATGCAATGCAGACAGTCGGCGGGCAGAGGGCAAAGGCATTAGGCCTGCACATTGACAGCACGATCTGCGACGTGCATGTCATTCCTTTTCCCGATAATCATTTCGACCGGGTCACGCTGCAGTATGCAACGAGGCACCTGCGTGTCGAAGAGATATTTAAAGAGATTCGTCGCGTTCTCAAGCCGGGCGGAAGTTTCCACCATTGCGACATGTTGCGGCCGGGCAGTCCTGTCGTCGAGAAACTCTATTACGGATATCTGCGCAGTTGTCTTGCGATTACCGGCTTGCTGTTCAGGAGCGGTACTGCTGCGATGAATGCCAAGAAATATTTTATTGATGCGCTGGAGATGTTCTATTCGGCGGAGGAATTGTCCGAAGTATTGCGCCAACAGGGCTTTTGCGATGTGGAAGCCAAGACGCTGCTTGCCGGCATGATTGGATTTCACAGCGCGGTCAAACCCCAGGCCCGGTGAGGTGTTGGTTCATTTTGACTGCAAAGTTATCGAGCAAGCGCTCGTTTGTAATAATTGATGTTTGAGGAGAGGTAATGGAGACGATTCAGACAGATGTGGCTATCATAGGGGCGGGAGGCGCAGGCTTGCGCGCCGCTATCGCGTTGGCGCAGGAAGCGCCGAATTTGCGCATTGCCCTTATCTCGAAGGTCTATCCGATGCGTAGCCATACCTGCGCGGCGGAAGGTGGTGCTGCTGCGGTGATCAAGTCGGACGATAGTTTCGAGCAGCATTTCCACGATACCGTTGGTGGTGGCGACTGGCTTTGCGATCAGGATGCGGTCGAATACCATATCCACGAGGCACCCAAGGAGCTGATGCAGCTTGAGCACTGGGGCTGCCCATGGAACCGTGAGCCAGATGGTGCGGTGGCCGTTCGCCCCTTCGGTGGCATGAAAATCAAGCGTACCTGGTTTGCAGCGGACAAGTCGGGGTTTCATATCCTGCACACCCTGTTCCAGACATCGCTGCAATTCAAGAACATTGAACGTTACGACGAGTACTTCGCGACCGACCTGCTGGTCGACGATGGGCGTTGTCAAGGACTCACCGCCATTGAAATGCGCAGCGGCCAGATGCGTCGCTTCAATGCCAAGTCAGTGATCATCTGCGGCGGCGGTGCCGGGCGCATGTTCCCCTTCAACACGAATGGCTCGATCAAGACCGGTGACGGCATGGCGCTCGCCTATCGCGCTGGCGTCCCACTCAAGGACATGGAGTTCGTCCAGTACCACCCAACCGGATTGCCGAATACCGGCACGCTGCTGACCGAGGCCTGCCGCGGCGAAGGTGGCGTGCTGCTCAATAAGGACAACTACCGCTTTCTGCAAGACTACGGCATGGGGCCGGAGACGCCCAAGGGGCAGCCGGTACTGAAGACCATGGAGTTGGGGCCGCGTGATCGCGTCAGCCAGGCCATCTGGGGTGAGATACAGAAGGGTCGCGCCGTCAAAACCGACTGGGGCGATTGCGTCTGGCTCGACATGCGTCACCTCGGCGAGAAGAAGATCGACGAGCGCCTGCCGTTCGTGCGGGATATCTGCATCAGTTACCTGGGCATGGATCCGGTCAAGGAGATGGTGCCGATTCGTCCGGTGGTGCACTACATGATGGGCGGCATCCATACCGATACCAAGGCGGCAACCTCGCTGCCAGGTCTGTTCGCAGCAGGCGAGTGCGCCTGCGTCAGCATCAACGGTGCCAACCGTCTTGGTTCCAATTCATTGGTGGAAATTCTGGTCTTTGGCCGCAGAGCCGCGCTTTCCGCCGCGGAGTTCGTGGCCACGGTCAAGCCGGGCAACGAGGCCGCTCTTGTGGCGCAGGCAGAAGCTTCCCAGGCGCGTATCCGCGAACTGTTCATGCGCAATACTGGCAAGGAATCGATCGCCGGGTTGCGCAAGGAAATGACCGATACCATGGAAGAGGGCGCTGGCATCTATCGTACCCAGGAAGGCCTCGAAAAGACCTCCGTCAAGATTGCAGAACTGCGTCGTCGCTACAAGGATGTCGCCTTGCATGACAAGACCAACGTCTATAACACTGACCTGCTTTCAGCTCTTGAGCTTGGCAATATGCTTGATTGTGCCGAGGCTGTAGTGGTCAGCGGTCGCGAGCGCAAGGAATCACGCGGCGCCCATCAGCGCCTCGACTATACGGCGCGCGACGACGACAAATTCCTCAAGCATTCGATGGCCTTTTATCAAGGCGCCGAGCCGCCGAAGATTGACTACAAGGATGTCGTTATCACGACATCGAAGCCCGGCGTCCGTGACTACTCTGGAGCGAAGAAATGAGTGACAACAGACTAGCCGCACGGCAAATCGAGCTCGAGGTAATGCGCTATAACCCCGAGACGGATCAGGAGCCGAAGCTGCAACGTTATTCGGTACCCTGCATCAACGAATGGTGTGTGCTTGATGCACTCAACTACCTTAAGGACAACCTCGATCCGACGCTGGCTTACCGCTGGTCCTGCCACATGCAGGTATGCGGCAGTTGCGGCATGATGATCAATGGTGAGCCGAAACTCGCCTGCAAGGCGATGCTTCGCGACTATCCTGATGTCATTCGCATCGAGCCGCTGGCTCACTTCCCTATCGAGCGCGATCTGGTTACTGTTGCTGACGACTTCATAGCCAAGCTGAAGCGCGTCAAGCCCTACCTGATAGAAGGCGAGAACCGCGCGCCGACCGAAGGCGAATACAAGCAGACACCAGCGCAACTGAAGCGTTACCGTCAGTTTGCCATGTGCATCAACTGCATGCTCTGCTATGCGGCCTGCCCCGAGTATGGTCTGCATCCGAAGTTCATCGGACCGGCTGCGATTTCTCTGGCCCACCGCTATAACCTCGATTCGCGGGATGGCGGGCGTGACGAACGTCAGGAAGAAATCGCCACCAATGAAGGCGTATGGGAATGCACTTTCGTTGGGGCATGTTCGGAGGTTTGTCCGAAGCACGTTGATCCAGCGGCTGCGCTCCAGCAAGTGAAGGTGGCGAGCACTGTTGACTGGTATCTCGAACACTTTATGTCATGGGTGAAAAAATGAGCCGCAAACCCTACGTACGCGAAGTACCGCCTACCTCTTGGTATTTCCGCATGCCGCGCTATATGCGCTATATGGCACGCGAGGTTACGTCGATCTTTATCGGCATCTTTACTGCGATTTTGCTTTGCGGCCTTGGCCGTTTGTCACAAGGACAGGCGCAATGGGAGAGTTTTCTGACGCAAATACAGACGCCTGGCTACGTGCTTTTCCTGGTACTGGCGTTGGCATTTGCGCTTTACAACACTTTCACCTGGTTTAACGTCGCACCCAAGGCGCTGCCGTTACAGTTCGGCGAGGACATGGCGCCGGATAGCGTGGTACGTAATGGGCATTACGCGATATGGGTTGTGTTGTCGTTGATCGTTTTGTGGGGAGTTTACTGATCATGGCCAAGTCGAACAAACCTATCATCTGGGGTACCTTCGCTGCGGGTGGTACGGTCGCCGCTTTTGTTGCGCCGATCCTGATCCTGCTTTTTTTGCTTGCAGCTTTAGGCCACGCTCCTCCAGGTCTCGACTATATGAAGTTGCATGCTGTAGCTGCGCACTGGTTCGGTAAAGTGGTGATCTTCGGCGTTATCTTTCTGCTGCTCTGGAGTCAGGCACACCGGCTGCGCATTACGTGCTTTGATTTCGGCTTGCGTGCCGATACCTTGGTTGCAATTGTGTTCTATGCGCTTGCGGGGTTTGGTAGCGTAGCGACGCTAGTCTATCTAGCAGGCATATAAACGAAACAAGTTTGAGCCGTAGATTTGTTCGCAGCAAAGGAAGTTGTTATATAATTTGGGTAGCAGAATTCCTGCCACTCGGCGGCATAGCTGGTACGCAAAAGGGATAAATGTGGTGGGCCGACGTGGTGAAATTGGTAGACACGCTATCTTGAGGGGGTAGTGACGAAAGTCGTGTGAGTTCGAGTCTCACCGTCGGCACCAGAAAATTGGGTGTGTTCGTATTTGCGAGCACCGAGAGAAACGAAATGGCGCAAGCTGAAAATTGGATATGTTGGAAACTTATTTTCCTGTCTTGATATTTCTGATTGTTGGCATAATTTTTCCGTGTGTGCCGATGATTCTTGGTCGTCTCGTTGGTCCGCATCGGCCAGACGAGGAGAAATGTTCTGCGTACGAGTGTGGTTTTCCGCCCTTTGAAGAGGCCCGTCAGAAATTTGATGTGCGCTATTACCTTATCGCGATCATTTTCATTTTGTTCGATCTTGAAATCGCTTTTCTGCTTCCATGGGCTACGATTTTCAAGGAAATCGTCAGCACTCCTGAGGTCAAATTCTTCGGCTTCATCGAGATGATGGTGTTTATCACCATTCTGCTCGTCGGCTATATTTATGCTTGGGCCAAGGGCGCCCTGGATTGGGAATGAATCAATGAGCATCGAAGGTTTGCTTCAGGAAGGCTTCGTTACAACGTCGCTCGACAAGCTCATGAATTGGGCGCGCACAGGTTCGTTGTGGCCTGCGACATTTGGTCTTGCCTGCTGTGCGATTGAAATGATTCACACTGGTTGCGCGCGTTATGACCTTGACCGCTTTGGCGTGATATTTCGTGCGAGCCCGCGTCAGGCTGACGTGATGATCATTGCCGGCACGTTGACCAACAAGATGGCGCCGGCGATGCGCAAGGTCTATGACCAGATAGCTGAGCCACGCTGGGTGATTTCGATGGGTACTTGTGCCAACGGCGGCGGTTATTACCACTATTCTTTTTCGGTGGTGCGTGGCGCGGACCGCATTGTGCCGGTTGATATCTATATACCTGGCTGTCCGCCGACATCCGAAGCCTTGCTCTACGGCATACTTCAGCTGCAGAGCAAGATCCAGCGTACTTCTACAATTGCCCGTTAACTTTTAACCCAACGCCGCCTATCCTTGGATACTTCAATATCGTCATGAGCACCAAGCTGGAAAAGCTTTGTATAAATCTTAATAACGTGCTGGGCGAGCGCATTGTCAGCCTTGTCACTGCTCTTGGCGAAGTGACGTTGGTGGTAGCTGCAGCCGACTATTCTGCAGTGGCAAAAACATTGCACGATCATCCGGATCTGCGCTTTGAGCAGTTGATTGATTTGTGCGGTGTTGATTATGCAGCCTATGGTGAAACAGCCCCAATATCCCAGATAAATCTTGGCGCCGGATCAAGATTTGCTGCAGTCAGTCATTTGGTCTCGATCAGTAACAACTGGCGTCTGAGGCTGCGAGTGTTTGCTGCTGATAATGATATGCCCGTAGTGGATTCCGTTACTCCGATATGGAATAGTGCCAACTGGTTCGAACGGGAGGCCTTTGATCATTTTGGCATTATATTTGAAGGCCATTCCGACCTGCGCCGCATCATGACGGACTATGGCTTTATTGGTCATCCATACCGCAAGGATTTTCCGGTTTCGGGTTATGTTGAAATGATTTATGACGCGAATCAGAAGCGAGTGGTCTACCAACCGGTGACCATAGAGCCGCGTGAAGTCACCCCGCGCATTATTCGCGAAGAAAACTACGGGAATCCTAGCCGTGGCTGAAATCAAGAATTACACATTAAACTTTGGACCGCAGCATCCCGCAGCGCATGGCGTTTTGCGTCTGGTGCTAGAGCTTGACGGCGAGGTGGTGGTGCGCGCAGATCCGCATATTGGTTTCCTGCACCGCGCTACCGAAAAGCTTGCTGAGAGCAAGACGTGGCTGCAGACATTGCCTTATATGGATCGGCTCGATTACACCTCTATGCTCATCAACGAGCATCCTTATGTGATGGCAGTCGAGAAGCTCCTTGGGATCGAAATACCTTTGCGCGCTCAGTACATCCGGGTGATGTTTGACGAGCTTACGCGCCTCCATAACCATTTGCTCAGCATCGGCACACATGCCATGGACGTAGGCGCCATGACCATGGTGCTGTATGCCTTTCGGGAGCGCGAAGACATCATTGACATGATGGAGGCAACTACTGGCACACGTATGCATGGGGCCTACTACAGGCCGGGGGGCGTTTATCGCGACCTCCCTGATAGCATGCCACGCTATGAGGTCAATAAGTTCAAGAATGCCAAGACGGTAAATGCGCTCAATGAGGCTCGTTCTGGCTCGCTGCTCGATTTTATCGAGGATTTCACCAATCGCTTCCCGGGATATTGCGACGATTACGACACATTGCTTACCGATAACCGCATCTGGAAACAGCGTTTGGTTGATGTTGGTGTTGTCTCTCCCGAGCGTGCGCTGCAGTTGGGCTTTACTGGCCCTATGTTGCGCGGATCCGGCGTCGAATGGGATCTTCGCAAGAAGGAACCTTATGAGGTTTACGACCGTCTCGACTTCGATATTCCAGTCGGCACTAATGGTGACTGTTACGACCGCTACCTGGTGCGCATGGAAGAGATGCGTCAAGCCAACCGAATTATCAAGCAGTGCGTTGCTTGGCTGCGCGAGAACCCCGGCCCAGTGATTGTCGATAACCACAAGGTGGCGCCGCCGAAGCGCGAGAAAATGAAGGGCAGCATGGAAGAGCTGATTCACCACTTTAAGCTTTTCAGCGAAGGGATGCATGTACCTGCCGGCGAGGCGTATGCAGCCGTCGAACATGGTAAGGGCGAGTTTGGTGTCTATCTGATTTCAGATGGCGCCAACAAACCCTACCGCATGAAGCTGCGTTCCGCGCCTTACACCCATCTTTCCGCTATGGACGAGATGGCAAAAGGCCACATGATTGCAGACACAGTGACCATCATCGGTACGATGGACATCGTGTTTGGCGACGTTGATAGATAAGACCATGCTGAGCGAAGACGCACTCAAGAAAATCGACCGCGAGGTCAGCAAGTATCCCGCTAACCAAAAGCAGTCGGCCGCTATGGCGGCGCTGCGCATCGCCCAGGAAGAGAAGGGCTGGCTGGCCAAGGAGACCATTGCGGATGTCGCCCAGGTCCTTGGCATGGCGCCGATGGCCGTTTATGAGGTTGCCAGTTTCTACAACATGTACGATTTGCAGCCGGTCGGCAAATACAAGCTGACGGTATGCACCAACCTGCCGTGCGCTCTTTCCGGTGGTGTCCATGCCGCTGATTATCTGAAGCAGAAGCTTGGCATCGACTTCAACGAAACCACGGCCGACGGCAAGTTTACCCTCAAGGAAGGCGAGTGCATGGGCGCCTGCGGCGACGCGCCGGTGATGCTGGTGAACAACATTCACATGAAGAGCTTCATGACGCCAGAAGAGATCGACAAATTGCTCGCGGAGTGCAAATAATGGCGTTAATTGGCACGATCGATCCGTTGCTGACGACTGGCTGGGCGAAGGGCGATGCCGGTTGGCATCTAAAAGATTACGTCGAGCGCGGTGGTTATGAATCTTTGCGCAAGATACTTGCTGAAAAGATTTCGTCTGACCAGATCATCGCTGAAGTAAAGGCCTCGGTGTTGCGCGGTCGCGGCGGTGCGGGTTTTCCGGCCGGCATGAAATGGAGCTTCATGCCGAAGAACGCACCTGAGAAGTATGTCGTCTGTAATACTGACGAAGGCGAACCGGGTACCTTCAAGGATCGCGATATTCTGCGCTTCGATCCGCATTCGGTAATCGAGGGAATGATCATCGCTGGCTACACTGTTGGCGCTGCGCGTGGTTACAATTACATCCACGGCGAGATATTTGATATCTACGAGCGGTTCGAGCAGGCGCTGGATGAAGCGCGCGCTGCAGGTTATCTTGGCCAAAACATACTTGGCTCCGGGTTCGGTTTTGAATTGTTTGCGCACCACGGTTGGGGCGCCTATATTTGCGGTGAAGAATCGGCATTGCTCGAGTCTATTGAAGGCAAAAAAGGCCAGCCGCGATTCAAGCCACCGTTCCCTGCCAGCTATGGCCTCTACGGCAAGCCGACCACAATCAACAATACAGAGACTTTCGCGGCCATACCCCAGATTATCAAGATGGGTGGCGAGGCCTACCTTAATCTGGGCAAGCCCAACAACGGTGGTACCAAGCTATTCTCTGTCTCTGGCCATGTTAACAAGCCCGGCAACTATGAAGTGCCTATGGGTACTTCCTTCGCTAAGTTGCTGGAAATGGCGGGCGGCATGCGTGGCGGACGCAAGCTCAAAATGGTAATTCCTGGTGGGTCGTCGTCACCCGTTATTCCCGGTGAGATGATGATGGATCTCACCATGGACTACGATTCCATCGCCAAGGCAGGTTCCATGCTCGGTTCAGGCGCGGTAATCGTAATGGACGAAACGGTCTGTGCCGTGAAAGCGCTGGAGCGCTTGTCCTATTTTTATTTTGAGGAATCCTGCGGTCAGTGCACGCCCTGCCGAGAGGGTACAGGCTGGATGTACCGCATCGTGCATCGCATTGAGAACGGGGAGGGGCGATCAGGCGATCTCGACCTGCTTTCCTCCATTACGCCCAACATTATGGGCCGCACAATTTGTGCGCTGGGCGACGCAGCAGCGTTTCCGGTCAACGGTTTTCTCAAGCACTATCTTTCCGAATTCGAGTACCACATCGAGAACAAGCGCTGTCTGGTTCCACGCGATGTGCAGCGGGCCGGTAGTACCTATCATGTTGTTAACAACGCGGGGCCGTCATGCTAGAAATCGAAATCGACGGCCGTACCACGCAAGTTGCTGAAGGTAGCACCGTCATTGAGGCCGCGCACCAGCTCGGCGTCTATATTCCGCACTTTTGCTATCACAAGAAGCTGTCAATCGCAGCCAGTTGCCGTATGTGCCTGGTACAGGTAGAAAAGGCACCGAAGCCGCTGCCAGCCTGTGCGACGCCAGTGACGGCAGGCATGAAAGTATTTACGCACTCCGACTATGCCGTTGATGCGCAAAAGGGCGTAATGGAGTTCCTGCTTATCAACCATCCACTTGATTGCCCGATTTGCGATCAGGGCGGCGAATGCCAGTTGCAGGATCTGGCGGTAGGCTATGGTAGTTCTGCATCGCGCTATCAGGAAGAAAAGCGCGTCGTCAGTAATAAAAATCTAGGCCCGCTGGTGTCGACCGACATGACGCGTTGCATCAACTGCACGCGCTGCGTACGCTTTACTCAAGAAATTGCGGGTTACATGGAACTCGGTCAGGCCTTTCGCGGCGAACATGCTGAGATCATGCCCTTCGTTGAGAAGACCGTCGATTCCGAGCTTTCGGGCAACATCATCGATCTGTGTCCTGTCGGTGCCCTGACCTCGAAGCCATTCCGCTTTGCTGCACGGACTTGGGAACTGTCGCGCCGGAAATCGGTTAGTCCGCACGATGCAATTGGTTCCAACCTCATTGTGCAGACAATACACAACAAGGTATTGCGTGTTCTGCCGCTGGAAAACGAGAATGTCAACGAATGCTGGCTCTCGGACAAGGATCGTTTCTCCTACGAAGGCCTGAATTCTGCCGAACGTTTGACCAAGCCCATGCTGAAGCAGGGCGGCAGGTGGCAAGAAGTTGAGTGGAATGTCGCCCTCGACTATGCCGCCCACGCCCTGCGCGATGTTGCCAAGGAACATGGTGCATCGGCCATAGGTGCATTGGCG
>JBASWL010000049.1:0-2673 GCA_049276455.1 Georgfuchsia sp. | reverse complement strand
TGAGGTGAGTGAGTTTTCACTTCAGGACTCAGGCAAAACTATGTCAAGCTTAACGTCTACACGGTAAGTGATTGTGCGATGGAATAAGGCTTTGCAGCCAATAGCTGTAGCCACTATTCATAGTTTGATTCTATGCATAGTGGCCGTTGGACTAAACCGCTAGCGCGCTAGTGGCGGCTCTAAGGTTAGTGCCGACTATTTATTAGGTTTTGGTAGATCCTATTCACAAAATACTCCAATCGGAGAATGATGACATTGCTGCTTACAGCACTTCACTTCCTCCCGATCAGGAGATTTGCCATGACTCATTTACGTCAGCGGATGATCGACGATATGCGTATTCGCAACTTCGCCGATAATACCCAATCAGCTTACCTGCAACAGATTATCACCTACGCAGAACACTTTCATCGCTCGCCAGAGGAACTTGGTCTGGAAGCGATACGTGCCTATCAGCTCTACTTAACGCAGACCCGGAAGCTGTCGCCGAGCAGTGTCAGTGTCGCCACCGGCGCACTGCGCTTTCTGTACAAAGTCACGCTCAAACGCGACTGGGCCATTGATGAGATTCCGATGCCTAAACGCCCCTTCAAGCTACCGGTGATTCTCAGCCGCGAGGAAGTCATGCATTTTCTTGATTCGGTCGATAGTCTCAAACACCGGACGATTCTGATGACGGCCTATGCCGCGGGCCTGCGGGTTTCCGAAGCGATCCATCTCAAGGTGACTGACATCGACAGCCAGCGCATGATGCTGCGTGTCGATCAAGGTAAAGGGCGTAAGGATCGCTACGTCATGCTGTCACCACGTTTGCTTGAGGTGTTACGTGCCTACTGGAAAACTTCGCGTCCGACGCTGTGGCTATTTCCGGGCGACGTCATTGGCCACCCCATCACACGCGGTGCGGTCGAATTGGCTTGCCAGAAAGCCCACCGTGCCTGCGGGCTTACCAAGCCCATTACCCCACACTCGCTGAGGCATGCCTTCGCCACGCACCTGCTGGAATCGGGCACCGATGTGCGCACCATTCAGCTCCTGTTAGGTCATCGTAGCCTGGCCACCACCTCACGTTATTTGAAGGTCGCCACCACGACGCTGTGCGCGACAATTAGTCCCTTGGATGTGTTACCCCAAGTTGAACAGCCAGCGGCAGTTCTGGCGCCACCCGTTCATTTCTGAGGTGAGTGATGCGTGCCTCCGGGCTCGAGGTGGCTGACCTCTTTCGCCAGGCCGGTGATGCCTATCGCCAGCAACACGCGGAGTCCCTTAGCCGAGGGCAGCGCGGCGTCATGAGCGCGATTGAGCATTGCCGCACCGTTGTTCTTGGAGGCCATGTCGAGCAGTGTGACCACTGTGGTCATCAGCGTATTGCTTACAACAGTTGCCGTAATCGGCACTGTCCCAAGTGCCAGTCGCTGGTTCGCGCGCAGTGGCTGGAAGATCGTCAGGCCGACCTCATTCCCGTTGAGTATTTCCATGTGGTGTTTACGCTGCCCGAGACCATCGCCGCCATTGCCTATCAGAATAAGGCGGTGGTTTACGATATCTTGTTTCACGCCACTGCCGAGACCTTGCGCACGATCGCCGCCACCCCCAAGCATCTGGGCGCGGAGATCGGCTTCATCGTTTTGCTGCATACGTGGGGACAGAATTTACAGCATCACCCACATGTGCATTGTGTGGTGCCGGGGGGCGGTTTAAGTGCTGACGGCGAGCGCTGGGTCGCCTGTCGACCGGGTTTCTTTTTGCCGGTGCGAGTATTGTCGCGGTTGTTTCGCCGGTTGTTTTTGGCGCAGTTACAGCAAGCCTTTGACGCCGGGCAGTTGCAGTTTTTTAATGCCCTGGCAGCATTGCAAAGTCCAGGTGCCTTTGCCCGGTATCTGGCGCCTGTCCGTCAAGTCGAGTGGGTGGTTTACGCCAAGCCACCGTTGGGCGGTCCTGCGCAGGTGCTCTCATATCTGGGTCGCTATACGCATCGGGTAGCCATTGCCAATCATCGCCTGATCGATTGCGTCGATGGCAAGGTCCGCTTTCATTGGAAGGATTACCGACACGACTCGCGCCAGAAAGTGATGTCTTTGGCTACCGATGAGTTTATTCGCCGCTTCCTATTGCATGTCCTGCCCAGCGGGTTTCAGCGGATCCGCCATTACGGCTTGCTCGCCAATCGTTATCGTGCAGTTAAGCTGACTCGCTGCCGGCAGTTACTCGCCACACCTGCAACCGCTACCGTCAAACGCCATGATACGCCGTTGGACTATCGCGATCGCTACCAACTGCTCACCGGCAAATCGCTGCGAGATTGCCCGAACTGTGGTCAGGGTCAGATGATATGCATTGAAACCTTCCTACCTGGCACCTTGCCGCGTGGGCCTCCGAGAGTGTGCTCATGAACGTCTACACAAAAACGCGATTGACGGTTTCCGGAATAACCCATCGGAACGATAGCCTTCCTTTGGTCAGAGCGCTGAAGATGCGAACTAATGAGCTTATTGCAGAACTGCTAGCCCCATCAAATTACTCATTACAGCTGCTAGTATTTCATACACCACCCGAAAACCAATGCAGAATATTCGCTTGTCTGCCTTGGGTTTCTGCCAGCATCATGCTTTGATGATGCCGTCCTAATACAATCCCCATAGCTCCAAGGCCGGTGTGGCGGTTCAGTCCAAC
>JBASWL010000048.1:0-1798 GCA_049276455.1 Georgfuchsia sp. | reverse complement strand
GCCTTACCCGGTCCTTGCGGAGTTGCGCGATGCACAGAGTTACGTGCTGCTGACGGCGCTGGGTAAAAGCCTGTTCGACTACGGCAACGAAGTCGCGCAGGAACAGCAGGCTCTATGGCAGGGCGTGTTTACCTCTTTGCGCAAACTGGAACGGCGCAGCAAATCTGCCAAGGACTGAGATTGGCGACTTGCGTGGCGATATGTGTGTCACATCCCCTGGCGGATTCAGGCGGGAGTCATTGTTTTCCATCGCCAAGCGGATTGTCTGAATCCTCGAAACGCCGATTCAGGGTCCTGATTAGCAGGCTGTTGAAATTCCCCCCCATGCCTTCGGCGAAATGCCGATAAAACCGGCAAGTTTTCTTGTGGCTCGCCTTGTCGGGCTTGGAATCCGCCTTTTTTGCCGGTTTTTCAGCCCCACACAGGGGTTTGCCACGCCTTTCGGCGGTCTTTGGGCGGAATCCGCCCTATACCGTCGACAACCGCCAGCCGAACAGCGTGGCCATCCGGGTCAGGTTGTAGGCGGCCAAGGTGAAAACGGTCTGCGCCGATACCTTCGCCAAGCCCACGAATCGCGCCTTGCGCAAGCCGCCGATGGTCTTCGCCCAGCCGAAAATCTCCTCGATCCGCTTGCGGATCTTCAAGCTCTGCTTGTAACCGGCATGCCGCGTGGTGCGGCCGTCGATGGCGCTGTGCTTGGCCTTCTGCGCCACGTGCGGGGTCACCTTCGCCTCGCGCAGGGCGTCGACAAATTCGGCCACGTCATAGCCTTTGTCCGCGCCCAGCGTGGCGGGCTTGGTCAGCGTGCGTGCCACCATGACTTTGGCCGCGTCCCGTTCCGCCGTGCCGCTCGCCAGCGTGGTTTCCACATCCACCGCCAGGCCATGCCGGTTCTCCATCAGGGCGTGGCCCAGGTAGCACAGCCGGGATTTGTCGCCCTCGCTCTTCTTGTACAGGCGCGCATCGGGATCCGTCGTCGAGGCGTGGGTGTCGTTCGAGCGTGGCTCGCCTTTGAAGATCACGCTGGGATTGCGACCGCCGTCTTCCGGTGGCGGCGGAGGGCCGTCCTTCTTCACGAAGCTCTTCATCGAGGCCCAGGCTTCGATCAGGGTGCCGTCCACCGAAAAGTGCTCGTCGGACACCAGGCCCCGCCATTCGGCCAAGCCAAGAACCTTGGCAAAGAACGAGCGGGCGATCGTCTCGTTGAGCAGGCGATCCCGGTTGGCGCTGAAGGTGGAGTGGTTCCATACCGCTTCGTCCATGCCCAGGCCGACAAACCAGCGGTACAGCAGGTTGTAGTCGATGTGGGTGACCAGTTGCCGTTCGGAGCGGATCGAGAACAGTGTCTGGATCAGGCTGGCTCGCAGGAGGCGTTCGGGAGGAATCGAGTCGCGGCCCGTCGGCGCGTACAGGGCGTCGAGCTCGGCATCCATGCTCGCCAGAATCGCATCCACGACCACGCGAAATTTGCGCAGCGGGTGGTTCTTCGGGATGCGCTGTTCCAGCGTGCGGTAACTGAACAGGGCGGCTTGGGTGATGTCGGCTCCACGCATGGGCGTCACTGCTCGTCGGGCGATGAGGCCATTTTCTCACGTTGGTCCGCCGGGGTGGGCGGATGGGCGAATTTCAACAGCCTGTTAGCGCGATGTGTCAGCTAGTTGCCTGCAAGCATCCATCTGCGGCAAAAATCCTCCGGGCAAGTCGAAAATCCAACCAGAAACTTGTGCTCGCGTCCGCATCAACGGATATTTTCTTCGGCTGGCTGACACATCGCGCTAATCAGGTTCAGGGTTGATGC
>JBASWL010000047.1:0-2387 GCA_049276455.1 Georgfuchsia sp. | reverse complement strand
ATGCAATGGTCATCTTTGGCATCCATGCCGGTCTCGGCATTCAAGGGCTTAGTTCAGCGCATCAACCCTATCTGGAATTTCACCGCCACCGGGTGTGGCGCGATGCGGCTTGAACCCAAAACCGCGCTATTCGTCGTTGATCGTTTTTGGGCCACGGACCAATAGTCAAATTGACCGCGACCAAAAGACGCATGGGCCACAGGATTTTCAGTTTTTTGGAGTGACTGTTGGCCCCTTTTGGGCTCAACGTCCTAAATGACGATTGGACTATTTGATAAAGATGCGGAAAACATCAATTTTAATAGCAGTGCGCCAGCAAAAGCCGGTAGATCGTAGTTGATGGAAGTTCAATACTGGGAAGAAATGGCGAATCACTCAGACCCCGAGTCATGCGTTGCACATCGCGAGGTGTGGGGCGAAGCGTTGACAGGGGAAACCGGCAGGCCAGCCATTGAGCCGCGAAATCATTCAATCGGGCATGCCCATGACGTTGCTATGTCAGAAGGCAAAACGGAACATGACGTTAAACGCAAGACATGTTCTGATCCCGCGCGGTCACAGACCCTGAGCATGTCGGGAAGCGAACTACACGGAAGCTGGGAGATCTCATCGATGCCCGAGCCAAAAGGCGCGGGCGGGACAGGCAAGGCCCAAAGCCGTAACCCTGTCGTCCACGCCGGTGAGAAGTCGGATACGCCCGTAGTACCGAAGAAGCCGTCGAACAAAGGGGAGAGCCGAAGAGGTGACCCGGCGGAGACGGTGGAGGAAAGGGGCGTAGCCAAGGGAAACGTCAGCAAGCACCCTGCACCCCGGACACCGAGCCGGAACAAGGTCGCATCGATGGGACTTGAGGGCGTACGTCTAGCAGCGAAACGGGACAAAGAGTTGCGTTTTACGGCACTGCTGCACCACATCACACCAACGCTACTGGTAGAGAGCTTCTATGCGCTACGCCACGACGCAGCGGCAGGCGTGGACGCAGTGACGTGGCGAGACTACGAGGAAGGACTCAGCACACGGGTGAATGCACTGCACCGGGAAATCCACACAGGGAGCTACCGGGCAACACCAACACGGCGGGTCTACATACCCAAAACTGATGGAAAGCAAAGGCCACTGGGCATAGCCTCATTGGAGGACAAAGTCGTGCAACAGGCGGTCGTGACCGTGCTGAACATGATTTATGAAGAGGACTTCCTTGGATTTTCGTATGGATTCCGATCAGGGCGCAGCCAGCACGATGCATTGGATGCGCTAATGGTTGGAATCAAGAGCCGCAGGGTGAACTGGATATTGGATGCAGACATAGCGGCATTCTTTGACGAGATTGACCATGACTGGATGCTGAAATTTCTGGAACACCGAATAGCCGATCAGCGGCTACTGAGGCTGGTACGCAAATGGCTCAAAGCGGGGGTGATAGAAGACGGGCGTAGGGTAGGGGCGACCAAAGGCACACCCCAAGGCGCGGTGATCTCGCCATTGCTGGCGAACATCTACCTGCACTACGCACTCGATCTGTGGACGAAGCAATGGCGAGGCAGACATGCACGGGGCAAAGTGAGCATCGTGCGCTACGCTGACGACAGTGTGATCGGATTTGAGAACGCAGACGATGCCCGGCGATTTCTTGCAGCCATGCAGGAGCGAATGGGTAAATTTGGACTGACCCTGAACGCGAAGAAGACGCGGTTGATCGAGTTTGGCCGGTTTGCGGCAAACAACCGCTTGCGACGTGGACAAGGCAAGCCAGAAACGTTTGACTTCCTCGGATTCACACACTGCTGCAGCACCACCAGAGAAGGCCTGTTTCAGGTTCGACGACTGACGGTGAAAAAGCGCATGCGCGCCAAGATTGCAGAAATCCGTGTGGAGTTGATGCGCAGAAGGCATCAGCCTATCGCTGTTGTGGGCAAATGGTTGAACCGCGTGGTACGGGGTTACCTCAACTACCACGCTGTGCCGGGCAACCTGTTTCGACTGGGGAGCATGTGCAAGGATATCAATCGCGCGTGGCGACAATCCCTGATGCGCAGAAGCCAGCGACCGAGAATGCCGTGGGCCAGATTCAGCCGTATTGCCAAGCGCTTTATGCCACCTATCCGCAACACGCACCCTTACCCGGAGGAACGCTTCTATGCGTCACACACCTGAGGCAGGAGCCGTATGCGGTAATTCCGCACGTACGGATCTGCGCGGGGGGCGAGGGGTTAACCTTCGTCCCTACCGCAACTCACCAGGTCTATTAACTAGACTCATTGGGTGCTGAATGGCTGGCCGCGCAGCTTGAAGCCCGCCTTGATGCTTTTTTTTGCAAACCAGCCCTGGTTCATTTCCAGCACGTAGCGCACCGGCTTTTCCGAGCAATGCGATTCAGTGGTTTGTGG
>JBASWL010000046.1:0-7562 GCA_049276455.1 Georgfuchsia sp. | reverse complement strand
GCAGTAACCATTCCGGACTGTGCGCTAACACTTGGCGGAACCTACCATGTGAGGCCCAAAATAGTTGCAGGAGAGAGCAACCGAAGAGATGGGAAGCCGCGTTGGGTTGAGCATCGATTCAATCTGTTTCCGGTCATCCTGGATGACATGGGTGTTCCTTGGGCCGAGGCAAACGTCTATCTTTTGTCACGGCTTACAGGCTCGATTGCCCCTGCGATGTCAACTTACGCGAGTATCGCTGAGGACTTGGCGGCCTACCGCCGATTTCTTGACGAAACTCGACTCGATTGGCTGCATTTCCCATCTCAGAAACTGAGCCGACCGACCTACCGGTACAACGGACACTTGAAATCAGTTGTAAGTGCCGGGGAAATTGCTACAGCTACTGCCAAACGTCGCATGGGTGCAGTGATAGGATTTTACAATTGGCTGAGACTCGAAAATGTGCTGATACCGGAGCATCCCCCTTGGAAGGAGGCAGATCGATACATCGACATTAAAGATAGGCACGGCTTCAAGTTCTTGAAAAAAGTGGTGACCACCGACATCTCGATCCGGGTCGCCAAACAGCATGATCCGTATGACGGCACGATCCAAGATGACGGAAAGCTTCGGCCGCTTCCGCAAGAAGAGCAAGAGTGGCTGATGGATGCGCTAATCGCGCTTAGCAACACCGAGATGACACTGATCCATCTGATGGGCCTTGTGACGGGTGCCAGAATCCAGACCATTCTTACATTTCGAGTGCGGCACGTCCATGGCGAGCTATATGACGACCAGCAGGGGGGATTGCGGTTTCCTGTTGGACTGGGCACCGGCATCGACACAAAGTGGGACAAGCAAATGGTGCTTCATATCCCGATCTGGCTCCATAGGAGGCTGCATACGTATGTCCATAGTGATCGGGCACGGAAGCGCCGCGAGCGAGCGGTCGGCGGAGATAACGAAAACCAATATATATTCTTGAGTGTGCGAGGTACCCCTCTATATCGCAGCAAGGAAGAGTCGCGCTCTTTCGACGCGACAAATAAATTGCGGCACGCCAAGACTGGTCAGGGGGTCCGCCAATTTATTACCGATTACGTCATTCCCTACATACGTAACAAATACCGCGCCAAGAACTTTCACTATCAATTCCACGATACGCGCGCGACGTTTGGCATGAACCTGACCGATCATCAGTTCAAACTCGTTGAGCAGGGAAAGACGACGCTCCACGAAGTGCGGGAGTTTGTCAAAACCAGGATGGGGCACGAATCCAGTGCCACCACTGACCTGTATCTCCAGCATCGCCAAAACCTGAAACTCGTACGCTGGATTAGTGATGAATATGAAGGCCATCTTCAGCGTCTCTCCGAACGAGCCATGGAAGCGCTGCTGTGAGCGGATTCAGTTCGCGCCCGGTCGTCGTGTTTGACCTTCCGCTGGCAAATGGTGTCGCCATCCTTCATCCCGAACAGGTCGTGTTGCGGTTCGGCGATCAAGGTACCGTCGACGTCGGAGCATTGTGTTATTTGCGGCGGCATTCCGCTAAAAGAAAAAGCAATGGCGGTGGTCGGAAGGTTGATCGTGCTTCATTCAGTCAGAAACGTGCCGAGCGAGTGCGGGCATTGATTGGCTATTTATCGGAAGAGTTTGCCCATGGCGGCAGACGTGCGACAACGCTACGTATCATGACCCAGCTTTTCGTTACGTCGCTCATGGGCTGGGCCGACGCCAACGGGTATTCGGATGTACTCGATGGAGAACCGACAGGCCGTCCAGCGTTTCGTGAGTACAACGCGCACCTGCAAGAACGCGTCGCGCGGAACTCTATCTCGGTAAACACCGGTGCCCAACATCAAAACAACGCCTTGGATTTGCTGGGCGGCTTCTTGAATATTGATGACCTTCATCGCGGTATCAATTTGCTGAGATATGACATGCAAGCAAAGGAGTCGACAAGGCCGCCTTGCGAGGATGCCCAGTCGAAAGTGTTGGCTCTGTGTGAAGCACTGTTTAATGGTTTCACTGAACTCGTGTTGGAGGGGAAACTCTACCCATTCCGCCTGACAATGCCGAAATACCTTGGCTGGCCAGATAACAATCTCTGGATATTTCCCACTCATAAGTGGTGCCTTCCGCCGCACCAAGTCGGCAACCGCAATAAGCTCGGAAAACCCTACTGGGCCTACAACTATGTTGATGGCCGCTTGGCCACGATTCAAGAACTGTTACCGCACTTTGGCGACAACAATGCGAATACTTGCAATGCGGTTTTGCGCGCGAAAAGTTGCATTTCGGCAGGCAACGCAGACCTCCATAACCACTCCCGTCAGGATCGGGCCGTGGCGGCACACACCGCATTTGTGCTTTTGTTTATTGCTAATACCGCCATGAACCTGGCACAGGTGCTTGAATTACCCTGGGACGGCGATTACGAAGTGGGAATCGAACGGCAGGGATTTCGCGTGATCAAGGGACGGGCGGGGAACAGGGTCGTTTATTTCGAGATCACAGCGGCCTTCTTGCCAACGTTGAAGCGTTATCTGCAACTGCGGAACTACCTTCTCAATGGAGCGGCGTGTGATCGTCTGTTTTTTTCCATGGGGCCGAATCAAGTCGGGCCCCCCAGTAAAATGAAAGATTATGCGATCGATAATCTGTTTGGCATCCTCAGGATGATTGACCCGCGGCTGCCGAAGATCAATCCGAGGGAGTGGCGCGCCGCCAAGAGCGATTGGCTTATCCGACACAGTGACCCTGCGACAGCTGCTCTCGTTCTGCAGAATTCGGAGAGTACCGTTTTGCGGGCCTATGCCGCCGGGTCGGAAACCATACACGTGCAGGAGATGAGCAACTTCTTCGAGCGTGTCGCCGATCTCGTTATGAACAAGGGACAAACAATTGTCCGGGGTGTCGAACTTGCGGTGGGCGCGTGCTCTTCGTTCGGTGCACCTCATCCGGTGGAAGGCAATGTGCCGGTCGCGCCGGACTGTAGAGGTCCCGAAGGATGTCTATTCTGCGACAAATTCAGAGTACATGCTGACGAACGAGATACGCGCAAGTTGCTGAGCTGCCGCTACTGCATCCAGCAGACGTCGCATTTGGCCGCAAGCGAAGAACATTTCCAGCGGCTGTTCGGCCCGATTCTCGACAGAATCCAGCAGATCCTTGATGAAGTCAATCGCCGGGTGGCGGGGATGGTTGAGCGCGTCAGGCTGGAAATCGAGGAGGAAGGCGAGCTTGACCCTTATTGGGCCGGCAAGCTGGAAATGTTGATGGAGTTGGAACTCGTATGACGACCATCTTTGTGCCAAAGATCGATCTCACCAGGGGTGCGGTGGCACCCGATTCCTATGACGATTCTTGCGGTCTGGTGCCACCGGACGACTTTGTTGTGAGCCGGAACCGCGACGGCACGGCAGCCTCGGTGTACGGCGATCTGTCTTGGGATCGAACAGAGTACAACATGGAATGTCGCTCCAGTTGGCTCAATTTCTGCTATTGGGGCGATGGCAGTCTAACGCACGTGCGCGATCAGTTGAGCAGAGAGGCGCGCTGGTTGATGTTCCTGCTGATATGGAAGCGAGAAGGTTCGCCGTTGGCTTTTGTGAGCCTAGAACGTTACTTGGGACTGATCCGAACCCTCGCGCAATTTAGCGAGAATAATTCTTGCCGGATTGGGGATGTACTGAACGATCCAGTGCGACTCACTGCGTTTGTAGATACGAACATCTCAGGATTTACCGGGCGCGCTCTATACTCACTTCTGTCTGCACTCATGCAGCTTGACGCGGAGCAGATCGGTTTCCGCGTAGTGGGTGGGTCGATGCTAAAGGAGTTACTGGCGCTAAACAACAAGTACAAGAAATCACTGCAGCAGCACCCGCCGATCCCAACCCGCATTTATACCGCGACTATTTTCCAACTCGCGCGTGTTCTGGATGAATTCGATGTTGTCGCGGATCGCTATCTAACTCTGGTGGCCGTTTGTGCGAAAGATACGCTGATGGGCAGATGCAAACGCAGCCAACGTGACATCGCCAAAACGCTTGGCATCGATCAATTGGAATACCGCCCGGCGTTTCAAGAGCTCTTGCGCAAGTACGCATTAGCGACCTATTTCTCGACAAAAGCGTTGAGATGCGATGTCACTGGTTTGTCGGCCGGACTCTCAGAAATTCAGATGGCGGCCAAGCTGGTTATCCAGACGTTCAGCGGTATGCGCGAAGAGGAAGCCAGAACGCTACCTTATGACTGTTTGGAGAACTCGGTGAGCAATGGCACGACCCACTGTCTCATTGCAGGAAGAACCACGAAGCTGAACAAGGGCAGGATAAAACGTACCCGCTGGGTGACCAGCCAAGAGGGACACAAAGCGATCCGAATCGCGAAGCGGATAGCGGACGTGATTTATGGCTCGTTTAATGACAAGCCAAAGAAAGCGGTATCGCGCATCAACAATTACCCTCTCTTTGCGTCAACTGCTTACCTGGCGTTTCCCGGAGGCTTACCCACCTCTGCAAACGGAATATATTTGGCCGGCAATCTTAATTTTTGTGATTTTCTCACTTTGAGAGCGCGACTTCAGGTGCCAATCGAGGACGCAGATCTACGCGAGCTGGAACAGATTGACCTACACCGGTCTTGGCGTTCCGAGGATAAGTTCCAAGTCGGTAAGCCATGGATTCTGACGAGCCACCAGTTGCGGCGCTCGCTGGCGCTTTACGCGCAACGCTCAGGCTTGGTGTCTCTGCCATCCCTTCGGCGGCAGTTGCAACATATCACCGAAGAAATGTCCCGTTACTACGCTCGCGGTTCCGCCTTTGCCAGAAACTTCATCGGCGATGACAAGGAGCATTTCGGGCTTGAGTGGCAAAAAACGCAACCGATCTCCAGCGGGTTGAGTTTTCTTCTCAATGTTGTGCTCTCGGATGATGTGCTCTTCGGCGGCTATGCAAATTGGCTTGATCATCGTCTGCGGAATACCGACAATCCCGTTGTGATTGATCGCAAAGCCACATTGCGCCGATTCAAAAAGGGAGAACTATCCTATCGGGAAACTCCTGTGGGCGGCTGTGTCAAGATCGGCGAATGTGACCAGATTGCGTTTCGATGGCTTGACGTGGATTGTCTCAGTGGTTGCCGCAATCTGGTCGGTAGGCTCTCCAAGCTGGAGCGCATCATTGTTGCCCAACGTCGCATGGTGGAGTCCCTCGATCCAGAGTCGCTCGAATTTCGTACAGAGAACGCAGATCTTGATGTGCTGATCGCTACTCGGGGAAAAGTCATGCAACAACAAACGAAAAACGCGGAGGCTGCATGATCCCGCAACCGCTAGATGAGTATTTTGCGGCCTTGGAGCGGCTCAAGAAGGGGCGCCCCACCATCGTTGCAAAGGGCATAAAAATCACTAATGATGCGGTAGCCCTTGAAGCTGGCCGTGGCAAAGGCAGCATAAAGAAGTCGCGGCTGCTTTTTGCGGACCTGATCCATGCTATTGATGAGGCCGCCGTGGATCAGGCTCGTCCGAAGAATGAACAATTGGATCGCCTCAACAAAGCCAAGATCGCGGCAACTGAGCTGCGCCGCGCGCTTGAAGCGTCCATGGCCAGAGAGATATCGCTGCTGCACGAGCTTTATGAGGTCAAGAAAAAACTGGCCCGCCTTACCGGCGAGACGGTGTTGCCTTTGCGCGGCAAGGCGTCCAAATAGTCCGCAGTTTGGTGGCGCCCTAAATCAATCCGCTTTTCTGGAGAAGGCTTTTTATTTCCCGCATGGGGATAAATAGACGCATCGGATTTGTGTTTAGCGCAATGAATGAATACTTTTCATAAAAGGACTTGGCCTCTTCGTCCAGTGCGTCAACGACCAGCGCCTGCGAAGCGACAGCATCACTCGAAGCGCCATACGTGCGCAGCATTGCGTCAAGCAGCAAGGTCGCTCCCAGGCCCTTGCCCTTCCGTGCGTGATCGACAGCCAGTCGTCCTAACAGGGTTGCCGACACGCTGGAATATTTCCCCATTTTGGCCGAAATTGCGGGGGGGATGTCGGTGAGGGTGACAGCGGTTGCCGACAAGGTGTAGTAGCCGAGCACCGCTTTGGACGGCGGCTCGACCAGAACAAATGCGTTGGCGGCATAGCGCTTGACGTCCTGACTGACCCACCGCATTAAATAGTCGTCAAGCTCCTTTTTGCCGCAACTGAATGCATGGCGCTGATGTGATTTGTCCAAGCGCTCAATGGTGCAGGTCACTCAACGGCCCACGATCTTTTTATAGGTTTTGGCGGCCTTCAACAGACTGGCACTGGGTGCGCGTGGGTTCAGCAACGCACGCGCGAAAACCAGGCTGTCCTTGGCGGTCAGCCGGATGATTTCATGGTCCTGAATGGTACGGACCGCAGCCTCCTGCACGCTTGCCAGCACGAAATCCGTCACCGATCTTCCACTATAGGCCGCAGCGCGATCAATCAGTACGCGTTGTTCGGGGGTTGTCCGCATTTCAAGACGTGCAATCTTGGCCGTTCTCACTTTTGGCTTGCGTAAAGCGGTACGCAACAACGTTGCGCTGTTGCGCGCATTTTGCGATGGTGCACTTTTTTCTGCATCGATTTTCTGTGCCGGGACCGTCGCCTGTTTGGCGGTGGTGCGAGGCTTCTCTGAGGAACGTGCGGTTTTTAATGCTGTGGGGATCATCGTGTCTCCTCTATCGACCATAAAATGGAATTGCGATTATCCAAGATAATACACAAGAACACATTGTACGGCAACTTAACGTACGGTTTGGATGATCTTAGCGCGGAAGCGGTGGCATGCCGGCCACCCCGGCGCGCCATATCCAGGAAGCCAATTGGCTCTCTTTGACCAACTCGTTTAACGCGATGTGGTATTCATCGCTGGCCCCAGGCGGCACAATATACATCGCCGTTGGCTCGGGATTCGTATCGGACGCGATGACGCAAGCGAGCGGCCGTGTCGACGGCAAGTTATAGCGCATGCCGGTCATGAAAGACCGGTTCTCATGCACCATCGTCTCGATCAGCACTTTGTCAAAGGCGTGTTCCATCGGCAGCCATTGTTCAGTGACGGTCATCAATGCCACTTCTTCAAAAGAAGCAATCCCGGCAACGCTGACGCCAAACGTTCCGATGATGATCAGATGCACATCATCCATCGCGTCCCATAAGCCCAGCTCTGCATCAAAGCGCTTGATCAGCCGCTTGTGCAAGTCCTCGTTGATCATGAATGGAAAGTCAGGCACGTGTTTCAGCACGATCTTAAAGCCATAACGCGAAGCCGCAATTTCTTTGACTTCGCCGATCGCCAACATCAGGCGGCGCGCACCCTTTTCTGGCGGGGTCGCTATGGTCATCAGTTGGGTGGCACGACGCTGAGCGATTTCGTCTTTCTTTTCGGCGCTGAAGGGCTCGGGTATGTACACAATATCTGCCAGTGACGATCCTTTGGCCCTCTTGTTTTCCGTTGCGATGATGAGATATTTGCGGATCACAAACCAGTTGCGTTTGCCCTGCATGGCAGGAAACCATCTATTCAACTGTGCTTGCTCCCACAAAAATTG
>JBASWL010000045.1:0-10668 GCA_049276455.1 Georgfuchsia sp. | reverse complement strand
GCGTAAAGGCTTCCGAGGCCGCAGTAAATACAGCGACCTCATCGACCCCGGCGTCTATCGCTGCCTCATAACCTTTGAGATTGGGCGTCAGCGCCGAATACACCACTCCCTGCTTGCGTTCGATGGCGGCCATGACCTCGGCCCCATCACCCATTTGCGGCACCCACTTGGCTGAAACAAAAGCTGTGGCTTCGATCTGCGGCAGGCCAGTTGCCGAAAGGCGATTGATCAGTTCGACCTTGATCGCTGTCGGCACCACCTGTTTTTCACTCTGCAGACCATCGCGCGGACCGGCTTCGACTATTCTGACACTGGCAGGAAATGACATGAAGCCCCTTCATCGAACACTAATCAACAGAAAATTCTCTCATCCAGGAACACCACAAAAATAGGGCTATTGATGCTCGAAATGATGTCATGGAGCAAAGTCCCATCAGGGCTTCGCAAGCAGACCGGACCTTGCCAGACTGGCAGCAATGCCTTCAGCCAGTTTGCGATAGCCAGCAGCGTTGGGATGTATCTGATCCGACTTGAGCGAAGGATCGGATAGCACTTCGGCAAACACATCCGGCACCAGCAGAACGTCTTCCTCTTCAGCCAACTCGGCATACAGTCCGGCGTCTGGCAGTGCTCCTATCGCAGCGCCGACAAACGAAAAATGCGGGGTCGCCACCAATATCACTGGTACGCCAGCCTGTTTGACCGTCTTCAGAATGCTGCGAATACTTTCCTTGATTTGCGCTTCAGGATGTCGTCTCAGGATATCGTTGCCGCCGATCTCGACTATCACCAGCTTTGGCTGTGTGTCCTTGAGCGCCTCTACAATCCGCGCATTCGCCTCTTCGGCAGTATCGCCGGGCACACCATGATTGACCATCTCCCAGCCACTGATCGATGCCAGTTGGCTCGGATAATTTTCCCCACCAGCTGCGCCGGTACCGAACGTAACGCTGTCACCAAAGGCCAGTACCACGCTGCCGGCTGGCAGCGCAGCGTATCTGGGCGAACGATCACAAGCGCTTGTTACCAGCACCAGGGATGTCAGCAATACTGCGAAGATAAAGTAAAGTCGTGAATTCATTTCAGCTATCCACCATCCTGCCAAATGGTTGCTTTGAATGCTGAAGGCAAGACCGGGGCGGCAACTTGACGAAGATGAATTCAAGCATATTCAAAGTCTGGTCTGAGTATATGCCGCCTCTGAAAACATTTACTCAGCCATAACGAATTTCTCAGGTTTCGCGCCGCATACCGGACAGGGGTTTTCAGGTTTGCCTATTTCAATGTATCCGCACACTGGACATAGATAGAAATCCGCGCTCAGATCCTTTCCTTGTTTCACAGCTTCCAGCGCCAGTTTGTAGAGTCTCGAATGGACTTCTTCGGCTGCCACGGCAAATGCAAACATTCGTTTTGCCTTGTGTCCTTCTGCCTCGGCCTGTTGCAGCATCGGTGGATACATGCTGGTGAATTCGTGCGTTTCGCCACTGATTGCGGCTTGAAGGTTATCGGCCGTGGAACCAACACCATCCAGCGCTTTCAAGTGACCTTCAGCATGGATGCGCTCCGCTTCTGCCGTTAACCGGAATAGCTTGCCAATGGATACAAATCCTTCCTGCTCCGCCTTCTTGGCAAATGCGCGGTACTTCTGATTTGCCTGGCTCTCGCCGGCGAAGGCTTCTTTGAGGTTTTCAAGGGTTGTTGGCATGGTTGGATTCCTGTTATTTGTGATCATGGGATTTTAAACAGTCAAAGGATATCAGCTCCAGTTACCGGCTCCCTGACCCTCTATACATTCACCTTCATCACATGCGGTACCCGCCAGCCACGCGACGAGATGAAAGACCTTTGGCCGCACGATTTAGACACTTTCAGACTTGCTGAAAGATCATTGTTCGAACAATCCTGTGGAAAGGACGTCTTCGATACTCTGACTTATGACGCATCTCGATCTAATCAAAGACGTCATCGATCAAAAGGGGCGGAGCGAATTCAATTATCAGGAGAAACCCAAGGCACTGGATACAAATTTTCTTCGGTGCCATTAAAGAGGCTTTCCATCTTGCGCTGAAGATTAAGTCTTCTTTTCGGAAGCCTGGCTCCGTGCGAGTAGCCTGGTTAGTAGCGGTGGCGTAATCAGCGTAGTAAGAATCACCATGATGACGATCACGGAAAACATCGACTCGTTAATGACACCCAATTGCCTGCCAACCATGGCGAATATCAACCCGACCTCGCCGCGTGGCACCATTCCCCAACCGACGATCCACCTTTCGGCACTGCCGGCTAAATAGCCTGCAGCCAGCTTCCCGACAATCGCAGCCAATGTAATTCCCAAGGCAACTGCCACAATGTGCGGATCTGCCAATGTCCCGAGATCGACCTGCATGCCGGTAAGGACGAAAAATACCGGCACAAAAAAGTAGCCAATGGGCTCGATCATGTGCTCATGCTGGTGCCCTGTATGTCGCTTCAAAATCGGCACAAGACGTTCCGTCAAGGCGCGGTTCCCCGGATCGCCCATCAATAGATCGATTTCCTGAACGATATGCGGCGTATCAAAATCCTTGAGAAAAACCGGCTCGAACAGCAGGCCTGCAGCAAATGCGCCAATGATTGGCGCCAACCCGATGGCATGTGCCAGCCATGCGAGTGCCAGACCAGTTGCAAGAACCTGCGCAAACAACATTGAGGGCCCGGCATCGAGCTTTGCGAGCCAGCGTGATGAATGCGGCGAAATCAGGCGCCCAAGCCAGATGCTTCCACCAAGGAACAACACTGCTTCCAGAATGATCCAGCTCACTTCGCCAACACTGACGGAGCCTGACTGGACCAGATTGGAGACTACGGCAAGAATGACGAGTCCAAGCACGTCATCAATCACGGCAGCGCCCAGCACAATGCGGGCTGAGGGCGTATCGAGCTTACCCAGGTCGCGAAAGACACGGCCGGTGATGCCGACAGATGTGGCCGCAAGCGTTGCGCCGAGAAACAGATAAGTATTTCTTTCCATGCCAGGCAAGAGCAAGGGCCCGACGAGAAAGGCTCCCAGCACAAAAGGCAGGATGATGCCGGCGCTGCCAACCGCAAGTGCGCGGCCACCTACCTTGATCAGTTCGGCTATACGCGTTTCCAGACCGATCTGCAGCATCAGGACAATCACACCCAACTCGGCAATGAACGAAATAATCGGATCCCGAGCGATGCTTTCGAACAGGCTGATACCCAATATCGACAAATTGCCGAGCAATACCCCAAGCAACAGTTCCCCGAGAACAGCAGGGAATCCCAGGCGCTGCGCCAACGGCGCAAACATCCTGGCACTGAGCAGAATCAGTGCGAGCCAGAGAAGGCTTACGTCGATTACCCCTGTTCCTGCAGCCACTGCATCATATGAATAAGCGAGTGTGCCGACAAGTATAAAAAAAACGGTGCGAGGAAAGTTCATAGCGTGATTATGCTTCAATTGATTAAGCAGTCATGCAATCAAAGTGGTTTGTGCCCTGCAACGAATCCAGCAGGAAAAAACTACTTGCAAGGCTGGCAAATGCAGGACAGAGCAATCCCACTTTTAATGCCGCTTTCTTCAACCCATCGTCTGCTTGTAGACTGCTAGGCTGAATCTGGTCATTCACATTGACCACCATATGGAGTCAAACCGTCAGATGAAAAGCTACCGTAAAGAACTCTGGTTCAATGTTCCCTCGCGCCGGGGCTACATCAATATTACCCATCAAGTTCAAGAATGTATTTTTGAGAGCAGTATCAGAGAAGGTTTCGTTCTGATCAACGCCATGCACATCACGGCATCTGTCTTCATCAATGATGACGAACCGGGGCTTCACCACGATTATGAGAAGTGGCTGGAGAAATTGGCACCGCACGAACCGGTTGACCAGTACCGCCACAACGATACCGGGGAAGACAACGCCGATGCGCACATCAAGCGACAGGTAATGGGAAGAGAAGTCGTCGTGGCAATCACTGCCGGAAAACTGGATTTTGGTACCTGGGAACAGATCTTTTATGGCGAGTTCGACGGCAAAAGAAGGAAGCGGGTGTTGGTAAAGATCATCGGGGAATGATGGATGATCCTGCAAACAGGCACTTCCTGAACCTGGGGAAATGCTGATATGTTCCATATGGATGATGTCTGGTTAATTTGATCTGGCTCGCAATTTTTCGCACATAAACCCATAATGGTCGGATACTTATAGCCGGTAAGGCAGTAAGGAGTCCTCACCATGATGTTGCGCCCACCCGCCGTCGCTGGTCTGTTCTATCCCGGACAGCGAAAAGAGCTTGGCGTCGATGTCTCGACGCTGATTGACGAAGCGTATGCTGAATGCATTATCCCCAAGGCGCTTATCGTGCCACATGCCGGCTATATCTATTCCGGCCCCGTGGCGGCAAGCGCCTATGCTACGCTGCAACCGCAGCACGCCGACATCCGCCGCGTCGTGCTGCTGGGGCCGGTGCATCGCGTGCCGGTGGTCGGACTGGCGGCCACTAGCGCCGCGGCATTCGAGACGCCATTGGGAAAAGTCAATGTGGATCGCGCCGCGATCGAGCAGGCATTGCGCCTGCCGCAGGTGACCATCAACGACCAGGCCCATGCGCAGGAACATTCGCTCGAAGTACACCTGCCCTTCCTGCAAACCGTGCTCGACGATTTTTCCATCGTTCCCTTTGCCGTCGGAGATGCGACAGCGAAAGAAGTGGCCGAAGTGCTCGAACTGCTCTGGGGCGGCGATGAAACGCTCATCCTCATCAGTTCCGATCTGTCGCACTACCATCCCTATGCCGCGGCGCGCCAACTGGACCAGGCAACGGCGGATTCGATACTCCGTCTCGACCTGCTCACCAGCCACGAACAGGCCTGCGGCGCGACGCCCATCAATGGTCTGCTCGCAACCGCGCCCCGACACAGGCTGAAGCCGCAACTGCTCGATTTGCGCAACTCCGGCGACACCGCGGGCGACAAATCGCGGGTCGTCGGTTATGGCTCTTTCGCTTTTAGTGAAGATCATGGCTGACCTTGGTCAGGCCTTGCTGGTGCGTGCCCGCAACGCGATTGCGGCGCAACTCGATTTGCCAACGCAAATGGAACCGGATCATCCTGCCTTGCGGGAACCCGGCGCCACGTTCGTGACTCTAAATAAACATGGCCAGTTGCGCGGCTGCATCGGTTCGCTCGAAGCGCATCGCAGCCTCGACCGCGACGTGCGCGCCAATGCCGTCGCCGCGGCCTTCCGCGATCCACGCTTCGATCCTTTGCAGGCAGCGGAATGGCCGGAGGTGCGGGTGGAGGTTTCCCTGCTCTCGGCCGCGACACCGATCGGATTCGTCGACGAAGCCGATGCCCTGCGCCAGTTGCGGCCCGGCATCGACGGCGTGATCTTCGAGCACGGCAGCCGGCGCAGCACCTTCCTGCCCCAGGTGTGGGAGAGCCTGCCCGAGCCGCAGGAGTTTCTGGTGCAGCTCAAGCGCAAGGCTGGCCTGACCGGCGATTTTTGGGCCGATGACGTGAAGCTGTATCGCTATGAGGTGCAGAAGTGGAAACAGAATCGATAAGCGGAGTACCCGCGCGCTGGTGGCACCGGCTGGATGACGGTCGCATCCAGTGCGATCTGTGCCCGCGCGACTGCAAATTGCACGAGGGCCAGCGCGGCGCCTGCTTCGTGCGCGGCGTGCAGGGTGGCGAGATGCTGCTCACCACCTACGGCCGCAGTTCCGGCTTCTGCATCGACCCGGTGGAAAAGAAACCGCTCAACCATTTCTATCCCGGCTCCAGCATACATTCCTTCGGCACCGCAGGCTGCAACCTCGCCTGCAAGTTCTGCCAGAACTGGGACATCTCCAAGTCGCGCGAAATGGATACGCTGATGGACGACGCGACACCCGAGGCCATCGCCCTCGCCGCGCAGCGTTATGGCGCGAAGAGCGTCGCCTTCACCTACAACGATCCGGTGATATTCGCCGAATACGCGATGGACACGGCCGACGCCTGCCATGCCCACGGCATCAACGCCGTGGCGGTCACGGCGGGCTACATGAATCCGCTGCCGGCGCGCGAGTTCTACGCCAAAATGGATGCCGCCAACGTCGACCTCAAGGCCTTCAGCGACGAGTTCTACGTCAAGCTGTGCGGCGCGCACCTCCAGCCCGTGCTCGACACGCTCGCCTTCATTGCCCACGACACCAAATGCTGGCTCGAAATCACCACGCTGCTGATTCCGGGGAAGAACGATTCGGATACCGAACTTAAAGCACTCTCAGCCTGGGTGATGCAGGAACTCGGACCCGACGTGCCGCTGCACTTATCTGCATTTCATCCCGACTACAAGCTTGACGATGTGCCGGCCACGCCGGCGGCAACCCTTAGCCGCGCCCGCCACATCGCTCTCGATGCCGGGCTGCGCTACGTCTATACCGGCAACGTACATGACCGCGCTGGCGACACCACCCATTGTCCCGGCTGCGGTGCCTCCGTCATTCAGCGCGACTGGTACGAAATCCTGAAATATTCGTTGAGTGAAGAAGGAAAATGCAAGCACTGCGGCACGACAATCGCCGGCAGGTTTGGCCGCTTCGAAACACCTTTCGGCTCACGGCGCATTCCGGTGCGACTGCACGCAATGGGCAATTCGATCCCGCGCGACTTGAGAAATGCTGCTACGCCGTCGTAACGCGGCTTGCCATCGACATAGCGCGGATAGTCGGTTGCGATATCGAAGGGTACGAACGGTTCGCCCGCCTGGGTGGCACGCTGCTGGAGAAACCAGTCGAACAGCTTTTTCCAGGCTGCCGCATGCACGCTTGCGGTTCGCGTCAGCACGCCGTCCAGATCTAACAACACCGCGTCATAGTCGCGCGGCGACAGCGTGATGACCGGACAGACACAAGTCGTCATGTCGTACCTCGACCGCCGCGGCCGGCACCCCAGTGCCAGTCGCAAATCACCGGCATGTCCTGGCCATGCTTGATGCGGTACTGGCAAATCGCCTGAGTGATAACCACGACATGTCCGCTATAGCGACTAACTGTATTCATGGTCCGTGAAATGCGGGCGCATATTATCCAGTCACGCGACCGGATTCATTCATGCATTTCAGGTTTCCCTGAGCCAGTCCCACGCGGTAGCCTCGCGCACGAAATCGAAACGCCGCACCTGCGTGTGGACAAAATACCTTGTAATGTTCGGCATGATATTCGCCAAGGCACCGTCCGCGATGACCACGACTTTTTTCGATCTTCGAATATGCTCGTCGAGGAACTTTAGGTGAGCAAGCATCGCGACATAGTCTTTCCAGCCGGGGAAAAATTTTGCGTATGTCAATACTCCATGCAGCTTCCCGAGTGCCACCGGATAAGTATCGCCCTGGCTCGCTATCGAAATAACATCCGCCGCCTGTAGCGGTTCTTCCAGATTCAGCGCCGGTATGCCTTGGTCGTGACACAATTCGTAGTGGAGCATTGGATATTCTCCATTGGGCAATGGCGCGAATATTTTGCGCATGGCAAACATGCAAAGGCATGTCTTTAGCTGTATGCATATGAACAAGCATGACCGCTCCGCATGTGCGGGTCTGTTCGCTTCCGCACCCATGACGTACAGGAATATCCAGGCTCCCGCAGTATGGCATCGATGGATATGAGCACTGGGTAGATGCATTGCCGATTCAATTCGCTGGGCATGGCTGACTCCTGACAGTGCAAAGTTGACGGTCCCTGGAGAGCGCGCGCCCCAACAGAACCAGCACCACAAGAAGTATCGTACCAGTGCTCATTTTGTTCTACTCCGTTCGGTTCTGCAAGCTCACCAGCGACAACTAGACTGCTATTTCGTCATGCTTCGATTTTTGCACTTGGCCTAATTCAGAGGCAAGAATCAACAGTCATTCAAGTACTCCTCTGTAGCTATATATTGAATGTATCCGGTATCCAAGACAAAGCCGCCATATGGCAGAACAACAGCGTTGTTTTGTGGGATACGGGATATTGATCCGCGTCAAGTTATCGCCTGTGAAAATCAATGCGGTTACACTCCGTATTTGAATAAGCACATATAATATTTTGTCCATTCCCGTAACGCAAACACTTTGGCGTGATGCCAAGAGAGGAATTGCTTATGCCACCGGGGTCCGGCTCTCGCACTACTGATACGATCGCCAAGACGTGCGGCGCTTTTGTGGCGATCCTCGGCCTGATTGCGCTGGCCGGATGGACACTGGACCTTCCGGTGCTAACCTCCCTCGGTCCGGGATGGATACCGATGGCGCCCAGCACCGCACTGCTGTTTATCCTGTTTGGCTTCACGGTGTTTATTGTCGCGCGCACGCCACCCAATCGGACTGCATCCCGCATTGGCATCACGATCGGGTCAGCAGGAGTGCTGATCGCCCTGTTGCTGTTGATCATGTCGTCCCTGGGCGTACTTCTGAAGGTCGAACATCTCGGCTTTGCCATCTCCGGAACAGTAGGCGGATCACCGATCGGGCATATGTCGCCGGTAACAGCGCTTTGCTTTCTGGTTGGCGGTTTGTCCATGGTGGCAGTGGATTTATCTTCCCCGGCGCGGAGATGGCCTGCGATAGCGGGTTCTTGGCTGGCTGGCTGCTTGGTGGTTGCCAACTCAGTCTTCGTGCTTGCGTATTTATTCGGGATGCCGCTGCTCTATTGGGGACCTTTAATTCCACCTGCGTTGACGACATGCGTCGCTTTGGCAATGCTCGGATCGGCGCTGCTCGCGCTTGCCAGGGCGCGGATTTTGGAACCAGAGCAGCAAGCCTATACGGCCCCGCGCATATCGCGTTTCTACGTGGCCATTTTTACGCTTCTGGCAATGTGCCTTGTCACCGCCGGCACAATTTATTCCCGCAGTTTGCTGGCACAGCGACGTGCCGAGGCCGATCAGATGTTGTCAGCTGTCGCTGATTTGAAGGTAAGCCAATTGGTGAACTGGCGCGCCGAGCGCCTCGGTGATGCAGCGCTGCTTCACCGGAACGCCATTTTTGCCAATCTGGTGCGCCAGGCTTTCGGAGTCTCAAGGAACGCACAGCTGCGGGATCAGCTTAACAATTTTCTGCGGCAATTGCAGGATGCACATGGTTACCATCAGGTATTCCTGTTCGATGCGCTAGGCGTTGCGCGTATTTCGCTCCCCGAAGCACCGCCCACCGCCTTCGAACTCGAAGCGGCTCGACGTACGCTGTTGTCGGGCGAGATCAGCCTCGAGTATTTCCACCGCGATGAACCGGGAGGCGCCCCCCATCTGTCGCTGTTGGTGCCCATCCTGGATGATGCGGCCGGCGGCCGGCCCGTGGCTGTCGTGATACTTTTGATCGACCCTTCCCGATATCTTTATCCCATGATCGAACGCTGGCCCACGCCTAGCGCCACAGCCGAGACCCTGCTGGTGCGCCGCGACGGCAACGATGTGCTCTTTCTGAACGAGCTAAGATTTCAGAAACATACCGCGCTCTCACTGCGCTTTCCGCTGACCAGAACCGATCTGCCCGCGGCAAAAGCCGTGCTGGGGCAAGAAGGCATTGTCGAAGGAACGGACTATCGAGGGGATCCGACCATGGCGGCCGTGCGTCGGGTTCCCGATACGCCATGGTTTCTGGTTGCTCGCGTTTCTACCCAGGAATTGTTCGAGGCGACCTTCAATTCCCTGGGGCTGGCCGTTGGTGTGGTAGCCATGCTGCTTATTTCAGCCGCTATGGTCCTGGGAAACATGTGGCGGCAGCAGCGCGTCATTTATTACAAAGAACGAGCCAAGGTTGCTGAGCTCGAAGTAATGGCCCAGAAACTGGCTCGCTCCAACCTGGAACTCGAGCAGTTCGCCTATGTCGCCTCGCACGACTTGCAGGAACCCCTGCGCATGGTAGTAGGGTTTGTGCAATTGCTCGAGAAACGGCTCGTTGACAAGCTGGATGCGGAGACCCGGGAATTCATGGGTTTTGCGGTGGACGGGGCATTGCGCATGCAAAACCTGATTCAAGACATTCTCGCCTATTCGCGTGTCACGACTCGGGGTCTGCCGCTTGAGCCGGTGGACAGCGCTGCTGCCCTTAAGGAGGCACTCGATCGGCTGGCGAGCCGGATCGCCGAGACCGACACCAAGGTAGAAGCGCAGTCACTGCCAATCGTGATGGCGGACCGCGCGCAACTCGTGCAGTTGTTTCAAAATTTGATCAGCAACGCGATCAAGTTCTGCAAGGGTCATGCCCCGCGCGTTTGTGTGCAAGCAATGCATGAGGCGGGGTGGTGGCGCTTCTCGGTCACGGATAATGGCATCGGCATTGCGCCTGAATACAGGGGGCATCTTTTCGTCATTTTCAAGCGCCTGCACACGCGCCGCGAATATCCCGGCACCGGCATCGGTCTGGCAATCTGCAAACGCATTATCGAGCGTCATGGCGGGGAAATCGGAATCGAGTCTGTTCCCGATGGTGGTTCGGTGTTCTGGTTCACGCTTCCTGAGGAGAAAAGCAAATGAATTCCACGGATAATAATGCCCGGTCGATTGAAATCCTGCTCGTCGAAGATAATCCCGGCGACGTTGTTCTCACGCTTGAAGCCATGCGTGAAGCCAAGATTCATAACCACATGCATGTGGTTGAGGACGGAGTCGAAGCAATGGAATTCCTGCGACATCAGGGC
>JBASWL010000044.1:0-1795 GCA_049276455.1 Georgfuchsia sp. | reverse complement strand
AATCGCAAGACCGTGTGCGCAAGAACACGACGCTGCTGGTCGTGCTGTTTGTTCTTGCCGTGATCGCCCTGATCATCATGACCAATGTGCTGGTCATGATCGTGTTTGGTTTTATCGATAGCAATCAATTGCGTGATGGCGGGATATTGATCCGGCAAATGGACTGGCAGACATTTGCCGCAGTAGGTGCCGGAGTCAGTGTCGTAGTGCTCGTGGGCAGCCTCTACAAGATCATCGCCTTGTCCGCGGGCGGCAAGGTTGTGGCGGAGTCGCTGGACGCGCAATTGATTCCACGCAATACGCAGGATCCGAATCAACGCAAACTGTTGAACGTGGTGGAAGAAATGGCCATCGCATCCGGTACGCCCGCGCCGCCGGTTTATCTGCTCGCAAACGAACCTGGCATTAACGCCTTCGCAGCAGGATTTTCGCCGCGCGATGCGGTCATCGGAGTAACTCAGGGGGCTATCGAACATTTGAGCCGCGAGCAGCTGCAAGGTGTCATTGCCCATGAATTCAGCCATATTTTCAATGGCGACATGCGGCTTAACATTCGTTTGATGGGCGCACTGAACGGCATCCTGATTCTAGGAATTCTTGGCTACTATCTATTGTATTCGACGTCATTTTCGGGTCGCCGGCGCGGCAATGACAAGAGTGGCGCCGCAATACTGGGGCTTGCCGTCGGGCTGATGATCATCGGTTTTGCGGGCACGTTTTTCGGCGGCCTGATAAAAGCCATGGTGAGCCGGCAGCGGGAATACCTGGCGGACGCCTCGGCAGTTCAATTTACGCGCAACCCGAACGGGATTGCCGGTGCGCTGAAGCGAATCGGGGGTCTGGAGTTCGGCTCAAAAGTGGAGAATCCCGGTGCGCCCGAAGTCAGCCATGCTTTTTTCGCCCAGGGAATTTCGGGTTTCATGCAAATGTTGTCCGCCACGCACCCTCCGCTGGCAAAGCGCATCCTGCGCATCGATCCTGGTTGGGACGGCAAGTTCGATTCCTCCGACCGGCCCGACGCGGCGCAGGACGCGAGGCAGGCCGCTGAAGCAAAATCGATGACGCGCAAGGCCGATGCCAAGAAGATGGGTGCGCTCGCCGCTGGCGTTGCGGTGACTGGTGTCATGACTGCGATGGATCAAATTGGTAATCCGAAACAGGAAGCAGTCGATTACGCCCGCTCGCTGCTATCGGAGTTGTCCGTGGCGATCAAGGAAGCCGCGCGCGAACCCCACGGCGCTCGAGCCATCATCTATTCCATGGTGCTGGACAAGGGGCAAGCGGTTCGCGCGCAACAATTGAAGCAATTGCAGGATTATGCCAATGCGGACGTCTACGCCTTGACCCTCACGTTGATGCCGCAGATGGATGTTCTGGATACCAGGTTCCGTTTGCCTCTTATCGACATCGTCATTCCGGCGCTGAAGCAGCTATCGCTCAGCCAGTACAAAGCATTCAAGGACAATCTGATCGCGTTGATCGAAATGGACTCCAGGATTGACCTGATGGAGTGGTCATTGCAGAAGATCGTGTTCAATCATCTCGACGGGCAGTTTCTCAAACTGGCGCCGATGAATGTGCGCTATTCCGATCCCGCGCAACTCAAGAAGGAAATCGAACTCGTACTCTCGATGATGGCCCATGCCGGGGCCGAAGATCAGCGCGAGGTGGAAGGCGCGTTTGGTGCGTCAGTCGAGGCGCTTGGGTCAGGCGGGCTTGCATTGTTGGCAAATGATCAAATCAAAATTGCGGATCTGGATCTGGCCTTGGGGAAATTGAATGAATTGAAACCATT
>JBASWL010000043.1:0-63985 GCA_049276455.1 Georgfuchsia sp. | reverse complement strand
GTATACGGGGGGGGCGCCGATTTCATCGTAGCAGCGACGACCTGTACCAGCAGCATGGTTCTGGCACCCGGCGCAAGTTGTACGGTAGATATGGCTTTCAGGCCGCTGTCATTGGGCGCCAAAACATCGACATTTAAGGTTCTTGACTCATTGGGTACTTGGAGATCACTTGCATCGATGACTGGCAATGGCACCGGTACGGCGCCAATTATCTCAGGAACACCTGCTTCATTAACCTTCGCTGACCAGGGGGTAGGTACTACCAGCGCGACGCAGCAGATAACGGTTTCCAATACAGGAAGCGCTTCCATGACGTTTTCCGCCGATACTTGGCGGGTAACCAGCGCAGCCTTGTGGGGCTGGATAACTTGGTAGATTTCATCGTGACCTGCATAACTCATCCGCAAGCGGCTAATCAGACGTTTTTGGTGAGCGATGGGCAAGACCTGTCTACCACCGAGCTAGTGCGTGGCATGGCGCGTGTAGCCGGGGTGCCTGCACGCTTATTGCCGGTGCCTATTTGGGTCTTGCAAGCGGGCGCAACGTTACTTGGCAAAGGCGATGTGGTGCAACGTCTATGTGGCAATTTGCAAGTTGACATTTCCAAGGCGCGCCAGTTGCTGGGGTGGGTGCCGCCGGTTTCGGTAGAAGAGGGATTGCGGCGGGTGATGCAATGATGAGAATTAGTTGGCATGAAAAGACTGTTTGATCTGTTTGCTGGCCTTTGTGCTGGGCTTGCATTGTTGCTGCCGATAGTGCTGGTGGCCATGGCAGTGCGCTTGACTTCAAAGGGGCCAGCCCTGTATTGGTCTGATCGCGTGGGGAAGGGGAATGCCATTTTCAAAATGCCAAAGTTTCGCAGTATGCGAGTAGGTACGCCGGCCTTGGCAACCCATTTGCTGGGCGACCCCAAGGTGCACCTGACGCCGATTGGCTCGTTCTTGCGCAAAAGCAGCCTAGATGAGTTACCACAACTATGGAGCATTTTGGTTGGCGACATGAGCTTTGTCGGGCCGCGCCCGGCGTTGTTCAATCAACAGGATTTGATAGCGTTGCGTTCCCAGTATGGTGTGCATGCACTGGTGCCCGGGCTCACCGGTTGGGCGCAGGTGAATGGCCGCGACGAGTTGCCGATCCCCGAGAAGGTCAAGCTCGATGTGGAATATCTGCACCGTCAGTCACTGTGGTTCGACATCCGGATCTTGTGGCTGACCTTTGTCAAGGTGCTACGGCGGGATGGAGTGTCGCATTGATAATTTTGATCCATTTTGGAATGGAGCATGTAGTTTGCGAGCTTTACTGAGGTAGGCTGAAGTAGAAGGGGGAATCCCTGCATTTCTAGCGGTTTTTTTATTGGGGGATGGCCTTAGCGCTGGGTACCGCCGGAATGCATGTCAATCGTTTCTCAACACTAAAGGAACGGCTGGCCGCTTCACTCTGCAAGCAGGCATCCAAAGCCAGTTGCGGCTCCCGTGACCGGAAAACGATCACAACGCCATTCGACATTCTGATCGTTGGCATATCCAGCAGGGTTCTGGACAAGAGCTTTCGGGTTTCGTCGTCGAGCCCCCTGGCGCAGGCAACGGTTATGATTCCTGCGCGGCTTGCCTTTAACGGCCTGGCCAGTTCATCGGATTTCATCGCGCAGGCTTCGATATTGGCGGAGCCTGTTCCCAGAAACGTGACATCAAGTTCATTGCCGCTGTGTAGCCGGACGATTGGAAAATACAAGGTGGCGGGCAGGTATTCAATGGCCGCGACAGATAATGCGGCGATCAAGGCAAGGACGCCAAAGACGATGGCAAAAGTGCGCAGCATGGGTCAATAGAATCCGGGAATCAGGCGCCAGGTGTGCCTTCGATATTCGCCATATTCGGCAAAGGCAGTGCTCAGGACTGATTCTTCCCAGATCATGCGGCGGATCTGAAAGAAAAGCTCTGCGGCCATGATCGCAAAAGCCGGCCACGAGCGAATCTGGAGGAATATGCCAAAAAATGCAATCGTCTCGCCAAGATAGAGCGGATGCCGGATCACGGAATAAATGCCGTCAGTCACCAGGCGGCGCGCTTCCGGCATGATGCTCAGCGAGCGCCCAAGATTGAGTGCAGCGAAGATGCAAAACAGATTTCCACCCAGCATGAACAGAATCGAAAGTCCATCCCAAAGCGGTGTTGCGGCAGGGCGGGGCAGCAGCAAGGCGAAATAAGCGACAGTGAGCCCCAGCAGGGCATCGATCCGGGGGCGCCAGCCCGGCAGTTTTCGTATCGGCTGCCGCCGCACAAGATGCAGCAGCGCGAAGCACAGCAAGAGCAGCAAGAGGGTGACGCGGGCCACCACGCCAAGCAAAAAATGCATGTCCCATTCGAAATAGGGATGTGTTCCGATCAGGTTTTGCAGTCCCTTGAATTCGCGGAGCAGCCAAAAGGTCGTGAAGCAGACGATGGGCAACCGCATTGCCACGTCATGAATTGCGATGCGGTTCTGAAATATCAATCGAATTCCCAGTAGGCACGCAAGGTGCGGTCCGGGCCAATAGAAATTCTTGGCCTGTTTCTGCCGCGTTCCTGATCGAGCAGCAGGTTGCCAATGCCATAACCGATGAGGCTGCCGGCTACCGTGTCCGAGACAAAGTGCTTCTGCTGTTGAACACGACCGAAAGCCGTAGCACCGGCAACGGCATAGAGCCAATTCGCGCCATAGCGCTCGGCAAAGGGCGTTACCAGCGCGAAGGCCACGCCCATATGCTGGGAGGGGAAACCAGAAGTTGCCGCCCCGGAACTGGAGCCGGTGAAATTGAAGGTGCCCTTGTTAGCTTCAGGGCGAGCGCGCCCTACCGCTAACTTGGTCAACTCTTCCGTGGCGAAAGTCAGCCCAGCGGCTTTCATTGCCGTCCAGGCGGTGTTGGATGCCGCTTCGTCACCGAGGCCGGCCCAGAGCAAACCGGTGCCGACGGCCAATCCTATGGGGATCGCGTTAGCAGTTTTGCCCATGGTGTCCCACTTGCCGCCCTGGTGTTTGCCGGCCCATTTGCTTACCGGCCGATCCAGCAGGGACGATGCCAATACGATACCGCCACCCATGAGCAGCGTCTCCATCGGTGTCGATCCAATTTGGGTAACAAGCCGTTTGCCGGAGCTGCCGACATCCTTGAACATCGAATGATCGGGGTCGGGCATCGGCGAGTCTTCGCCATTCCATTGGCCATTACCCGGTCCGCGATACGACAGCATGCGCCGGTTGCGTCCGCGGGTGAAGTCAAACAGGGTGAATGCCCGATCCAGTATGGCGCCGCCATCGCGGGTGAGCGGGTGCCAGGAGAAGTTGGCCATCTGCCCGCTGGAGCGGGGCAGGATCGCATCGAAGGGAATCGACAGATATATCCCCTTGTCGAAACTGCCCTCGCCGAATCTGGCGGCTGACACATTGGTGCGGGTCATCAGTGCACCCATCACGGTGCCGTTATCGAACCTGCGATGGACATCGATTGTGGCGCCCTTGTCGCCGGCGAGATATTGGCCCAGTTTCAGGCTTGCTTCGATTGAATGCCAGCCGGTTTCCCAGTACACGGTCGCATGGCCCGTATTGGCACTGTAGTCGAGCAGCCTCAGGCCCTGGTTGAACTGGCGCTTTTTGACATGATTGACGTCGACCCCGAATGCAAACGGGCTGTGCCAGGGCCGATAGAGCCATTCGCCCCCGATGCCGGCAAACATGGGTTCGAGATAACCGCCATAGAGGCTGTAGTATTGGGTGTCCGACAGCGCGCCGACGTGATTGACCTGCAGGTTTGGCAGGGTGACACGCGAGGTCACCAGATATTTGCGCAAATCGGTGCGCACGCGGGGCAGATCGCTGGGTCCGTCGGTTTTGAAACCGCTGTAATTGTCTATCAAGCGGAGATTCAGGAACCCTGACGTCCAGGTACTCTCGTTGAACTTCAGTTCCGAGCGGGCGCCGATTCCGGCCTGGAACAGCAAGAAACCATCCGGTCCGCCGACCGTTTGCGAGAAGGTTGGCGACAAGCCTGCATTGAACCACTCCGGCTTGCTGTGCCAAACCGGAGTCTCCCTGACCAGACTGGTATTCGGTCGGCGTGCCGTGACAATGTCGGTGCGCTCGGAGGGCAACAGGAAGCGTATATGTTGCACAAGCCATGGCTCTCTCAACACCACCTGTTCCGTGATCGGCGCGCCGCGTACAACATGGCGCAAGACAAAGCGTTCAACATTGGCGGGTGCATCCCGATGCAATATGCGTACAGCACGCTCGATGCGGTCGGTCCAATAGACACCGTCGCTTTTGCTGATCGTCAGGCACAGTTCCTTGCCGCGCAGCGAAATGTCGCTGATCGTCCACAGCGTCTGGTCCTCGATGTCGGCAACGGTCTTGCTCCAGTCCGGGGCTTTCACCGGCATTTGCTGGCGCACCGGTACCGGGGTGGGATCAAGCAGCTTGGGCACGGTGATCTTGTCGATGCCGCCGTGGAAGGTGAAGCCGAGCATCAGTCGATTGCCACGCTCCAGGGCGGCCGACAGATCGACGGAATCCGAGAGACGGTAATTGAACCCGGCATTGACCGGGGACTTTGCGCCGGGGGCATAGCCGAAGGGCTCGTGTTTGTAGTCGTTGCCGTCCAGTTCAAGTTTCAGGGTGAGATTTTTGTTCCACGGCGTGTGATATTGAACACCGCCAAACAGGCTGGCGCGGCCGGTAAACCATTCACTGATGCTGAACTTGCCACCTTGTCCGGTATTCCCAGCCTTTCGCGTTTTAAAACCAGAACTCAGAATGGAGAGCGGGTTGCGAATGTTGCCCCGGCTACCCATGTAACCCCAGGCCAATCCCAGGCTCGCATCGATATTGTCCCAGCGCTTGTTCGCTACCAGATATTCACTCGCAAACTTGCCAGTACCGCCGGCGTCGGTCAATCCCAACGCCAGTTCCGGCGTCGACGCAGTTTCCTTCGCCAGGCGGAATTTCACGTCGATGCTTTTGTCCTTGTAGCTCTGGCTGACACCGGGCCCATACGACTGGTTGCTGATGGCCGTATAGCGGAACCCGGCTTCCAGCCAGTCAAGCGGCTGGAAGATGATATTGCCGCGGGAATAAGGGTAGACATGGCTGTAGCTAAAACGCATGTCACCGGCATCGGCCATGCGTGCAGTTGGTGTTTGCAGCAGCCCGATAAGGCCCCAGTCGTTGGCGCTGACGACGCGGCTACGTGCGCGTGTTGGGTCTTTGTCGGGACCAGGCGGGGCGGCGGGTGCGATAGTCGCCAATGTTGCTGTCTGCTCCGCAAACCCTGGTTCCTGCGAGGCCAGGAATTGTGCGAGCCTGGTGGAGAACCATGCCGGCCATTCCGAGTCCCGCTCCGGTGCCCAGATCAGCGCACCGGGTGCGGGTTCGCTTTGCGCCTCGCGGTTCCAGGCGGCGACGGCCAGGTTCAGGACATGGCCATCAGGCTGTATCAGCCAGACCCGGTCGATCGCAAAGGCATCCCCGGAAAAACAGGCCAGCAGATAAGTCGCGGTTTCGGCCCCGGCCCTATGCGGCAGGGTACAGCGCTGCAGGCTGCCATTCACCACCGTTACCGTGTTGGTGCGCCGAGGTAGCTGTACCGATTGACCCGCCTGCAATACCGGGTCAGCCTCCGGATGCGCCTGCAGCCATCGCGGGTCGGTGACAGCCAGCGCTACCCGTCCGGTGACCGGCAGGGTCTCGATCCAGGCTGTCATCCTGCGACGAATGTCGGCAGAGACAGGGAAGTCGGGGGCTGCGATCAGGGTATCGAGCAGTTGCTGCTGCATCCGCGCTTGCGGAAGTTTCTGTTCCGGAGCTCCCCAGCTCAATCCCGGCAGATAACTCTTGCTGATGTCATGCTGCCGCAATATCCAGTCGCTCAATCGTTCGCCACTGCGGATCCCGCTTCCCCCCGCCATCGCGGCAGCGGCAAACAGTGAGCCGACAAGCGCGGCAATGACTTTCCGTTTCGCGTCGGCCATCAGGATTGCCGCTTGATCAATTGGCACTTCCCTTGGGCAGGCGTTGCCAAGCCAGACATAGCGTTGTTGTCAGACAGGTTTCACCATAGACCACAGTCTCTTTGTCTTTGGCAAGCTCGACGGCGTACAGCGAGGGCGGAAGTTCGCCGGACATCGGTGATCTTGAGCTAACGGTTTCTTCGAACCAGCGGAGTTCCGTAGGATTGCGGTCTTTTAACTGGCTGGTCCTGGGTGGCAAAACAGCACGGACAGACACGGTTTCTGCAATATCGAATCGGTAATCCGGCATCTCGTCGCGTGAGCGCTGGTATTGCAGGGGGGAGTTACCGATTTGGGACCAGGGCGGCAGCTTGGGCAACCTGACTTCCCGCCAATCCGTGGCCAGGCCGGTGGTGCCTACGATGCGGCCGTTACGCAACCGCAGCACTTCACCCTTGGCGCTGTACCAGATTTCTGTATTGCCTTCCGGCCCCGGTTCGACATAGCCCAGGGCGAGATAGGCGTTATGGCCCTCACTCAAGACGCGGATATAGGAAATGCCGGAAGTGGTGGGGGCGGCCGTTTCCTGAACCCCGCCGTTGGAAGCCAGTTCAAGGGAACGAATGATGGCCGATGTTCCCGAGGTACAGGCGGCTAGCAACAATGGGATGAAAATCAAAAACAGGTTGCGCACGGGAAGGAGGGGGAGATGATGGTGTAAGCGCAAGGATGTCGAAAATAGCAGAAAAAAAAACCCCAAGGATTTCCTTGGGGCTTTGATGGTACAACGAGAACGTTATTGCGTGGTCGTGGTGCTATTGTTATTGTTGTTGCTGTCGTTGTTGGATGCTGCCGCGGCCACTGCAGCGACACCAACTCCGATTGCGACGATGGTTCCAGCACTGACGGCCCCCACGGCGGCGCCGGTTGCAGCTGTAGCACCTGCTCCAGCCTCCGCTCCAGCTTCGGCACCGGCGGCAGCTGCGCCCGAACCTTCGCCTGCGGCGCCCTCAGCAGCCTCTTCAGCAGCAATAACTTGCCCTGTAGCCATCATTGCGGCAAAAAGCAACGAAATCAAACGCATCTTCTTGTTCATTTAATAATCTCCCAGAAATTGACTGATCGGTAGGCAAGGCAAACGGTAGAGCCTCGCACCATGAAAAGTCCAGAATGCAAATCTACCCAACCCCATCAAGGTTTTCGATACTAGTAAAATCTCACGAGATATGCAAGTGATATTTTTCACGCAATTGCCATAAAAAACACGTGTGTTGCAATTTGCTCTGCTCATCTCGAGGGCACGTCATTGCATTGAAGTTCGTCAATGCGAGTAGCCTTCAGCCGCGAGCGTAGCGTGGCGAGAAGAGAAGCAATCCATGGCTGCAAGCAGAATCAACATCTCATGGATCGCCACGGGCCTTCGGCCCTCGCGATGACGGACTTGTTAAGTATTTCCCTGGATGAAGCACGCCATTGCGAGGGCCGAAGGCGACGCGGCAATCCTCCCCACGATAAAGCCCGTCATTGCGAGGAGCCGCAGGCGACGCGGCAATCCATTTTTTCTTAAATTCAGCACCCTGTGAATCACCTCGCCCTTCAGGCTGCAATGCTTCACTCGCAGCAAGGTTCACAGCGATGACCGGAAGGAATCCCTGTGGGATAATAGACTTGTTCGGTATTTCCCTGGGCATTCGGAATATCAGGGCATGTACAGCATTTGGTATCCTGACTCGAATATACTGGCGACAGAATAGTTTTTGGCTGTGGTATTTTGGCTGTGGTATTTTTCTGACAAACTGAGGATGACATATTGATTTCGCTAAGAACCGCAGTTGTTCGATCAGTTGTGTGTGGGCTGTTGTGGTGTGCTGTTGGGGCAAATGCTCAGACACAGCTTCCTTTGGCGCCTCCGGCACCCGATGCAGCAAGTTCACCCTCCGGCGTTTCGGGGCAGCCTTCCCTGAAATTTGACATTGCGTCTCCGCCAGAATTCCAGAATTCCCGCGTAGACGAGAGTGGCGGGACCAATACTTCCACTCAGAAGAACGATGAGCAGCGCACCGAGTCGGAGGTAACGCAGCACAATGGGCCCAATGATTTTCAGAAATTTGTGCTGGAAACCACCGGCAATGCGCTGCCCCTTTATGGTGCGGGTTTTTTTGAAACTGCAAATTCTGCTCGCCCCATTCAGGGTGCCCCGGTGCCCAATGACTATCCGCTCGGCCCCGGCGATGAGTTGTTGATCCGGGTTTGGGGCTCGATTGATCTTGATCTTCGGGCGGTAGTGGACCGCAATGGTTTGATCAGCATTCCCAAGGTCGGCACCGTATCCCTGGCGGGTGTTCGGGCCGCCGATGCAGAAGAAGTGATACACAATGCAGTCAGCAAGTATTTTCGCGGTTTCACCCTGAACGTAACGCTGGGGCAACTGCGAACGATCACCATATACATGGTAGGTCAGGCCAAACGGCCGGGAACCTATGTGGTTTCCAGTCTTTCCACCCTGGTGACGGCGCTTAGCGATACAGGGGGTCCCAACCGGAATGGCTCGCTGCGACATATACAAGTGAGACGTGCCGGCAAGCAGATTGCCGAACTGGATTTTTATGCGTTTCTCGCCAAGGGCGACAAATCCGGAGATGCCAAGCTGATTGATGGCGATGTAATTGTTATCCCGCCGGCGCTGGGCTATGTGGCGCTGACCGGGGCGGTTGAAATGCCCGCGATCTATGAATTGGATAATGAGCTAAGCGATGTTCAAGGCGTGTTGGCGTTGGCGGGTGGCCTTCCTGTTTTGGCGGACCCGCGCCGTGCTTTGCTGGAGCGAATTGAACCCGGCAAGAGCCAGCCTCGCAGCGTGGAGGAGTTTGCCCTCGATAAAGAGGGCTTGCAGAAGTCGCTGAAGTCTGGCGACCTGTTAACCATCCTTCCCATGCGGCCAGAATTTTCCAATGCGGTCACGCTGCGGGGGGCATTTCATGGGACGTTGCGGGTTCCCTTCCTTGAGGGCATGAAAATAACCAGCCTGATCCCGAACAAGGAGGCTCTGGTTTCTCGTGGTTCTTTGCAGAGACAAAATCGCGAATATGGGCAGCCGGATAATTTAACCCGGGATATCGGCAATCTCTATGATGAGATTAATTGGGATTATGCGGTGGTAGAGCGTCTCAATCGTCATGACCTGAGCGTCAGCCTCATATCGTTCAACCTTGGCAACGCCTTGTCGGACCCGGGTAGCAGTGACAATATACCGCTGCAATCCGGCGATACCGTGACGGTGTTTTCGGTTAACGATGTGCGCATACCGATTGCCAAACGCCGCGTATTCGTGCGGATCGAAGGTGAGGTGAAAAAACCGGGAGTATTTCAAGTCTCGCCCGGCGAAAGTCTGGTCGGCGTGCTGCAGAAGGCGGGCGGGTTGACCAATGATGCATTTCTCTTCGGGGCGGAGTTTTACCGCGAGTCGGTGCGCAACGCGCAACAGGAGAATCTCGACAAGTTCATCTCCCGTCTTGAACAGCAAATGCTTCAGCAAACGAACCATGCTGCCGCAAATATATCCTCCGCGGCCGATCAAGGATCAGTCCAGTTCAAAATGGCCGCCGAAACCCAATCGCGTAATAAATTTATTCAAGATCTGCGAGGACTCAAGTCAACAGGGCGAATGTCGCTCAACGTAAAGCCGCAGGACAATAGCTTTGCCCAGCTTCCGGATTTTCGCCTCCAGAATGGCGACCGGCTGGTGGTGCCGAACCGTCCCGATTCCGTGCAGATATACGGTGCGGTCAACACCGAATCCGCCATGTTGTGGCAACCGGGCAAGACGATTTCAGATTATCTGGAACAGTCGGGGGTCAGCAACGTCGCCGACGAAGACGCGGTATTCGTCATCCGTGCCAACGGCATGGCTATTTCCAACTCGGGCCGCTGGATGAGCAGCGTAAAAGGCAAGGAAGCACTGCCCGGCGACATTGTTGTGGTGCCCGAAAAGGTCGACATGGAAACAGCCTGGAACGCCTTCGTTCGTGGCACCAAGGATATTTCCCAGATCTTCGCCAATTTTGGCTTGGCGGCAGCAGCCATACACGTAATGAATAAATAAAAAAGATGGGTACGACTGATAACACTCAGGTTGTCGCCGGGCACGAGGACGGCGAAGAAGAGATTTCCCTCCTGGATCTGGCCATTGTGCTGGCCAAGCACAAGAAGATGGTGCTGGGTTTCCCGTTTGCAGTGGCGGTTCTGGCCGTTGTGATTTCGCTGCTATTGCCCAATGTCTATACGGCGACGACCAGGATACTCCCCCCGCAGCAGGAGCAGTCCGCGGCATCGGCCATGATTGCCCAGTTGGGCAGCATTGCCGGCCTGGCGGGAAGTGCTGCGGGCATCAAGAATCCCGCAGATCTTTATATCGGTATGTTGAATAGCCGGACCATAGCCGACAGTCTGATCAAGCGCTTTGATTTGAATGCCGTCTATGACGAAAAGTATCAAAGCGGAACCCGCAAGCAACTCGATTCTTTAACCAATATTACTTCCGGCAAGGACGGCATCATCACCATCGAGTTCGACGACAAGGATCCCAAGCGCGCGGCAGATATTGCCAATGCCTACGTCGATGAATTGTTCAATATGACCAAGAATCTGGCAGTGACAGACGCGGCACAGCGCCGTCTGTTCTTCGAAAAGCAGCTGGCACAGACGCGTGTTGAGCTCGTCAAGGCAGAAACCGCCGCGCGGGAAGCCATCAGCAATGGCGGCCTGGTCAGGGTAGACGCTCAAGGGCGTACTTTGGTTGAGACGACAGCCAGCCTGCAGGCTCAAGCAACAGTCAAGGAAGTGGAGATCGGCGCCATGCGCAGCTTTGCCACAGAGCAGAATCCGCAAATGCTCGCTGCACAGCAGGAATTGCAGGTGCTCAAGAATGAACTGGCCAAAATCGAAGGGACGGCCAATAACAAGCAAGGCAGCAACTCGAGCGACGCGTCGCAAGGCATGAAAAATCTGGGCCTGTTGCGCGATATGAAGTATTACGAGGTTGTCTATGAGCTGATGGCCAAGCAGTTCGAAGCGGCCAAGATCGACGAAGCCAAGGATCCTATGCTGATACAGATCGTCGACAAGGCTGTAGTGCCGGATTACAAATCCAAGCCCAAGCGTGCCTTGATTGTTCTACTCTCTGCGCTGGCGGCCGGCTTCGCGGCGGTGTTGTGGGCATTTGTCAAGGAAGGTCTGGAACAGGCCCGCCAGAACCCGGAAAGCGCTGAGCGACTGGCGTTATTCAGACGCTATTGGTCCTGGCGCAAGGGATAGGCAAACTGTAGCGACAGGACTGGCATCAACTGCAATCGGATTATTAAATGCCTGTCATTGCGAGCCACAGAGGGGCGCGGCAAGCCAGCAATGGCAGGAGGCAATCCATAATGAGGAAAACTCATATCAAGTTCGATTCCGTCATCCCACGGGGATTCCTTTCAGTCATAGCGAATGAGCCTTTAGCCGCGAGCATAGCGTGGCGGGAAGAGAAGCAATCCATGGCTACAAGCAGAATCAACATCTTATGGATCGCCACGGGCCTTCGGCCCTCGCGATGACGGACTTGTTAAGTATTTCCCTGGATGAAGCGCGTCATTGCGAGGAGCCACAGGCGACGCGGCAATCCATTTTCTTCGTAAAATCAGCAAGCCCATGAATCACCGCACCCTTCCAGGCCCCCACGCCTTGCTCACAGCAATGTCCTCCTGACTGAAAGACTTATCCACTGCCTCCTTAATAATAATTGAACATGAAAAAAGGATTGCCTTTCCTTGCCCGGATGGGATTCGCATTGCAGGGGCTGCGCGTAGCGGCAACCAGCGAAGCGAGTTTCCGCACCCAACTGCTGGCCGCAGTAGTTGCGGTTGCAGTAACCGTTTGGCTTCGCCCCGGCTGGTTATGGGCGGCACTGATGGCGGTGGTGATCGGGTTGGTGCTTGCCCTTGAACTGGTCAACACTGCTCTGGAGCATGCCCTGGATGGCCTGCATCCCGAGCAGGCGCCATTTATCAAGGTCGCCAAGGATTGTGCCGCCGCAGCGGTATTGATGAGCAGCCTGCTGGCGGTAATTATTTTTGTCTTGATGGTGCTGGATTATTCAGGGCTTCGCCAGGCTTTTTAAATTTGTTGATTTGAATTACTTTCAGACTTCAATCAACTTTTAATTCATCAAGGGATTTACCCTGATTTAGCCATGCCGTAACCCAGGCCGGTTTTTTTCCACGCCCGGTCCACTGCAGGCCAGGCTCGGTCGGGTTTCGATATTTTACTTTGGCAGGTTTCCGCGTAGCGCTTTTATTCACATCGGCGCCGTCCTGGCTTGGGCCAATTAATTCTTCAAGCTTGTAGCCATGCCTGGCGGCAATGTCGGATATTTCTTTTAACACGTTCTTTTTCTGCTGCGCTTTTCTGGATTTTATCTCATCCGGTATTCGCGTTTGAAGTGCCTGCAATTCCTCGATTGAGAGTGTCGAAATATCCATTTTGGAAGCCTTTAAAATGGTGATTTGAAAGTAATTATAATTTCGCCACCATTATAAGCATAACCATTTTAATTTCAATATTATCCTCACAACTTAATATGGTTGGCAATAAGTTACGCCAGCATATCGCGGGACAAAAAGTTAGCCCGGCGCCAGCAGATCCTCATTGCCGCACTGTGGCGCAAAATCTCTCACGCTTTCCATCAGCACGGTGCGCAATTCATCGGTGGCGTTTCTTTGGCGGATGTCCTCGAATCGAGCGATGAAAGCCTGAATGACTTCCAGCGGCAGGTATTTCTCGTTGGCGCGCATGATCCGGGGGTGAGTGGTTTCGGTAACGTTGTCGCCGATCAACAATTCTTCATACATTTTCTCGCCCGGGCGCAGCCCGGTAAAGACAATTTCGATATCGCCATCAAGGTTGTTCTCATCCTTGATGCTCAAGCCGCTCAAGTGAATCATCCGCTGGGCCAGATCGAGAATCTTGACCGGTTCACCCATGTCGAGCACAAACACATCGCCATCCTTGCCCATGGCCCCGGCCTGGATCACCAATTGAGCGGCTTCGGGGATGGTCATGAAGTAGCGGATGATGCGAGGGTCAGTAACCGTGATCGGGCCACCCTGACGGATCTGCTCGCGAAAGAGGGGGACGACCGAACCCGATGAGTCGAGGACATTGCCAAAGCGCACCATGGTGAAGCGGGTTTTGCCGGGATGGCTGGCTGCCAGTGCTTGCAGTATCTTTTCGGCAAACCGCTTGGTGGTGCCCATGGTATTGGTGGGACGTACCGCTTTGTCGGTGGAAATGAGAACGAAGGTTTCAACGCCACAGGCCAGAGCGGCATGGGCGGCGCGCCAGGTGCCAAAGATGTTGTTGTAAACCCCTTCGGTGGGATTCTTTTCCACCATGGGGACGTGTTTGTAGGCGGCGGCATGAAACACGGTTGCTATCTTGAATTGGTTCAGCACCCGCTCCAGCCGGGTTTGGTCGGTGGCGGACCCGAGAATGGCGACAAGTTCAGGGACACACTCCTGGTTTGGCTCGTTATTTTTGTTTCGGCAAATGTTGAGCAGTTCTTTTTCGATGCTGTAAAGAGAGAATTCGTTCCGTTCATACAGCACCAGACGCTTTGGCTGGAGGTTCAGGATCTGGCGACAAAGTTCCGAGCCGATTGATCCGCCCGCACCTGTCACCAGAACGGATTTGCCGGTAATGGTCTTCTGTAGCAACAAGGTATCGGCCGGAACAGGGTCGCGCCCCAGAATGTCTTCAATCCCCACTTCGCGAAGATCGTCAATCTTGACGGTTCCGTTGGCCAGTTCGTCCAATCCGGGCAAGGTCCGCACGTTGACGGCGAGAGGTTCGAGCAGGCGCATGATTTCGCTGCGTCTGGATCGTGTCGAAGAGGGTATGGCCAGCAGAATTTCGTCTACATTATTGCGTGTCAGCAGCTCTTGCAATGATTCCGGCCCATAGACATTCAATCCATTGATCTGGTTGTTGCGCAGTTCGGGGGCATCGTCGACAAACGCCAGGGGACGCAGTTCCCGGCTGTATTCAAGAGCTGATGCCAGCTGAACACCAGCGGATCCCGCGCCGTAAATCAACACATTGCAGCGTTCCTTTATCGATGCATGGCTGCGTAGTTGCAGTCTGTTGAACCAGTCTCTTGCAATCAGACGTGATGCGCCAATAAAAAACAGCAGCAAGATGCCATGCGTGACCAATACCGAGCGCGGTATTTTCAGTGCCAGCAGAAAGGCCATCGTTGCAAATAGGGCGAGATACAGTGCGATTGACAAGAAAACGGTCTGCGCTGCGTGCAAGCCCAGATAGCGGGTGATAGCCCGATATAACCCCAGGCGGATGAATACGGGGATGGCTACTATTGGCGCTACAACGAATAGCCACAAGGTATTGTTGTCGGGCAAATAGAACTGCTCCAGGCGCAGAGAGAAGGCGAGCCAGAGAGAAACAAGAATAAGCAATACGTCGTTTGTGGCGAGAATGATCTGTTTCAGAATTCTGGGTAGATTGGCGATTTTCTGAAAGCCGCCATATGGGTTCGTCAGGGGGGGGGTAGCCCAAATCCTGAACACAGTAATTAACAAGAACAGGGCGGCACCCAACAACAGAAGCGCTGCAGCCTCCTGCCACTTTTCTGGCAGGTCTATGTCCAAGGAAGCCTTATCGGTGGCGCGCGCTCTCAATGTGTCCGGCGGATAGCATTTAAAGAAGGTGTTGTTCTTGACGCCGGGGGCCGACTGGTGCTCGCTTTCATGGCATACAGCGAGGGCCAGGGCGGGATCCTGTGAGTAATAGAGCACTACGCCATTGGCCATCTGCGCCGAGGGAATGCTCAAGGGGGCACGGGAGAGTTGGCGTTCCTGTTCTGCACTTAGTTCGGGGAGGCATTGCAACTGCGTGATGCGGCAGTCAGAACATTTCGCCAGTATCACTCTGGCAATATTGGCAACGGCGCTATCGCATTCAACCGAACTCTTCTGCCGGTTGAGCAGAAACCTGATGCTGACGTTCTGCGACGTATCTACAACCATGTACGGGTAATGCACTTGAGGTCGATGGAAACCTACCCAGACTGAGGCAAGGAGCAACAAGCCGGAGATGCAGAGGATAAGGATGCGGTTTGTCAAGGGATTTGGCTCTAAAAGTCCGGGTTATTGGTGTGGGCACAGCTGTTGCGAAAATTGTCAGGAATCAATTTTACGCGACTCCCTATTGGCCAAGGAAACACTGATTAAGTACGATTACGTCATTGCGAGTGAAGCGAGGCAATCCATGGCACATGCAAAATAAATAGCTTGCGGGTCGCCACGTCCCTCCGGGACTCGCGATGACGAACTTATTCGGCGCTTCCCTAATGCAGCGCGGGTGTGAGAGTCGATATGGCGGGGGTCGTCGGAAACTGAAAGCATGATGTTGTATTCTTCAAGCCAGGAGGGGTTGGAATCGGAAGCGATTATCGCTTATTTTGCCAATGGAATAAATGGATGGGCTTCAGTTCTTCGAAGCCAGCTCGCCAGTGTTGGTTGGCTGATGCCCACTCCGATAGGCGAGGTGGCAATTCATGGGGCAGGAGAGCGCAGATTTAGTCCGATTTCATCATTGTGAGGGCCATCAGGCCCGTAGCAATAAACAACTATACCCGCGCATATATTATTGTATTGTCATTGCGAGGAACCGCAGGTGTCGCGGCAATCCATGCTTTTAACCCGCCGCAAGATCAGGCGAAAAGATCGGCTTCGGCCAGGGTTTTTGCTTGCGCATCCTTGGCCGACATTGTCGGTGTGGTTGTCAACTGCCAATCAATCGCCAGGTCCGGGTCATCCCAGCGAATGGAACGCTCGTGTTCCGGATACCGGTAATCGGTGGTTTTGTACAGAAACTCGGCGCTGTCCGATAGCACCACAAAACCATGCGCGAAGCCTTCTGGTATCCACAGCATGCGCTTGTTTGTGGCGGACAGTTCCAGTCCAACGTACTGCCCGAATGTGGGCGAACTGCGGCGGATGTCCACGGCTACGCTATGGATTGTGCCTTGTACTACGCGCACCAGTTTTCCTTGTGGATGCCTGATCTGGTAATGCAGGCCGCGCAGTACATGTTTGGTGGAGCGGCTTTGGTTGTCCTGGACGAAATCCACATCGAGACCGGAAATTTCGGCAAATTGGCGCCGGTTGAAGCTTTCAAAAAAGAAGCCGCGTTCGTCGCTGAACACTTTGGGTTCGACGATGAGCAGATCTGGGATGGCAACAGGGATGGCTTTCACGCTTGAAATCCTTCTTTCAGCATGCGGGTGATGCCGCCTTGCCAGTGAGGAAGAATGAGACCGAAGGTGTTTTGCAATTTACAAGTATCCAGGCGCGAGTTTTTGGGGCGAAGGGCAGGCAATGGAAATGCGCTGCCAGGCACGGGCTGGATTGATTCCACCGAAACTTTCATTTTGATGCCAGCCTGACGGGAAAAATCAATCACGAATCTGGCGTAGCCGTGCCACGAGGTTTCGCCTCCAGCCACCAGATGATACAAACCACCAACATCGGGATTTTGTCGGGCGGTGCGTATGGCATGCGCGGTAACATCTGCCAGCAGATCGGCTCCGGTTGGCGAGCCGATCTGGTCGTCGATGACGCTAAGGCTATCCCGCTCCTGCGCTAGCTGCCAAATGGTTTTGGCAAAGTTGTTGCCGCGTGCCGCATAAACCCAACTGGTGCGAAAAATCAAGTGTCGGCAGCCACTGGCGCGGATGGACTCTTCGCCTTCGAGTTTGGTTTTGCCGTAGATGCTCAAAGGGCCGGTGGGGTCGGTTTCCCGCCAGGGCTGGTCGCCACTGCCGTCAAATACATAGTCGGTGGAGTAATGGACAAGCCAGGCACCGCTGCGCCTGGCTTCCTGGGCCAACACCCCCGGAGCAAGCGCATTGATGGTGCGGGCCAGTTCCGGTTCGCTTTCCGCCTTGTCGACAGCGGTATGAGCAGCGGCATTGACAATGATGTCAGGGGCAATGGCGCGTACGGTATTGGCGATGCCTTCCAAATCGGTGAAGTCACCACAAAACTCCTGACTATCGCTATCCAGCGTCACCAGATCACCGAGCGGGGCGAGGCTGCGCTGCAACTCCCAGCCGACCTGGCCGTTCTTGCCAAACAGGAGAATTTTCATGCGCTGCGACCGGCATAATTTTTTTCCACCCACTCGCGGTAGGCGCCGGATTGGACGTTGGCTACCCAGCTCTGGTTTTCCAGATACCACGCGACGGTTTTGCGAATGCCGGATTCGAAAGTTTCTGCCGGCCGCCAGCCAAGTTCCCGCTCGATCTTGCTCGCGTCGATGGCATAGCGGCGATCATGGCCGGGGCGGTCGGTGACGCAGGTAATTTGTTCGCGGTAGCTTTTGCCGTCGGGGCGGGGGCGAAGTTCATCGAGCAGTGTGCATACCGTGTGGACGATGTCGATGTTGGGTTTTTCGTTCCAGCCGCCGATGTTGTAGACCTCACCGACCTTACCCGCTTCGAGTACACAGCGAATTGCACTGCAATGATCCTTGACATAGAGCCAGTCGCGGATTTGCTGTCCGTCGCCATACACGGGCAGCGGCTTGCCGGCGAGTGCATTGACGATCATCAGCGGGATGAGCTTTTCCGGGAAGTGATAAGGGCCGTAGTTGTTGGAGCAGTTGGTGGTGAGCACCGGCAAGCCGTAGGTATGGTGGTAGGCCCGCACCAGGTGGTCGCTGGCAGCCTTGCTCGCCGAATAGGGGCTGTTGGGTTCGTAGCGGTGGGTTTCGGTGAAGGCAGCATCATCTTTGGCCAGCGAGCCATATACCTCATCGGTGGAGACGTGCAGGAAACGGAAGTTTTGTTTGGCTACGCCTTGCAGGCTATTGCAATAGGTTCGCACGGCTTCCAGCAGACGGAAGGTGCCGACGATATTGGTCTGGATGAAATCTTCCGGGCCGTGGATGCTGCGATCCACATGGCTTTCTGCAGCGAAATTGACGATGGCGCGGGGTTGATACTTGGCAAGCAGACTGGCGACCAGGGTGGAATCACCGATATCGCCCTGCACGAAAACATGGCGGGAATCACCATTGAGACTTTGCAGGTTCTCGATATTCCCGGCGTAAGTGAGTTTGTCGAGGTTGATGACTGGCTCATCCGACTGAGCGCGCCAGTCCAGAACAAAGTTGCTGCCGATAAACCCCGCGCCCCCAGTGACAAGCACACTCATAAAAAAACGACCTTTCTTTTTTGGAGTTTCTCGAAGTCAGAACAAACACGCAACATGCGCATTAGGTATGCAAAGCTGAACAAGTCCGATTTCGTCATCGCGAGCCCCGCAGGAGCGTGGCGATCCAGTCTTAACCCACTAATTGCCGAGCCACCTTCACCGGCAACCAGCAGCAGGAAGCATCAAACACTCAGATAAGCAGTTTCTCAAGCTTTCGGTAAACTTCCATGACCTTGGGCACGTAAGCGATGGTTTCGCGGTAGGGCGGGATGCGGCCGCCGTGGCGGAGCACCGCATTTTCGCCGGCATTGTAGGCAGCAAGTGCGAGACGAACATCATTGTTGAACAGCTTCAGCAAATCGTGCAGGTAGCTGGCGCCGCCCACAAGATTTTGCAGTGGATCGCGCGCGTTTCCTACGTCATAGCGGCGCGCGGTATCCGGCATCAATTGCATCAGGCCTATGGCGCCTTTGGCGGATTTGGCCTGAGGGTTGTAGCCGGATTCGATGGCAATGACGGCATGCAGCAGCCGCGGGTCGACTTCCGATTGCCGCGCTGCCTCTGCCACCAGTTTCCGGTATTGTTTGACGTGGGCTGTCAAGGCGAGATCGGGAGTTGTATTTGGCTCCGGCATATCCACGGCATCATCATCAGGGGCCGCCATGAAAAGTTCGAAGTTGTCTTCGCTCGGAACGTTGCTGAGCACCACCGAGCCATCAGCCAGCGTCCGCATGAAAATGTCACCATTCCCCGCGACGGCAACATTCGCGCAGAAAACAAAGGTAACCACGACCACCCGCCAGCACCAGCTCATTACGCCTCCATAGCTATTGGGAACAAGGAAAATTCAACATGAATTTCTTGTCCCTTGTCGCTAACTTGATTAAGAAAATAATGATCAAGCCCGATTCCGTCCACGCCCTTGCAGGGCTCGCGATGACGGACTTTAAACGATAACCCCTCCGCCAAGACAAACCCTGGATTCGTAAATTACCACCGACTGTCCCGGCGTGATTGCCCATTGTGGCGCAGCGAAGCGTACTTCGCAATTATCCGCATCGATCGTCTCCACTTCGCACGGTGCATCGGGCTGGCGATAGCGCGTCTTCGCAGTGTAGACCCAATGCGTATGTGGCGGCCGGCCCGATATCCAGGTCAGGTCAGCCGCTTTCAGATGGTCACAGAGCAAGGCCGGATGTTCGCGGCCCTGGACGACATGTAGTATGTTTTTCTCCATGTCCTTGCCGGCGACATACCAGGGCAGCTCTGGCTCACCGCGCACGCCGCCGATGTTGAGGCCCTCGCGCTGGCCCAGGGTGTAGTACATCAGGCCCTGATGTTTCCCCACCAGCTTGCCGCTGTCGAGCGCGCGGATCTCGCCCTGAGTTACGGGCAGGTAGCGTTGCAGAAATTCGCGGAACGGCCGCTCGCCGATGAAACAGATGCCGGTTGAATCCTTCTTGCCGTGATTGGCCAGGCCGGCAAGCTGCGCGATCCGGCGCACCTCGCGCTTGTAGAGCTGGCCAAGCGGAAACAGCGTCTTGGACAACGGCGCCTGACCGAGACGATAGAGGAAATAACTCTGGTCCTTGCTACCGTCCTCGGCCTTGAGCAACTGGAACTCGCCGCGTACCTCCTGCACCTGGGCGTAGTGGCCGGTGGCGATGCGGTCGGCGCCGAGTTGCAGGGCATGATCGAGAAAGGACTTGAACTTGATCTCGGCGTTGCACAGCACATCCGGATTCGGTGTGCGCCCGGCCTGATATTCACGCAGGAATTCGGCGAAGACGCGATCCTTGTACTCGGCGGAAAAGTTTACCACTTCCATGTCCATGCCGATGGTGTCGGCAGCGGCCATGGCGTCGATCAGATCCTGCCGCGAGGAACAGTATTCGTCGTTGTCATCGTCCTCCCAGTTCTTCATGAACAGGCCGATGACTTTCCAGCCAGCTTGTTTCAGCAGCAGCGCGGCGACGGAGGAATCGACGCCGCCGGACATGCCGACGATCACGGTGTTGCGCCCGGCCTCGGGCTGGGGCAGTGATGCCGTCTCGGTGCCGAGCAATATGGACAGGACGGGGCTTCGATCCATCAGGATTCTTTGGTGTCGTAGTGTTGGATCAGGTCGAGTGGAAATCGTCGTCCGCTCATGTGATCCTCAACGCACTGCAAGGTCAGCGGGCTGCGATGCCGATGCTGCGAGGCGCGAATTTCATCGGGCGTCATCCAGATGGTGCGCAGGATGCCGGTATCCAGTTTGCGCTGTGGATCAAATTCGCCCAGCGTGCCGGCAAATGCGAAGCGCAAATAAGTGATGTCTCGCTGTGGCCGCTGCCACTGATAGATGCCGGTCAGCGCCGTAGGCACGAACTGCCAGGCCGATTCTTCCAGCGTCTCGCGCGCGCAGGCCGCGATCAACGATTCGTTCTCGTCAAGATGGCCGGCTGGTTGATTGAGACGGATGCCGTCATCCGTCTCCTCTTCCACCAGAAGGTAGCGTCCGTCGCGTTCGATCAGTGCCGCGACGGTCACATTGGGTTTCCATATGTCACTCATATCAGGCGCATTTTAGCGTGGTTGCTGCCATTGCGAGGAGACGCAGGCATAAGCCATGGATCGCCACAGGCCTTCGGCCTAAAGGGATGTCATTACGAGTTGGCGAAGCCGACGTGGCTATCCATTCAATCCACAGGTCGTTAAGGCCATGGATTACCGCCGACCTCGGCATTTGCAATGACAAGAAAAGGTGTCATTGCGAGATGGCGAAGCCGACGCGGCAATCCATGTTTAGCTTGGCGATTCCACAGGCAATTCCGCTAAAATGCCGGCTTCCCTAAATTGGAGCTGGAGAAAACAATATGTCCATGGCCGACCGCGACGGCTTGATCTGGTACGACGGCAAGCTGGTGCCCTGGCGTGACGCCAATCTCCATGTGCTGACGCACTCACTGCATTATGGCCTTTCGGTCTTTGAGGGGCTGCGTGCCTACAAAACCATTGACGGCACGGCGATCTTCCGGCTCAAGGAACATACCGAGCGCCTCTTCAATTCTGCGCACATTTACATGATGAAGCTGCCCTACAGCAAGGAGCAGCTGATCGAGGCGCACAAGGAAGTGGTGCGTGCCAACAAGCTCGAATCCTGCTACATCCGGCCGATTGCCTTCTACGGCTCGGGGAAGATGGGCATCAACCCCAACGGTGCCGGGGTGCATGTCGCCATCGCCGCCTGGGAATGGGGCTCTTACCTCGGCAATGACGGCATGGAGAATGGCATCCGCGTCAAGACTTCATCTTTTGCCCGCCATCATGTCAATGTCACCATGGCGCGCGCCAAGTTCGCCGCGACCTATGCCAACTCGATCCTCGCCAACATGGAAGCGACGCAGGACGGCTACGACGAGGCACTACTGCTCGATGTTGATGGTTTCGTTGCCGAGGGCGCGGGCGAGAATCTGTTCATCGTCAAGAACGGCGTGATTTTCGAGCCGGAAATAGCTTCGGCGCTGTCGGGCATCACGCGCGCCTCGATCATCGCACTGGCCGCCGATCTCGGCTATGAGGTGCGCAGTCAGCGCCTGACGCGCGACGACATCTATATTGCCGATGAAGCCTTCTTTACCGGCACCGCCGCTGAAGTGACCCCGATCCGCGAACTCGACAATCGCGTCATCGGCAGCGGCAAACGCGGCCCGGTGACGGCGAAACTGCAATCCCTTTTCTTCGATGTCGTCAATGGCAAGGTGCCAGCCCACGCTGACTGGCTGACCAAAGTTTAAGAGATGACTGATCGAGTTCCAATATGTCATTGCGAGGCTCTCAGGGCCGCGGCAATCCATGCGTTGCAGCCTGAAAGCCGCGGGCAATGACCGAATCGTATTTAATTGGTGTTTCCCCAAGTTAAAGGAGCAAACATGACCGAAACGATCCAAGCAACAGATACCGCCCTTGAAGTCGCAGTCACCGCCCATGATCTGCCGCTGCATTGCCCGCAGCCCGGGTCGCCGCTCTGGGCACGTCATCCCCGCGTCTTCCTCGACGTGCTGAAGAGCGGCAACGCGGCGTGTCCCTACTGCGGCACGCGCTATACCTTCACCGGCGAACGCCCGCACGGCCATCACTGAAGAAGCAGTGAGGAGTTAGGAGGGAGGAGTGAGGAGCAAAAGCAGCTCCTTCAACCTTTTGCCACCAACTCGCAATCCGCGCTACGCATATCATTTCGGAGCGCATACCTAAAACCATGACGGTTCACTCCTCACTCATCACCCCTCACCCCTCAGGCATCCTGGTCGTCGCCCCTTCGTGGATCGGCGACACGATACTGGCGCAGCCGCTGTTTGCCAGGTTGCATGAGCGCGGGGCTTTCATCGATGTGCTTGCTCCGGCATGGAGCGCGCCACTGTTGCAGCGCATGCCGCAAATCCGGCGCGTCATCGAGAGCCCGTTCCGCCATGGCGACTTTGCCTTCTCGGCACGTCGTGCGCTGGGCCGGCAACTTGCCGCCGAACATTACGACGCAGCCTATGTGCTACCGAATTCCTGGAAGTCGGCACTGGTGCCATTCTTTGCCGGTATCCCCGAACGCATCGGCTATCAGGGCGAAGCCCGTTACCTCCTGCTCAACCGGCGCCACCAGCTCGACGAGACGGCATTGCCGCAACTCGCGCAGCGCTATGCGCGGCTTGCCGATCCGGTTGGCAGCCCCGGATTGCCGCCGCTGCCGCCACCGCATCTTGAGTCAAGTGCGGAGCAGCAGCGCGCTACACGCGCCGCGCTCGGACTGTCGCAGGACAGCACACCGGTCATTTTCTGCCCCGGCGCCGAATACGGCCCGGCCAAGCGCTGGCCTCCCCCTCATTTTGCTGCATTGGCACAACGCTTGGGCAGCAAGGCCGATCCGGTATGGGTCCTCGGTTCGGCCGCCGACAAGGGCATCGGCGATGGAATCGTCGAACGTGCGGGGGCTTGCGCCATCAATCTGTGCGGCCGTACCACCCTCGAACAGGCCATTGACCTCCTTGCCGTTGCCCGTCTCGTTGTCAGCAACGATTCGGGATTGATGCATGTCGCCGCCGCCCTGGATCGTCCGCTGCTGGCGCTATATGGATCTTCCAGCCCGGTCTATACTCCGCCGTTGTCAGCGCAAGCGAAGATTGTGACGCTGAACGTCGAATGCAGTCCCTGTTTCCAGCGCCAGTGTCCGCTCGGACATTTCAAGTGCATGGAAGGCATGGCTCCCGATTTTGTTTTGAATCAGTCGAGGACACTTTGAGCAAGGCATTTTTTGCCACACCGCAGGATGTCGAAACCGCCTTCTACGAGGCGATCGAACACGCCGACCTGGAGGCGATGATGCAGGTCTGGTCCGAGGACGAGGAAATCGTCTGTGTCCATCCCGGCGGACCGCGCCTTTCCGGCTACGCCATGGTGCGTGAAGCCTGGCGACGGGTGTTCAGCGGTGGCGCGCGGCTGCACGTGCAGGTGACGCCGCTCAGTTCCATCGTCAGTCCCTTTGCCGCAATCCATAGCATCATCGAATATGTCAGCATCAATGATGACCCGACGCAGCAGGCGCCCGTCGTCGCCACCAATGTCTATGCCCGCGGCCCGACTGGCTGGCGTCTCGTCGTGCATCATTCCTCGCCGGCACCGCCCGACTCGTTCAGTGAAGCGCCGAAAACATTGCATTAGGGAAACGCCGATCAAGTGTGATTCGTCATTGCGCGCAAAGCAATCCATGGCTGCAAGCAGAATCAATATCTTAAGGATTGCCACGTTACACTTGCGGCTGATAGTTAATAGCAATAATGACAAAATCGAACTTGATCCGCGTCTCTCTGGTTATATAAGGAGTTTCAATGAAAGCCCCCCCACAGGAAATCTTCAAGGCCTATGACATTCGCGGCATCGTCAACGAAACACTGACTGCCGATGGCGTGTGCACGATAGGGCAGGCGCTGGGCAGCGAGGCGCGGGAACGCGGACTGGAGGCAATTGTGATTGGCCGCGATGGTCGCCTGTCGGGACCGGACCTTGTTGCAGCGCTCACCGCCGGCATCACTGACGCCGGGGTCAATGTCATCGATATCGGCCGCGTACCGACGCCGGTTACCTATTTTGCCGCCCATCATCTGGGCGTCGGCAGTTGCGTTTCGGTTACCGGCAGCCACAACCCGCCCAACTACAATGGCCTCAAGATGGTGCTCGGCGGCCATACCCTGTATGGCGAACAGATTCGCAGCCTGCTCCATCGCATCGAAAAGGGTGACCTCTGCGAAGGTGCCGGCCACAGCAGCAGCGCCAAGGTCGACGGCGCCTACCTGAAGCGCATTGTCGGCGATGTGCATCTGTCACGACCGATGAAAATCGTCGTCGATTGTGGCAACGGTGTCGCCGGCCAGCTTGCGCCAAAGCTGTTCCGCCGCATGGGTTGCGAGGTTGTCGAACTGTTCTGCAAGATCGATGGCAATTTCCCCAACCACCATCCCGATCCGTCGAAGCCGGAAAACCTGCGCGACGTGCAGCAGGCCCTGCGCGACACCGATGCCGAACTGGGACTCGCCTTCGACGGCGACGGCGACCGTCTCGGCGTTGTCACCAAAGATGGCGAGATCATCTATCCGGACCGTCAGCTGATGCTGTTCGCCGCCGACGTGCTGACGCGCAATCCCGGCGCACAGATTATTTACGACGTGAAATGCTCGCGCTGGGTCGCGCAATCGGTGCGTCATCAGGGCGGGCAGCCGCTGATGTGGAATACCGGCCACGCCCTGATCAAGGCCAAACTCAAGGAAACCGGCGCGCCCCTGGCAGGAGAGATGAGCGGGCATATCTTCTTCAAGGAACGCTGGTACGGCTTTGACGATGCACTTTATACCGGCGCCCGCCTGCTTGAAATCCTTTCGCGCTGGCCGGACGCCAACTGGCCGCTGAAGCATCTGCCCAACGCGATCTCGACGCCCGAGCTAAACATCAAGATGAAGGAAGGCGAACCCCACGCGCTGATCGAAAAGCTGCAGCGTGAAGGCAAGTTTCCCAACGCGCGCGAACTCATCACCATTGACGGTGTGCGCGCCGAGTATCGCGATGGCTTCGGTCTTGCCCGTGCATCGAACACCACGCCGGTCGTCGTGCTGCGCTTCGAGGGTGATACCCGGAAAGCGCTGGCACGGATTCAGGCCGAGTTCAAGACGACCTTGCAGGCAGTGTGGCCGGGATTGCAAACCGGTTTTTAGCCGGGGTTTCCGTTGTTTGATTTGCCCGGCATTTGTCTATTGTGATGACTGCCGGGCAAAGTTTTGCCTGCGGCATACCCCTTCACGGTGACCTCCATGATCACCCTTCGCAAGGGTTTGTGGATCGTGGCCATGCCGATCACGGTCGGCTGCGCATCTGTCTGCAGCTTTTCAAAGAAACGGTGCGCGCCAACGACATCGAGCTCAGGACGGGGGATGCCGCCAGGGGTGAAGCGGGAAAAGGTATTGTCATTACTGCAAACAAGGATTCTGGGCTGATATGGGCTGATGTTGTTCGATCCGGCTGAATTTACAGCGCCATTCGGACTTGCATGATTTTCGATTAATACCCTTGCATGCTTACAATTACTTACTAAAGTAAGTAATAACAGAATCATTCTGTTGATGCAGGAAGAGTATGATCTTCGCGTTACAACCCCGATAAAGGAAATATCATGGCCAAGCCAAAATTTGATCTCTCGAACCTCGCCGATTACCGCAAGAAGCTGGGTGCAAACCAGCAGGCCTTCTGGTCAGGACTCGGCGTTACCCAAAGCGGCGGCAGCCGATACGAGACGGGAAGGAATCTTCCGCGTCCCGTGGCCTTGCTTCTGACGCTCCGGGAAACCGGCAAGATCACGCCAGCAACACTTGACGCCGCCACGACCTTCATCAAAAAGGCCAAAGCGAAAAAGTAGTGCGCGAGTAACGCACGTAACGTATTGAGTAACTGAACAAGATCACTCCGGGGGCGCAGGGCGTTCCCGGCAATATTTCCGGAAGGATTACTTCCCGGCGCCGGTTTCTTGCTTGATGATGCTTTTGCCTCTTTCAGAGACATTACGCAACACGGTCTGGATTGCACGTTGTGCCAATCCAGCGCCCCTTTTGCCCCTGGTAAAGTGTTGTAATCTTGACGGAACACTCAATAAAAGCCCCCGTCATTCCCGCACAGGCGGGGACGACAAACGGCAACGGCTCCACCTGCAGGAGAGTCGGTGTTGGTGCTGAACGGTTATAAATGAGGGGTGCGGTTCAGTTTTGCAGCAAGAATCGCAGGTTTGTTTATCTGATTTCAATAGCAAGCAGTAGAGGGCATCAAGCCAGAAGACCCTGCATGCTAGAATCTGCGCGACTTTCTGCCTGATTTTATTTCACCTTTTTTATGACTGCTCATCCCGAACGTATTGTCATTGCCACGCGCGAATCGCGGCTTGCCCTCTGGCAGGCTGAGCATGTGCGCGACCTGCTATGCAAACTTTACCCCTCATGCAGTGTTGAACTGCTCGGCATGACGACGCGCGGCGACCAGATTCTCGATCGTCCGCTGGCCAAGGTGGGCGGCAAGGGGCTATTCGTCAAGGAACTTGAAACCGCACTGCTCGATGGCAGTGCCGACATCGCCGTGCATTCGATGAAGGATGTGCCGATGACGCTGGGCGAGGAGTTTGCCCTGGTGGCCATCGGCCCGCGCGAGATCCCGCTCGATGCCCTCGTTTCCAGCCGTTATGATTCGCTTGATGCCATGCCGCCGGGCGCTGTGGTGGGGACGTCCAGCCTGCGCCGCGAATCGCAGCTGCGCGAGCGCTATCCCCACCTTGTCGTGACCAGCCTGCGCGGCAATCTCGATACACGCCTGCGCAAACTCGACGGCGGTGACTACGACGCAATTATTCTTGCTGCGGCGGGACTGACACGCCTTGGTCTGGCAGAGCGGATTCGCGCCACGTTGCCCGCTGAGATTTCCCTGCCTGCGGCGGGTCAGGGTGCCATCGGCATCGAGGCGCTGGCAATACGGCCGGAAGTGGCGCAGTGGATGGCGCCGCTTGATGACGCCGTGACATCGGCCTGCGTACGTGCCGAGCGCGCCGTATCGCGCGCGCTGGCCGGCAGTTGCGAAGTGCCGTTGGGCGCCTACGCAAAATTGCGCGATGACAAATTGTGGTTGCGCGGACTGGTGGCCAGTCCCGATGGCACCCATGTTGTGCGTGCCGAGCTTGAGGGTCGAGTCGGCGATGCGGAACAATTGGGACTGACGGTGGCCGAAACATTACGCGCTGATGGCGCCGACGAGATTCTGGCAACCTTGGGTTTGTAGGCATGGGCGCAGCCCGCCGGGCCGTCCCGTCCCAAGGGCAGCGCAGACAAGCAAATGGAGCGCGCATGTCGCGCGAACAACTGTCAGCACCTTCCTTGGGAAGGGGGCTGGGGGAAAGGTGCTCTAGTGATGCCGCTCGCAGGCAAACACATCGTGGTGACACGGCCGACCGGACAGGTGGCACATCTGGCAGAAGCCCTGCAGAATCTTGGCGCGCATCCCATTTTGTTTCCCGTACTGGTCATTCGCGATCTCGACGACGTGAAGCCACTGCGTGACATCTCCCTGCGGCTGGATGAATTCGACTTCGCGGTATTCGTCAGCCCGAATGCTGTCGATAAATCGCTGGAGCATGTCCTGCGCCATCGCAGCTGGCCCATGCAGGTTCGCGTCGCCACGGTGGGAGAAAGCAGCGAACGCGCGCTGGCGCGCCATGGCATCACGAATGTGCTGACGCCGCGCAGCCGCTTCGATTCCGAGGCCCTGCTGGAGTTGCCCGAGCTGCAGGACGTCGCCGGCCGACGCATCGTGATTTTTCGTGGTGATGGCGGCCGTGAACTGCTCGGCGACGTCTTGCGCGAACGTGGCGCCGAGGTGCTGCATGTCGCCAGCTATCAGCGCGGCAAGCCCGACCGCGATGGTGCAGTCTTGTTGAAGCATTGGGAAGACCGCACCCTTGATGCGATCACCGTAACCAGCAGCGAGGGTTTGCGCAATCTCCACGACATGGTGGGCAAACTCGGACAGGCATGGCTGCGCAAGACGCCTTTGTTCGTACCCCACGCGCGTATCAGCGCACAAGCCGCCAAGCTTGGACACAACCTTGTTCAGCAGACCAATCCCGGCGATGACGGTCTGGTTGCAGGCCTGATAGAATATTTTTCATACCATGGATAACATACCTGCTACAGAGCCCGTCTCCCCCTCTGCCGAAACCGCTTCGGCGCCGATCCAGTCTGCTTCGCGCTGGCAATCGCTATTGCTGTTGCTGGTGGTTGTGCTGGCAGCGTTCCTGACATGGCAATGGTTTGAAAATCGCACGCGAGTCGATGAACTGCGCCAGGACTTTGCCAGACGACTGGTAGAGAACGATATCCTGGTGCGCGAGAGCAAGGCGCTCGCCAGACAGGGGCAGGAACTTGCGGTTTCGTTGCAGGCACGAGTGACGCTGCTTGAAACCGTCTCCGCCTCTGCGCAAAGCCAGCAGGTTGCGCTCGAATCGATGTATCAGGAATTGTCGCGCACCAAGGATGAGCGACTTCTGGCCGAAGTGGAACAGTCGATTACCATCGCCGCCCAGCAGATGCAACTGGCCGGCAACGTCGAGGCAGCGCTGATTGCCTTGAACGGCGCGGATGTTCGACTGGCCAAGGCGGCGCAGCCGCGGTTTCTGCCTTTGCGCAAGCTGATCGAACGTGATATCACCAATCTCACCGCACTGCCAGTGGCTGATATTTCCGGCATGGCGCTGAAGATCGAAAGTATCGTGGCGCAGGTGGATGGTTTCCCGATGGCCTTTGAACATAGACCTAAAATCGAAAATGCACAGGTTTCCGCTTCGGCTAAAAAAGTGAATGGCAAAGCGGCGAAGGCGGTGAAGCCGGCTTGGTGGCAAGTGGTGCTCAATGACCTGTGGGCTGAAATGCGTCAGCTGATTCGCATTGAGCGTATCGACCATGCTGATCCCGGGCTGCTGCCACCGACGCAAAACTATTTTGTGCGCGAGAACATCAAGCTGCGGCTGGTCAATGCCAGACTTGCCCTGCTGGTGCGCGACGGACGCAGCTTCCATGAGGATACGCGCCAGGTGGCCGAGTGGCTCGACCGCTACTTCGATACGCAGTCACCTTCGGTAAAGTCGGCTATCGTGACCTTGAAGGGGCTTTCCAGGCTGGATGTCGTGCAACAGGCGCCTTCGCTCAACGAGACGTTGGCGGCGGTGCGCAACTTCAAGCTCGGCCAAAACTAATGCGCGCGCTACTCTGGCTGCTGATTCTCGCGGCACTGGCCGCCGGATTCTCACTGGCAGCGCTGAATAACGACGGCTATGTGCTTTTGGTGCTAACACCATGGCGGGTTGAATTGTCGCTCAACCTGATGCTGATTCTTGTGCTGCTGAGCTTTTTCCTGTTCTATCTCATGGTGCGTTCGCTTGTTGCCCTGGCATCTTTGCCATCGTCGGTGCGCGAGTTCCGCCGTCGGCGTGTTCACGAAAATGCTGATGGTGCCTTGCGCGAGGCATTCACCCTGTACATGGAAGGACGTTTCAGTCGCTCCTTGCATTCGGCGGAAAAGTCCTTCGATGCAGGGCATGCGCCGTTGCTGGCCGCATTGTTGGCACAGCAGGACGCTTATCACATGCGCGACGAGGAGCGCGAGTCGATCTGGCGGCAGAAAGCACGCGCGAATGATCCGGATAGTTCCAGGGCGCGCCTGATGGTTGAAGCCAGCATCGCGGCAGACAAACGAGACTACACCACTGCCCTGGAGTTGCTCGAAAAATTAATGCGTACCGGACGCAGGCCTGTTGCCGCGCAGCGCCTGGCGCTGCGCGTCTACCAGGGACTGGGACAATGGCGCGACGTGGAGCGCGTGGTGCGTCAACTGGAAAAACACAAGGCAATGACAGCGGAACAGGCGGCGCCGCTGCGGCGTCGAGCGCAAAGGGAAATCCTCGGCCAGATCAAGGGCAGGGGAGAGTCCGGGGCTGAACTGGAACGCTTTCTACGTGAATTGCCTGATTCTGATCGGCTCGAACCCAGCCTGGTGTTGCATGCGGCCCCCATCCTTTGTAATGCCGATAACCATGCCGATGCCGCGCGGTTGATCGAGGATGCACTGGAAGCCCATTGGGATAGCGATCTGGTTGCGGTCTATGGGGATTGCAATTGCAGCGATACCCTGGCCCGCATTGCCCATGCCGAGCGCTGGCTGCATGCCCATCCGCGCGATGCCAAGTTACTGCTGGCGCTGGGAAGGCTTTGCCGCCGCCAGCAACTCTGGGGCAAGGCGAAAAGTTATTTTGAGGCCTCCCTGTCGGTGCAGCCCTCGCGCTGGGCACACCTTGAACTGGCAGCACTGCTTGATCAGCTTGACCAGACAACGCAAGCCAATATCCATTACCGCGCCGCGGCGGACTAGTTCACGGTTATAGTTGAGCCGCAAAGGCTCAAGATGGCAAGTTTCAGGCCGTTAAGATAAGACGCTTTGGATAGCATCCATATGGTCGCCATGGGCACTGGCTGGCCTTGGAATAATTGAGGGGGAGTACGAATGCGGCAAGTCTTCGCATCTGTCCATGGATTGTTGCTGCCTGTTGTCCGTCATCAAGGACGTTGGGTTGCGTGGCGCATGCTCATAGGCTTGGCAGGGCGGACGTTTTGAGCGACAGCAAGCGCGTATATGCCACCCTTTTGGATAACACTCCGGTGGGGATATGTCAGAGTGACCGCGACGGCAATCCCACCTATCGCCTTGTGGGTGCCGAAGGGCAAATCGTCTGGGTGCAGGGTCAAGTCGAGCCTGTCCGGGATGAGCAAGGCTGCAGCACCGGCTTTGCTGCTACTCTCACTGACATCACGGCGGAGAAGGAACTCAGCACCCATGCGTCGCGCTTGACCAGACTCTATGCGACGTTGAGCCAGGTTAATTCGGCCATCATTCATAGCCGCACCGAGCAGGAACTATACGAGCGTATTAGCACCATCATGGTGGAAAAGGGCGGTTTCGCCAGCGCGACCGTGAGCATTGTCGATTGGGCCAGGCGCAAATCTGTACTCGCGACCAACGCGGGCGCCTGGAGGGGTGAAGCGCGCAGCCAACTCCAGGAACTTGATCTGGACGATCCGGAATTCCGTAACCTGGTGAGTATGACATTGCTCTCGGGTAGCGCGATGACAGCCAATGATTACCAAAACGATGAACGTATTGAGCCGGGTCTTCGTGAAATTGTCCGGCGGGCTGGTGTCAAGGCGGCAAGCACGGTGCTGCTTACCCGTTTCGGCGAGGCGATAGGCGCACTGGCGTTGTCTTCGGACGAGAAAGACTTTTTCAGTGACGACATTCTGGCGCTGATCGACGAAGTCGGCCGCAACGTGTCGTTCGCGCTGGAGAACTTTGCCCGCGAAGCGCAGCGCGAACAGGCGGAAGAGCGGCTGGCGCACAGGGAAGAGGATTTGCGGGTCACCCTGCACAGCATCGGCGACGCGGTGCTGGCGACAGATAGGGAAGGCCGCGTGACGATGATGAATGCGGTGGCGGAAATGCTGACGGGCTGGAGCGAAGCGGAAGCCCGCGGGCAGCCGGTAGGCGAAGTCTTCCACATCATCAACGAAGAGACGCGCAAGCCCATGGAAAACCCGATCGACATCGTGTTGCGCGACGGTGTCGTGGTGGGCCTTGCCAACCATACGGTGTTGATCGCGAAGGACGGCCGGGAACTGCCGATTGCCGACTGCGGAGCGCCGATCCGCTATTCCGATGATGAAGACATTCAAGGTGTTGTGCTGGTGTTTCGTGACCAGAGCGAAGAGCAGCGCATGATGAAGGCCTTGCGCAAGAGCGAACGCCGCTACGCCAATCTGGTGGAAATGCTGCCGGTGGGCGTGTTTGAAGCCGAAACGGATGGTTCCGCGCATTTTCTCAATGCCTCCATGATCGCATTGGCGGATGTCGATACGGCCCATGCCGGCATGGAGAAATGGGTGTCGGCGATACATCCCGAAGATCGCGATTTTGTCCTCAGGTCATCGCAGGAAGCGGCAACCAGGAGAGCCGCGTTTTCCTGCAAGTTTCGTTATCTGCACCGTGACGGCGCCATTGCCTGGGCGCAGGCGTGGGCCACGCCGCGGGTTGGTGACCAGGGCGAGTTCCTCGGTTATGCGGGCGCCATGCTCAACATTTCGCAGGAACAGGAAAACTTGTACCGGGTCGAGCAGTTGTCGAAGCTCTACGAGACGCTGAGCCAGGTGAACTCGACGATTGTGCATTGCGACGACGAGCGTGAGCTGTTTCGCGAGATCGCACAGATTTTCGTCAGGGATGGGGGCTTTACCCTAGTGCCGATGATCGAGATTGATCCCGCGGATCCGGACCACATGGCCGGCTCCAAGCTGTACTTCCACGAGGATTATCAGCGTCGCGCCGAAATTCTGGAAGCCTGGAAGCGACTGGAGAATGTTCCACCGCTGACCAAGGCCGCGCTGATGTCGAGGAAATGCGAAGTCAGCAACGATTATCTGAAACTCAAAGAGGCCGAACAATCCTGTCGCGCCGGGACCATCGCGTTGGGCGTTGCCTCGATGGCCGCGGTTCCCTTCATCCGTGCCGGACAGGTGACGGCCGTGCTGGTACTGTGCTCGGGCGAACGCAACTACTTTACGCCCGAGAGGATTGACCTGCTCGAGCAAGTTGGCAAAGACGTGTCGTATGCACTGACATCCATTGCACAAAGACAGCAGCGCGAGCGGGCGGAGGAAGCGCTGGCGCATAATGAGGAACGCCTGCGGCTCGGGCTCAGCGTCACGCGGACCGGGATGTACGAGTCCAACTACGCCACTGGCCGATTCACCATGAACAGCCTCGGCGCAGAGTTGATGGGGCTTGGCGACCAGCCGATCGATGTTGCCCATGAGACCTTCTTCACCATGCTTCCCGCGGAAGAAGGAGAGCAGGCTGCCCAGGCACACCAGGCTCTCCTTGCCGGTGTGGTGGACAACTACCTGTCCGAAATCTCGCGCGTATTACCGGATGGCAGCGTACGCTGGTTGCGAAATATCGGCGCCATGACCAGCGAACGTACGGCAGAGGGCAGGCCCGTCAGGCTGATGGGCTTGATCACCGATATCACGGCGGTCAAGACCCTTGAGGAGAAGGATCGCCTTGCGGCGACGGTATTTGACAACAGCGGCGAAGCGATCCTGATTGTCGAGTCAGATTACAACATCGTGATGGTTAATGCCGTGTTCACCCGTATGTACGGTTACGAAGCAGAAGAGGTGCAGGGCACCAGCATGGAGGCATTCAGGTCCGACCGGCATGACGAGGCGTTCTATCAATCATTGCGCGATACCTTGCTCAAGAAGGGTTGGTGGCAAGGCGAAGTCTGGCTTCGGCGCAAGAATGGCGAAGTCTTCCCGGCGCTGGTCTCGGCTTCCATTGTGAAGGACGCGAACGGGGTACTTACTCACTACGTGTTTCAGGAAACCGATGTCACGATGCAGAAGGCATTCGAGGAGCGCATCAGCTACCTGGCTTATCGCGATGCACTCACCGACCTGCCCAATCGTGCCCTGCTGCGCGACCGCGTCGAACAGAGCATTGCCAGTGCCAGTCGCGACCACAGCACGCTGGCGCTGCTGTTTCTCGATCTCGATCACTTCAAGAACATCAACGATTCGCTTGGTCATTCCGCCGGCGATCTGCTGCTGAAGGAGATCGCACAGCGCCTGATCGGCGCAGTGCGCGAAATGGACACAGTCGGCCGCCTCGGCGGCGATGAATTCCTGGTGTTGTTGCCGGAAGCCGACGCCGATGCGGCGGGGCATGTGGCGCAAAAACTGCTCGAGGAAAGCGCGCGCACCTTCGTTTCTGGTGGACATGCACTGAATGTCACCCCCAGCATTGGCATTGCCCTCTATCCCAAGGACGGCATAAATTTCGACGAGTTGCTGCAGACCGCCGATACCGCCATGTACCGGGCCAAGGACGAAGGCCGCAATGCCTACCGCTTCTACACGCCGGAAATGAACCAGGCCGTTTTCCAGCGCATGGTGCTGGAGAGCAGCCTGCGCCATGCCATCGATAACCACGAGTTCGTACTCTACTACCAGCCCAAATTCGAGCTAGCGGGAAAGACGCTGGTCGGCGTCGAGGCGCTGATCCGCTGGCATCAGCCTGAAATGGGCATGATTTCGCCGGCCCAGTTCATTCCTGTTGCCGAGGAATCCGGCCTCATCGAGCAGATCGGCCAATGGGTGCTGGAGGAAGCCTGCCGCCAGGCCAGTATCTGGCGCGAGCAGTGTGCGCCGGACATATGCATCGCCATCAATTTTTCCGCGCGTCAGTTCGCGGCGCGGAATGTCGCTGGCCTGATTACCGCCGCCTTGGCGGACGCCGGTGTGCCGGGCAGTGCGCTGGAGATCGAAATCACCGAGAGCCTGCTGGCCCGGGACATGGAACACACGCTGGAGACGCTGCAAGCGCTGAAGAAAATCGGTGTTCGTGCGGCCGTGGACGACTTTGGTACCGGCTATTCCAGCCTGTCGTATTTGAAGCGCTTCCCCATAGAGCGGCTCAAGATCGACCAATCCTTCGTCCGCGACCTGGTGATCGATGCCGACGACCGCGCCATCGCCACCGCTGTGGTGACGATGGGCCACGCGCTCGGCCTGCGGGTGATTGCCGAAGGGGTGGAGACGTCGCAACAGATGGACATTCTGAGCAACATGGGGTGCGACGAAGTACAGGGCTATTTGCTTGGTCGGCCGATCAATGCCGCGGAGATGACAAAGTTGTTGACCAAGTTCGCGGCTATGCCCAGTCGCGCGGCCTGAGAAAGTCGGTGTAGAGTTTCTCTTCCGCGCTGCCGGCTTCGGGATGCCAGTCGTAGCGCCACTTCACGACGGGCGGCAGTGACATCAGGATCGACTCGGTGCGCCCGCCCGATTGCAGGCCAAACAGCGTGCCGCGATCCCACACCAGATTGAATTCAACGTAGCGTCCGCGACGATAGGCCTGAAAATCGCGTTCGCGTTCGCCATAAGTCAGATCACGACGACGTTGCAGGATTGGCAGGTAGGCATTGAGGTAGTTGTCACCGATCGCACGCGTCAGACCAAAACAACGCTCGAAGCCGCCTTCGTTGAGGTCATCGAAGAAGACGCCACCAATACCGCGGGGTTCATTGCGGTGCTTGAGAAGGAAGTACTCGTCACACCATTTCTTGTAGCGCGCATGTACATCACTGCCGAATGGCGACAATGCATCACGGCAAGTGCAATGAAAGTGCCGCGCATCTTCTTCGAAACCGTAATAGGGGGTGAGATCCATGCCGCCGCCAAACCACCATACTGGCTCTTCCCCTTCCTTGGTGGCGATGAAGCAGCGCACATTGGCATGTGAGGTAGGGCAATAGGGATTGCGCGGGTGCAGCACCAGCGAAACGCCCATTGCTTCGAAATGGCGACCGGCCAGTTCCGGGCGGTGTGCAGTCGCTGAAGCCGGCATTTGGCCGCCGGTAACGTGCGAGAAGTTGACTCCGCCGCGCTCGAAAAAGTTGCCTTCCTCGATGACGCAGGCAGTGCCATGCTCCCAGCGATCGCGTTGGAACGGTTTGCCATCGAATGCTTCGAGTGCCGAAACAATGCCTTCCTGAAGGGTAGCGAAATATTGGTGAACGGATTGTGTATCCATGGTCAAGATTCAAGTTTCAAAGGGCAAGGATCAAGGTGCAAGGCTGAAAGGCACAACATTTTTTAAATTGAATCATGGGCCTTGAGCCTTTAATTCTTTTTTATTGCGCGGTAGCCGATGTCGTGGCGGCACTGCATGCCGTCAAATGAGATTTGCGCCACGGCCTCATATGCGCGATTCTGCGCCAGTTTGAGTGTGTCGCCCAGTGCAGTGACGCAAAGCACGCGGCCGCCGGAGGTGACAATTTCGTCATTATGTTCCGCCGTGCCGGCATGAAACACGCTCACATCGGCCGCGCTCTGGGCAGGCAATCCGTGAATGACATCGCCTTTCCTTGGGCTTTCTGGGTAGTTGGCCGCCGCGAGTACTACGCCGAGCGCGACACGGCGGTCCCACTTCGTGTCAATCTGGTCGAGCTTGCCGTCGATGCCGGCGTCAATCAGTTCGGTGAAATCGCTCTTCAAACGCAGCATGATCGGCTGGGTTTCCGGATCGCCGAAGCGGCAGTTGAATTCGAGTACCTTGAGTGTGCCGTCGGGCTTGATCATCAGCCCGGCATAGAGAAATCCAGTGTAGACGATACCGTCGGCCTCCATGCCGCGCAGGGTGGGCATGATCACTTCGCGCATGACGCGGGCATGAATGTCGGGTGTGACCACGGGCGCTGGCGAATAGGCACCCATGCCGCCGGTATTGGGGCCGGCGTCGCCGTCCTGCAGGCGCTTGTGGTCCTGGCTGGTGGCCATTGCCAGAGCGTGCTTGCCATCGGCCATGACAATGAAACTGGCTTCCTCGCCGTCGAGAAACTCCTCGACGACGACACGTGCCCCGGCATCGCTCATCTTGTTGTCGAGCAACATCATGTTGATGGCAGCTTCTGCTTCTGCAAGCGTTGTCGCCACCACGACGCCTTTGCCCGCGGCCAGACCATCGGCCTTGATCACGATAGGCGCACCTTCGGCACGTACATAGGCGCGTGCGTCGTCGGCACTTGAAAAGGTCTGGAATTTCGCGGTTGGAATGTTATGCCGTGCCATGAAGCGCTTGGCGAAATCCTTCGAGCTTTCGAGCTGCGCAGCGGCCTGGGTGGGACCGAAGATGCGTAGTCCCGCAGCGCGGAATGCATCGACAATTCCGGCCGCCAGCGGCGCCTCCGGGCCAACAATGGTGGCGTGGATGCCTTCTTTCTGCGCGAAGGCAATCAAGTCCGGGATGTTGCTCAAGGCAACATTTTCAAGTCCATCCTCATGTGCCGTGCCGGCATTGCCGGGCGCGACGAATATCTTCGGCATTTTTGGCGATTGCGCCAAGCGCCACGCCAGGGCATGTTCGCGTCCCCCTGAACCGATGACCAGTAGTTTCATAAAATACCAATCAATGCCTGAAATGCCGGAACCCGGTAAATACCATTGCCAGATTTTGCTCATCTGCAGCGGCAATTACTTCGGCATCACGCATCGAGCCGCCGGGCTGGATCACGGCCGTGGCACCAGCTTGTGCCAGTACGTCGAGTCCATCGCGGAAGGGGAAGAAGGCATCCGATGCAACCACGGAACCCTTGACGGTCAAGCCATTGTTTTCAGCCTTGATCGCGGCGATGCGCGCCGAATCGACACGGCTCATCTGCCCGGCGCCGACTCCGACGGTCATGTTGTCCTTGCAGAAAACGATGGCGTTTGACTTGACGTACTTTGCAACGCGCCAGGCGAAAAGCAGGTCACGTATTTCCTGTTCAGTCGGCGCACGCCTGGTGACCACCTTGATATCGGCTGCCGTAATGCGCGCCGCATCGGCGCTCTGCACCAGCAGTCCGCCACCAACGCGCTTGTAATCAAAGGCAGCGGGAGCCGTCCCGAGGGGGACGATCAGTACGCGCAGATTCTGTTTTGCGGCAAAAACCTCGCGTGCATCAGCCGTGATTTCCGGCGCGATGATGACTTCTGCGAACTGGCCGGCAATGGCTTCAGCTGCTGCCTTGTCGATGGCGACATTGAAGGCGATGATGCCGCCGAAGGCCGAGGTCGGGTCGGTGGAGAAGGCCTTGCGATATGCCTCCAGCGCTGTTGCAGCAGTGGCGACGCCACAGGGGTTGGCGTGCTTGACGATGACACAGGCGGTTTCATTCTTCTCTGCGCCGAAGGCCTTGACGCATTCCCATGCCGCATCGGCATCGCCGATATTGTTGTAGGAAAGCTCCTTGCCCTGTAATTGCTGGTAACTGGCAATACTGCCTGGCACGCCGCCGGTTTCGCGATAGAAGGCAGCCTGCTGGTGCGGGTTTTCGCCGTAGCGCAGGGTTTCGACCTTATCGAAAGCGAGTTGCAACTTTTCCGGGAAGGTGCCGGGCTTGTTGTTCTCGTCAAGGCTGGTGAGCCAGTTGGCGATGGCCGAGTCGTAGCGCGCCGTATGCGTGAACGCCTTTTTCGCCAGGGCAAAACGTGTTTTGTAGCTGAGGCCTTTGCCAGCCTTGAGTTCCTCGGCGATGGCAGCATAGTCATCCGGATCGGTGACGATGCCGACGCCACCCTGTTCGTTGCCATGGTTTTTCGCCGCGGCGCGCACCATGGTCGGGCCGCCGATGTCGATGTTCTCGATGGCGTCGTCCAGGGTGCAATCGGGCTTGGCCACGGTCTCGCGGAACGGGTAGAGGTTGACCACAACTAGATCAATCGGCGTAATGCCGTGCTCGGCCATGGTTTGCAGGTGTTCCGGCAAATCGCGGCGGCCGAGAATGCCGCCATGTACCTTGGGATGCAGTGTCTTGACGCGGCCATCGAGCATTTCGGGAAAACCGGTGTGCTCGGATACGTCAGTTACGGCAAGGCCGGTTTCGCGCAACAGTTTGGCTGTGCCCCCGGTGGACAACAGCTTGATGTTCATTGCATTCAAGGCGCGAGCGAAATCAACAACGCCGCGCTTGTCTGAAACACTGATCAGTGCATGTGAAATGGTCATGGTAATTTTCGGTAATTTAAAGTAAGCGGTATTCGTTGAGTTTGCGGCGCAAGGTGTTGCGATTGATGCCGAGGACTTCGGCGGCCAGGGTCTGATTGCCGTTGGCATGCTGCATCACCACCTCCAGCATCGATTTCTCTACGCTGGATAACACCATGTTGTAAACCGCATGCGGCGCTTCGCCATCGAGGTCGCGAAAATAGCGATTCAGTATTTTCTTGACGCAATCGTGCAATTCGTTGCTCATGAATACCCCCCGGTTTCGTCTGTTGTTTCATCCTGTCAGGCGGCCTGCGCCAATTCGAAACTGTCGTAGCTGAGTTGCTCACTACGCATGGCCTGCTCAGCAAAAAAAAAGTCGGCTGCAGCCAGTTGTGCTTCGACTGTCTGCAACTGGTTCATGGCATGGCGGAAGTTTGCTGCCCCCTGCAAGCCCTTGGTGTACCAACTAATGTGCTTGCGTGCGATCTTGAGTCCGGTTGCTTCGCCGTAGAAGGCATAGAGGTCGGCGAGATGTTCGCGCAGAATGCGGTGTATCTCGGCGACACGCGGTTGCGGCAGCAGGGTGCCGGTGTTCAGGTAATGCTCGATCTCGCGGAACAGCCAGGGCCGCCCCTGCGCGGCGCGGCCGATCATGACACCGTCGGCGCCGGTGACGGCAAGCACGTGCCTGGCCTTTTGTGGTGAAGTAATGTCGCCGTTGGCAATTACCGGGATGCAAACCAGCGACTTCACCAATGCGATGGTTTCGTACTCGGCCTCACCCATGTATTGATCGGCGCGGGTGCGGCCGTGAATCGCCACGGCACGGACGCCGCAGTCTTCGGCGATGCGGGCTATGGCCGGTGCATTTTTGTTGTCGCGGTTCCAGCCGGTACGGAACTTCAGCGTTACCGGCGTATCCGGTACCGCCTTGACAACAGCATCGAGAATCCTGGCCACCAGTGCTTCGTCCTGCATCAGTGCCGAGCCGGCCATGACGTTGCATACTTTCTTCGCCGGGCAGCCCATGTTGATGTCGATGATCTGTGCCCCTTCGTCGACGTTGTAACGTGCGGCTTCGGCCATCATGGCCGGATTGGCGCCGGCGATCTGCACCGAGACCGGGCCGGTTTCGCCGTCATGGTTGGCGCGTCGCAGCGTCTTCGCGCTGCCGTAGAGCAGCGAATTCGAAGTGACCATTTCCGATACGGCAAGTCCGGCGCCGAGTTTTCTGCACAACTGGCGGAAAGGACGATCGGTAACGCCGGCCATCGGAGCTACGAACAAATTATTGCGGAGCGTAAAGCCGGCGAATTGCATCGGTATTGAGGAAATGGGACGCAGAAGGGGTGAGGCGGGGGAGAGGAAAAGAATTTTACTCTACGCTTTGGCAAAGTCCAAAGCCCCCTGTTCACCATTGGGGTGTGTCTTGTGAATCTTGGGCTACCATGCGCGGGCGCCAAACATCATGCGCCGGGCCAGAAAACTGCGTAAGCCCGGCAGCAAATCGAGGCCGAGCAGTCCGGCTCCGCGCGCATGGCCGAGCAATGGACTATCGTTGCTGAACAGGCGTACCAGGGTATCGGTGAAGCCGATGGTGCTGCGTCGGTCGAGTTGGCGTTTGTTTGCGTAGCGTTGCAGCACGTCATGTGCGCCTGTATCCCCTGCGGTTGCCAATATTTGCGCGAGTTCACGTACATCACGCAAGGCCAGGTTGAAACCCTGACCGGCGACGGGATGGAGTGTTTGTGCCGCATTGCCAAGCCACACCTGCCGCTCTGCCACTACTGCCTGGCGGTAACGCAAGCCGAGTGGAAACGAATGCCGTGGTCCGACGCCGGTAAAGTGCAAGCGATGTCCGAAGCAGTCTTGCAACTGGGCAAGGAACTCTGTTGCGGGCATTGTTGTCAATGCGGAAGCGGCTTCGGGCGAACAGGTTTGTACCAGCGCAAATCCCTTGCCGAAGGGCAGCAGCGCGACAGGACCCTCTGCCGTAAACCGTTCACGGGCTGTCTCTTGTGGCGTTTCGCTTGCAGTGACGATGGCTGTTACGGCATGCTGTCCATAGTTGCGGTTGCGAATGTTTGTAACGGCATCGGCAGCGTAGTCGACCACCCCCTCGGCGTAAGCCACTAGCTGGGCGTTGCGGCTTTTGCCGCCGGCAAGAAAATTGACATGTCCTGCCTTGGCATCCACGGCCTCGATGCGCGTGTTGTCGCGGTAGGCGATATCGGCAGCAGCCACCGCTGTGTTGAGCGCCTTGTACAACTCGGGCATTGAGGCCACATAACCCAGCGCAGGAAGCTGTTCCTCTTCGGCGCGAATCACGCTGCGGCCAACATGACCGCGTTGCGAGACATGAATGGCGCGGATCGGCGTGGCTTCAATGTCTTGCCAGGCACCGAGCCATTCAAGGGTTTGTTTCGTGCCATATGAGAGCGCCAGAATGCGGTTGTCGTTTAGTCCTGTGCCACGCCCACGGGCATCGAAGATTTCGGCTGCGATGCCTTGCTTGTGCAGGGCAAGAGCCAAGGCCATGCCCACTGGGCCACCTCCCGCCACGGCAACGGGAAGCGCGAGCGCTTCCCGTTGGGAATTATCTCCGCTTTCCCCCCGACCCCCTTCCCGGGGAAGGGGGTGACTGATTGGGTTCGCTTCGCTCACAATTCTTCTCAGCCGTGCATCAGTGCTTCGATATCCGCAACGGTCTTCGGCGCGGCGCTGGTAATGATTTCGCAGCCCTCCGCCGTGACCAGGGCATCGTCTTCAATCCGGATGCCGATATTCCAGAATGCTTCCGGCACATCGGTGGCCGGACGGATGTAACAACCGGGTTCCATGGTGAGGGCCATTCCCGGCGCCAGGATTCGCCATTTTTCGCCTTCCTTGTACTCACCTGCATCATGTACATCAAGGCCAAGCCAGTGGCTGGTGCGGTGCATGTAGAAGCGCTTGTAACTTTCCTTTTCGAGCGCTTCATCGAGCGTGCCCGAGAGCAGCTTCAAGTCGAGCAAGCCTTGTGTTAGTACCTTGAGCGCTGCTTCGTGCGGATCGATGAATCTGGCATCTGGCCTGGCAGCGGCAATCGCGGCCGTTTGTGCCGCCAGCACCAGTTCGTAAATATCGCGTTGCGCCGGCGAAAAACGGCCATTGGCGGGGAAAGTGCGCGTGATGTCGGATGCATAACCATCAAGTTCGCAGCCGGCATCAATCAGGATCAGGTCATCGGCGCCTACCGGTTGGTTGTTGTCGACGTAGTGCAAGACGCAGGCGTTCGCCCCGGAGGCAACGATCGTGTTGTAGGCGGGGTACTGACTGCCATGACGGCGGAATTCGTGCAGCAACTCAGCCTCGATTTCGTATTCATGCTTGCCTGGCGCGGCGAACTGCATCGCACGCCGATGCGCACCGGCAGAGATAGTGGCCGCCTGCTTCATCAAGCCAATCTCGTGTGCATCCTTGATGAGCCGCATTTCGTCGAGCGGGGTGTGTACATCACGAATGTTGGCAGGAGGCCGCTTCCCGGTTCGAGACATGGCCCGCACAGCGTTGAGCGCCGCCGTGATGCGGTTGTCCCACGCAGCTTCGTGCCCCAGCGAAAAATGCAATGTGGGCCGGTCTGCGATCAGCTGCGGCAACTGATCGTCCAGGGTCTTGATCGAGAATGAGGCATCAAAGCCGAAGGCATCTTTCGCTGCATCGGGTCCGTAACGGAAACCATCCCAGATTTCGCGCTCCATATCCTTGTCGCGGCAGAAAAGCATGTGTTGTGGTTTGTCGCCGGCGATCAATACCAGTACCGCATCTGGCTCGGGAAATCCGGTCAGGTAATGAAAGTAACTGTCAGCGCGATATAAATAGTTTGTGTCACTATTACGAAATTTTTCGGTCGCGGTAGGAATGATGGCTATGCCATCACCCATTTTTTCAATGAGCTTCTCGCGGCGCTGTCTGAAAGGCATGTTGTCCATCGAAACAGCTTACCTCATGTGAGCCAGTTCCGCGTCGAGTTCGGAGAGCCGCTCCGGTGTGCCGACGTCAACCCAGCGACCGCCATGGTGGCTACCCGCTACACGATAAGCATGCATTGCGTCAATGAGCAGCGGCGCGAGTTTCGCCCGGGTTCCTGGCGTAATTGCCTCAAACATTTCCGGCCGGTAAATGCCGGTGCCGGAGAAGGTAAGCAGTGAGGTGTGAGGTGTGAGGCGTGAGGCGTGGCAGCGTCCACCTTCCAGCGCGAAATCACCGCGCGGGTGGTGCGCCGGGTTCGGCACCAGCACCAGATGGGCGAGATAGCCCTTCATCGTTGTGGCGATGCGCGACGCCTGCGCGACATCCCAGTCGCAGAAAGTATCACCGTTGATGACGAGAAACGGCTCGATGCCGAGCAACGGCAAAGCCTGTGCGATGCCGCCAGCGGTTTCGAGTGCGCCCGGGGGTTCGGGTGAATAATAAATGCGCAAACCAAATTGCGAACCGTCGCCCAGTGCGACTTCGATCTGCGCGCCGAGATGGGCATGATTGATGACGACTTCGCGAAATCCCGCCGCCGCCAGCCTTTCCAGATGCCAGACAATCAGTGGTTTGCCACCAACTGGCAACAAGGGTTTCGGCGTGCGGTCTGTTAGAGGCCGCATGCGCTCGCCTCTGCCAGCAGCCAATATCATGGCTTTCACCGTTGTACCCCTTTGCAGGTGTTGCCGTGAAAGTGACGGGCGGGCGCATAAGGCCCATAGGCCTCAAACAGGCCTCCCACCCCCCATACCCCTGCCCCAGGGTGGGGGCAACTGATATGAGTCCCGGCTTTGTGCGGACCAGGAGTTTTACTCCGCATGCTTTAGATCAGACTTGGGCATGGTCTGGCCGAGCACGGTGACTTTATCTTCCAGCTGGTCCAGCAGGCGGCGCAACGGGGCGAGATCACTATAGCGACTCACGGCTGCGCGCAGGTATTTGGCGACCAGTGGCATGTCCTTGAGGTAGCCATCCTTGCCGTCGCGGTGATACAGGCGCGCAAAAATGCCGAGTACCTTGAGGTGGCGCTGCACGCCCATCCACTCATAGTCACGATGGAAAACGGCAAAGTCCGAATTGACGGGAAGACTCGCCTTGCGCGCCTTTTCCCAATAGCGGATCAGCCAGTCGAGGGCTTGTTCTTCCTCCCATTCGATATAGGCATCCTTGAGCAGCGACGCCAGGTCGTAGCTTATAGGCCCATACACGGCGTCTTGAAAATCAATTACGCCGGGCTTGCCTTCCTCAATTGGCAGCATCAAGTTGCGGGAATGGTAGTCGCGGTGCACATACACCATGGGTTCCGCAAGGTTGACAGCGAGAATTTTCTCGAAGACTTCGGCAAGCTGCAGACGCTGCGCGCCTTCAATTTCGACGCCGAGGTGGCGTGTCACATACCAGTCGGGAAACAGGTCGAGTTCGCGCTTGAGCAGCGTGCGACCATATTCTGGCAGCGTGCCGGGTTTGCTGGCTGACTGGATGCCAGTCAGCGTTTCCAGCGCGGTGAGATAAAGCTGGTTAGCCTGCTGCGGTGCGGTGTTGCGCAGCATGTCGAGATAGGTTGTGGTGCCGAGGTCGGAGAGCAGCAGGAAGCCCTGTTCCGGATCCTGCGCCAGAACGTTTGGCACTGCGGCTCCTGCCGCCTGAAACAGCTGCTGCACATGCAGCCAGGGGCGAACGTCTTCGAGCGCTGGTGGGGCATCCATGACGATTGCCGTCGATGCGTCTTCCCAGGTAATGCGGAAGTAGCGTCGAAAGCTCGCATCGCTGGAAGCAGGTGCGAGGCTAAATGTCCTGCCTGGGAACAAGCGGTTCAGCCAGTGTTCGATAGCGTGTTGACGTTGCATGGTTTGTCAGGGCACCTTCGGGCGCATAACAGAATGTTAGAATCTTGCTGATCTTATCATTCAGCCCGCCAGCCCTGTAGCTAGGGAACGGCTTACAATACGACAAAAGCATGCCCCGTACTCTGCGCGGACAAATCGGATTCATGACGTTGCTCGTTTGTACCGGCGGCGCCGGTGCTGCAAGCTTGCCCCCATTCCAGGTCGATCCCGCGCTGCTGGTACTTCCTCCGGAAGCCCCAGTTCAAGCTGCCACAGTCGCGACCCCAGCAGTCTCTCCACCAACACCAGAGGGAGAACCCCCGGCTGTTACTTCCACCATGCCGGCAGAGGCGCCGCACTTGGAGCCGGGTTTCGCCGAGCCAGCAGCGCTTGCAACGGGGAGGCAGCCGGTCTATGTGACTGCTGACCGCATCTATGGCACAACCAGTGTCGAAACCACTGCCCAGGGTAATGTCGATCTGCTGCATGGCGACCGTACTGTGAAGGCCGACCGTCTGGTGTATCGCGAGCCACTGGACGAGGTTGAGGCGACCGGCAATGTAAAACTGGCCAGTCCTGGTGAATCGATCACCGGGCCGCATTTGAAACTCAAGCTGGGCGACAGCGTTGGGACGTTCGATACGCCGACCTATTCGATCCATGTTGTCAATAGCTCGGACCCCGCTGCCACTGCCCACGGTACTGCGACTCGTCTTGATTTTCAGGGCAAGGATAAATACCGGCTTGCCGACGCCACTTACACCACTTGTCCGGTAAGCAGCAGTGACCCTGACTGGTTTGCGCGCATCAGTGATCTTTCGCTGGATTACACTGCCAGCGAAGGTAATGCCAGAAGCGCAACGGTAGTATTCAAGGGGATCCCGATCCTGTATTCGCCCTGGCTGTCGTTTACCCTGGATAACCGGCGCAAGAGCGGCCTGCTGGCGCCGACCTTTGGCAGTAGCAGCAAGGGCGGACTCGAATTCACTGCGCCGTTCTACTGGAATATCGCGCCGGACATGGATGCCACTATTGCCCCGCGGGTCATGGCCAAGCGCGGTACGCAGTGGAGTGGAGAGTATCGTTATCTGGGAAGGAGTTATGCCGGTCAGATTGCAGGAGAATATCTGGGCAACGACGAGATCACGCACACCAATCGTAATGCACTCACCATACTGCACAACCAAAATTTCGGCTATGGATTCACTGGCGCCCTTAATCTGAACAGGGTCTCCGACGACACCTACTTCACTGATCTTTCGACGCGACTGTCCAACGTTACGCAAACCAATCTGTTGCGTGAAGGACGCCTCGATTATGGCGGTGGCGGTTGGTGGTCGGCCAGCCTGATGGCGCAGCGTTTTCAGACCTTGCAGGACCCTTCCCAGCCGCCGCTTCAGATTCCCTATGATCGCCTGCCACAGTTTCTGGTGACTGCGGATCGCGCTGATCTGCCATTTGGTGCCGAGATGATTTTTTCGGGTGAGTACGTGAGCTTCAGCCATCCGAAAGGCGTTCTGGTTGAAGGCAAGCGAACCACGTTGTATCCCCAGTTTGCCTACCCGATGCAAACCGCCTCATATTTTGTGACTCCCAAGGTCGGTTTCCACTCGACGAGGTACCAGCTTGATCAGCAGGGAGCAGGTATCCCCGACCTGATCACGCGCAACGTACCCATTATTAGTGTTGATGCCGGAACGGTATTCGAGCGACCGCTTCAGCTCTTTAGCCAGGACTTGACGCAGACACTGGAACCGCGTGCCTATTACCTGCGTGTGCCACAGCGTGACCAGAGCCAGATTCCGATCTTTGATACTGGCGTTTCCGATTTCAACTTCGCCCAGATTTTTTCCGAGAATGCTTATTCTGGGGGTGATCGCATCTCCGATGCCAATCAGTTGACCGTGGCCGTGACCTCACGCATCGTCGATACAGCCAGCGGCGAAGAATTGCTGCGCGGGGCCATCGGCCAGCGCTATTACTTCGCTGACCAGACCGTGGTACTTCCCGGAGGCACGCCGCGTACCCGGCGTATTGCCGATCTTCTCGGGGCATTGTCGGGCAAACTCAATCGCGAAGTCAGCATCGATTCGGGCATGCAGTACAACAATCAGGATAGCGAGGTGGAACGGCTCAATATCGGCGCCCGCTACCAGCCTGAGCCGGGCAAGGTTCTCAACGCCGGTTATCGCTACACGCGTACCCTGTTGCGACAGATTGATACCTCGGCGCAGTGGCCGCTGTTCGGTGGTTGGCATGCGGTGGCACGCTACAATTATTCGCTCCGCGACAAGCATGCCATCGAAACCATTGTGGGCCTCGAATACGATGGTGGCTGTTGGGCGACACGCTTTGTCATGCAGCAGCTTGCCACGGCTGTTGGTGAGGTCAACAACTCGATATTTGTCCAGCTCGAACTGAACGGTTTCTCCAGTATCGGCTCCAATCCACTTAATCTGCTCAAGCGCAACATTCCCGGCTACGGACGCATTACCAATACGCCCGCGGACCCGGTGTTCGCGCAATAGCCTCATAGGGGTTCCATGAAACTGCGCCATTTATTTCCGTTGCTGCTGGCCCTGCTATTGCCGGTCACCGCGCATAGCGTCGCTACACCTATTATTCCTGCGGATCGCGTGATCGCCGTGGTCAATAACGAGGCGATTACCGAATACGACCTGAAGCAGCGACTAACGGTCGCTTTGCAGCAATTGCGCGCCCAGAATATTCAGCCTCCCAGCGAAGATGTCATGGTAAAGCAGGTGCTGGAGAGTCTCATCATGGAGCGCATTCAGTTGCAGTATGCAAAGGAGACCGGGCTCTCGATTTCAGACAGTGACCTCGACGCCACCATCCGCCGCATCGCCGAGAGCAACAAAGCATCGGTCACCGAAATGAAGGCAGCGATTGAACGTGACGGCATAAACTGGGATCGCTTTCGCCATGACATTCGCGAACAAGTCATTCTCAGTCGCGTGCGTGAACGCGAAGTTGACAACCGCGTCAACGTTTCCGATGGGGAAATTGATAATTATCTCGCCAACCCGCCTGCGGTCGAGAGCGGCAAGGTCAATATTGCCCACATCCTGATTCGTGTGCCGGAACAGGCGTCGCCGGAACAACTGCTGCAATTGCGCGCGCGCGCCGAACAGGCGCTGGCGCAGATCAAGGCCGGCGAGGATTTCGGCAAAGTCGTCGCCACCTTCTCGGATGCGCCGGATGCACTGACAGGCGGCGTGGTTGGTCTGCGTCCTGTTGATAGTCTGCCGCCCCTGTTTGGCGATGTCTTGGGCAAGCTGCAACCGGGCGAGACAAGCGAAATCCTGCGCAGCCCGGCCGGTTTCCATATCATCAAGCTGATCGAACGCCAGGATGCCAAACAGGGCCTCCCTGCGCTCAAGCAAACCCATGCCCGCCACATCCTGATTCGCATCAACGAACTGACATCCGAAGCAGATGCGCGTCACAAACTCAACAGCATCAAGGAACGGCTCGACCATGGCGCCAACTTCGCCGAACTGGCACGCCTCTATTCCGACGATCTTTCCGCTTCGAAGGGCGGCGACCTGGGCTGGCTTTATCAGGGTGACACCGTACCCGAGTTTGAACGTGCCATGGACGAACTGGGTATCAATGAAATCAGCCAGCCGGTGCAAACACCCTTTGGACTGCACCTGATCCAGGTGCTCGAACGCCGTGTGGACGAAGGTTCCAAGGAGCGTCAGCGCATGGTCGCTCGCATGGCCCTGCGCGAACGCAAGGCCGATGAAGCCTACCAGGACTGGCTGCGCCAACAGCGCGATCAGGCGTATGTCGAATATCGGCTCGACGAGAAGTAAAACGACCTATCCCCCAGCCCCTTTCCCAAGGAAAGGGGTGACCAAGGTTCGCTTCGCTCCATGTTCAACCCGACTCAGGCCTTAGGGAAGCCTTGCGGCGAGAGCCAGTACTTGCAACGGTGTGCGCTTAAATGACTTCTAACCTTCCTGTCATTGCCATAACAAGCGGCGAACCGGCCGGGATTGGTCCCGAGATTTGTCTTGCGCTGGTCAACAACGATCTGCCGGTGCGCATCGTCGTTGTCGGCGATCGGGAGTTGCTTGCGGAACGTGCGCGACTGATTGGCAAATCAATTGCCGGTCTCGATATCGAACATGTTCCTTTACGTGTTCCCAGTGTTGCGGGCCGACTTGATGCGCGCAATGCGCCCTATGTCATCGATGTCATTGACCGTGCGCTCAAAAGCTGTCTCGATGGCTGCTATGCCGCCATGGTAACTGCGCCGGTGCAAAAAAGCATCATCAATGAGGGAGGCATTCCCTTCACCGGCCATACCGAATATCTCGCCGACAAGACCGGTACGCCGCATGTAGTGATGATGCTGGCTGGTGCAGGACTACGCGTCGCGGTGGCGACGACACATCTCGCGCTAAAAGAAGTGCCGGCCGCAATCACCCAACATGAACTTGAAACAACGCTGCGCATCATGGAGACTGACCTGCGCAACAAGTTCGGCATCTCACGGCCGCGCATTCTTGTTGCCGGACTCAATCCCCATGCCGGTGAGGACGGACATCTTGGCCACGAGGAAATCGAAGTCATTGCGCCGGTGCTGGAACGTTTGCGTAACGAGGGCATGGATCTGGTCGGGCCGTTGCCAGCGGATACCTTGTTCACGCGCAAAGTGCTGGCTGGCTCCGACGCGCAGCTCGCGATGTATCACGATCAGGGGCTGGCGGTTTTGAAGTACGCGGCTTTTGAAGAGGGAGTAAATATCACTCTCGGCTTGCCGATTTTGCGCACTTCCGTCGATCACGGTACGGCCCTCGATCTTGCCGGTAGCGGCCGCGCTGATCCTGGCAGCCTGTTTGCGGCAGTGAAGATGGCAGCAGAAATTGTTGTTCGACAATGATGGCCAGGTTTTTTCTCCCTGCCTGCAGGGCTGATCATCCCCATCCCCAACCTGGAAGGGGATGGATATGTTGTTTCGCGAGTGATTTTTCCTCATGAGACAACACATTCCACGCAAAAGGTTCGGGCAAAATTTCCTTAACTCAGCTGGCATCATTCGCAAGATTGTTGCAGCGATAGCGCCTCAGCGCGACGATCTGATGGTGGAAATCGGCCCGGGTCAGGCGGCAATTACCGAGCCGCTGCTGAATGCCCTCGATTATTTGCATGTCGTCGAGATTGACCGCGATCTGATCGCGGAATTGAAACAGCGCTTTCCTGCTGACCGGCTAATCATCCATGAAGGCGATGCGCTCGACTTTGATTTTGCAGCCTTGGGCAACAACCTCCGTGTGGTTGGCAATCTACCCTACAACATCTCCACGCCGCTGCTGTTCCATCTCGGGATGTTTGCCAGTCACGTGCATGACATGCACTTCATGCTGCAAAAGGAAGTGGTTGATCGCATGGTATCCGCCCCCGGGGGGTGTGAATACGGGCGGCTGTCGGTGATGCTGCAATACCGTTTCCATATGGAGCGCCTGTTCATTGTGCCGCCAGATGCCTTCACGCCTGCACCGAAGGTCGATTCCGCCATCGTGCGCATGATCCCCAAGCCTGCCGACGAACTTCTGGCATGCGATGAAGTCGTATTCGCAACAGTTGTGACCACCGCGTTTTCACAGCGCCGCAAGATGCTGCGTAATACCTTGCGCAACCTGTTTTCGGAAACGCAACTGCAAGCCTTGGAGATTGAGCCAACGTCCCGTCCCGAGACGCTGGGGGTTGAAGATTACGTCAAGCTTGCCAATCAGATCGACAGGACGGATCCAAGCCTTTACCCGCGTTAATTGAGTTTGCCGTGGCAGTGCTTGTATTTTTTGCCGCTGCCGCAGGGACAGGGGTCGTTGCGGCCGATCTTGGGTGCCGCGTGTACTGGTTGCTGCTGCCGTTCCTCGGCAGCACCCAGAGCTTCGTCATAGTCGGCATGGTGGTACTGGACGTTCCCGACTTTTGGTGGCGGTTGTTCAGCTTCCTCGATCTGCTCCTGCGAGCGAATCTCGACTGTCATCAGCAGTTTGATGACATCGGCGCGCACAGCACTTAGCAGTGTTTCAAACAGCTCGAAGGCTTCGCGCTTGTATTCCTGCTTCGGATTCTTTTGCGCGTAGCCGCGCAAGTGAATGCCCTGACGCAGGTGATCGAGTGCCGACAGATGTTCACGCCAGTGGTTGTCAAGACTCTGCAGCATGACGTTGCGTTCGAAACCGTGCCAAGCGGTGGGGTCAACGTCTACGATCCGCTTCGAGTAGTTGTCGTCGGCGGCATCAAGAAGGCGCTTGAGCAGATCATCGCCATCGAGTTCGGGTTCTGCCTTTAGCCATTCCGCGATCGGCAGATTGAGGCGCAACTCCGCGGTGAGGGTGGCTTCAAGACCCTTGATGTCCCACTGTTCCTCAACGCTCTCAGGCGGCACATGAAGATGGAAGATATCTTGCAGGTAGCCCTGCCGCATTGAGGTGATGGTTTCGGAGATGTCTTCCGTTGCCAGTAGCTCGTTGCGCTGCTCGTAGATCACCTTGCGCTGGTCATTGGCGACATCGTCGTATTCGAGCAGTTGCTTGCGGATGTCAAAGTTGCGCTGTTCGACCTTGCGTTGCGCCGACTCCAGCGACCGTGATACCAGCGGATGTTCGATGGCCTCGCCTTCCGGCATCTTGAGGCGGACCATGATGGAATTGAGGCGATCGCCGGCGAATATCTTGAGCAGCTGGTCATCCAGCGCGAGGTAGAAGCGCGATGAGCCGGGGTCGCCCTGGCGCCCGGCGCGGCCACGCAACTGGTTGTCAATACGGCGCGACTCGTGGCGCTCGGAACCGATGATGTGCAGACCGCCTGCAGATACCACTTTGTCATGCTGCTTCTGCCATTCGGCCTTCATTTCGGCGGTGCGTTTGGCTTTCTCCTCGGCTGGCAGCGATTCATCCAGGCGAATCGCATCGAGGCGTTTCTCGATGCTGCCGCCAAGCACAATGTCGGTACCTCGACCGGCCATGTTGGTGGCAATGGTAATCTGGGCCGACTTGCCGGCATCGATGACGATTTGTGCTTCACGCTCGTGTTGCTTTGCATTCAACACGTTATGCGGCAGTTTTTCCTTGTTGAGCAGATCGGACAGAAGCTCTGAATTTTCGATAGAGGTAGTACCGATCAACACTGGCTGGCCACGCTCATGACAGGTGCGCACGTCAGCGATGATGGCGCTGTGCTTTTCAGTCGCGGTGCGATAAATCTGGTCGTTTTCGTCACGGCGTATCATCGGCTGGTTGGTCGGAATCACCACCGTTTCGAGGCCGTAGATGGAATGGAACTCGAAGGCTTCCGTATCGGCGGTGCCGGTCATGCCGGCGAGCTTGGCGTACATGCGGAAGTAGTTCTGGAAGGTAATCGAAGCCAGCGTTTGATTCTCGGCCTGGATCGCCACACCTTCCTTCGCCTCTACTGCCTGGTGGAGTCCATCCGACCAGCGCCGGCCCGACATGAGGCGACCGGTGAATTCATCGACGATGATGACTTCATCGTTCTGCACCACATACTGCTGGTCCCGCAGGAACAGGCTGTGGGCACGTAATGCTGCGTAGAGATGATGCATGAGCATGATATTTGCCGGCTCATAGAGACTGCCACCCTCCGGCAGCAGGCCCATTTGCTCGAGAATGCGCTCGGCGTTTTCGTGGCCTGCTTCGGTGAGCAGTACCTGATGCGCCTTGAGATCAACGACGTAGTCGCCGCTGTCCGTTTCCCCCTCGGCATTGGCTGCTTCGCCGCGCTCGAGCAGCGGCGCGATGGCATTCATCCTGACATAGAGATCGGTGTGGTCTTCAGCCTGGCCAGAGATGATGAGCGGCGTGCGTGCTTCGTCAATGAGGATGGAATCGACTTCGTCAACGATGGCGAAGTTGAGGCCACGCTGGACCCGCTCGCCGGCCGAATACACCATGTTGTCGCGCAGGTAGTCGAAGCCGAATTCGTTGTTGGTGCCATAGGTGATGTCGGCGGCATAAGCGGCCTGCTTGGCTCCATGTTGCATTTGCGACATGTTGCAGCCGACTGTGAGGCCAAGGAAGCGGTGCAGACGGCCCATCCATTCCGCGTCACGGCTGGCGAGGTAGTCATTCACGGTAATGACGTGCACACCCTTGCCCGACAGGGCATTGAGATAGGACGGCAGTGTCGCCACCAGCGTCTTGCCCTCGCCGGTACGCATTTCAGATATTTTGCCGTTATGCTGCACCATGCCGCCGATCAGTTGCACATCAAAGTGGCGCATGCCGAGCACGCGCTTGCCAGCTTCACGCACCACAGCGAAGGCTTCAGGCAGGATGTCGTCGAGCGACTCGCCATTGGCGAAGCGCTGCTTGAACTCTGCCGTTTTGGCAGCCAATTGCTCGTCTGACAAAGCCTGCATGCCTGCCTCTAAGGCATTTATTTTGGCAACGCTGCCACGATATTGACGCAGCAGACGCTCATTGCGGCTGCCGAAAATCTTTTTGAGAATGCCGGGAATCATAGGGAAGGCGCTGGCCGTTTGGCGAAAAGAACGATTTTATCATGGGGCCATACTTGCCCCGGAGGTCTAAAAGCCTTTAGTGCAGAGCGACGCGGGTGAATTTGTCGCGGGCCTGCTCGAGGAAGCGATTGGGATTTTGCGCCACGCCACGAAAGCGAACTTCAAAGTGCAGATGTGGGCCGGTCGAACGACCTGTATTGCCGGCTTCTGCAATCTGCTGCCCGCGTTTGACCACGCTGCCGGCCTTAACCAGCATATGCGAGAGATGCGCATAACGTGTGGTCAGGTCGTTGCCATGATCTATTTCGACCATGTTGCCATAGTCGGGATGGAATTTGGCCGAGACGACAATTCCTGCTGCCGCAGAAACCACTTTGGAGCCGATTTCAGCAGGGAAATCCACTCCTCCATGCATGGCGCGCTCGCCGGTGAAAGGGTCGATACGCCAGCCAAAGCCGGAGGCGCTCCATTGAGCCTCCACTGGCAGTGTTGTCGGCAACATGCGTTTGCGCACGCGCTCGTCGAACAGGCGCGAATCGAGAAGCGCCAAAGTGTCGGAGCGGGTTTCCACTTCCCGCGTCAGCGCAGCAAGGGTTTGTTGCAACTCGTCTGCGGAAAGCGGAGTTGCCTTGATCAAAGGGCCGCCACTGCCGACGACTTGTTTTGTCGTCTTGAGTTCCTGGGTCTTGATGCCAACCAGATTTGCCATGCGTTCACCGATTGAGTCAAGGCGTACCAGGCGCGCCTGCAATTCACCGACCTTGATGGCCATCATCTTGAGGTTTTCGCGCATGTACTCGCTGCGGCGGCGTGAATCCTCTTTGGTTGTATCGCGCACCAGATCTTGCAGGAAGGGCAGGCGGATTTCGGCTGCGTGACGCACCGTGACATAGGAAAACAGGGAGGAAAGTCCAAATATGAGCACGACAAAGCCGGCAGCAAACCCCAGCAGCAGGCGTGGTGTGATGGTAATGGTCTTGGCTGTAGCCAACCGGTTTGAAACAAGAATAATATGCACGCCTGTACCTCCTGCTACGATCAGCCCATGGCCTCACGCAACATTGCCGATTATCTCGACGCTGACAACAATCTCGCGCGGCTATCAGCTCATGCGGGACGCTTGTTGAAACTACAGCGAATATTCGAGCGCGCCGCACCGGCGGCACTGGCACAACATGGCCGGGTGGCCAACATGAAACTTGGGAAAGTCGTTATTCACGCTGCCAACAGCGCCATCGCTGCGAAAATCCGGCAACTGACCCCCAGATTGACGGAATCTTTCCGGCAATCCGGGGTGGACGTTAACGAAATACAGGTAAAAGTGCAACCCGGCATCGAGAAGGATGTCGTGAGCAAACATGAACCCCCAGCCGATATTGGGATTGAAACGAAGCAGGGGCTCACATCTCTGGCACAGAGCCTGCCACAGGATTCACCTTTGAGAACCGCCCTGGAGCGATTTGCGGTACGGGCGCGAGTGAGAACTAAAGATTAATGACGCGTTCCAGAAACATCAAACTGAGGACGATCAGAACAAAGACCAGCGTCCATTTGGCTACTTGTCCCGAGAGGCGGAGATAGCGGCGATCACCGCTGGAAAGATAGGCGACAATACCGGCGCCAATAGTGATAGCCGTCAAAATAGCGGCAATCCGTAACAGCAACATAACCTAACCCCCGCCTCTTTTCCAAGGAGAGGGCTGACAACTGTCCAGGAGCTTTGTCTGCTCTGATTTATTGCAGTTCCACCATGTCCCAAGGGGCGTTCCTTCAGCCAGGGAGGCCCGGCAGCGGAGCGTCGTCATGCTACCTGGGGGTACAACCCGGAGACAGCGGCCGGAGTGGTTTCGGTCTTTTCGAAAGTCACATACTCCCACGCCTCGGTATCAGCCAGAACGGCGCGCAACAACTTGTTGTTCATGGCATGTCCGGATTTGTGGGCAGAAAATTCTGCCAACAGCGGATGGCCAATCAGATACAAGTCGCCAATCGCATCCAGCACCTTGTGCTTGACGAATTCATCGTTGTAACGCAGGCCATCAGCGTTCAATACCCGATACTCATCCATCACAATGGCGTTCTCAAGGCTCCCCCCCAGGGCTAGCCCCTGGTCACGCAAGGCTTCTATATCCTGCATGAAACCAAAGGTGCGTGCCCGCGCCACTTCCTGTACATAGCGATTGTTGGCAAAGTCGATAGTGACGTCGCCGCCGGTCTTGTCTACTGCGGGATGATTGAAGATAATGGAAAACGTGAGGCGAAAACCTTCATAAGGTGACAGGCGCGCCCACTTGTCGCCCTCACGCACCTCAACCGTCTTCCTGATGCGAACAAATTTCTTCGCCACATTCTGTTCTTCGATTCCAACTGACTGCAACAGGAATACAAATGGCGCAGCCGAACCATCCATGATCGGGATTTCGGACGCGTCGACATCCACATACAGGTTGTCGATGCCAAGTCCGGCCAGTGCCGACATCAGATGCTCAACCGTTGCCACTTTGGCCCCGTCCTTTTCCAGGCAGGACGCCATGCGCGTATCACCGACCGTCAAGGGATTGGCGGCAATGTCCACTGCCGGATTGAGATCGACACGGCGGAAGACAATGCCCGTGTTTGGCTGTGCCGGCCGCAGGACGAGCGTCACCTTGGCCCCGGAGTGAAGGCCGACACCGGTGGCGTGTACAAGAGACTTGAGAGTGCGCTGTTTCAGCATGAGGGAGATTCTAGCGCGTGATCCACAAAATCAACACGATATGGCTATTATCAATTTAAAGTATCAGTGGCGTACTGAATTGTGACTTCGGCCACGCGCTTTGTCCGCCTAACCCATTGTTACTGCACTGGTTAGGCGTCACTGGAAATGGCTATTCCAAAAATCGTTCAATCTGCTTGTTTGCGCAAGAACGCAGGAATGTCGTATTTATCCATCCCACTCGATGTCATTGCCTCAACTGCAGCATTGCGGGAGCGATTGGAATGGAAAACCTGCGGTAGCGTGGTATCACCATTGCCGCCCTGCATTACATCGACGAACGGATAGTTGTCAGTACCGGTACGCAGCCCAACGCCTTCTACCGGCTTCAGTAACGGCGGACGTTGCTTCGCCGCTTTGGCGCCAAGACCGGTGGCGACCACGGTGACGCGCAACTGATCTTCCATGGTATCGTCAAAGACCGTACCAAAGATGATGGTCGAATCATCCGCCGCATAGGTGCGGATGGTGTTCATCACTTCCTTGACTTCCCTCATTCCAAGCGAACTGCTGGCGGTGATATTCACCAGCACGCCGCGTGCGCCCGAGAGTTCGATGCCTTCCAGAAGCGGGCTCGCAGCGGCCTGCTCTGCGGCAATGCGAGCGCGGTCGACGCCGGCTGCACTGGCCGAGCCCATCATGGCCTTGCCCATTTCACCCATGACGGTGCGTACGTCTTCAAAGTCGACGTTCACCAGGCCGGGCACATTGATGATTTCCGCGATACCACCGACAGCGTTCTTAAGCACGTTATCAGCTGAGTGGAATGCCTCTGTCATGCTAATGTCCTCGCCGAGGACTTCCATCAGTTTCTCGTTCAATATGACGATCAGAGAATCAACATTCTCAGCCAGTGCTGCCAGCCCCTCTTCGGCAATGCGCAGCCGATTGCCTTCGAACTCAAAGGGCTTGGTTACCACTGCCACGGTCAGGATGCCCAGTTCGCGTGCAACTTCAGCGACGACCGGCGCGGCACCGGTGCCGGTACCGCCACCCATGCCGGCAGTGATGAAAATCATGTGCGCACCTGCCAGTGCTTCGGCGATACGCTCTCGGTCGGCTTCAGCCAACTCACGGGCGCGAGCAGGCTTGCCGCCGGCGCCAAGTCCCGGCCCCAGTTGCAGCTTGACGCCAGCGCTTGAATTCTTGAGTGCTTGTCCATCGGTATTGGTGCAGATGAACTCCACGCCCTGAACACCTTCGCGGATCATGTGTTCGACCGCATTACCGCCGGCACCGCCGACTCCGATCACCTTGATGACTGTCGAATCAGCTTCCTGTTCGATGATTTCAAACATGTTTGTCTCCTTCAATGACTGCAAAATAACCTGTGCTGAGAAATCGAATACGGTAGTCACATGGAAATATTCGTCCCATCTCTGAAAAACATTTCCCGACTGCGTTTTTGAACCACATCAAAAATTCTTCTCGAACCACGAACGCATGCGTGCCAGCACCTGGCGGAACGAACGTGTATCGCTCACCTTGAGGCCGCGCCTGCGTTGCGACTGTCCTTCCATGAGCAGGCCCATTACCGTGGAGTAGCGTGGATTGCGTACCATGTCCTTGAGTGCGGCGTTGTAATGCGGCATACCCAGCTTCACCGTGTTGTGAAAGATTTCCTCGCCCAGATCAGTCATGCCCGGCATCTGTGCGGAACCACCGGTGAGTACTATGCCGGCACGGATGAGACGCTCGTGGCCGCTCTTGATAAGTTCTTCGTGCACCTTCTGGAAAATTTCCTCGATGCGTGGCTGGATGAAGCCGGCCAGCGTCTGGCGTGACAGGCTGCTTGTGGGACGATCGCCGACGCCCGGCACTTCGATCATTTCGTCGGGGCCGGCCATCTGCTGCAGAGCGACGCCATAACCAATCTTGATTTCCTCTGCATCCTGGGTCGACGTGCGTAGCGCGATGGCGATGTCGGACGTAATTTGGTCGCCGGCAATCGGGATCACCGCCGTGTGGCGGATCGCGCCCTGGGTGAAGATCGCCACATCGGTGGTGCCGCCGCCGATATCGACCAGACAGACGCCGACATCACGCTCGTCGTCGGTGAGCACGGCATGGCCAGAGGCGAGCGGTTGCAGCACCAGATCGACCACTTCCAGGCCGCAGCGGTGTACGCACTTGACGATGTTCTGCACTGCAGTGACCGCGCCGGTGACCAGATGCACCTTTACCTCAAGACGCTTTGCATCCATGCCGATCGGTTCTGTTACACCGTCTTGCCCGTCAACAATGAACTCCTGTACCAGCGTGTGCAGTATCTGGTCATCGGCAGAGATCGGCGTTGCATTGGCCGCTTCGATGGCACGCTCGACATCGTACCGGGTGACTTCCTTGTCCTTCACCACAGTCATGCCGTTGGAATCCTTGCTCTTGATGTGGCTGCCAGCGATGCCGGTGTAGACCTGCGTCACCTTGCAGCCGGTCATCAGCTCGACTTCCTGGATGGTGCGCGAGATGGAGTTCACCGTGGCTTCGATGTTGACCACCATGCCCCGTTTGAGGCCATTCGATTCCTGGCTGCCGATCCCGAGCACCGAGAGATTGCCCTCTGGATCAAGCTCGGCAATGGTCGCCACGATCTTGGAGGTGCCGATGTCGAGGCCGACGATGAGTTCCCGCGTTTCCTTGCTCATGAGGTTTGGGCCTCGCGCACGGCAAAGCCATTTGGGTAGCGCATGTCGATCATGCCGGGATGGAAATGGAGCTTCTGTTCAAGCTCCGGATAGGTGGCGACGAATCGCGTCATGCGATCACTCACCGGGTGCGCCGTGTCGTCGCGACCGAGCACCAGTAGCAGACCATTGTCGAGTTTGACCTGCCAGGCCTGACGCAGGGAGAGGTCCAGCTCTCTCGGTTGACGGCCAAGTGTGACCAATGACCGGGTGAACTCCTGCTGTCGTGCCAGCATTAGCGGGGCACTGCCCTCGGGTCCGGAAAATACCGGCAGATCGGACTCGCTGGCGGCGACGAAAACCTCGCCGAAAGTATTCACCAACTGATATTCGCCATCAGTCTTGCGCCAGCGTGCTGCCGCTACCTGCTCTTCGATACGTACCTCGATGCCATCAGGCCAGATACGGCGTATTTCAGCATGGCGCACCCAGGGCAGCTTTTCAAATGACGCACGTACCGCGTCAAGATCAATCGTGAAAAAGTTGCCGTTTACCGAGCTGCGTGCAGCGTACTCGATCTGTATCGGCGTTACCTGATTGACGTTGCTGGCGACTACCAGTAACCGTAGCGGAAACACGGGTAGTCTTTGCGCTCCAACCAGAGCGGCATAGACAATCGCCACTACCGAAAACACCAGCAGCATATCGGCAAGCAGATTCATCAACGGTGGCCGGTCCCAGAAAGTGTCGGCAGCTTCCTGCGGCTTCTTCCCGCGCTTGCTCGACTTGGAAATAGGTTTAGCCAAGGCGCGCCTCCGCCAGGACTTTCGCCACCAGTTGTTCGAAACCGATACCTGCTGCCTGTGCAGCCATCGGCACCAGCGAATGATCGGTCATGCCGGGCGCCGTGTTGGCTTCAAGCGCATAGGAGTTGCCTGCGGCATCCAGCATCACATCAATGCGGCCCCAGCCGCGTGCGCCGATCACCTGGAAGGCGTATAGCGCCAATTCCTGCATTTCCTGTTCCCTGGCGGCGCCAAGACCGCTCGGGATCAGGTATTTCGTGTCGTCGCGCTCGTATTTGGCCGCGTAGTCGTAGTACTCGGTTGCCGGTTCGATCTTGATCACCGGTAACGGCCGGTCGTCGAGGATGCCCACCGTGTATTCGCCTCCTGACAGAAAGCGTTCGGCCAGCACGATCGAGTCATGCCGCGCCGCCATCGTATAGGCTTTTTTCAGTTCGGATTTTTTCTTGACCTTGCTGATACCGATGCTTGACCCTTCGTTGGCAGGCTTCACGAACAGGGGCAATCCGAGCCGGGCTTCGACTGCAGCCAGATCGCTTTTCGGTGTCAGTATTTCATAGTCTGGTACGGCGATACCCGCTGCCTGCCAGACCAGCTTGGTGCGCCACTTGTCCATTGCCAGCGCAGAGGCCAGCACACCGCTACCGGTATAGGGGATGCCCATGAATTCCAGTGCTCCCTGCAAGGTGCCATCCTCGCCGCCCTTGCCGTGCAGGGCGATGAATACGCGTTGATAGGCCTCGTCGCGCAGGGCGGAGAGCGGCTTTTCGCTCGGGTCGAAGGCGTGTGCATCGATACCCACAGCACGCAGTGCTTTCAACACCGCCGTGCCGCTCTTGAGAGACACCTCGCGCTCGGCAGAATCTCCACCGAACATTACTGCTACACGACCGTAATTTTTCTTAGCATTCATCGCCGACAATCCGTACTTCCCGCACCAGTTCGATACCGAACTTTTCCCTGACCGTTGCCTGTACACGGCCAATGAGTGTTTCTATCTCAGACGCCGTCGCACTGCCGTCCGGATTAACGATGAAATTCGCATGCTTTTCGGAAACCCGCGCCCCACCCAGGGCAGAGCCCTTCAGTCCGGCCGCCTCAATGAGCCGCGCAGCATGGTCTTTGGGCGGATTGCGGAACACCGAACCCGCATTCGGCAATTGCAGCGGCTGGGTGTCGATGCGTCTTTGCAACAGTGACTTGATATTTTCGCGAATTGCCAGCGCTTCGCCCGCGGGGAGACGCAGCCAGGCTGCAGCAAAGATTTCACTGTTGATGCCGGGCCATTCCACGTGACGATAGCCGACAGTAAAGTCAGATGCGCAGCGCTCGATGCGGTCTCCATTGCGATTGAGCATCAGCACACGTTCGACGCAGCCCCAGGTCTCGCAGCCGTGACAACCGGCGTTCATCGCCAATGCGCCGCCGATCGTGCCGGGAATTCCGGCGAGAAATTCCGCGCCGCCGAGCGCATTTGCTGCCGCGAAGTGCGCCAGTTTGGGGCTGGCGACGCCGGCCTCGACATAGATTAGACCATCCGGGTCGGTTCGCAGCGTTTTGAGCGCGTTATGGGTGAATACCACGGTACCCTTGAATCCGCCATCGCGCACCAGCAGATTGCTGCCGAGGCCCACCATCAGGAGTGACTCCGTAGCGGGCAACTGGCGCAGGAACAGGGCGAGATCTTCGAGGTCGGCCGGTATGTAGGCATGCGCGGCCATACCGCCCGCGCGCCATGAGACATGGCGCGCCATGGGTTCGTTGTCGCGCAAGATGCCGCGCAATTCAGCCATTCGCAACTTTCCCTGGCACTGAACCAATGGAACCGGCGCCCATGGTGATTACCACGTCGCCGTCGCGCGCGAGATCGAGGATTGTTTGTGGCATTGCATCGATATCGGCGACAAAGCGCAGGTCGGTTTGTCCGCCAGCTCGTATGGCAGCCGCGAGCGTGCGACCATCTGCGCCGGGAATTGGAGTCTCGCCCGCTGGGTAGATATCACTCAGCACCAGCGCATCCGCCTTCGATAGCACGGTAACGAAATCGTCGAAGCAGTCGCGGGTGCGCGTAAAGCGATGCGGTTGAAAGGCCAGCACGATGCGCCGTCCCGGAAAGGCGCCGTGCGCCGCGGCCAGGGTCGCCGCCATTTCAACCGGGTGATGGCCGTAGTCGTCAATCAGGGTAAAGCTGCCACCCCGTTTCGCGGCAATTTCGCCATAACGCTGGAAGCGGCGTCCGACGCCCTTGAACCCGGCCAGCGCTTGCGCGATCGCCCCATCCGGCACGCCAAGTTCGGTTGCCACCGCGATGGTCGCCAGCGCATTGAGCACGTTGTGCATGCCGGGCAGATTGAGAGTCACCTTGAACCGCGACACATTGCCGTTGGTGCGCACACAATCGAAATGCATTTGGCCGTTATCGGCGCGGACATTTTCGGCGCGAATATTGGCCTTTGGGTCGAGGCCGTAGGTCACCACCTGCTTCGCTACGCGCGGCAGGATGTCGCACACATTGGCATCATCGATGCAGAGCACTGCCACGCCGTAAAACGGCAGCCGGTGCAGGAAGTCAATGAAGGCCTGCTTCAGCTTCTCGAAATCATGGCCATAGGTTTCCATGTGATCGGCGTCGATATTGGTGACCACTGATACCACTGGCGAGAGGAACAGGAATGATGCATCCGATTCGTCGGCTTCGGCGACGAGAAACTCGCCACTGCCGAGTTGCGCATTGGCCCCAGCGGAATTGAGCCGGCCGCCGATGACGAATGTCGGGTCGAGACCGCCCGCCGCCAGTACGCTGGCAACCAGGCTGGTCGTCGTTGTCTTGCCGTGCGTACCGGCAATCGCCACGCCCTGCTTGATGCGCATCAACTCGGCCAGCATCTGCGCCCGCGGCACTACGGGAATGTGGCGTTCGCGTGCGGCGATCACTTCCGGGTTGTCTTCCTTCACTGCGGTTGACACCACGATGGCATCGGCCTGAGCCACATTTGCGGCGCTGTGGCCGATGGCGATGCGGATGCCGAGATCGGCCAGTCGGCGCGTGGTTGCACTCTGGGTCAGGTCGGAGCCGCTGACCTGATAGCCCTGGTTGGCCAGCACTTCGGCAATGCCGCTCATGCCGGAACCACCGATGCCGACGAAATGAATGCGACGTACTTTATGTTTCATAAGAAAATCCTTTCACCACGGCGACACGGCGGGCATGACCAAAGGAAATCCCCGTGGGACGGCGAAAAACAAACCGCGGAGAAAAGACAAAAGTTGCGGGTTCTGTATTGAATGCTTTGGCCTTTCGCCGTGTCGCCGTGATAAATGCTTTTGACTTTCATCGCATTACTCATTTGGCCAGCTCCATGCAAACCTTTGCCACCACCTCTGCAGCGTCGGGTTTGGCCAGTGCACGCGCCTTTTCCGCCATCTGCTGCAACTGCCCACGCGACAGGGTGCGCAGCAGTGAAAGCTTCTCCGCCGAGAGTTCGGCTTGCGGCAGCAGGATTGCCGCGCCGGCATCGGCAAGAAATCGCGCGTTCGTGGTCTGGTGGTCATCCACGGCATGGGGGAAGGGCACCAGGATGCTGGCCGTGCCTGCTGCTGCCAGTTCGGCGATGGTCAGGGCGCCTGCGCGGCAGATCACCAGGTCAGCCCATTTGTAGGCGCCCGCCATGTCTTCAATAAAGGGGACCGTATGCGCAGTTACGCCGGCACGCTGATAGTTTGCCTTCAACATGGCGATATTTTTCTGGCCCGACTGGTGCACTACTTCGGGCCGCTCCACGGCTGGAATCAATTCCAGCGCCTGAGGCACAATTTCATTCAGAGCCTGTGCCCCAAGGCTGCCGCCGACGATCAATACGTGCAGCCGTCCACTGTGTCCGGTAAAACGTTGCTCGGGAGGCGGCAATGCGGCGATCGCCGGACGCACCGGACTGCCGCACCACTCGCCGTTGTCGAACACATCAGGAAATCCAGTCAGTACACGCTTCGCGAAACGGGAAAGGACTTTGTTTGCGAGTCCGGCGATGGAGTTCTGTTCATGCAATACCAGTGGTATTCCGCCAAGCGCGGCCATGATGCCACCAGGAAAGGTGACGAAACCGCCAAACCCCAGCACCACGTCTGGGTGAATGCGCTTGATTTCCCTGCGCGCCTGCGCAAAACCACGTAGCAGATTGAAAGGCAATAAGAGTTTGCGCAGCAATCCTTTGCCACGGAGCGCACCAAAGCGAACCCAGGCGGTTTCATAACCCTTGCCTGGTATCAGCCGCGCTTCCATGCCGTCCGGGTTTCCCATCCAGACCACGCGCCAGCCCAGATCGCGCAGATAATCTGCCACCGCCAGGCCGGGCATGATGTGCCCGCCCGTGCCGCCGGCCATGATCAGGATGGTTTTTCTCTTTAGCATTTCTTCATATCCGCACGCCACGCATTACCGAGCGGTTCTCGTAATCAATGCGCAGCAATATCGCCAGCGCGAGGCAGTTGGCGACCACACCGGAAC
>JBASWL010000042.1:0-2298 GCA_049276455.1 Georgfuchsia sp. | reverse complement strand
CGGTATCCTTAAGCGAGTTGGCTGGCGTGTTGCGATAACCGCTTTCGAAGCCGCGACCATAACAAATCTTGCCATAGGCGCCAGGCAAACCGTCGATATCCGGGGCGTACCCGACCGTCATCCCGTCGAAAGCGTAATCAACCAGGAGGGATGGCGTACCACCATTGCCGGGGCGAGGGTTGTTGAGGCGCAGGTTGCTCGGTGCACCGCCGGTCGATGGCCGTCGTCCGATGGAGAACCATATCGGCTCATCGGCGATATTCTTCCAGGTGGCATAGACGCGGTCGACGTCGAGATAGCTGTTGGAGGGTACATGACCCAGGGTACCGTCGAAGACACCAACACGATCGGCGAAATAGGGTGCGGTACCGGCGTTGGTGGTTGCCGAGTCGTCCTGTGAACCAAACACTTTGTACATCAGCAGGCGTGCATGGACACTGACGTCCTGAGTCGCCTTGGCATCAATGTCCAGACCAAAGCGATTGGTGTAAAGGCTGGAGTTTTCAGGCTTGTAGGCCGGAACATTGACCATCTGGGGCCCAAGTCCCTGCAGCATCTGACCAGTCTGTGGACTGTTCATGAAGGCGACTGCCTGTTGGTAGGTTTTGACGGCGTTCATGCCACCCTGGAAGGCCATCATGCCGGTAATCTGCTGACCGGTGTCTGCGCTGGGGTTGTTGAAAAACGCGGCCTGCAGATTATTCTGCGCATTGGCGAAAGTGCCAACTACATCGGTGTAAGGCTTGGTTTCGCCCTTCAAGTAGTCATAGCGGAAACGATAATCGCCACTTACCGTCAGCCACTTACCCAAGGATTTCTCTCCGAGCATTTTGACCTGACTCTTCAGATCATCAAGGGCCCCGGCATCTGACTTGGCTGTCACCGCCATGACCTGTTCTTCGGTTTTGGCAGCTTTTTCCTCGTTGGCCTTGACCTGGCTCTTTAATGCCGCCAATTCGCGCGACAAGGCCTCAAACTCGCGCGACATAGCCTCGATTTTTTTCTGCAAGTCTGCATCGGCGGCACTGGCCGCCAAAGGCATCATCACTCCGGCCAGCAAGGTGACAAGCAACTTCTTCCTGAATGTTTTTTGCATATGCTTCTCCCAATGGTTGCGACAATAAAAACCTGGTGTCTAAGGCTAGCTGCGCTTTCCCGCCAACGATTCGTCCTTGATATCCTCCCAGCCTGTGATCATGGCTTTGATGTGGGCCAGCGGCGTGTGGCCGGTGGTGGCGAAATAGACGTGGACGATGAGAAAGAGGAGCATCAGGAATGCAGCCAGGGTATGCGCCGTGGCGATGCCGCCGAGTTGAATCCCGGCAAGGTTGACCTTGCCCAGGTCATGGTAGTAGAGGTAGAGCAGTCCGCTGATCCAGATCAGTGGGCTGATGAACAGCTTGACGAATAGATAGGCCAGGCGTTGCAGCGGATTGTGCTTGGTCAGTTCAGTCGTGTGGAAGGGATGATGGGCATTGGGATCAAAGATGCCAAAGGCGTAGTAATACATTACCGCGGAGATCTTTTCAGTGGTCGGAATGTATTGTTTCCACTCTCCGGTGGTGAAGTGCCAGAAAATGGCGAAGGCCCACAACACGATTAGCGCCCATGCTGCCGTGGTATGCATGTTGGCCGCCTGTTGCCAGCCAAAAATCTTGTAGCTGCCGTGGACTTCGAAGCCGGAGAGCAGCATGAATATGATCAGCGCAGCCTGGGACCAGTGCCAGAACCGCTCGAAGCGCTTGAAGATGTAAGTGCGTGACATGTTTGGTTCCTTTTTTTAGCGATTGCGTTTGTAGGCGATGAAGCGGCCGATGCCGTGACCGAGGACGACGAGCAGAGCCAGTGCAGCGGCGGCCCAGCCGGCCGTATCCAGTAGAGCTATGTGATCGCGGCCACGGCCGGGCATATACACGCCGTCTATCTTTTCCAGGCGGCCGCCGCTGATGTGACACTCAATGCAGGCAAGCGCTTTTTCTTTCGGCGCCACCATGTGCGTAATCGGCCACATGCTGTAGGTCTCGATGAAATCGACCTTGCCGGAAAAGTTTATGTTTTCGCTGGCCATGCCGGTCGCGACGGCCTTTTTCCAGTCCAGGTTTTTCCAGAATGCGGTGCCGTCGCTGCCAGCCAGATGGGTGATGACCAGAGTCTTGTTCACCGGATCGTATTGCTGCTTGCCACGGAACAGCTTGATCGGCCAGATCATCGACTTGCCATCCGTCGGGCCGCCCTCGAAGTTGTTGATCGGGGTCGGCTTGTCGCTTTTCTCGATCTTGTCACCGATGAGGGTGTACT
>JBASWL010000041.1:0-6397 GCA_049276455.1 Georgfuchsia sp. | reverse complement strand
GGGCACTCAAGCCGATGCATCCGCGTGGTTAAACAGCAATCCTGAGGTCTCGCTGGCAAAAACCCGCCGCGACGTGCCCCAGCCCGTTGGTACTGATCGTTACAGCGAATGGAATACCGGCATTTCGCAAACGCTGGAGATCGCCGGGCAACGCGGCCACCGCGTGGATGCTGCGGATGCCGCGATGGCGGCCTTGCGTGCGGAGATAGCCGATACACGCCGTCAGATCCGTGCCGAAGTCACCGAGCGCTTCTATCAGGTACTCGCCTTGCAACAGCGCGCCGATATCGAAACCTTGGCACTGAAGTTGTTCGACGACACCGCCACCGCGATCCAGAAACGGCGCGTTGCCGGTGAGGACACCAAGCTCGATGCCAATGTCGCCAGTGTCGAAGCGGAACGTGCCCGCAATCAATTGGCTATCGCGCAGGAGCGACTATTAGAAGCGCGCAGCGCGCTTGCCGCCAAGCTGCAATTACCAGCCACCAGGCTGCCGCAAGCAGTCGGCGAACTGGCGGCGACCCGAAGTAGCTACACCCTCAACGACCTTCTCACCACTACGGAATCTCAACCCCGGCAGCGCGCATTGACCGAACGCGAGAACAACGCAAATGCCCGATTGAGTTTGGAACGCGCCAGTCGTTATCCGGACATCACGGTCGGCGCAAATGTGGGCCGCGAAGGGCCTGTGGGCGGACGGGAACGGCTAACGACTTTCTCTGTGTCTTTGCCCCTGCCGCTGTTCAAACGCAACCAGGCTGGCGTCGGACAGGCAACGACCGAATTGCAACAGGCACAGATTGCGCGCCAAGCGACTTTGCGCGATACCCGCTCAAACGTGACGACACTATGGGCCAAATTGAACAGCCTTGATGCTCGCGTGCGGCGCTTGAAAGATTCGGTACTGCCCGCGCTCGATGATAACCAGACACTGTCGTTGAAGTCGCAGCGCGCCGGTCAGATCGGCCTCCTCGAAATGATCGTCGTCAACCGGCAGGCACTCGATGCCCGCCGCGACCTGATCGATGCCCTCACCGAATACCACGCCACCCGAGTGGCGCTTGAACTTGCTGCCGGATGGCCGCAGGAAGGAACCCAGCAATGAATCCCCTCAAAAATTACTTGCGCCAACAATCGATATTTGCAATGGCGATTGTTGGTATCGCACTTACCCTGACCGCATGCGGCAACTCTGACAAAGCCGGTGCAGAAAAGCTGACGCAGAAACAGGAAGCGACCGATGCCAAAAACGAAGGCGAACACGAAACCGGTGGTCTGAAACTATCGCCGGAAGAAATGGAACGCGCAGGCATCAAGGTCGAAGCGCTGACACCGCAGTCATTGGCCGACACCGTAACGGTAACTGCCACTATTCACCCCAACCAGGATCGCATCGTCCGTATCGCACCGCGTGTAGAAGGCCGCATCGTGCATGTATCGGCCAACCTCGGCGAAACCGTTCGGCCCGGTCAGGTACTGGCGGTGCTCGACAGCGTGACCCTCGGGGAAGCCCAATCCACGCTGCTTCAGGCGCAATCCTCGCAACGGGTCGCGCAGGCGGACTACAAGCGCGCCGAAGCGCTCAATGCCGAAGAGATCATTTCGCAGCGCGACTACCTGCGTGCCAAGGCGGAGTTCGAGAAGTCCTCAGCCGAACTGCGTAGCGCTGAAGACAGAGTGCGTCTGCTTGGTGGATCGATCACGGCGGGGCGTGCGGATTCGACCTTTCAATTGACTGCACCGCTAGCAGGAACCATTGTCGAAAAGAGCGCCACAGTGGGAGAATTGCGCAGTCCGAGTGATTCCCTGTTCACCGTCGCTGACCTGTCCAAACTCTGGATCGAGGCCAATCTTACCGAAGACATGCTCGCCAAGGTGCGTTCTGGAGCAGCCGCCACGGTGACTGTCGCGGCTTATCCGGGTGAACGCTTTGCCGGTCGCGTCACCTATGTGGCAAGCCTGCTCGACAAGGGCAGCCGCACTATCCCAGCCCGCATCGAAGTGAGCAACAAGGATGGCCGTCTCAAGCCCGAGATGTTCGCCAATGCGACCATCGAAACCGGCGGCGAAAAGCGTAATGCGCTCTCTGTGCCGGATGCTGCCATCGTATTGCTACAAGGCCAACCCACGGTCTTTGTTGCCGAACATGGCGGCTTCGAAGCACGTGCAATTGAATCCGGCGACAAACTATCCGAGCATACAGTCGTGAAATCCGGCTTGGCCGCTGGGGAACAGGTAGTGGTCGCAGGTGCGTATGCGCTAAAAGCTCGCCTCTTGAAATCGCAGATCAGCGAAGAACATTGAGAAGCTCATCATGCTAAACAAAATTGTCGATCTTTCCCTGCGTTACAAACTGTTGGTACTGGTGGGATTTGTGTTGCTGGTGATTTTCGGCGTGCGTGCATGGTTGCAGATTCCAGTTGACGCGCTTCCCGACGTGACTCCGGTGCAAGTGAATGTCTATACCGAATCTCCCGGACTGGCTGCCGAGGATGTCGAGAAACTGCTGACTTTCCCGATTGAAACCGCGATGGCTGGACTGGCCGGGGTGGAAGAAATCCGCTCTCTTTCGATGTTCGGGTTGTCCTATGTCAGCGTTTATTTTAAGGATGACGTGGACATCTACTTCGCCCGGCGCTTGGTCGGGGAGAAGCTGCTGGAGGCCAAGGAACGCCTTCCCAAAGGCTACGGCGAGCCGGTGCTGGGGCCGAACAGTTCCGGCCTCGGGCAGGTATTCTGGTACACCATCGAATCGGCGGATAAAAAACTTTCGGCGATGGACTTGCGCACGCTACAGGACTGGAACGTACGCCTAGTGCTACGAACGGCTCCCGGCTTGGATGATGTGATGTCATGGGGTGGTCAGGAAAAGCAGTTCCAGGTACTGATTGACCCACAAAAGCTCATCAAATACGGGCTTACCTTCAAGACGGTGATTGAGGCGCTGACCGCTAATAACCGGCAGGTGGGTGGTCAATACGTGAACCTTGGACAGGAGCAGTATCTGGTGCGCGGATTGGGGCTGGTGGCGGACAGCCGCGACATCGGTTCGATTGTCGTTGCACAACGTGAGGGCACTCCGATCTACGTACGTGACGTAGCCCGGGTACAAGAAGGGCCAGCGCTGCGCTTAGGCGCCATCACGCGTAATGGTGTTGAGGTAATGCTTGGTATGGCGCTGGCACGGGTCGGTGAAAACGCTCAGAACGTTGCTGATGCCGTGAAAGCGAAAATCAAAATTGCACAGCAGGCACTACCGGCAGGGGTGTCGATTATTCCGGTGTACGACCGTACAGAAATCGTGCTGAAAGCAGTCAAGACCGCCGAAGATGCCTTGCTGCAAGGCTCGATCCTTGTTGCCATCATCTTGTTCCTGTCTCTTGGTGATATCCGCTCTGCCGTGGTTGTCATCGTCACCCTCCCGCTAGCGATGTTGATTGCCTTCCTGCTGATGCAATACTTTGGCCTTTCGGCTAATCTCATGTCGCTGGCGGGGCTTGCCATCGGCATTGGCATGATGGTGGACGGCGCGGTGGTGATGGTGGAAAACAGTTTCCGACTGCTTTCCCGTCATGCAGACAAGCCGGTTGACCGAACTCACGTCATTCTGGAAGCGGCGCGTGAAGTCATTAACCCGGTCGCGTTTTCCATCCTGATTATTATCGTGGTGTTCATGCCACTGTTCTCGCTAACCGGACTGGAAGGCAAGCTGTTCAAACCGATGGCGCTCACCATCACGTTTGCCATGGTGGGTTCCCTGCTGCTCACCATGACGCTGGTGCCGGTGCTTTCGGCGCTCATTCTCAAGCCTAAGGAAGAGAAGGACACATGGCTCGTCCGCAGCGGGAAGCGCCTTTACCTACCGCTCTTGGACTGGTCGCTGGCTAATAAGAAAAAGGTGTTCGTCACTGCACTCGCCCTGCTGGGTTTATCCGCGGCACTATTCCCACTGCTCGGCAAGGAGTTCATGCCGACATTGCAGGAAGGCTCGATCATGTTTCGCGTCACCAGCATTCCCTCCACCTCGCTTGAGGAATCGATACGCGTGTCGCAACAGATCGACGCCGTGCTCAAGAAAAACTTTCCGCAGACCAAGTCGGTGCTGGCGATGGCCGGACGCGCCGAAAAGGGCGAAACTGGTGACGCCAATTACATGGAAATTTTGGTTGATGTAAAGCCCGAGAACGAGTGGCCGAAAAAGATGCCGATGGCCGCCCTGTCTGAGGCAATGCAGGAAAAGCTGGAGCAAGCTATCCCGACAGCGGTGTTTGCCGCCACCCAACCTATCCAGATGCGCGTGGAGGAATTGATTTCCGGGGTGCGTGCAACACTGGCGCTTAAAGTCTATGGTCCGGACCTCGCGACGCTGGATAGTCTTGCCACGCAGTTTCAAGGTGTACTGGGCAAAGTACCGGGGGTTACGGACTTGTCACTGGAAGCAAACAAGGGCAAGCCGCAAATTGTACTGAAGGTAAACCGGCAGGAAGCTGCGCGCTATGGCATCAACGCCGATGAAATTCTGGAGGTGGTGCAAACCGGCATCGGAGGCAAGGCGGTTAGCACTGTAATTGACGGTGTGCGTCGCTTCGACATCGCGGTACGTCTCGACGCGCCTTTCCGCGACAGTTTGCAGGCCATCGCCAACATCCCCATTCGTACCCAGGATGGTGCGCTCGTGCCCTTGTCGCGCGTGGCGTCCATCGAAACGGACGAAGGCTACTCCTTCGTGCGGCGCGAGCAGTTGCAGCGCTACGCCGTGATCCAGATGGACGTGAAAGGCCGTGACGTTGACGGTTTCGTGAAGGAGGCGGGAACCCGTATCCGAAGCCAAGTCAAGCTGCCTGAAGGCTACTGGATCGAGTGGGGCGGCGCTTTCGAAAACCAGCAACGCGCCATGGCCCGCCTGATCATCATTGTGCCTCTGACCATTGGGCTGATCTTTATCCTGCTGTACACCGCCTTCAATTCGCTGCGCCACGCTACGTTGATCATCACCAATATCCCCTTCGCGATCATCGGCGGCATCATCGGGCTATTCGTCACGGGGCAGTACCTGTCGGTGCCATCGGCAATCGGTTTCATCGCGGTGTTTGGCGTAGCGATGCTTAATGGCATTGTGCTGGTGTCGTTCCTCAACGATTTGCGGCGACAGGGATTGTCTATCCGCGACGCTGTAAGGCAAGGGGCAGCGTTGCGATTACGGCCGGTACTGATGACTGCATCGGTGGCGATTCTTGGCCTGATTCCGATGCTGCTGTCCACCGGGGTTGGCGCTGAAACGCAGCGGCCTTTAGCGACGGTCGTTGTTGGCGGACTATTTACTTCCACAGCACTCACGCTGTTGTTATTGCCACTCCTATACGAGTGGTCGGAGCAACGCGCGGAGCGACGTGCCCGCCGCGAAATATCTACTGAAGGAGCATCAACATGAAGGAAATCAAAGCTTATGTGCATCGTAACCGCGTTGCGGATGTGATCGCAGCGCTCAAGGGATCAGCCGCCTGGAGTGCTACGGGAACTGACGATCACAACCTGACGCTTTACATGGTCAAGGGCTCGCTTCTTGCGCTCGACAAAGGTGAGCGACACTATTCGCTCGATCTCGGCGACGAGGTGGTAGACGAATACAAGCTGGAGCTTCACTGCGAAGGCGGTCACGTGGATGAACTGGTCGAGGTCATCCGCACATCTGCGCGCACTAGCCAGACCAACTCCGGATGGATTTACGTCACGGACATTATCCGAGCAGTGCCAATCCGATAAATTCTGGTCAGAACTAAAGGAGATATTCCATGAAAACTCGTTTAATCGTACTCACTCTAATCGTCGCGGCCGGGCTACTGGCAGCTTGCCAGACCTCGATTCTCAAGCCCGAGTCAGGCAACCAGGTGACTGCTACCGTAGAACATCCAATCCTTTTTGGTATGACTCATATCACCGTAACGCTCGACGGGAAAACCTATACCGGCGTGGCAGGTGAGTTACGTGAGGACGTAACCGGGGAGCAGGCGCTCCGGTTTGGCTGGGCCCCGGAGCACAAGCACTTATTCATCAAACAGAAGATGAGGTTCCGCTTTGGCACTGCGACGTTAACGACAGTGAACGGCGAGCAACTCAACTGCGATTATCTACAACACGGAGATGACTGGCGTCTGCGCTGCAAGATTGGAGACGGGAAAGAGTTCGCACTGTATCGCGTAAAGCAGTGATTGAAACGCAATGACTCATTGCCTCCAGATTTAATTAGATTTGCCTTTTGTTCAAACTTGGCTCTATTCGAAAACTCGTGGTAGCGGTTTCGTCTGTAGTCTTTGCTCTCCCTAAGTTAGCACTTGTAAGTGTAGAAGTGCGCAAATCTATTGTAGCGTATGGCATAATACCAATGGAGTAATTAAAT
>JBASWL010000040.1:0-2743 GCA_049276455.1 Georgfuchsia sp. | reverse complement strand
TCGCGCGCGGCGGTATCACGCAGTTGGCTGGCACGGATCAGTCCCATCAGCACCGGATCGCCGTCGCCCTGTGACATTGCGCGGCGCAATTCGGCCGTGGTGAGTGCCCGGCCGCAGCGTCGCTCGAAGGCCGCGAGATAGTCCCTGGCCCCATCCTCTGCGGCGGGGGCGATCTGCCGCAGGAAACCCAGATAGTCAGCCAGCGGCATGTCGTCGCTGCGCTGAAAACTTTGAGCGCTTTGCGCTGCGTTGAGCGCGCCGCGGGCCGGACTGGTTTGCGCCCAGGCGAGCGGGCTGGCCACGAGACCCAATAGGAAACTGAGCAGGAGACTGAACGAGGCAAGGGCAAAGAGGGCACGGGGCATGATGGGTGTCTCAGAACAACGGGACCACGATGCCAATGACCTGCTTTGCCCTGACCAGGCCGCTGTCCTGGTAACGCGAGTCGAAAGAGTCGGGACTGGTGCCCTGCACGTAGTACTGTCTGGGTGGAATGACGGTTGGGTTGATCGGCGCCAGCGGCCGATGGTCGTAGGCGCGTGTCTTGGCGACGCCGACTTCCTCGCCGTTGATCGCCACATGCCGTCCGGCGACGGTGACGACATCGCCCGGCAAGCCGCGCACGATCTTGAAAAAGGGCTGACCGCGCAGCCCCGGATAACGCGTCTGCGCCGAGCCGGCAAAAGCGAAGACAATGAAGTCGCCACGCCGCAAGGGTGGGTGTTTGTACTGTAACCATGCAACGCGGTACGGCAGGCTCGGCGTCCAGTTGAAGAGCAACGGCAGGCGTGGTGTGGGGGCGACGAACAGGCGTATGTAGGCCAAGCCCCAGACCGCGAAGATCGGCAGGTAAAGGTACCAACGCCGATGCGCATGGCGCAGGAACCCGGCAAAATGATTGAGGACACGCTGTTCTCCGTTCGGTATCGGCGCGGCACTCGGTACTGTTGCCTGGACAAGTTCCGTGCTCATGGGGCTGCCACTTTTCTGCGCAGGCTGGCCGTCAGATCGATGGTGTTCGGCGTGGCACCCGCGACGGCCGTCTTCAGCACCACCAGGCAGTTGCACTCGCGCGGCAACTCATCGAGCGCGGCGGGTAGACGTTGGGCAAAGGCCCGCGCCATCAGCAGCGCCTTCTGCCGGTCTTCCTCCGAACTGGTCTTGGTGAGGATATGGGTGAACTCGGCCTCCTTGGCGCGGTACACCTCGGCCACATCGACCACGCCGATAATCAGGGCCGGCCGCAGCACCATGCGGTCATAGGCCGCGAGCGATGCGGCCACCACGAACAGGGTGATCAAGCTGTGGACCAGCAGTTGGGAGAGTGCACTCTTCATCCCGCATGCCCCCGGCGCCGCAGTAGTTCGCTGATCGCTTCATCAATCGACAGGCCTTGGGCGCGCAGTTCGTCGATCGGTGCGTTGTCTTCCAGCTTGTTGGAAAACAATAAATGCGTTGCCGGATCGAGGATGTTGCGCGCCACCCCTTCGCCCACCGGGGAGGAGATGTATACCTCGGAGAACACGCCGGCCTCGGTGCGCAGCGAGTTCAACAGCCGCTTCTTCGGCTCGTCCATGGTGAGTCGGCCCTTGCGGTCGAGCATCTCGATGGACTCGGGTTTTTGCCGCAGCAGGAACACCCAGTCCGAGCAATTGAAGGCGGCTTCCATCTGCGCCGAGCCGTAGAAATCGTCGGCGCTCTGAGTCGCGGTACCCAGGGCGCCACCGTACTTGCGCGCGCGCCGCGCGGCTTCCTCGATCACGGCGGCCTTGACCGGATCGTCGGCGCCGCTGTCGCCCAGCTGCTGCTTCAGTTCGTCGATGAAGAGTACCTTGCGCCGGTTGCGCGTCAGGTACATCTCGCCGGTGATCCGGTGCAGCAGCAGGATGTTGACCACGGCATGCAGGTCCGGCCGGCGTTTCAGCTCCTCGTTCTCGATGACGATGAAGTCGTTGGAAAAATCGATGTTGTTGGGGCCTTCGAAGAAACGTTCGTACTGCCCGCCGCGTGCGTACGGGTTGAGCATGATGGCGAGATCCTTGATGCGCTGGTCGCCGACGATTCCCAGTTCCTCGATGGTTCCGCTCTTGAAGGCATCGCGTAGCGCCGTGATGCGCAACTCATTGCCGTATTCGCGCCACAGCTTCAGGACCATGGCCGAGATGGCCTTGTACTGAACCTCCTCCAGCGTGTGCTGCATCGAGCACATCTTGGAGATGCCCGGCACCAGCATGTCGATGTCCTCATTGATGTCGACGATGTGGGTGAACGGATTGAGGCAGATATCGACGTCGGGTCGGAACTCGATGTAGGTGCCATTGGCTTTGCGGCATAATTTTTCGAAGCTGCGGCCGAGGTCGAGCATCCACACCTTGGCGCCGATGGCGCGGTAGGACCAGGCCATCTCGTTCATCAACACCGACTTGCCCGAACCGGGTGCGCCGATGATGGCGAAGTTGTAGTTGCCCAGGTCGTTGTCGAAAATGTCCAATGTCATCAACTGGCCGCGCCGGCCGCCGAAGACCAGGGCCGGGGTGCGCGTGCCGCGCCATTCGGCGATCAGCGGCGCCATGTGGATCGCATTGGCCATGGTCTTGCGCGTGACGCGGCGCATCTTGGCCAGATCCTTGTGGAAGGTCTCGGAGAGCGTCATCGGCAGGCTGGCGAGCAGGGCCTGGCGGTGCATGTAGGCATCGGCGTTGAGCTGGAAGCCGCGTCCGCGCCAGATGGCGTTGGCCGTCTC
>JBASWL010000039.1:0-13946 GCA_049276455.1 Georgfuchsia sp. | reverse complement strand
CTTGACGCCTGCATCCGTATAGATCTTCGGATCATAGCCACTGTGGATATCGGCGAACATGGGAGCACCACCACCCGCTGTATGACATGCTGCGGAACAATCCGTTGTTTTCAGGGCTGCCGTCGTGGCGATGATGGAGGAGTGGTTATAGTTGGCCGCTGCCATCTTGTCCTTGATGCCCTGCAGCGAGTGACAGCTGATGCAGGTTTCCGGCTTGAAGTTGGCATCCGTCAGGATCAGATCAAGCTTACCATCGTGGCAGGTTTTGCAGTTCCGCATGGACTGTGGATAGGGGAACTCCATGTTGTGCGACATATGCACATCGCTCATGACATTGGCTGTATATGCGTACTCGGTAAGTTCATCCGCCGTCATGTTCTTCTTGACGCTGTTATGTGCAGAATCACCAGAAGCCGTAGCAGCCTTGGCCAGAGCATAATAATCAGCATATTTTGCCGGATCATCCTTCAGCAACTGCCAGTCTTGATGGCCGCCAGTCTTGGTGTCATAGTGGCAACTCTTGCAAGCGGCAAAATCTTGTAGGCCAATAGCTTCGGCACCCCGGTAGCCCGCCTTCAGGAACGGTGCGCCGTGGCAATTTTCGCAGCCCGATACGTTGGCTGTGGAAGCATAGGTATTTGCATCGCCATAGGTCTTGCCTACGTTGATCACATCGTCGTACAGGCTCGTACCTTCGAGTTGCTCGCCACACTGAAGCACGATATAGACTTGTGCATTCGATGTCTCCGGCGCCCAGGCTGAAGAACCCGTCACAGTCATTTGGCCAGGTCCTACATCTGTCAAGGTACCAGCGCTATATGAGAACGTGGTATTGAACTTGCGAGTTGCACTATCGTAAGTCGCTGCGTACAACCTTTTCTGCTTACAGGCATTAACATCGGCGGCCGTCATGTCTACACCGCCATATGTTGCGGTGAACGTCATGGTTGATGTGCCGGCGGCAGTCGTAACATCATCAATGGTAACGGCCAGTTTGGTGGCATCGTTATATTGATCATAGACAGCCTGGTGCCCGGATCCTGACTCGGCAACAGGCGTGGCACCGGTATGGCAGGTTGCACATGACTCGGGATTGGCCGCCTGTGCCAGCTCGGTGACTTGTGCTGTCAGGGCATCAAGTGCAGCCGGGTCTGCGGGAGTGCCGGCCTCGCCTTGAGGACCTTGAGCACCTTGAGCACCTTGACTACCATTGCTGCCATCGCTACCGCAGGCGGCGAGCGTGGCTATTGACAAGCCCACGGCTGCCAATTTCAACCAGCCAATCAATGATCGGCTGTTAGTACGATTTAAAGACCTCATGTACGACCCCTTTCAAAATACCCCAAATGAGTAAAGACTTCAGTTGTAACTTGTTGTAACCCGTTGCATGGTACTGAGGCTGATAGTGGTTGATTTGATATATATCAATCAAGATGTATTTCTGCCAATTTATTTTTCTGGATTATTATTTCCTATAATTATATATGTGCTTATACATTTGTTATCTATCTGATATATATGTTTTTTTAAAATTTGTTTAGTAACCATTATTGAAGTCTGGTTATTTTCCGGTTTTACGAAACTGAAACCTTGCAATGGCTCTGGTTTGTGTTCTCACCGGATTCAGACGATTCGAAATTGCTACGGAACACCGATAAAGTCCGATTCCGTCATCCTGCAGGGATTCCCTCAGCTCATAGCAAGGAAGCGTGGCCTACGTGACAATTCATGGAACCATGGATCGCCGCGCTGCGCTCGCGATGACGGGCATTTTGCTGGATCGCCGCGCTGCGCTGGCGATGACGGCGTTTTGCGGGATCTCCACGCCCTTTCAGGCTGCCCCGTCAAAGATTACCCACCAAAGCGGTCCACAGCCCACTCAGAAGCCATCAACGGGCTGTAAGTCCAGTGATGAAAGATAGGCATCATCCCTGCCCTAAACAGGCAGAGGCAAGATTTGTCAGCGTAGATTGCGAAGCGCGAAGAAATTTATGTCGTGCACGTGCAAGTGGGCAGAGACAGGCAGTGCGCATGTCGTCGCACCATTTGGCTTAGCGCGCAGCGTGCCAGAAGCGATATCCCTTGTAGCGCATGATCATGCCATCCGGCGTTATCTGTTCCAGTTGCAGGCCCGGTATCAGGAAATCACCTTCGCGCAGCATGCGGTCGTTGATGCCCAGCAGACGCTCCTGAGCAGAGCGTGAGTAGGCGTGAACAGAAATCGACATGTTCGGGATTTCCTGCTGTATCGATAACGGCAGTTCCGCCATTGTCATCACTTTCTGCTCCTGGGCGACAGCAGCATCGGGCTTTTCGGTCGCAGGGGGCAGAGCAGGAACCGCAACCGGGACGGGCGGCGCGACAGATGCGGGGGGGGGCATTGCAGGCGCGGTTATCTGCACCGGTAACTGCGGCTCTGAAGGGATGGGCATAGGCACCTGCACCGGGGCCGGAGATGGACGCAGAGTTGATTTCGGCTGTGTCGTCGCAACAGGTGGCCTTGCCGCTTGTACTGTCAGCGGAGCCTGCGTTGCAGCCGGCGGTTCGCTCTGCCATGGCCGCAACGCACCCACCACGATACCGACACCCATCAACAGCACTGCCAGCAGGACATGAGGCATGGACAGGCGGCGCCCGGTCACTACCGAAGCAGCCTGTGGCGTCAATAGTGTCGGCGTCGCACCGCGCTGGCGCTGCTGGTCGGATTTTCTGAGGGCATCAAGGATATATGACATGCCTACTTACCCTCCAGATCGGGCACCAGCTGCGGCGCCAAATGATCGGACAGAATACTCAGGCGCATCAGGGTCTGCGGCCCAACCACCCCATCGGGTATCAATCCTTGTTCGAGTTGAAACTGCCTGACCCGCCGCAGGAGGGCATCATCGAACACGGGATCGGTCTGTGCCGCATCGTCCTGCCCTTGTGTGAGCTGCTGGCTCAGCCATGCCACTGCTGCTCCGCGTTCTCCGAACTGGATGGGCTCATGCGCTTGCGGCAGCAAACGCCACAGCACGGTGTAGTGCCCTGACCACTGGAGCGCCAGAGCCTCCAGCGTCACCTGTCTGGTTTCACCGCCGATGACCAGTGTGGCCGAATTGCCATCAAGCCGGGTCAATGTCGCATAGAACTCCTGGCCTTGGTCGTCGCGCAGGGACATCACTGCGGGCCGATTCGTTTCGCGCAGTTCATCCAGTCCGCCGCGTGCTACGCGGCAGCTCAAGCCCGCACTCTCGGCCTGCAGGCAGGCATCGCCATCCACATACGCCACACCCCATGCCTGGAACAATGCGGCGTAAGCCATCGCCCTGCCTTGCTCGCGCGGCACAGCCTCCGGCCAGGCCAGCGTCTGTGTCGACGCCGGCAATGTGCTGACCATATCAGTTGGTGTCAGCTTTGCCTCGGACTTGGTGCCAACAAACAGCGCTGCCAATGTCTTGCTGTCGCGCTGCAGCCACTGATACGCCCCCAGCGCCAGCGCACCGCCCAAGGCGAGAATAAGTACTGCTGCAACACTGCGGCGCCTGGTGTGGCCAGGCATCGTATGGGAGCCAAATACCTCGCGCGCTGCCTGAGCCAGTGTGGCACGATCCACCCGCTCCTTGCCCTGCGTATAAGCCCCCAGCAGCGCCCGATCACAAAGCACGTTGATGATCCGCGGCACACCCTTGCTCAGGCGATACAGGCGACCCATCAGCGCTTCGGGAAAAATCTGGCGCTGCGTCCCCGCCATTTCGAGACGATGCCGAACATAAGCAGCGACTTCCGGCTTGCTCAGGGAGCCGAGGTGGTAGCGCGCGACAATGCGTTGCGCAAGCTGCCGCAATCCGGGCCGCTCCAGCATCTCTGCCAGCTCCGGCTGGCCCAGCAGGATGATCTGCAGGAGCTTGCGCTGATTGGTTTCAAGATTGGTGAGCAGGCGCATCTGCTCCAGAACTTCGGCGGAAAGATTCTGTGCCTCGTCAATGATCAGCACCGTATGCCTGCCCCTGGCATTGGCATCGAGCAGGTAGGCGTTGATGCAATCGACAAAGACCCGGATGCTGGTATTCCCGGGCGGACAGGCGATGCCCAGCTCGACGCAAATGGTCGACAGCAATTCTTCAACGGTCAGCTTGGGATTAAAGACATAGGCCACATCGCAGGAGTCGGGAATCTGCTCGAGCAGACAGCGGGATACCGTGGTCTTGCCCGCGCCAATCTCACCTGTGAGCAGCACAAAGCCGCCATCACCATTCACGCCATAAAGCAGATGCGCGAGCGCCTCCTGATGGCCCCGTGTCATGTAAAGATAGCGCGGGTCCGGTGCAATGGAGAAAGGCGCTTCGGTAAAGCCAAAGTAATTCAGATACATGGATGGGAAATGGGAACGGGCTGGCCTGAAATTCAAGTATACCTTGATTGATCGATTGAAGATTTCCATGGCTCAAGCCCATACGCACGAATAAACAATGACAAGGGCTTTCGTATCAGAATTGAAAATCGGGATCTTCACACCCGGCCGACCCTGAGGCATGAGTGATATAAAATTGCGCATGGTTAATCAACAAGTCCTGTACCCATGTATTCCCGCCTCTGTGCCTGCCTGAGTTCCCGCATCGTTGCACCCAGCGTAGCCGCGGCCTGGCTGCGTTTTGGCGTCATCGCCGCCCACAAGACCGGCCCTCCGCTTCCTGCCGCTAGCTGAATCCCCGCCGCTGCGATGCACCGCATCACAGCCTTGTTCATTTGGCCCGGAACAAAACCATGTCTCCCCTTGCTCTTGAAGCCTCAAGTCCGGTAACTGTGCCGGATTCGGCTATCGCCCCCATTGTCGGCAGTCGCGTCGAACTGCAACTTCTGACCACGCTCAAATGCAATTTGAAATGCACCTACTGTTCGCTCGGTGTGGGCGAAGTGCTGGGCTCGCAGACCGAGCTTAAGTACAACATTGACCAGTTATCCGCTTTCGTCGAGAAACATCTTGCCGGCAAGGAAATCTACGTCACCTTCTATGGTGGAGAACCCACACTCAATCAGAAGATGATGCAGGAGGTGATGCGGCGTTTCCCTGAATTCCGTTACCAGCTGCAGACCAACGGCACGCTACTCGACGACCTGCCCGACTGGATGCTGGCACGTTTCTCGAACATTCTGGTGTCCATCGATGGCGGCGAACAGACGACGGATGGCTACCGCGGCCGGGGTATCTGGCGCCAGGTCATCCGCAATCTCGGCCATATCCATGAGCGCGTTGGTGGCACGATTACCGCGCGCGTCACCTGGGGCAATCCCGATACGACCTTCGAGGAACTCGATGAACTGGCGACGGCCATTGAAGCCGTGGATTATCTCTACTGGCAGTTTGTCGCCGATGAAATGTACGCCGGTAACTCGCTGGAAAAACGCAAAGCCGTTCTGGTTCGCCTGATCGACAAGTTCTTCTCGCGCACAGACACCCTTTATCCGCTGGTACCTCTGATGGGTATTGTCCGCAACAAGGTGTTGCCAACGCGCGGGCGTGAGCTTTACGCCGGACTGACCCAGTGCCGGGTATCCACGCACCTCATCAATGTCATGCCGAGTGGCGAGATCTATCCCTGCCCCGACATGATGTACGCCGCAGAAATGAAAATGGGTGATATCCAGAGCAACTGGCTGAAGAAGAGTCCCTTGCAGCCTACCGCCGACATGCCCTGCGAGGGCTGCGAAGCGTTTTCATGGTGCCGCCGCAATTGCATGAAGAATCTCTACCGCGGCTATGTCGAAAACGACGAGGGCTATCGTCGCAACGTAGTAGAACCAATTTGCGAACTGATTAAATTTATTGGCCAGGAAGTTGACCGGCACGATCCGCATGGCTGGTTCAAACGTCTGGCGCTACCTGCAAGAAAACAGATCACCGACGCCGAGATTTACGAATACGTCGAGATCATGCCTTAGGCGGGCAATCTATTTGATGCGCGTCAGGTGCGAGCGGCTGCGGCCACCCGCCACGGGCTTCGGATCAGGCGGGCCATCATCCGGCGATGGAGTATTCACCAAGGTCGGCGCCTCCGGCTCCGCACCGGGGTCCGCCCCGACAGGTTCGACTTCAAATGCCATGCCCTGCCCGTTCTCGCGGGCGTAGATTGCGAGAACTGCATCGACCGGCACCCGCACCGAAAATATGGTGCCGCTGAAGCGAGCCTGGAACTGTATTTCCTCGTTGCCCAACATCAACTGATTGGCTGCAGACGTGCCGACGTTAAGTACGATCTGCCCCTCGCGCACATGCTCGCGCGGTACGCGCGAACGGCTGTCTACCGCCACTTGCAGATAGGGCGTGAATCCCTGATCCAGACACCATTCGTGGATGGCACGAATCAGGTAGGGCTTGGTGGAAAGCAGTGTCACCGTGTTCAGCGGCGCATGATTTTTTCAGAGGGGGTCATCGCATCAATGAAACCCTGACGCGAGAATATTCTCTCGGCGTATTTCATGATCGGCGCCGCCACCTTGGGCAATTCAATAGCGTAATGATCAAGACGCCACAACAGGGGAGCGATGGCCACATCCAGCATCGAAAAATCCTCGCCCAGCAGATGCTTCTGCTTGAGGAACATCGGTGCCAGTTCGGCCAGGCGATCGCGGATATGGACTCGCGACTTGTCTGCCGATTTGAGATTCTTTTCCAGAACCTCGACATGGCTGAACAACTCACGCTCCATTGTGTACAACAGTTGGCGGGCGCGGGCACGAGTCTGTGGATCCGGCGGCATCAACTGTGGATGCGGGAAACGCTCGTCGATGTACTCATTGATGATGTTCGATTCGTAGAGTACCAGATCACGGTCAACCAGCACCGGCACTCGGTTGTACGGGTTAATGACCGCAATATCCTCGGGCTTGTTGAACAGATCGACATCAATGACCTGGAAGTCCATTTGCTTTTCATAGAGGACGATACGGCAACGATGGCTGAACGGATCTGTCGTTCCGGAATACAAATTCATCATGGCACTGGTGCCCCATGAATAGTCGGCGTCACGCACGACCTTGCGCGCGGCGGGTGAAGCTATTTCACGATGTCCCATAGCAGTTTCGATCCCAAAAGGTTTAGTGAACGTCTTTCCAGTACTCTTTCTTCAGAGCATAGGCAAACATAAAAAATACGCCAATGCCTAACAGCACCAACGGGCCCAGCAACTTGCGATAGCCTGCGATCGGTTCTCCCATGTACTTGAGGTAAGCCACCAGGTCGGCGACCATATTGTCATACTGCTCCGGGGTCAGCTTGCCGGGCCTGGCCAGTTTCAGCTCATGGTCGTCACCCATCACTTGATCGCCTTGCAACTCCCAAAACACATGTGGCATGCCGACATTCGCGAATACAGTGTTGTTCCAGCCCGAGGGGCGAGAATTGTCGCGGTAGAAGCCGCGCAAATAGGTATACAGCCAGTCCGACTCCCTTACGCGGGCGATCAGCGTCAAATCAGGTGGTGCAACCCCAAACATCACCTTGGCATCCTGGCGCTGCATCGCGACGCGCATCAATTCGCCCACCTTGTCGGCGGTGAACAGCAGGTTGTCACGGATCTGCGCCTCGCTGAGGCCAATGTCATGCAGCCGGTTGTAGCGCATGAAGGAAGCCGAGTGACAGTTCAGGCAATAGTTAATGAATATCTTCGCGCCATTTTGCAGCGCGGCCTGATTGCCGCTGCGGTCCGGCGCCTTGTCCAGATGGATCTCGGTATTGGCAAACGCCAGCAACGGCAGCATCAAAAATGCGATCAGCAGTTTTCTCATTTCGACGTCACCCGGTCCGGTTCCGGCTTGCATTTGTCGATCTTGCTGTAGATCGGCATCAGCAGGAAGAAGAGGAAATACAGTACGGTACAAATCTGTGCTGTTAGCGGCCCCCAACTCCACCGCTCTGGAGGTTGCGTTCCGAGTACGCCCAGCACCAGAAACGAAACAGTAAAAATGGCCAGCGCCGACTTGAAGATCGGTCCCTTGTAGCGGATCGACTTGACCGGACTACGATCGAGCCAGGGCAGCAGGGCGAAAATCATCACCGAAAGCCCCATGTTGATGACGCCCCACAGCTTGGCATCGATCCAGAAGAAATTAACGGTATTGGCGCGCAAGATCGAATAGAACGGGGTGAAGTACCATACCGGCGCAATGTGCGGCGGCCCCTTGAACTGATCGGCCGGAACAAAGTTGTTGTTCTCGAGAAAATAGCCGCCGCCTTCAGGCAGGAAGAAAATGACGCTGGCGAATACCATCAGGAACACCGCCATGCCGACAATGTCTTTTACCGTGTAGTAGGGGTGAAATGGAATGCCGTCAAGCGGGATGCCATTAGCATCCTTGTGCTTCTTGATTTCTATGCCGTCAGGGTTGTTGGAGCCGACGTCGTGCAGCGCCAGAATGTGCACCACAACCAGGCCGACCAGCGCCAGCGGCAAGGCAATGACGTGAAAGGCGAAGAAGCGGGTCAGTGTCGCGTCACTGACGACAAAATCGCCGCGCAACCAAAGCGCAAGATCCGACCCGACCCAGGGAATTGTCGTGAACATATTGACGATGACCTGTGCGCCCCAGTATGACAACTGGCCCCACGGCAGCAGGTAACCCATGAAGCCTTCGGCCATCAGCAGCTGGAACAGGATCATGCCGAAAATCCACACCAGTTCGCGCGGATTGCGGTAGGAACCATAGAGCATGCCGCGGAACATATGGGCATAAATTATGATGAAGAAGGCCGATGCGCCGGTCGAATGCATGTAGCGGATCAGCCAGCCCCATGGCACGTCGCGCATGATGTATTCGACACTGGCAAAGGCGATCGGCACGCCGGAAGCATTGAGCGAAGCATCCGGCTTGTAGTGCATGACCAGGAAAATGCCGGTAATGATCTGGAGCCCCAGTACCAGCATCGCCAGTGAGCCGAAGAAATACCAGAAGTTGAAGTTCTTTGGTGCGTAGTACCCCGCCAGATGGCCGCGGTAGAAATCGTATGCCGACGGGAAACGTGTATCCAGCCAGCCCAGAATGCCAGTTGTTACGGGTCTATCCGGATTTGCACTTGCCATGATCAGACTCCCGTCGAATTGTCTTCGCCAATGACGATTTTGGTTTCACCAACGAACTTGTAGGGCGGCACTATCATATTGTCCGGCGCGGGCTTGTTCTTGAACACGCGGCCGGCCAGGTCAAAGGTTGACCCGTGACAGGGGCAGAGAAAACCACCCGGCCAATCGGCACTGATGCCTGACTCGGGCCCCGGTGTGAACTTGTCTCCAGGCGAGCAGCCAAGATGGGTGCAGATGCCAACCATCACCATGTATTCCGGCTTGATCGAACGCGTTTCGTTCTTCGCATAGTCCGGCTGATTGGGCCGTTCTGAATTCGGATCGCTGACCATATCGTCAGCCTTCTTCAAGGAATCGATCATTTCCGGGGTGCGGCGAATGATCCAGACCGGCTTGCCGCGCCATTCAACGGTCATCATCTGGCCTGGGTCAAGTTTGCTGAAATCGGCCTCGACCGGAGCCCCAGCAGATTTTGCCCGCTCGGATGGGTTCATGCTTAGAACAAACGGCGTCGCTACCGTGATTCCTGCAACACCACCAACGACTGAAGTCGCTACCAGCAGGCGCCGCCGGTTGCAATCCATGTTTTCGTTACAGCTCATGGTGAGGTAAACCCCTGAAGGTAAATGGACTTTTCTTATTTTCCAGTCGAAACGGGAAAGGGCGCGATTATACCCAAGAAGAAAACCGGATAAAAGCCCTGCCTGCCGGGAAAACTCGTAGACACGCTCTGGGTCTGCGTTTACGCCATATCAATTTTATCAACGGGAAAATGTCAAGGGCGCCCGGAGGGCGTTATCCAGCTCAGCCGGGTTTTCCCCTACCGCATCAGCCCTTCATAGACTTCAGCATAATTACGCACCTGCTTTTTCCAGCTGAAGTCGGTGGCCATACCCTGTCGTTGCAGACGACGCCATCGGACTGGGTCGTGCCAGACATTCACTGCCCGGCGTACCGTGGCGAGCAACTGCGTTGCCGAGGCTTCCTGGAACACGAAGCCGTTGGCGCTACCGTCACGCGCCGTCCTGGCATAGAAATCCACAACGGTATCAGCAAGTCCTCCGGTTGCCCGCACAATGGGGGGTGTGCCGTAACGCAGGCTGTACATCTGGTTGAGTCCGCAGGGTTCGAAGCGGGAAGGCATGAGGAAAATATCTGCGCCGGCTTCAATGCGATGCGCCAGTTTCTCATCGAATCCTATGCTGGTAGCAAACATGCCAGGATGCTGTTGCGCCAGTTTGAGCAGTTGCTGCTCAAGAGCAGGTTCGCCGCTTCCCAATATCGCCAATTGGACGGGAATCTTCGCCAGCGCATCTGCGATCAGTGGCAAAAGATCAATCCCCTTTTGTTCGGTAAGCCGGCTCACCACCCCCAGCAGCGGAACATCATTGCACTCATCAAGCCCGAGTTCCCGTCGCAGTATCTGCTTGTTGGCGGCCTTCTCCTCGATTCGCTGGCTATCATAATGAGAGTCGATGAACGCATCGCTGGCCGGATTCCAGAACCCTGTGTCGATGCCGTTGAGGATGCCGACCAGACTATCCCTGCGCCAGCGCAATAGCCCGCCCAGCCCCATGCCCCCTTCGTCGGTCCGGATCTCCTTCGCATAGGAGGGGCTAACGGTCGTTATCGCATCGGCATGCTGGAGCCCGGCTTTGAGAAAGGAAAGTTGACCGTGATACTCGACACTACCTAAATGCCAAGCCTGGCCGGGAAGCCCGACCCGCGCCAACGACAGTTTTTCAAAAATGCCCTGAAAAGCGAGGTTATGCACGGTGACAACCGAACGCGCACGGCGTTGCGGCAGGTAATGCAGATAGGCCGGGGCAAGTCCGGTCTGCCAGTCATTGCAATGCACTATGTCGCAGCGCCAGTCGAGCGTGCAGGCATCACTGCCAAGCCATGCCGCCGTGCGGGAAAGCAGGCCGAAGCGGATGTCATTGTCGGGCCAGTCGTGATCGTCAGGCCCCAGGTAAGGATTGCCCGACCGCTGATAGCACGCAGCGTTGTCGAGCAACAGCAACGGTACTCCTGCCGCAGTTGTTGCCGCGCGCAGGACTGAGTCGGGAAGTTCGCCGCCCAGATTGTTCAACTCGGCAACAACGGGGGCGTCCGGGAAAAACATTTTCAGCGCGGGATAGCAGGGCACCAGCACTCGAACATCAATACCTTCGTCACGCAGGGCCGGTGCAAACGATGCCGCCATATCCCCCAGACCGCCTGTCTTGACCCAGGGTGCAATTTCTGGAGTAACGAAGAGTATGCGCATTCCAGGACTCTTTCTCAGAGCCACACCATCATGCCCATCTCGAACGGATGCGACAGCAGTTCATGATGGGGATAGGCGCGAATGCGGTACTCGATCTTGCCGCAGACATCAGGCTTCAGATCCAGACTGTAGATATCCTCGCCATGATCGCCCGGCCCCTGATGTACGAGCCTGAAGTGGCGTTGCTGCCGTGAGTCTGCATCTGGCCGGCCGAGCAACAACTCAATGTGAACGTCGTCAGGTGCGAGTTTATTCAGTTGCACTGCCACCTCGACACGAATGCTCTCACCAAAACCGATACGGTGCCGGATGTTGTCCACCCAGCGCAACTTGACGCCGTCCCAGGCTACACGAATTTGTGTTTTCCACGCTGCAAGCCGGCGGGAGCAGGTGAAATCTTGCTCATTGCTACGCGACCAGCGGTTGGCGGCCGGCCGGTAGAACTTGGTCACATACTCACCAACCATGCGTACAGAATTGAAACGGGGTGCGATGGTAGCAATGGAAGCCTTGGCCATTGCTACCCAACCGGGCGAAAAACCCATGGGGCCACGGTCATAATAGAGTGGGATTATCTTGTCCTGAAGCAATTCGTAGAAAGTGCGTGCTTCCTCATAGTCCCTGCGACGTTCATCATAAACTTCGGAAACCGGTTTGATTGCCCATCCATTGGCAACATTGCCCGCCTTGTATCCTTCGCCCCACCAACCGTCGAGCACCGAGAGGTTGATAACACCATTAATGGCGGCCTTCATGCCAGAGGTACCGGAGGCTTCCAGTGGATAGATAGGGTTGTTGAGCCATACATCCACACCCGCCACCAGGCGTCGTCCGAGATGCAGGTCGTAGCCTTCTGCAAGGAGAATATGCGCTTCGAATTCCGGCATGGCCGCGACTTCATTGATGCGACGAATCAGCGCCTGGCCGGGTTCGTCGGCCGGATGTGCCTTGCCAGCAAAGATGAATACGACAGGGCGTTCCGGATCAGATACGATCTGGCGCAACCAGTCCAGATTCTGGAACAGCAGCGTGGCCCGCTTGTAGGTGGCAAAGCGCCGCGCGAAACCGATGGTCAATACATTGGGGTTAAAGGGGTCAGCCAGTCTCAACAGGCGATCCAGATGGGACTGAGAGCCATGATTGCGGTTATGCCGCTCACCAATGCGATAGCGAACCAGATGCAGCATCTGGGCCTTTATTGATTGTCGTGTGCTCCAGAATTGGTAGTCGGGGATTTTGTCGACCCATTGCCAGTATTCTGCATCAGTCAAACTCTGATCCCAGCCTGGTGCTGGACCGCGGTCGAATATGTCACGCCACAGTTCGGACATAAAGCTGTGAACATGGATGCCATTGGTGACATGGTCCACCGGGTTGTCTTCCGGATCAATCTGCGGCCAGATATCCTGGCAGATTCTGGATGAAACTTCACCATGAATGCGGGAGACAGCATTATGGTAGGAAGAGCAGCGCAGGGCCAGGGCCGTCATGTTGAATTCGTGTTGTCCCTTGATGCGCCCCAACGCCAGCAACAACTCGATATCGCAGCCAATCTCTTTTGCGTAACCATCAAAATATTGCCTCATCATGGCTTCTGCATATTGATCATGGCCGGCCGGCACGGCAGTGTGGGTAGTGAACACCGTATTGCTGGCAGTGGCCTCGATAGCAGCAGCACAGTCGAGGCCATTAATCACCAACTGCCGAATGCGCTCCAGCAACAGGAATGCCGCGTGGCCTTCGTTGATGTGCCACACAGTGGGCCGCAGCCCCAGCGCCTGCAGGGCACGCACACCACCCATGCCAAGGATGATTTCCTGTTCGATGCGGGTTGTGCGGTCACCGCCGTACAAACGGTGTGTGATGCCACGATCATGAGGTGTATTCAGTTCGAGGTCGGTATCGAGCAGATAGAGCTTGACCATGCCGACCTGTACCTGCCATACCTTGATCTCAACCCTGCGGCCCGGAAGCTCGACATGGACGTACACCTCCTCGCCCGAATCGAGCACAGCGGGTGCCACCGGCAGTTCTTCGAAGTCGGAATCGCGGTAAGTTGCAGCCTGCCTGCCTTCACCATCTATGGTCTGCAGAAAATAACCCTGGCGATAGAGCAGGCCAACCCCGACAAAGGGCAGGTGCATGTCGCTGGCAGTCTTGCAATGATCACCCGCCAATATGCCCAAACCGCCGGAGTAGATCGGCAGGCTCTCGTGAAACCCAAACTCGGCGCAGAAATAGGCGATCAGGTCGTCTTCTGCCATATGCGGCTCTCGATCCCGGGGCGGGCGGGCGTGGTAAGAGTCATAGGCTGACAGTACCCGCCCCATGGAACTTAGAAAGTCAGAATTCTGAGCTGCTTCGTCCAGAATGCTCTGATCAACCCGCTTGAGAAATGCCTTGGGGCTGTGACCGACAGCGCGCCACAATTTGTGATGTAGCCGCGAGAATAGATCCCGCGTAGGATTATCCCAGCTGTAGCGAAGATCATTGGCCAGTTCTTCCAGACGAGCGAGCCGGGCTGGCAGCAGCGGATTTACTTCAAGGGAATAGCGGTTGCCGGACATAGCAATAACCTGTTGGTTTGCGATTGATGAATTCTACGTCGGGTGGGATAG
>JBASWL010000038.1:0-6680 GCA_049276455.1 Georgfuchsia sp. | reverse complement strand
GGGAAAGAGCGTAAAAGAAGCGACCGTCACCAGGTTGTCCGCAGATGTTCCGGCCCACCCAATGTCAGCCAAACAAACGGATCAGCGGCCCACACGAACCGACTCTGTTCCCTCGAAGAGTGATTCTTTGCAGCAACTGGATCATGTTGCGCAATGCCAATCTGATCCCGCACTGTCGCAGACGACGCGGGTGGTGAATGTGCCTTTTGGTAATGGTGCGGAAGAGCCGACGAAGAGGGCACAGGACGACATCAGAACCTTGGCCAGGAAGATACAGGAAAGCGGTAGGGACGTGACTGTACGAGGTCGCCCCTCTGGCCCTGACGATTTCGCACTGGCACGCTCAAGGGCAAATTCAATTCGTGCGATTCTGATGCAAGGCGGCGTAACGCCAACCAGGATCACGGTCACAACGGATTCGAGCCCAAAGCCTGGGGGAGACGTGTTCTACTCGGAAATCATCTACGGCACTTCTTCCAGTGGCTTCGTGTTGCTTGATGGGTGCTGACGCAGTCGGGAGCCTGTGGCGAAAAAATCCAAACCTCACAGCCAGTTCTTAGCAACTTTAGCAACTCAAAAAAACAAGAATTGGACGCTTCGGCAAAAGATTCTTGGCATGGTTAGCGTTTCGTAAATTGCAAAAACGACGGTGTCCATAGAGTTCGTTCGTCTCCACAAGAACTGAATCATGGACCGCGTATCAAAGAGTCACGCCATTGAGTTGCTGGCCGACATACTGCAACCGATCAGTCATTGGCTGAAAGCAGAAAACGTCCAGGAAATCATGATCAATGGCCCGGACGATGTCTGGGTCGAAGAATCCGGTATGTCATCCAAGGTCGACGTCGAACTCGACGCGATGACGATCAGCAGCGCGATCGACGTTCTCGCGCGGATCGTGGGCAAGACAGCCGACAAGGATGGTCCCACGGCCATCATCGACGCCCGGCTTGAAGGATTGCGGTTCGCCGCGGCCCTCGAAACTGTCGCCACCAAAGGCCCGTCGATCTGCATACGCCGCCATCATCCGGTCGTGTTGACGCTTGAGGATTACTTGGCGAGCGGTGGAATCGATCAGGCGCAGCTCGAACTCATTCATACAGCGGTTCTCAACCGCAAGAATTTCATCATCTCCGGTGGTACCTCGTCCGGTAAAACCACGTTCCTGAATGCCGCTATTGGTCTCATTCCGACACGGGAAAGAGTGATCAGTATTGAGGACACTCGCGAGATCAACGTCAAGGCGCCGAACTGGGTGGCCTTCGAGGCCAACGAACAGGCCGGCATCACCATTCGGCACCTCGTGAAGCTGGCGCTGCGATATCGGCCTGACCGGATCGTGGTCGGCGAAGTGCGCGGTCCCGAAGCGTTCGATTTGATGCAGGCCATGAATACCGGACATGACGGCGGCTTCGCCACCATTCATGCCAACAGCGCCCGGGATGCGCTGGCCCGCCTGGAGGGCTTGGTACTGACCTGTGATATCGGCTGGCCGCTGGATGCGATTCGTGACCAAGTTGGCCGCACTTTCGATTACGTCGTGCACCTCGAACGCGGCAACGTAGACGGGGTGCGACGTGTCGTCGAGATTGCGGAAATTCATGGCTACGATCATGACCACCGTGATTACCACTTCAAGCTACTGAAAGGAAGGCTATGAACCGCTTGATTCGAAGAGTCGGCTCCAATCTTGTCACGGTCAAGGTGTTGGTGCTTGTCGGCCTGTTGCTTGCATCGCAGGCTAGCTTCGCCCAGTTTTCCGGAAGCACCGGATTAGGGAACGGCGGCTGGCTTAGCAGCCTTTGTTCCGTGGCAGGGAGTCTTCAGGAGGCGGTGCGTATTTTTGCCTTCGTCGCGATCATCGCCCTCGGACTCATGATCATGTTCATGGAGTTGAAGGGCTGGATCCAGGACTTGATGAAGATCCTGTTCGGGATCTCGCTGGCCCTATTCGCGGCAAGTTTTCTGTCGGCGCTTTTCCCCGCTTCTGCGGCCACACTTGGCGCTTGCGGACTCGGCTGATGAGCGATGTCAGGGTAAGTCCGCTGCACGCTTCCCTCAATGAAACAGTGCAGATCATGGCCGGCGCCGAGAAGTCCCTTGCCGCCGCCAATCTCGCCTTCACGTTGGCCTTTGTCATGGCGGCGCGAGTGTATTGGTGGGCGATTGCCGGTGTCGTCATTCATATGTTTTTGGTCTGGCTGACAAAGCGCGATCCATTGACACGAAAAATCTATGTCCGCTACCGGAGACAAGGCCTCACCTACGATCCGTGGCCGAGCCGGTGGCAGCGTCGCAATGCGCGGCCCGTAGGATTTTCTGCTGGAGCCATGCTCTGATGCCGAAACTGAAAGACCGCGATGCGCAACTGAAGAAAGCCTCGCTCCCCTATGGGGAACTGATCCCGTGGATGATGCAGGTCGAGCCGAACCTGATACTGAACAAGGATGGTTCGCTGATGGCCTGTTATGCCCTGGATGGTCTCGACGCGGCGGATCTCCGCACTGACGAAGGCACGCAAGCGGCGGAAACGTTGGAAAATGCGCTTCGAGTATTCGATGATCGCATCATCCTGTGGTGGACCGTGGATCGGCGTCGCACCACGCTGTATCCCGGTGGCGAGTTCCCCGATGGCGTCAGCGACTTCATCGATCGCCAATGGGCGCAGCAATTCACCAACGGCAGTCAATTCGCCAACCGGCACTGGCTCAGCGTGCTGTACACCGAAGGTGGCGGCATCGATAATTTCATGGATCGCGTCAGCCATTTCATGCATCAGGGGCAGGCCACCTTTGGTGCCATTCTCGCGGCCACAAAAAGTGTTTTCAGCATGGGATCGGCTTTTGCGTATGACCAGCAAAAGCTTGCTGGAGATATCAATCGCTTCGAGGAAATGCTATCGGCTTTCGATCAGTCGGTGCGCGGCCTGTCATTGCGCCGGCTGGCCGACGATGATCTGCGGCTGTTTCTGCATGATCGCTGCAATCCGGCGACGGCGGGTCAGTCGGTAGCAGATCCCAACATTACCGAGTATCTGGATTCCTACCTGCCTGACAACACCCTGAGCGTGGGGACGGATACGCTACTGTTCGATCACAATACTCCGGCCTTCGTTGCCGGCGCGACCGTTAAGGCGTGGCCCAACTTCACGACGCCGGGGCTATTGGATGACTTGCTGCGGTTGCCGGCTGAACTCTCTGTGTCGATGTGTTTCCGTTATGTCGATAACCTCAAGGCCAAGGCCTACATCGAGGGCATCCGCAAACACAATCTCAATTCATCGAAATCGCTGATGACGTATCTTGGCGAGGGACTATCCGGCAACCCGAGCAGCAAGGTGGACGAGGGACAGTTGGCGGTGGCCGGCGATGCTTCGGACGCCCTGTTGTCTATGACCACGCAGCGCCGGTTCTTCGGCTACTACAACATGACGGTGCTGACTTACGGCGCATCAGTTGAGGAATCTGAAGAGGGTATGCGGCTGGTCACACAGGTCATCAACAACCTTGGCTTCCTGACCCTGCGCGAAAAGCTTCATCTATTGTCAGCCTGGGCCGGAACCCTGCCCGGCCAGTGGGAAGAATTGGTGCGCTGGTTCTTTGTCAGCTCTTCGAACCTGGCGGACCTGGCGCCGATACGCACCATAGCCACGGGATCGGCGATCAACGCTTATCTCAGCGAGCAGACGCAACGCCATTGCCCAGCGCTCACGGCATTATCGACGGATTGGAACGTCCCTTTCTTTTTTAGTTTCCATCAGGGTGACAAGGCCCACACGCTGGTGATCGGGCCGACCCGAGCCGGCAAGTCGGTACTGATGAACTTCCTGATTGCGCAATTCAGGAAATACTTCCCCTGCCGGGTTTTCATCTTCGACAAGGATTACTCGTGCCGCATTCCGGCGTTATTGATGGATGGCGTGCATGTCGACATGTCGGGTGTCGAGTCGGTGGTCAAGCTCAATCCATTGCAGTTGCTAGCCGACAAGAACTACTGGCTGTGGGTGGCGAAATGGATCGAACTGCTGTTGCAGGGTCGCGGCCGCCCCATTTCTGCCGGTGATGCGGAACGCATTTGGGATGCCGTCGAAAAGACCGCAAATCTGCCGCCTGAGCGCTGGAGCCTCAAATACCTGACCAACTTCCTGACCCGAGAACTGAGCGACGAAATGGCCGAGTGGGTAGGGAATGGGCCGCGCGCCAGATTTTTTGACAACACCGAAGACAATTTCTCGTTGTCCGACCTGATGTGTATCGAAGTCGGAAAACTCTTTGAGGATGCCTTGGTAGCGCCGCTGTTCCTTGAGTACGCCTTCCAGCGGATCAGGATGAACCTGGACGGGACACCGACGCTAATCTACGTCGAGGAATGCTGGTACATGCTGATGTACGAGCGATTCGCGGCAAGACTTGACGATTGGTTGCGGACGCTGGGGAAGTTGAATGCGTTTTTGGTGCTTACCACCCAAGGGCTATCCGAGATCGCGGCATCTAACTATTTCGGCACCCTCATCGACAACATCCCGAACCGGATCTTCCTGCCCAACCGCAATGCATTCGCGCATGAGGATCTCTATGTGGGCAAGTTTGGACTGCACCCGGAACAGGTTGCCCGCATCCGCGACGCGGTGCCGAAGATGGACTACTACATCACGACGCCAACCATGGCGCGGATGGCGAATGTGTCGTTCCCCAATGAAATCCTTGCCTGTCTGCGCAGCGACTCCCGGGCGCAAACCGTGTTCCTGAAGCATTACCAGCAGAGAGATCAATATGAAAACTGGCGTGAAGAGTATGTCCAAGAACTCATTGCTTAGTCGGGTAGCAAGCCTTCTGGCGGCGCTATTCGTATCGTCGGTTGCCTTCGCCATGGTCGTCTTCGACCCAACCAACTTTGTAAAGAACTCGGTTACGGCTGCACAAACGTCAGCCATGTATGGGACTCAGCTCAACCAGTATTCGGTCGAGATCCAGCACTACATGGCGATGATGCGCAATCTTCAGCAAGTGCCAGCCAATATTACGCAAACTGCAGTCGGCCGAGAGATGGTGCAGGAAGCTGGCGGTTCGATGGACATGAATGCGCTGCTCGGCGCTGGCGGTCGGCTGCTGAACGTGTACCAATCGTCCTCGACGCTGATGAACGAGGGCAGCCAACTTTACCAGCAGACCGGCGCTTTTGGTCAGGACATGAACCGCATGTCCGTGGCCTCCAGCATGTCCTGGGATCAGATTCTCCTCCTGGAAAAGAATCAGGCCGCTGCCGGCCGCGGTGCGGCCCAGAATCGCTACCAACAGGCCGAACAACTGTCGCGCCAGGTCTACTCGTATCAGACCCGGGCCGATCAGCAAGTGCAGCAGGCCGGCAGCGCTCAAGGGGCCGTCGATGCACTGGGCGCCGTGGCGGCGCTCAATCACACCATGACCGACCAGATGAGCGGGCTCACTTTGCTCATGGCAAACCGCGAAAGGGCCGAGGCGGTCAGGCAGGATCAGGATGCGGTGAGAGAACAGTCCCTGCTGGATGCCGCCGATGCGGCCAACAAACGGAGTCAGGCCATGAGGGACGCGCTTCAATGAATCGATGGAGGCGCTGTCTGGTGATGATCGCTTCCCTGCTGGTGATGGCACCCGTAATGGCGGATCAATCCCAGCAACCCCAATTGGGCGGACAGAAGGCCTCGACCGAGTTCAGCAACGCTTTTACCCGGATTGAGCAATCCGTTCAGAACAGCGCCGAGAGCGCGCAGCGAAATCTACTGCAGCCAAGCGGTGGTCGCCCGGCAGGATTGGGCATTACCTTGCTATCCGTTCTTGCCGCGATCACCCTGTTTTGGCAAATGGGGTCGCAGGTTCTGGAAGGCGGAGAGTTCATTGAATACGCGGGTAACTATATACGTACCGTCTTTCTCATCGCATTTGCGTTTTGGATGATGCCTGGCACCAATGGACAGGGCGCCATACTGAATTTCGTCCAGTCGCTCACGTCCGATGTCGCGGCGGCCATTTCCGGCACCGATGGTGGCCTCTCCGCCATCGTTGGTTCAGCACTCTCCAGTTTCTTCAAGAGTTTCGCCACGGTTGGCGATCAGATCGGAAAGGTGATGGCCGATGGCGTCCAGGAGGCGCATTCCTCGCTTCCCGATGGCATCGTGGCGTTTGCGGTGTTTTTTGCGAACATCCCCGCCATGATGTTTCTGATCGCGGCAGCGCTTATTTTGCTGGTATCGGCGGTCATCTATTTTCTGATGGCGGTGGTGGGGACATTCATGGTCGCCATTGCCATCATTCTGGCACCGCTGTTTATTCCGTTCCTGGTGCTCCACGCGACATCCTGGTTATTCGACGGCTGGCTTCGCTTTCTGATCGCTGCCTGTCTCTACAAAGTCGTCGGCGCCGCGATCATGACCTTGGGCAATGGGGTTCTGGCGAACACCACTCAGGACATCAGCAACGCCACCTGGGCCGGCTTGTTCGTGAATTCGATCCTCACGGCAGCCATTAGCGCAGCGCTGGCTTACATGATGCTGCAGCTCACCAGCATCGCGCAGGGCTTGCTCAATGGTAATGGCGCGCTGTCGATGGGCAGGATGATGTCGAGGATGAGCAAAGGCGCTCAACTCGCCGGTGCTGCCGGTATGGCAACGGGTGGATCAACCCTCAAAGGCGTCGGTGCTGTCA
>JBASWL010000037.1:0-2112 GCA_049276455.1 Georgfuchsia sp. | reverse complement strand
CCAGTACGCTGATAATTTCACCTGACTCGCTTAGTTCCGGAATGTGCCGTATTTCGGAAGTGCGTCCGTTTGGCCAGGTAAATTCCATGATGTCCGGTTTGCCGCTCGCGACAACCTTAAGTGGTGCGTCCAGCAACGGTCGCATTACTTCCGGATTGCCTGGTATAGGCAATTCGCAGACGGTCTTGCCGAGCAATGACATCTTCGATGTTCCGGATGTTTGTAGTGCCGATGGATTGATATAGAGATGGCGTCCCTGGGCATCCAAACGGACAATTCCATCCGGAAAGTTTTCCGTCAGGGTGCGGAATTCGCGTTCTCGATTGGCAAGTGCCTTTTCGGCGAACATGCGCTCAGTAATGTCGGTGAACATCGCAAAGAAACCCTGGATATGGCGCTGATCATCGAATATTGGCGTGGCTGAAACAAGCGTCCACAGTGTTGTCCCGTTGTGCCGACGGAGTCGGCGCTCGTAGTTTTCAGGCAGTCCCCGGTGACGGCTTTGCATGCGCTTCAGATGATCGGGAACATCCTCCTCGAACAAGAAGTCGGTGACCGGCCGTCCGATGATTTCTTCGGCCTTAAGCCCAAGCATTTCGGCCATCCTGGCGTTGACCGAGATGGTCATGGTATCCGGCCCAAGCATCCATATCCCCTCGTTGGCCGTGTCTATGATGCGGCGGTACTTCGACTCGCTTTCCTGCAATGCTTCGTAAACGAGGGCATTCTCCAGAGAGATTGCTGCCTGTGAAGCCAGCATTTCCAGGACGGTACGCCGATCCGGCGTGAAGGCCCCCGTGGCAAGATTGTTCTCCAGGTAGAGAACGCCGATGAGCGTAGCCTGTCGCAAGATTGGCATGCAAAGCACGGATCTGGGCTTGGTCTGCAACAGGTACTCATCCGAGGCAAAGTTACCGGCATTCGAACCGGCATCGGCGAGAATAACCGTTTCGTGAGTGCGTCTGACATAGTTGAGAATAGCCGCTGAAGCTGTTGGGGAAGATCCCGCCGAAACCCGGTGAGCCTTGACCTCTCCGTCGGCGCCAACCTCGGCGAGCAATTCGGTATCCGGCTCGACGAGCAAATACCCGCGTTGCGCCCCTGCGCTTTCCAGGACTATACGCAACAGCGTTTCCGTCAATCGTTCCCGCACGATTTCGCCTGAGATAGCGCGCTGCGCCTTGGCCACGGCCATCACATCCAACTGCTCGGTAAAACTGGCAATAGCCAACCTATCTGGCGATCTTGACTCGGCAAGCCACGGATTCAGGCGTTCGAGTTGCTTCACCTTGCCTTGCGCCCCCCATCGCGCATAGCACGCGCGGGCCTCGGTCAGGTAGGTATCGGCAAACTTGATAAAACCGCGCGCCCGGTAGAATCTCGATGCCAACTCATAGCCCAGCGCCTCGTTTTGAACGAAGCCATTGTCGTGCGCCGCCCGAATGGCCGCTTCATAGTAGTTCTGGGCCTCCAGCTCGCGAGCCTCGATGCGGGCCATTTCGGCGGCCAGCAAACAGGCTCGATCGCTAAAATTATCGGGGGAACTCTTGGCCCAGGCCTCAATCTTTTTATGATGGATGGCAAGGGCGTCAAGATGTTGCATTCGTTTCTCGGAAGCCGTGGGAGAGCAGCACGCGGCATGTGCCAGACCACAATAGAAATGGTATTCAGCGATTTCAAAAAACGAAGGAAATGTAAAAAGGTAGCGCTCTGCCTTGGTTGCAGCCTCAATTGAGGATTCATACTCGCCCGCATTGAAACAGGCTTGTTGTTTTCGGATCCAATAGGAACAATTTCCAAACGAAAGACGCGGATTCGATTCCAGATGTTCCCTGAATTGCGCCTCATTGAAATCAGCCGTGCTGAATGAACCCGGCGTTAAGGTCAAGCCGCGAAGCGCGCGAATAAGCCCAAGTTGCCCGGTGATCATGTCGATGACCAGGCCGAAGCTGGCCTTCTGTGCAGATTGCAATCGATGTTCGGCCTCCTGCTGAATCTCCGCGAGTGGTTCTCCGCTAGCCAGTAAGTTTGTAACCAGATTGTTGCCGCAATATCCCGCCCAGGTGAAATCGCCACTCTGGGTGAGGATGTCGAATGCCGAAAGTATCAGTG
>JBASWL010000036.1:0-7035 GCA_049276455.1 Georgfuchsia sp. | reverse complement strand
ACAACCTGCCCATCGCCCAATACCCGCCGATTGCGCCGCCGGCCATCGCAGTCGATGCTTTCTTCCCGGGAGCCTCGGCGGAAACCGTTGAAAACACGGTCACCCAGATCATCGAGCAGAAGATGACAGGGCTGGACGACATGCTTTATCTGTCAGGCACCAGTTCCTCCTCTGGGGCATCGCGCATCGAGCTCACCTTCGCCCCCGGCACGGACCCGAACGTCGCTTGGTCGAAGGTGCAGAACAAACTTCAGCTCGCCATGGCCAGCCTGCCGGCCGTCGTCCAGCAGCAGGGCGTCAAGGTCAGCAAGTCGACGCGCAACTACCTGCTGATCGTCGGTCTGATCTCGGAGGACGGCAGCATGAGCGGCGACGACCTGCGCGACTATGCCCAGTCCAACCTGGAAAAAATTCTCTCGCGCGTGCCGGGCGTGGGCGAGGTGGAAAACTTCGGCACCCAGTACGCCATGCGCGTGTGGGTGGACCCGGACAAGCTGACCAGCTACCGTCTGACCGTCGCGGACGTGATCGCGGCGCTCAAAACCTACAACGTCGAGGTCTCCGCCGGCCAGTTGGGCGGTTCGCCGGCCGTGCCGGGGCAGCGCATGAACGCCGCCATCGTCGTCCAGCACCTGCTGCAAACGCCCGAGCAGTTCGCCAACATCCCCATCCTCACCAACGCGGACGGCTCGGTGGTACGCGTCAAGGACATCGGCCGCACCGAACTCGGCACCGAGCGTTACGACATCGTGGCCAATTACGTGGGCAAACCCGCCGCCGCGCTGGCGATCCGCCAGGCCGCCGGCGCCAACGCGCTGGAGACAGCCGATAACGTCAAGAAAACACTGGAAGAGATGAGTCGGTATTTCCCCCCCGGCATGAAAGTGATCTACCCTTACGACACCACCCCATTCACCAAGGTGGCGATCGACGAGGTGGTCAAGACCCTGCTTGAGGCCGTCGTACTGGTCTTCCTGATCATGTGGCTGTTCATGGGGAACTTCCGCGCTACGCTGATCCCGACCATCGCCGTGCCGGTGGTGCTGCTCGGCACCTTTGGCGTCCTGGGATTGTTCGGGTTCTCGATCAACATGCTGACCATGTTCGCCATGGTGCTGGCCATCGGCCTGTTGGTGGACGACGCCATCGTGGTGGTGGAGAACGTCGAGCGGATCATGAGCGAGGAGGGGCTCTCTCCCCGGGAGGCCACGGCCAAGTCCATGGGGCAGATCACCGGCGCCCTGATCGGCATCGGCGTGGTGCTCGCGGCGGTGTTCGGCCCTATGGCGTTCTTCCCCGGATCCACCGGCGTCATCTACCGCCAGTTTTCCGTGACCGTCGCTGCGGCCATGCTGCTGTCGGTGGTCGTGGCGCTTATCCTGACGCCGGTGCTCTGCGTCGCGCTCCTCAAGCCCGTACCCAAGGGGCACGAGCCGGCGGAGGCTGCGATCTGGTTCCTGCGCCCGTTCTTCCTATGGTTCGATCACACTTTTTCCCGCTTCCGCGGCTGGTACGTGAAACTGGTCAGCCACGCGCTTACCCGCAAGCTGCGTTACGTCTTCGTGTACATCGTGATCGTGGCCGGATTGGGGTTCCTGTTCATGCGCATGCCCACCGCCTATCTCCCGGATGAAGACCAGGGGATCCTGCTGGTCCAGGCCATCCTCCCTTCGGGATCGTCGCTGGAGCAGACCGAGGCGGTCATGAACAAGGTCAGGGACCACTTTCTGGAACATGAAAAAGACGCGGTGGATTCTTTCATGGCGATTGCAGGCGCGAGTTTTAGCGGCCAGGGACAGAACGTAGGCATAGGCTTCGCCAAGCTCAAGGACTGGAACCTGCGCCAGCGGCCGGACCTGAAGGTCAAAGCCATCGCTGGCAGGGCCATGGGCGCCTTTTCACAGATAAAAGGCGCCATGGCGTTCGCCTTCCCGCCGCCGTCCGTGATCGAACTGGGCAATGCCACCGGGTTCGACTTTCATTTGCAAGACCGTGGAGGCCTGGGACACGAAAAACTGATAGCGGCGCGCAACCAGCTTCTCGGCATGGCAGCCCAGGACCCGCGCTTGATCAGGGTCCGGCCCAATGGACTGGAAGATACGGCCGAATACCACATCGACGTGAATTGGGACAAGGCCGGCGCCCTGGGGGTGCCGATCAGCGCCATTCACGACACCATCGGGGCGGCTTTCGGCGGCGCCTTCGTCAACAATTTCATCCAGGCCGGACGGGTCAAAAGAGTCTACGTGCAGGCCGATTCCCCCTACCGCATGCTGCCGCATGATCTGGAAAAACTCTATGTGCGCAACCGGGAGGGGAAGATGGTGCCTTTTTCTTCCTTTGCCAAGGGGCGGTGGATGCAGGGATCGCCCAAGCTGGAGCGCTACAACGCCTTTTCGTCCGCCAACATCTGGGGCGAACCTTCGCCTGGGCACAGCACCGGCGAGGCGATGCAGGCCATGGAAGAGATCGCCGCGAAGCTGCCGCAGGGGATTGGCTACGACTGGACCGGGCTTTCCTTCCAGGAGCGCATGGCCGGTTCGCAGGCGCCGCTGCTGTACGCGTTTTCCATTTTCGTCATCTTCCTGTGTTTGGCGGCTTTGTACGAGAGCTGGCCCATTCCCATCGCGATTCTGCTGACGCTCCCCTTGGGGATCATCGGCGGGGTGATCGTTTCGTACGCGCGCGGGATGCCCAACGATGTCTATTTCCAGATCGGCATGCTGACCACCTTGGGCCTGACCACCAAGAACGCCATCCTGATCGTCCAGTTCGCCCAGGCCAGGGTCGAGGAGGGGGTAGGCTTGATCGAGGCGACGCTGGAAGCGGCCAAATTGAGGCTGCGTCCGATTGTCATGACCTCGCTCGCCTTCGGTTTCGGCGTTTTGCCGCTCGCTCTGGCGAGCGGGGCCGGGTCCGGCGCACAAATGGCTATTGGCACCGCGGTGCTGGGAGGGATGGTGACCTCCACCTTGCTCGTGATTGTGTTCGCGCCGCTCTTTAACGTGATGATCTACAAAGCCTCGGGGATGCGCAAAAAGCGCGCGGCGCCGGCCGGGGAAGCCGTGCCCGGAGGAGATGCCCATGAATAAATCATTGCTGATTGCACTGTCGGGCATCGGCCTCGTTCTGGGCGGCTGTTCCCTCGCTCCCGAATACCTCAAGCCGGAGGCCCCGGTGCCGGCCCGTTGGCCCGCCGGCGCGGCCTACGGCAAGACCTCCCCGGATGCCCCTGCGACCGCCGATCTGAAATGGCGGGAATTCTTCGCCGACGAACGCCTGCAAAAAATCATCGAAACGGCGCTCGACAACAACCGGGATCTGCGGCTTGCCGCGCTGAACGTGGAAAGGGCGCGGGCGATGTATGGCATCCAGCGGGCAGAGCTGTACCCCGCGGTCAATGCCCAAGGCGGTGGCGGCAAACAGCGCCAGTCGGTCGATCTCATCCAACCGGGGAGTGCCAGGACGCTGGAACAGTACAGCGTGAATCTGGGTATCGCCGCCTGGGAAATCGATTTCTTCGGCCGCATCCGCAGCCTTTCTGAGCAGGCGCTGCAAGAGTATCTCGCCACCGATGAGGCGCGTCGCGGCGCCCAGATCGCCCTCGTGGCCGAGGTGGCCCGGGTGTACCTGACCCTCGCCGCCGATCGGGAAGACTTCAAGCTGTCCCAGTCCACCCTGGAAGCCCAGTATGCGTCATACGGCTTGGTCAAAAAGCGTTACGACGTCGGACTCGCCACCGAACTTGATCTGAAGCGGGCGCAAATTCCCCTGGATACGGCGCGCGGCGATGTCGCCCGCTTCACGCAATTGGTGGCGCAGGATCAAAATGCCCTCAACCTTCTGGCCGGTTCCACGGTACCGGAGGAATGGTTACCGGTTGACCTGGACAGCGCAGGCTCGCCCAGGGAGATTTCTGCGAGCCTATCCTCCGAGGTACTTTTGCACCGGCCGGACATTATGGCCGCGGAACATCGCCTCAAGGGCGCCTACGCTTCGATCGGCGCGGCCCGGGCGGCCCTGTTCCCGCGCATTTCGCTGACCACCTCCATCGGTACCGCGAGCAACCAGCTCTCTGGCCTTTTCGATTCGGGGACGGGCACCTGGGCCTTCATGCCGCAGTTCGTCATGCCGATATTCGACGCCCGTGTCTGGGCCGCGCTGCGGGTCAGCGAAACCGATCAGAAAATCGTCCTGACCCAGTATGAGAAGACGATCCAGACGGCCTTCAGGGAGGTGGCCGATGCCCTTGCCGTGCAGGGCACGATAGACGAGCAGGTCGCGGCGCAGCAATCCCTGGTGGCTGCCGCCGCGGACACCTATGGTTTGTCCATGAAACGCTATACCAAGGGGATCGACAGTTACCTGGGCGTCCTGGATGCGCAACGATCCCACTTTGCCGCGCAACAGGGCTTTGTCGCGCTGCGCCTGGCCAAACTTGCCAACCAAGTGAGACTCTACGCGGTACTGGGCGGCGGCGCCGAGTAATGATCACGGTGCAGTTGCGCCGCGCGCTGCTCGCCACCGCCGCGTAGCTTTACAAGCCGCCGGGTGGCGGGCAGGAAGCGAGTGATGGGCACTCCACCCGGTTGCCGATTTGTCGTCCGCTGTCCGATTATTAGGAAAAACATGAGCCAGACACCCAGTTCGAGCATCAAGGTTTTCTCGTCGATCCAGCTCGGTCCCTACGCGCTGAAAAACCGCATGGCGATGGCGCCGATGACGCGCAACCGCGCCGGTCCCGGCAATGTGCCGCAGCCGCTGAATGCGGAACATTACAAGCAGCGCGCCAGCGCCGGATTGATCATCACCGAAGGTTCGCAGGTCGCAGCCGAAGCGGTGGGCTATCCCGCGACGCCGGGGATCCACAGTCCGGAACAGGTGGCCGGATGGCGTAAGGTCACCGAAGCGGTGCACGCCAAAGGCGGACGGATTTTCCTGCAGCTGTGGCATTGCGGACGAATCTCGCATCCGTCGCTTCTGCCCGGCGGCATGCTGCCTGTAGCGCCTTCGGCCATCGCCCCCAAGGGCGAGGTGTTCACGCCGGAAGGAATGAAGCCCTTCGCCACTCCGCACGCGCTCACGCTGGATGAGATTCCGGGCGTCGTCGAGCAATACCGCAGTGCGGCGCGCCATGCCTTGGAAGCCGATTTCGACGGCGTGGAAATCCACGGCGCCAACGGCTATCTGCTCGATCAGTTTTTGCGCGACGGCTCCAACCAGCGCAGCGACGCTTACGGCGGCTCAATTGCCAATCGCGCGCGCTTGATGCTGGAGGTGGTGGATGCGGTGTGTGCCGTTTGGGGTGCGATTCGCGTCGGCATCCGCTTGTCGCCATTGCAGCCATTCAACGACATGCGCGATTCCAATCCCGAAGCGACTTTCGTTTACGTTGTCGAACAACTCAACCGCTTCGGACTTGCTTACCTGCACGTCACCGAATTAGGCAAAGACTCACCCGGTGCCGCTGGTCCCGCCTTCGACTTGCAGAAGCTGCGCCAGATTTGGCAGAGTGTGTATATCACCAACGGCGGCTACGATCTGGCGCGCGCCAACGCCGCGCTGGCTGGGGGCCTTGCCGACTTGATCTCATTCGGCGTGCCGTTCCTGGCGAACCCCGATTTGCCGGAGCGCTACGCGAGATGGGCGCCTCTGAACAAACCCGACCCGCCGACATTCTACGGTGGCGGCGAGCATGGCTACACCGACTATCCGTTTCTCTCTCGGGGGGTACGATGAAGCTCTATTACAGCCCCGGCGCATGTTCTTTGTCTCCACATATCGTTCTCAATGAGGGCGGATTTACCTACGACACGGAGCGGGTCGATCTCGCCAGCGGCAAAACCGAAACCGGCGCCGATTACCGCGCGGTCAACCCGAATGGCTACGTACCCGCCTTGCTGCTCGACGATGGGCTAGTGCTGACCGAAGGCCCGGCCATCGTCCAGTATCTGGCCGACCGCGTGTCGACCAAGCGGCTTGCCCCGCCCGCCGGCACGATGGAACGCTACCGCCTGATGGAATGGCTCAATTTTATCTCCACGGAATTGCACAAGGCTTTCGGGGCGCTGTTCGACCCGCACACGCCAGATTCCTGGAAAGACATCGTGAAGGCCCGATTGGCGCAACGCTGCGATTACGTGAGCCGACGGCTCGACGGCAAGACCTGGCTGATGGGCGAAGATTTCACCGTCGCTGATGCCTATCTCTTCACCGTGCTGGGATGGGGCAAATACGTTGGCATCGAACTGACCCCATGGCCGACGCTGACCGCCTACCTCGGCCGCGTTGCCGCGCGTCCGGCGGTACAGGCCACACTCAAGGCCGAAGGGTTGATTTAGAAAACTATGTCTAGGCGCATGCCGGCATTGTTCGTCGGCCACGGCAATTCGATGATCGCCATCGAGGACAACACCTCACTATATAAGGAGCACTGACCATGACGAAAACCAAATCGACAGCCACCCGGAAGAAGAAGGTGGAATCCGCTGCCGGGCAACAGACACGCGCGGTCACACCGGAGGAGCGCTATCGAATGATCGCGGAAGCCGCCTATTTCCTTGCCGAAAAGCGAGGCTTTGTCGGCGGGAACGTTGCGGAGGATTGGCTGGCAGCGGAAGCGGAAATCGATCGTATCCTGCAACTCACATCTGTCCGGTTGATTTCATAACAAAATCGTAACTATTCACTTATGTCGAGTTACGTATATAAGCGGGGCGTAACTATACTCAGGTAGTCCGTGTCTCGATCTATCGGGTGAAAGGCCATGGCAAGGTCCGTCTGATTCAATGGCTATGATTATAGCATAATACTGGTTAAGCCCGACAGGCTGCTAGGCGCGAATAACGGAGGGCGCATCATGCTTCCCTATGACGGTCATGTGATGAGTTCCATACTGGGCACGAGCCTGGACGCCGTCTTCACGATCACGGACAGAGGCGTCATTGTCGATGCGAATCCCGCGGCCACCCAGATGTTCGGATGGTCGCGCGAGGAACTGCTAGGCGCCAATATTTCCATCATCGTGCCATCACC
>JBASWL010000035.1:0-9917 GCA_049276455.1 Georgfuchsia sp. | reverse complement strand
TTCAGTACACCGACAAGTTCGGCGAAGGAAACTACCACTGCCGCCAGTGCGGCCCGGGCGGCGGCTTCAAGTTGCTGCAAGCGGTCAAGGGGGTGGACTTCAATACCGTGCTGCGCGATGTCGAGCGTTGCTTGGGCGTAATGCCGGTAGCGGCGCCACCAAGGGTAATTGAGCCACCGGCAGAACGCATGAAGAAACTGGCTCAGCGCATCTGGAATGAGGCCCGGCCGGTAGCGCTGGGCGATGAAGTTGATCGCTACCTGAGCGGCCGTGGACTGGCGCTGCCGGTGTACCCGAAGGTGCTGCGCTTTCATCCGGCCCTCGGCTATTACCAAAAAGACGCTGGCAAGTCGCGCAAGGTAGCCGAGTATCCGGCGATGCTGGCTTGCATCCAGGGCGCGGACGGCCATGCGGTGACGCTGCATCGGACCTATCTGCGGGACGGTGGCAAGCTGGCGGCACACGATGCGAAGAAGGTGCTCTCGGCCGGGATCAACGGCGCTGCGGTGCGTCTCTTCGAGGCGACCGGGGAACTGGCGATCAGCGAGGGGATCGAGACCGGTATCGCCGTGCATCTGGCGACCGGCAAGCCGGTCTGGGCCGGTCTCAACGCCGGCAATCTGGAGAAGCTGTGGTTGCCAGATTCGATCCATACCGTTTGCATTTACGCCGACAACGACGCCGGTGGCGACTTCGCCGGCCAAGCCTTTGCCTTCGCACTGGCACGCCGGCTGAAACGGGAGGACAAAAAGACCGGGATGCGACAGGTGCAGGTATTCGTACCCAAGCAGGCCGGCACCGATTGGGCCGACGTATGGCGTCAGCGCCGGGAAGCACAGGCACGCTGGGCAGCATGAGTTTTTTATTGGGTGCGGTCCATCGTGATGATGGGCCGCACCCGCTTTTTCAGCGTCACTGCGCAGCACTACATCACGCGGTGGCGGCGAAAAGGTTGCATCGGTTTCTCCACTGGTAGTTGTCACACCAGGCGGCGCCCCACGGCATCGCGAAGACAGCCCTGGAGTTCTTGCGCGATTCATTTCGCACGTTATCCGGATTGGCAACCGCCAGTCCGTCATCAACCCTGGCGGGGGTGCGCATTCCCGCGAGTGGGGGATGCCGTCTCCGCTTTTCTTATCCGATAAGGAGTATTTGCTATGAAAAACGGACGTTCTCTCATCAGCCTGGCCACGGAACTGGAGCGCCAGTTGCATTCAAAAAAGGATCTGATCGTGCCCTCGACGTTGGTACGTCATGTCACCGACGATCTGGGTGACACCCGGCTCGTCATCGAGGAGGAAGGCAACCCGGTGCGTTACGGCGTCACCCCGTTGGCACGCCGCCAACTGGCCGACAAGCTGAAAATTCCCTACGCCTATTTCGAGCGCATGCGCGAAGATCAACCGGCGCTGCTGGATCGCAATGTGAATACCTGGCTGCAAAGCGAGGAAGAGCAGCGCATGCTGCGCACTCTGGATGGTCAGGTGCGCGCCGTGCTGTCGGATCGCTACCGCCGCCTGGACAACTTCGACCTGGCTGAAAGCGTTTTGCCGATCTTGCAGCAGTTGCCCGAAGTGCGCTTCGAGTCGGTCGAACTGACCGAGACGAAAATGTATCTGAAGTGCATCACGCCGCGTTTGAGCTACGAGATGGCGCCCGGCGATGTGGTGCAGGCCGGGGTTGTGGTCTCGAATTCGGAGGTTGGCCAGGGGACGCTGTCGGTGCAGCCGCTATTGTTCCGGCTGGTGTGCCGAAATGGCCTCATCGCCGCCGACCGCTCGCTGCGCAAGACGCACGTGGGACGTGCGCTCGGCGCCGTGGATGAACGCATTCAGGTATATCAGGACGATACCTTGCGTGCCGACGACAAGGCCTTCTTCCTGAAAGTGCGCGATGTGGTGCAGGCGGCGGTATCTGAAGCAACTTTCCGCCAGACGGCGCAGAAGCTGCAGAAGACGCTCAACATCCCGTTGGTGGGTGACCCGGTGAAGACGATCGAGGTGCTGGCCCAGCGCTACACCCTGAACGACACCGAACGTGCCGGTATGCTGCGCCATCTGATCGCCGAGGGCCAGTTGTCAGGTTACGCGCTAGTCAATGCCGTGACGCATTACAGCCAGGAGGTCGAGGATTACGACCGCGCGACGGAATTCGAAGCGCTGGGCGGACGTCTGATCGACTTGCCGGCCCATGAGTGGAAGGGGCTGGCAGAAGCAGCCTGATCCAGGAGAAGTGGCTCGGTTTGTAGGACAAGCGGGGGTTCGTAAGTGGAGCCCCTGCGAGATGCGGTGATCCATTACGGCGCCACCACTGGCCCCCTATGGCCAGCGGCGGACGGCGCAGTGAATAACCGGATTCGCATCACGCCGCCATCGGCAACTCGTGGGTGCTACCGATCATTCTTTGCACTCGAATCGCCGATGCGGCCGAGCACGCCGGACAAGACAACACATCCGTCAGGCAGCAACCCGCGCCGATCTGGCAGTGCGGCCTCCCTTGGGCGCGGCCTTTCCGAGATGGTCGATCACCATAGGCGGACGATTCGGAAACTGCGCGACGAGTTCCAATGTACCCCCCATGCTTTCAACGTAACGACGCAAGGTCGAGAGCAGCATGTCGCTACGCTGTTCAAGGCGGGAAATCGAGTCCTGCCCGACGCCAAGCGCCGAGGCTAGATCTTCTTGCGTTTGCTCGACGGCCTGCCGCAAGTCCTTAAGAGAGGCAAGTTCCTGCGCGCGCCGGACGATTTTGCTGCGTCGTTTTGCGGGCAGTGCCGCCATCACATCATCGAGTTTTCTTGCCATGTCGTGTCTCCTTTCCTTTTACGGTGGTGAGCGTCGCAAGATGGTCATCGAATCGGCCATCTGCCACCGCAATCAACCGTTTGTAAAACCGCCGCTGGTCAGCACCGCCTTTGTCGCCGCCGACAAGCAGAATTGCCTGCCGCTGCGGGTCGAAGGCAAAGGCAACGCGCCAGACGCCACCCTCCCAGCCGAAACGCAACTCTTTCATGTTGGCGTGCTTCGAACCTTTCAGCCCATCGACCGTGGGGCGACCAAGATTTGGGCCGAACTCGCTGAGCAGCAACGCATGCGCCAGCAGTTCGTCCTGCAAGCCCTGGTCGAGCGACTTGAACTCGACCTCAAAGGCCTCGTGGAAAAGCACCATCCAACTCATAACGATAGTATGAACTTAAAACCATATGTTTTCAAGTCCATATCCGCGACACACGTGTGTTGCACAACTGCGACTCTCTCGTGTTTCTTCCAAGGACTTTCGCTTGCCCGACAATCTGTGCCTGATGTTTCTTCCCCCATACTCGCCTGAACTCAATCCGCAGGAAATCCATGTGGGACGCCCTGCGCGGCTTCCCCCACGCAACTGACATGCTCATTTTGACGCAAATGGGAAACAACAACGGAGGTAACCAACACCAGACAATACATTACACTTACCCACATGCCGCCCCATGACGAGCGGCTAAAGTGCCTGAGTAAAATTCAGCTCGCACACTTGGGTACTCTCTTTAATTCGCGCCGTCACCCCTTTATCTGTTGGGGAGATTACCGATGACTTTGCCAGGCACTTACGGAGGCATTACAAAAAAAAGTGGTGAAGCCATCTTGCCGACGCGAGATGGCACAACAAACTGTAGAACACCAAGGCGTTAGTGTTCAGCTGGCGTGCCTAGTTTTCGGTATCAGCCAGACCAGGCAAAGCAGTCAGCAGAGAATGTTGAAATCGCCGATAACCTGATCCATCTCACCCACAATCATCTCAATTGGGGATTTGGACTGTGCTTTCCATATCTGCGTAATGTAAAGGGCATAGAAAACCCGCTGGCCTAGTGTAACAAAGGCATGTTTAAACTGAACCACTACCGACAACGGGTAAACATCAGTCCCGCAAAGAATTGGTGATAACCTCAGAAATATCCTGAGTCCGCGCCCCCAATTTCGAGACTGGATCTTCCAACATCGTCAAACAAAACGTACACCCGGTAACCACTATATCAGCACCTACTTCTGAAGCTTGCTTTGCGCGGTTCACAGCCATTCGAGCACCGGGCTCATCGTCCCGCCATACACGGCCACCGCCAGCCCCACAACAACGGCTTTGTTCACGGGAGTCAGACATCTCTACTCTCTGCACCCCATCAATGGAATCAAGCAACTCACGTACTGGCTCGAATTTCCCGTTGTAGCGTCCTAGATAACAGGGATCGTGGAAGGTAATCTTGGTTGGGAGCGCCGTCAAATTACCCAGTCGCCCAGCCTTTAGCAATTCCAAGAGAAGTTCACTATGATGGACAACTTCCAACTCACCACCAAGTGCTGGATATTCCCTTGCGAATGTGTTGAAGCAGTGTGAGCAACTAACAAGTATCTTCTTGCAGTTGGCCTTTTCAAGCAATTTAATATTACGAATTGCAAGCTTCTGAAAAAGAGCCTCATCACCCAGACGGCGCGCACTGTCTCCAGTACAGGATTCTTCGGTACCCGCCGTCGTCCAGCGAACCCCTGCACGGTTCAACAATCCGCCAACCGTCGCAGCAACGCGCTGCCCGGCCGGGTCATGGCGTCCTGAGCAACCGAGCCAATACACAAATTCAGCTGGGGTACCATCCGGTTCTGTTGGCCACGGCACTGGCGATTGTAATTCTACGGCTGGTGATTTTGTTTTGTCCCAAGCACAACCTGATCCAGCAACACGCCTCAGTACTAACTCGTGACCAGCTTCAAATAATCCATCAAATGCAGCCGTTCGGCGCAATTCAAGAATCGCCGACAAAGGCTCTAAACCCACCGGACATGCCACTTCGCAACGGCCACAAGTCGTGCAGTTGTCGACATTTTCGTTTTTCGCCATTTCCACCAGATCGACCGGTAGCGCACTTGGTGCATTGGCCAACTGCAGTTGTTTCATTACTTGCGCCGGGGAAAAGTCATCGCCCGTACCATGGGCAGGGCAGACATCTTCACAACGACCGCACTGTGTACACGCATCAAACATCAATAATGACATTATCGAAAACTCTTCACGCCGCCTAGGTCCTAACGGCAGATCCATTCCCGACACTTCTGCCTCTGTCTGATGAGACAGGTTGAATGGCAGAGAAAAAGTAAACCTCTCATCAGGACGGAACAGCGTCCACAACGGGATGGCGACGATATGCAGGAGCCGTGAATAAGGAATTAAAGCAACAATTGTCATCACGCTTGCATAATGGAAAAATAAGATACCGGTCGAATACGTTTTAAAAAAATGGCTGATTCCAGTTGCGGCGATAAGAAGTGCAATACTGACACGGGCCAACGTTTCGGTATTACTCAGCTTACGCTTCAAGCGCGTGGAAAAAACAAGACGGCCAGCTATGAATATTGCACCAGCGCTGACTCCAAGGTAAGCCACGCCAAATAGCAGCTCCGGTATATTGGCTAGTTTAACGCCAACCAACGGTGACGAAAAAATGATGAATAGCAGCACGCCACTCCAGAACATCGCGGCGTGAAACGGCCCAATCCAACGATTTCTCAGCACTCTGCGCTGGGCCAAAATCGTCCCCATAAATTTTCTCAGCGCTGAAACAGCAGTCGTGCTCTGAGTACTAGTTTTTGTTTGGCCGGAAGTCCATACCCACAAACGCCGGCCAATACCAATCGCAAAGATTGATACTGCGAGGATCACGTAGGTGGAAACTGCAATCCACCACGGACCGTTAAAAACTCCAGCGGCTCCGTATATGCGGGAGACGGAAAAAAAAACAGAGACCAATACGAGAACAACCAAGCTCACGGCACGTAGTTTGAATTGCTTATTATTCACGCTGACCACTTTTTAATAAGTCCCAATAGTTCTTTGGCAATGTTTTCCGGCGAGCCTACCAGTTTCTGTTGCTTCGACTCTGCCCCATCTTGCTTCTTCCGGCGTAACAGATCTATCGCGGAAACTCGTTTTGTTTCCGGAGCTGAAACACGGCGACGAACACGGGGAAGTGAAAGATCCATTTCATGAATCAACGATCCAGGCATTTCATTCAGCCCGATCGACTGCGGTGTCCATCTTTCCACATCGCGCACAAGCCCAGCACGATAGGTCCGGCCTAGAACGGTGTTATGACGAATCCTGGTTATTTCAGTTTCCACGGCAATGACGGCTGGAGACTTAACACGCTGCCTTGTGCGCCAGCCATTATCAAGCTTTTGAATTAAGTTGAACTTGCCATCATCATACACAACCGACAGTACCCGGGGTACCAGCTCATAATGAGCCGCTGTTGCCAAAGTTATCGGGAAGAATTCACTGCCCATATCTGCACTGCGCACCCCACAGATGACTAGATCTGCATCTAGTGTGGTCGCAGCAGCAGCAGCAGCACTCGCAGCTGCGTATGTATCGAGCGGCTCGCCGCTGTCTGAATGCCACAAGCGAATAGCGCGATCAGCACCTGCCAGCAAAGCTTGTCGCAGCAACGGATCAGATCTTTCATCGGCTACACTCAAGACCGTGATTTGTGCGCCAAGTTGTTTTTTTTGATCAAATGCAGCCTGTAGAGCTGCCAGTTCAGTATCACTTAACATCACATCAGCGGACCTGACCGGCTTGCCACTCTGAGTGTCATACGTGATACTGGACAACTCCATGGTAGGTTTGATGCAAACAACTATCTTCATGCGTTGGTTCTCGGTGCGTTATCGGCTTCGTTTTTAAGCGTTGCGATCAGCGCAGGCACAATATTCTCAACATCGGCGACGATACCAATTTCAGCCTGTTCGATGATCGGTGCTCTTGCATCCACATTCACTGCGACAAGATGTTTTGTTTCGCGAATGCCCATCATGTGATAGGTCGATCCTGAAATACCGAGCGCAATGTAGACGCGGGGTGCAATCCACTTCCCTGATGCTCCGACTTGCCGGTCCCGGGTGACTAAACCATCGAACACCGCTTCCCTCGACCCACCAACCGTAGCACCTAACAACTCAGCGAGTTCATGCACTTGCTTGAGTGTCTCGCTATTCTTGACGCCCTTGCCTACCGACAGCACGATATCCGCATCAAGCAAGTCTAGTTCTCGTGCCGATAGGCGCCATATGTCCTGTGGGACGCATTCAGGATTTTCCGATATGCTGTCAAGCAGGATCTCAAGGGTAGGAGAGCCCGTTCCCGATGCGGGAGCATTATCTAAGATTAGTGGATCAATCGTAGCGATCCAGGGTGGCCCTCCTACAGGACAAAGCACTTGATGGGCACGACCACCATAGACAGACCGTCGGGCTATAGGCCTTCCATCTTCCCACTCAAGATCAACACAACGACCAAGAAACGCACAACCAATCTGCGCGGCAACTCGAGCTCCGATTTCCGTCTCAGGTACTGTTGCCGGAAACAGCATCATTTGCGGCCGACGCTTGTCGATAGCCCTGCATAGCTGCGCAGCAATCTGCGCTACTGCATTTTCAGAGCAGTTCTGTGCGTCCGATAATGCATAAATTGTATCAAGCCCAGAGCATCGCCCCGATGAGATCAAACCTTGCGCAACCGTTGCGGAATGAGCGACACCGCAAACTCGCAGGCCCAAGGGCTCTGCATGGCGACGGCACTCCGCCGCCATGCGGAAAGGCATATCTTTGGCCACTCCACCTCTGTCATCCAGATATACCCAGATTTCTAAAGCGTCTTTATGATCTATCGGCATGTGTCAGAGTGAGTGGGCGAGTCGAGTAGCGTCTCCAATTGAATCCCCAACCAACCGCGGTGCAACAACGTCACCGATAATATGTACTGGCACTGACACTCGTTCCCTAATTAATCTCTCAACCCCGGTATTTGAGTACTTTGTCGTAACCAATATGACGTTATCTGCCTCAATCTGCCATGAACGTGCTGAATAGATATTAAAAGCAGTTACCGAGCCCTGTTCAATCGAACTGATCCAACTGTCAACAGTCTTCTTGACATCCAAGGAATCAAGCATCTGATAAATCAATGGGAATTCCATCGTTAGGTCTAGTGTCTTGTGCCCGACATTGGGCCATCTCGTCAGGATCTCAACTTTTCGTCCCGACCCTGCGATCATCTCTGCAAGCCCTGGAGCAATTCGTTCAGCCAACTCATCGACGATCAGCACCCGCGAGCCGAGTTTGTCCAGCATATTGCCTTGTAAAATATGCTCATATGTCATCACGTGCGGCTGATCATACCCGGCGATCGGTTCTGTGGTTACTCCAGACCGGCCATCGGCAGCAGCACGAGCACCACTGGCTACGACAATTTCGTCCACTTTCGCGGCAGATAAAATTGAATCAAGATTATTTGAGCTTATCTCTGAATTCAGGTGAATATCAACGCCAGCTTTACGCACCTGGCCCACCAACCAATCTAGCCAATTTCGTATTTCTGCGCGTCCGGGCAAGCTGGAAAACATGTTTATTTGACCACCAAGCGCCGAGCTACGTTCATGGAGCGTAATACGATGTCCACGCCTCGTTGCAATTCGGGCTAATTCAAGTCCAGCAGGCCCTCCACCGACAACTAGAATATGTTTTGGCTTCGCTGCTGGCAGGACGTGCTTAGTGCCAAACTCGAGTTCATTGCCCGTTGCATAATTCATCATGCATTGGATACGCTGCCCCTTCCATGCGCGGGCTAGGCAACCTTGGTTCCAATATGCACAGGGACGGATATCATCAGCTCTGTCTTGCTGTGCCTTGTTTACAAATTCAGGCTCGCTTATTAGCTCACGGACCAGCACGCAGGCATCCGCCACTCCGTCAATGATCAGTTTATCGGCGAGCTTTGCATCATTGATGCGTCCGACAACGAAGACCGGTATTTTCTTTACAGCTGCTTTAACTATTTTCGTAAGGGGCGCCTCATAACCAGGCTCGAGTCCAGAGTAGTGAGAGGCAACTATATAATTTACCGTTCGGTAAAGCGCGATACTGCAATGAATATAGTCGATTTGGCCGGTTGCCTCTAACATGCTGGCGATCTGAGCCGTTTCTTCAGGCTCAATCCCACCTGGAACCATATCGCCCGATGATAAGCGGCAACCTACAATAAAATCTTTACCGACCCGTTTGCGAATCTTATCGATGACCTCTAGGAAGAATCGAACTCGATTCTCAAGTGGCCCTCCGTATTGATCTGTTCGCTTGTTCATCGTCGGAGTGATGAATGACCACAATAGATATCCGTGAGCTCCCTGGATTTCGATTCCATCAACCCCCGCTCGTTTTGCTCTTTCCGCAGCGTCAGCAAACTTGTCAGCGATCACACTGAGATCTTCAACAGTAACTTCTCTAGGGAAGTGGAATGCGTCTTCCTCACCAGGAACCTGAGATGGAGCAACGAGCGGATGATGATCTTCGCTCGGAACTCTATGGACTCCAGGATGTGATAGCTGAATCAGAAATTTCGTACCGTAGCGATGAACTGCGTCAGCAATATCACGCAGTCCCGGAATGCACGCATCACTCCACATCGCACACGTCTTATACGGCTGGTGATCAGCGGTCTCATCAATCGGCGTGGCACCTGTGATGATTGCTGCCACACCACCCGCCGCGCGTTCCTCATAGTAGGCGGTAGTGTGCTTGTCCCCCAATTGGTTCGGCCAAAAGTTAGTAATATGTGGTCCAAAGATGATCCGGTTTTTGAATACGGTATGGCCAACTGGAAGTGGCTTAAAGAGGTACTCATAGTTCATTTTCTTCCTCCGATATATACATAGAACTCACCTTCCCGGCAATAATGCAGTGCCACTGGAATCCAGAGTGAGTCTAACGTTCGTAACGTCTGATAAATCTTACAAGTCCTTGACCATGTTATAAGCATCACCGAACCAGGCGCCTGGGCAATAAGATTGAACCATCTTGCCAAAGTCCCAACTGATTCTTTTATTCGTTTTTACG
>JBASWL010000034.1:0-3672 GCA_049276455.1 Georgfuchsia sp. | reverse complement strand
ACGACGAGTCTCGAAGAACGCATGGGCGAGGTGTTCACTCGCCGTTTGCGCGAGATGGACGACAAGGCTAAAGTAGGCTTGGCCGAGGCTCTCAAGACAGCGACTGCTCCTGCACTCGTGCGCAGCGCATTTGAACTTCCTGCGGCGCAACGTATGGTGATTCAAAATGCGCTCAACGAAACCTTCGCGGCTGATATTCCACTTCGCTTCGAGACTGCACCGGACTTGATCAGCGGCATTGAACTCAGCACGAATGGACAAAAGGTGGGGTGGAGCATCGCGGATTATCTGGCGTCGCTGGAAAAGGGCGTCGACGAACTTCTGAAAGAGAAGGACAAGGCTGAAGCTCAAGCCAGGAAACCGTCCGACTTGACAAGGCAGATCGGCAAACGCGCCTATGAGCTCTACGAAGAGCACGGCCGCAAGGACGGGCTGGCAGCGCAGGACTGGAAGACGGCGGAGAGCGAGATTCGGGAAGAGATTTCCAATCCTGTCAAAAGCGAGCCGGCACCTGAAGCCAAAACTGTACCGAAGCCTGAAGCTAAAGCTGAGCCTGAACCTGAACCTAAAGAGAAAGCCGAGCCCAAGCCCGAACTCAAAGCCGAACCCAAGTCCGAGCCCAAAGCGGAGCCAAAACCTGAAGCCAAAGTCGAGCCTACTTCGGAAGAACCTAAACCAGAAACAAAGACCCAATGAATATGGAACCCTTGGGCCTACAGAAAGTTTTCGATAGCGCATTCGCGGGTATGCGCGAAGCGCGGGAAGCATTCACGCCGCATCTCGTGCCTCGGGAAGTAGGCACGATCACCAGCATTGCCACCGGCATCGCCAAAGTGTCGGGGCTCCCCGGCGTGGGCTTTGATGAATTGGTAACGTTTCCAGGCGATGTGCTTGGCATTGCGTTCAATGTGGACGCGGAGGAAATTGGCGTCGTTTTGCTCGGCGGATACTGGCATCTCCATGCAGGAGATGAAGTCCAGCGCACGGGACGGGTCATGGATGTGGCCGTGGGCGAAGAATTGCTCGGGCGCGTCATCGACCCGCTGGGCCGGCCACTTGACGGCAATGGTGCGCCGGCTGCAAGCGAACGCCTGCCGATCGAGCGGCCCGCCCCGCGCATCATGGATCGCGCGCCCGTCACTGTACCGCTCCAGACCGGTCTCAAGGTCATCGATGCGCTCATCCCTGTCGGGCGAGGCCAGCGCGAATTGATTCTCGGTGATCGCCAGACGGGCAAGACCGCCATCGCGATCGACACCATCCTCAACCAGCGCGGCAAGGATGTCCTGTGCGTCTATTGCGCCATTGGCCAGCGCGCGTCCGCCGTGGCGAAGGCCGTGGCAACCTTGCGCGAAAACGGCGCGATGGATTACACCGTCCTCGTCGTGACCGAGGGCAACGACCCGCCGGGTCTCGCTTTCATCGCACCGTACGCCGCGACCAGTATCGCCGAGCATTTCATGGAGCAGGGCCGTGATGTGCTGGTGGTGTACGACGATCTCACTCATCATGCGCGCGCCTATCGCGAGCTGTCCCTGCTGCTGCGTCGTCCGCCCGGCCGCGAAGCTTTTCCCGGCGATATCTTTTACATTCATGCGCGGCTGCTCGAACGTGCGACGCACTTGCGCCCCGAACTCGGCGGCGGCTCCCTCACTGCGCTGCCCATCATCGAAACCGAAGCGCAGAACATTTCCGCCTACATTCCGACCAACCTGATTTCCATCACCGATGGGCAGATCTACCTCTCGCCGTCGCTGTTCGAATTGGGCGTGCTGCCCGCAGTCGATGTCGGCAAATCCGTATCGCGCGTCGGCGGCAAAGCGCAGCATGCCGCCTACCGTGCCGTGGCCGGCGATCTCAAGCTGGCTTACGCGCAGTTCGAGGAGGTGGAAACCTTTGCCCGATTCGGCGCGCGCCTGGATGAAAACACCAGAGAACTCATCGAGCATGGGCGGCGCATCCGCGCCTGTCTCAAGCAGCCGGAATTCGCCCCGGTATCCGTGCCCGCGCAAATCGCCATCCTGCTGGCATTGACCGGGAAACTCTTCGATTCGGTGCCGCTTGAGCAGATGAAAGACGCCGAGCACGCCTTGCACGAGGCTGCGGCGAACATTCCGGCCGAGGTGTGTGCGCGATTTGACACCGCCGACAAGTTGAGCGATGAGGATCGCAAAACGATTGTCGACATTGCCCGCCAGGCACTTGCCCGTTTCCAGCCCAAGCCGGAAGCAAAGCCTGAGATCAAGGACGAATCCAAGCCTGACGCCAAACCGAAGCCCGATACCAAGACTGAAACTCAGCCGAAGCCCAAGGCGGAGGCCAAAAAATCATGAGCGTTAGTCATACGAGCGTGTGTAATAAAGCCCCAAGCCACTCGTGAATCCGGTTTCGAACCGCAGGGCCTGCCTGGGCGCGACAAGCACGGAACAGGCGCCCTGGTATGTGGTGCCCGCCGATGACAAGGAGAACGCCCGGCTGATCGTTTCCCGAATTGTTCTGGATAACTTCAAGGCACTCAAAATGGGTTATCCCGAAACCGACGCCGCACGAAAGAAGGAACTGTTGTCGATTCGCGACCGGCTGATCAAGGAAGGTTCAGGTAGCAAATGATCCCCGCCAGGCTTGTGACCGAGCGAAATCGCGTCGGGTGACGGCAATCAACTGGTGGAACAGAATCAAACGCCCCAGGTAACCGGCACATTGTCCTTCAACGAGCGCTCCAGCAGTTCCAGGACCGGCAACGCACGCTGGTGCAGGAAAACCGGGTTGCCGGTTTCGGTTTGCTCATCGTCATTTGCCGGCTCACGCTGTGTTGCCAAGTCTGCCTTGGTGGCAGCCTTGAGCTTGCTTATTGCGCCGGGCAATTGTTCTACAGTGATAATACCCTTGGTGTCGGTGGGATTCTTGCCGAACAAGCTGAGCATTTCTTCGCCGTTGTTTTCGAGCATGATGACATCGCCGCTGGCGCGAGACTTGAAGGTGATCAGCATAGTGGTCTATCCTTTCAGTGCTGGTTTTTAATGTTGACGTGGTCTGGTAGCGGATGGAAACCCGGCGGACCAGTTTCATTGTGGACCATGATGGTTGATCATTCTGTACGCCAGCGAACGAAGCGTGCTTCTGATCACCACACCAATGTTCAGGCCTTGACACAGTATCGAGAAGAAGACGACCGCGTAGGTCAGCGGCGCCGAAGAACTCCAATCCGTCGTTTGCACTACGAATGCCGTGGCCAAGCCTGCACTTCAGTCGTACGAATGCGTGTAATAAAGTCCCAAGCCGCTCGTGGATCCGGTTTCGAGCCGCAGGCTCAGGCTGCGCGTTAGCGCATATGAAAGCCGCAACAAGGTGCTCGCCGTCGCGAGGCCTTGCTGATATTCAAAATAAATCCTGTTGGACAAGCGCTTGCCCAGTGCCGCTACCTGGCTGCCGGCTTGACCGTCCCCCTTGAGCGATAGTTCATCCAACCCTATTTTATTGGCGATGCGCTGCGTGACCGGCACTGATTTTCCGCCGCCTATGAGCGCGGCGGCCGCTGTTTGCAGTAGCGCAAAGTCCGCGCTGGTCGCATCCTCCAGGCCGTGGCCGAGCGTGAGCCAGGCAAGTTTTTCGCTGTCGGAAACGGGCGGCTCCGAGGTCAGTTGCACGTTGGGTACGCGCACCGTGCCCGTC
>JBASWL010000033.1:0-9147 GCA_049276455.1 Georgfuchsia sp. | reverse complement strand
CATCGCCGCCGAGCCGTGGCGCAGGCGCGGCGGCAGCAGGTCCAGCGTCGGCGGATCCTGGTCCAGGCTCGGCGGGATCGGGGGGAAAGAAGGACAGGGGGCGGCCACCGGCATGGTCGAAGCGCAGCCGGTAATCGTCGCGAATAAAATCAATACCAGCAGCATGCGCATGGTCGGTCTCCGTAGTGATGGTTTGGTGTTTTGCGCCGATAGCCTTGCTGCGCGCGGTCTGCGCGATGCCGGCGGCCTTCACGTCGGCCTTGAAGTCGTCGGCCTTGTCGGCCTGCCATAGCGCGCCCTTGATGAAGCCGGTGGCGAGCGCGGCAGCGACCAGTGCGATCACCAGCAGCAAGCGGCCGGGAACGATCTGCGCGAACATCAGGCGACCTCGCTGGCCGGCGGCACGGCATGGCGTTCGTAGGCAGCGGCCAACTTGGTGTCGTAGTCGTTTTTCTTGTAGTCGGGACCGTTGTAGCGCTTGGCCACCTCGGCCCATTTGCCGGCCTTGAGCGCCTTGTTCAGCGCCGGGTCGGCCTTGACGAAGGCGACGAAGGCATCGAGCTGGCGCGCTTCTGATTCGTCCATGAAGGCGACAAAGTCGGCGATGCTGGTAAAACCGCAGGCCTGCCAGTGGAAGCCCATGATCTGATAGCGGCCCCAGCTCGCCGATTCGTCGGCGATGTCGGCATCGATCTGACGCGCCAGCGTGAGCCGGTACCATTCCTGCGCGCCGCCCTTGTAGCCGCCGGGCGTGGCATTGACCAGGGCCGGGTAACGGCGGGCGATGTCGTCGGCATTGCGCCCGGCTTTTTTCAGGCGCCGGTACATGATGTGCCGTTCGAACAGGATCACCGGGCGGCCGTCGGCGAGGAAGCCCGCGCCGCGGCTCTCGACTTCGTCGATGGCCATGATGCTGGCCACCGCGACGCCGAGCTGCTCGGCGGCGGCTTGCAGCGCTCGCTGCCATGCGGATTCATTTTGCATGACGGCTCCCGATATTCTTGATCCAGGAATAGAGCCGCCCTTCGTCCCCGCTCCAGAACAGGCCGAGCACGTTGCCGCGGCTGGCGATCAGGGCGCAGAGCAGCAGCGCCAGCATAAAGACCTCGGCCAGGGTGGCGCCGCCGCCGCGGGCGTAAAGGAAATAGGCGGCATCGATGACTTCGCTCGCGGCGGCGATGATGAGCAGGTAGGCGATGCCGGCGGCAAGCGGCCGATGCGTTGATTCTCCCTTTCGATACAGCAACACGCGCAGCACGATGGCGGTGCAGATGAGCAGTTTGAGCGCGAGCAGGATCATGGCCGTGTCCCCCGCAGCAGGCCGACAATTTTTCCGATGTCCTGATTGAGCAGCCAGCGCAGGGTCTTGACGATGAGAGTGCCCGCCACCAGCGCGCCGACTCCTTGGTCGATGGCGATCTGGTTGAAGACGAGGGCGGACATGATTGTCGTGAAAAACTTGGCGCCGAGCAGGCCGCCGATGAAGGCGACGACGAGGTACGCGAGTTTCTTGGCGGTGCCGATATCGTCGGCGCCAAGCACGAAGACGACGCTGCCGGCGAAGGCGCCGAGCACGACGACGGCATTGATGCCGGGGATCACCGACAGCGCGGCGATGGTGGCAACGAGGGTGGCAGGTAGAGCCGCGGCGGGGTCGCTCATGTGGTTAGTCCCAGAGTTGAATGAGTTCGGTGGATGCGGCCGGCGGCGCGGCGTCCGGCAACGTGACGGGCGTACCCATCGGCAATATTGGGCCGAATGCGGCGAGGCCCGGGTTGGCCTCCAGCACGTCGACCACGATGTCGGTGCGGCGCAGGTGGCGCTGGCAGATCAGGTCGACCGTGTCTCCCTGGTGTGATGTCACTATCATGTGCCCCCGCGCAAAAACAAAACCGCGCGCCCCCCAGGGGGGCATACGCTCGACTTGAGGCGGCTCGGCGTCTCGCTCATATCAGTTCGATCGTGCTGCGGCTGAGGCCAAGGATGGCGCTGATGGCCCAGCGTGCGTCGCGGCGCAGCTCGTCGATGACGGGGTTCAGCGCATCGGCCTGGCGCTGGCCTTCGTGCGTGGTGTCATAGTCGCGCATGCGTTCGGTGACGTCGGCCTTGGCCGTGCAGCCGACGGCGCGGAAGTAGCGATGGACGAGGATCGATGTGTCGTCGATCATTTCGGCCTCGACGTCGTCGATAGTGGTGGCGCCGGTGGCGATCTTGGTTGCGGTCCATGTCGCGAGCTCGCCGTTCACCGAGGCGATGGCCTCGATCAGCGCGGCGCGCAGGCGTTCCGACGTGATGCTCTGGTCGATGCGATGATCGGCGCGCATCTGCACCGGATCGATGGCTGGCCAGAAGTCGCCGTTTGCGATCTCGGCTTCTTCCGGTGTGACTGCTGGCGAGTTGATGACGAATGCCATGAATTGATGCCGATCACATGCCTCGTTGTGGGCGGTGGTCGATGGCTACCCCTGCAGGAGAGAGCAGGATCGCCATCGAGCCGCCCGGTGCGGGGTCCGCCCGGTGTCAGCCGGCAGCACCGGGAGGATTCCCGGCGCCAGCGGCAGAGTTCTTGATGTCGCGTTCGAGCAGCTCGATGTCGCGCTTGACGCCGACCTTGTCGTGCAGTTCGAAGGCGCGCTGCAGACTGGCCACGGCAAGCGCCAGATCTCCGGCGCAGCGCTGGGCATAGCCGATGGCCTTATAGAGCTTGGCGCGCACTTCGTCCGGCATGTCCTGCTCGGCCGTCAGGTCGGCGATGTCGAGCAACAGCACGGCGAGGCGCTCGGCGTCGTCCGCGTTTGGCGGCGTGGCGGCGATGGCCTTGAGTGACATGTCGGCGAACTCTTCAGCCAGCAGGCAGCCGGCGCTGCGCTTGTACTGGTCGGGCAGCACCAGCTTGTGACGAATGACGTAGCGCGCGATGTCGACCGCCTTCTGCAGAAGACCGGCGTCGATGTGCCACACCATGACGGTGGTGAGCACGTCGTCCTGCACGCCGGCAGCGTTGGCCAGCGCACCGGATACCCAGGCATCGTAGTCGGGCAGGATCTGGCGCTTGAACTCGGCCTTTTTCTCGATCGACTGGATGTCCTTGAGACTGCGCTTGTCCTGCGCCAACTTGACCAGCATCAGCTCGTAGGCGTTGGCGTTGATGTGCTGCTCGGGCACATCCACCGCCGTGCGCTGCGCGGCGGTGACGCGTTGGAAATGACGGCGGGCGGGCGTCGTCATGTCGATTACGCGGGCGCCCAGGCTTGGACGATGTTCTCGACCAAACAGCCGTAGCCGTAATCCTCGATCACGTAAGCGTCGTTGCTCGATTCGAAGTTCTCGATGCGGTCGCGCTTGGCATTGTCGATCACCGTGCGGCGACGTCCGCCTTCCTGCCAATACACCGACAGGTTGTCATATCGCGTGATCATCAGGCTGCCGGCGGGGAAGAAGGGGGCGCGAGCCGCCTGCAAGCCGCCGACGCGCTTCTGGCTGATGATCAGATCCGCGGCGAGGGCTTCGGTGTTCGCATTCGCGGCGTTGACCAGCGGGAAGTACTTGTCGGCGAGCAGATCGCGGCCGAGGATCACCACCAGTTCGGTGTCTTCCTGCGCCCACGGATCGAGCAGGCTGTTCACCGCATCCATCACCAGCGCGTCGAGGTTGTAGTAGTCGCGCCCGGCGGCGGCGCCGATGCGCACTTCGTCGGGATTGGCGCCTTCGGCCATCACGCGCGCGGTGGCATCGGTGCGGTACTTCTGCAGCCAGCCGACATTGACGTCCTGCAGCAGGGGGTTGGTGGCCTTGTCCGAGGTGGCGGCGCGGCTGGTGCCGTTGAAGCCGATCATGATGCGGTCCAGCGCCTGGCGCTTGAGAATGGCATCGCGCACCCGAGTCTGGAAGTCCTGGAACTTGGCCCACATATCGATCTTGCCGTAGGTCAGGTGCGTATCGAAATTGGTCTGGGTACAGTCGTAGACATTCTTGTCGAGCGTGGAGAGATCGGTGGTGGCGCGGTCGGTGGTCGCCGTGTTGGTAGTGCCGGCGACAGGGCCGCTGACGCCGAGGCCGAGCTTTTCGCCGGACTTTTCAGTGACGCCGACGATGTTGATCTTCGACAGGAATCCGCTCGACTCCTGGATCTTGGTTTCCAGCGTTTGCTGCACGCTGGGATCGACCGTGAATTTCTCCACGGCAGAAGGGACGCCATTGAGGGTGGCGATCTGTGCCAGGTAGGCGTTAAAAGCGAGGCGGGTTTCCTTGCGCATGATGAGCTCCAGGGTCGTTGAGGTGAGAGGCTGCGGTGGATAGGGGTGTCGGGTTCAGCAGTCGGTAACTTGAGCGCCGTTGCCGCCGGGCGATGACGGGCGCTTGGGGTCTTTTTCCGTGCCGTCGAGCGTTTGCTTGAGTTCGGCGAAGGCCTTGCGGTCGGCCTCGGTATAAGCGGCCTGATCCTTGACTGTGGCATTGAGCGCGGCGAATGACTTCTGAAATTCGTTGTAGTTATCGAGCAGCACCTTCTGGCTCTCGGCCACGGCGGTGACGGCTTCGCCGACATCGGCATAACGCTCGTCGTCGGTCTTGGCTTTCTTGCCGAGCAGCTCCTTGACCTTGGCGAAGAGGCTGGCGCCGAGGCCGGGCTTGTCGTCGGCTTCCTTTTCAAATTCTATTTCGATTGCCTCGTTGAACGAGTAGATGCTGTCTTTCTCGCCCTTGCCGACAGCGGAAAACTTCATCGCTTCGGTGCCGAGGCTGGCCGGTGAATCGGTGAAGGCCAGGCCGGTCAGGTAGGCAATGCCCTTGCCGATGAAGTTGGCTGTGACTTCCATCGAAGAGAAGGCTTTCTTGCCGGCCTTCTGCAGGGCGATGATCTGATCATTCACATCGACCACGGCGGTGAGCTGCAGCTTCTTCTCACCCATCAGCACGGCTTCCTGGGTGCCGAGCGCAACGACCTTTCCATAGGCGCTGAAGGTCGACTCGGGAACGGACGAGAGATAGTGCTCGAGATTGGCGACTGCGGTGTAGACCTTCGGGTCATACGACGCGGCCATTTGTTTGATCCAGTCGCGGCTGATATTGCGGCCGTCGATGGTGGGGCCTTCAGTGGCGATGACGAACGATTTGCTGAGCGACATGTTGATCCCCTGTTGAGGTTTTGCGATTGACAGGGGGATGGTCGGCGGGCACGCGCGCGGAGGCAACGAGGGCAGGTTGTATCGCGCGGCGAAACAACGGGGGCGAATAGGACAGGGTGGTTGCGGTGGGCAGACTCGGTGCATGGATATGCACGTAGCCCCCGAGATTGCCGACGCCGGAATGGAACAGCGCGACCCGCGCCGCCGCGCGCGTTCGCTCTACTGGCAGGGTTATCGCATCATCTGGATTGCGACGCACCTGCAGGTCAAGGTCGCTACGGTAGCCTCATGGAAGCGCCGCGACAAGTGGGGCGAGACATCGCCATTGAAACGCGTCGAGGATGCGCTCGAGGCGCGCATGATCCACCTGGTCGGCAAGGAGATCAAGAGCGGCGCCGATTACAAGGAAATCGATCTGCTCGGTCGCCAAATGGAACGCACCGCGCGCATCACTAAATATCAGGCGCCCGGCGGCAACGAGGCCGATCTCAATCCGAGGGTGGAAAACCGCAACAAGGGGCCGAAAAAGGCGCCCGAACGCAATCCGGTAAGTGACGAGCAGCAGGAGCTGCTGGTCAAGACCTTCCACGACGAACTGTTCGAATACCAGGAGGGCTGGTACCAGGCCGGGCTGAAATACCGCATCCGCGACATCCTCAAGAGCCGCCAGATCGGCGCGACCTGGTATTTCGCCCGCGAGGCGCTGGTCGATGCGCTGGAGACCGGGCGCAACCAGATCTTCCTCTCGGCCTCCAAGGCGCAGGCGCATGTGTTCAAGGAATACATCCGCCAGTTCGCCAAGGAAGCCGCCGAGTGCGAGCTCAAGGGCGATCCGATCGTGCTGCCGAACGGCGCGACGCTGTATTTCCTCGGCACCAACATCCGCACCGCGCAGAGCTATCACGGCAACCTGTACATGGATGAGTATTTCTGGATCCAGAAGTTCATGGAATTCCGCAAGGTCTCATCCGGCATGGCGCTGCACAAGCACTGGCGCCAGACCTACTTCTCGACGCCGTCATCGCTGACGCATGAGGCCTATTCGTTCTGGTCCGGCGCGCTCTACAACAAGGGGCGACCGAAGGATCAGCGCGTCGAGGTGGATATCTCGCATGCGACGCTGCAGGGCGGGGTGCTGTGCCCCGATGGCCAGTGGCGCCAGATCGTGACCATCATGGACGCGCTGGCCGGCGGCTGCGATCTGTTCGACATCAATCAGCTGCGACTTGAATACGGCCCAGCCGAATTCGACAACCTGCTGATGTGCCAGTTCATCGACGATAGCCTGTCGGTGTTCAACTTCGCGGCGATGCAGAACTGCATGGTCGATAGCTGGACGGTGTGGGATGACTATAAGCCATTCGCATTGCGGCCACTTGGGTTCCGCGAGGTGTGGGTCGGCTACGACCCCTCGCACACCGGCGACAGCGCCGCCTTGGTGGTGATCGCGCCGCCGCAGGCGCCGGGCGGGAAGTTCCGCATCATCGAGCGGCACCAGTTCAAGGGCATGGACTTCGACGCACAGGCCGAGGCCATCCGCAAGATTACCGAGCGCTACCACGTCACCTTCATCGGTGTTGATACCACCGGCATCGGGCAGGGCGTGTATCAACTCGTCAAGCAATTCTTCCCCGCGGTGCGCGGCTTCAACTATTCACCGCAAGTGAAAGTGATGCTGGTGCTGAAGGCACTCGACGTGGTGACCAAGCGCCGCCTTGAATTCGATGCCGGCTGGAACGATATCGCCGCGTCATTCATGGCGATCAAGAAAACCATTACCCCAAGCGGCTCGACGATCACGTTTGAAGCCGGCCGCTCGGAAGAAACCAGTCATGCGGATCTGGCCTGGGCCACGATGCACGCGATGGCGAACGAACCGCTGGAAGGCCAGCAGGCCAATAACACCAGCATTATGGAGATATTTTCATGACAGACGAAAAGACAGCAGAACCGCATGCCGAGGCATTCACCTTCGGCGACCCCGAGGGTGTGCTCGATGCACGCGACATTCTCGATTACCTGGAATGCCCGCTGGTGGGCAAGTGGTACGAGCCGCCGATCAGCATGGACGGCCTGGCCAAGAGCTTTCGCGCCGCGGTGCATCACAACAGCGCCCTGGTGGTGAAGCGCAACATCATTGCCTCACTCTACATTCCGCACCCGGCGCTGTCGCGTACCGAGTTCGCCAGCTTCGCGCTCGACTTCCTCACCTTCGGCAATGCCTACCTCGAGCGTCGCGATTCGATGACGGGTAAATTGATCAAGCTGCAGCGCGCCCTGGCGCGCTTCACCCGGCGCGGCAAGGATCTCGACACCTACTGGTACGTGCAGGGCTGGAAACAGGAACACCAGTTCCCGAAGGGCAAGGTGTTCCATTTGATGGAGCCGGATCTCAACCAGGAAATCTACGGCATGCCCGACTACATCGCCTCGCTGCACTCGGCCTGGCTCAATGAATCGGCGACCATGTTCCGCCGGCGCTACTACAAGAACGGTAGCCATGCCGGTTTCATCCTCTACATGACGGACGCGATGCAGCAGCAGGGCGACGTCGACGCGCTGCGCGAGGCTTTGAAAAACGCCAAGGGGCCTGGAAATTTCCGCAACCTCTTCATGTATGCGCCGAACGGAAAAAAGGACGGAATCCAGTTGATCCCGGTGGCCGAGGTGGCAGCGAAAGACGAGTTCCTCAACATCAAGAACGTCACCCGCGACGACCAGCTCGCCGCGCACCGCGTGCCGCCGCAGCTGATGGGCATCATGCCCGTGCAGGGCGCAGGCTTCGGTGACGCCGAGAAAGCCGCGCGCGTATTCAGCGCCAACGAGATCGAGCCACTACAGGACCGCTTCCGCGAACTAAACGACTGGCTCGGCATCGAGGTGATCCAGTTCAAGCCCTACAGCCTGGCGAAGGAGATCGCGCCCCCAGCCGAGATCCCGGCCAAGTAAAGACGGTGCGACCGACCCGGGTGCGCTAACACCCGGACCGGCCACCTCCCGCAGACCGAGCTGCGTTCAGCCAAGGCACCGCACCGTCGCGACGGCGCGCCGAGGCTATCATGAACGGAGCATGTGTAACACATGAAAGCTAACCCACTCGTACCATGGATCGGCGGCAAGTCGCGCCTGGCAAAACGAATCCTCCCCTTATTCCCCGAACATAGCTGCTACGTCGAGGCATTCGCTGGCGGCGCGGCCCTGTTCTTCCGCAAGGAGCCGGTCGAAGCGGAAGTGCTCAACGACATCAATGGCGACCTGGTCAATCTTTATCGCGTCGTGCAGCACCACCTCGAGGAGTTCATCCGGCAATTCAAGTGGTCGCTGGTGAGCCGCCAGATGTACGGCTGGCTCAACACCACGCGGCCCGAGACGCTGACCGATATCCAGAAGGCCGCGCGGTTCTACTACCTGCAGCGCCAGGGCTTCGGCGGCAAGGTCGAAGGCCGCACCTTCGGTACCGCCACCACGTCGGCGCCAAAACTCAACCTGCTGCGCATCGAGGAGGATCTGTCGCAGGCCCACCTGCGCCTCGCGCGTGCCACGATCGAGCACCTGCCCTGGGCCGACTGCATCCGCCGCTACGATCGGCCACACACGTTGTTCTACTGCGACCCGCCTTACTTCGGCACCGAAGGCTACGGCGTCGACTTCGGCATCGAGCAGTACGACGCCATGGCCGAGCTGGCGCGCTCGATCACCGGCAAGATGGTGATCAGCGTCAACGACATCCCCGCCATGCGCAGCGCCTTCAAGGGCCTGCACATCGAGACCACTGACATCACCTACAGCGTCGGCGGCGCCGGCCGCGCCAAGAAAACCAGCGAACTCATCATCACCAACTTCCCCACCTGACCACTGCGCGAACTTCGCGCAGATCTGCGTAAAGAATACACAGATGCGGCTCGGACGAAACTGCAGTCGCGCGCTGCATTTTCGTCCGCCTTCCCCTGCAACCCGCACCACGACGGCATCCCCACACCTGCTGCGGCGGACGGCCGCCCCTGCCTGTGGATAACTATCC
>JBASWL010000032.1:0-2404 GCA_049276455.1 Georgfuchsia sp. | reverse complement strand
GCAAGAGCGTTAGCTTGATGAGCGGCGGAGAACGGGTATGGATCAACGAATGTTTGATCCGGGCAGTGGCGCTGTATCTGGCGCAGCACACTGGACGACGCTACGACACACTGTTCTCGGACGAGGCCGACGGGCCGTTGGATTCCGAGCGCAAGCGCATGTTCATGGCGATGAAGCGAGAGGTACTGCGCCTGGGCGGCTATCAGCGCGAATTTTTCGTGTCGCAGACCCCGGCACTGACCTCAATGGCGAATACGGTGATCGATCTGGAGGCATATGTTGACAGAATTTAGTATGGCAATCGATAAGTCCAGACGTGAAAAACCCCCGGCAGCAGGACTGCGCGGGGGCGGTTTTTATCTGATTGCCTTTGCGGCGGCTTCGAGCGCCCGTTTCATGCCGATATGCAAACTTCCAAGTTTCGGGGTCTGGCCATGGGCAGGGTTGGGTGGCACCGCAAAAAAACTATCGCTCCATGGCAATTCGACTCGGTTGCGCAGGTCGAATTTCGTGTCATATGACAACCCCGCCATCTCGTAGGCAGCTTTGTTTTCTGCTTTACGGATGGCAAATTCGCCGGCGGCCAAGCGGTCGATTTTCTGCGACGTTCCATAGACAACCGTCACCACAATCCCATCCTCGTGTTCCGTTACGGAAAAGACAAGAGCAGGGCGAGGTTTAGGACCAGGAACATCACGAGGCCTTTGAGGAAAACGACACCAGACAATATCGCCTGGTTCTGGTGACTCCCACATGGCCACTCCTTACAGAAGAGACCGCGTGTTGAGCACCTTCCCCTTGGGCAGCATGGGCTGCGCCGCCTTGCGAATTTGCGCAATAACTTTCGCGGTAAGCGGGCCATCATCCATTTCGTAGGCAGGAAGCACTTCTTTGGCGAAATGGGAGATGGCCAGATGTACCACCTGTGTTTCACTGACATCCATTTCCTTGGCTAATGCCTTCAGGGTTTCTCGCGTTACCCCGTATGGCGAATCCTTGGATTTGAATTTGAGAAGTAGATTGCTCACGATTTACCTCCTTATCAGTATATGTTTAATATATACCACTTGGCACGCACGTTTGCAACTCATATTCCGCGACACTCATATTCCGTTGCATTTCTTCACGCCAGACCGGGCAGGTTCGGAAAATTGACCGGCACTCCCGCCCTCCCAGACGTGGAAAACCCCCGGTAGCAGCGCCACGCGGGGGTTGAGAACAACAGGTTATTGAATTATCAACTGAACGTGCTTGCCTGTTCTGGCCAGCATGTCAACCAAGGCATCAATCGTGAATTTGATGGACTTCTTGTTGATTATGTCGGAGACGCGCGGCCTTGTAACGCCGAGAATCTGCGCTGCATCTGCTTGATTCAGTTTCTTCTCGTCAATCCACTCGGCCAGTTCGGTCATCAGGGACTCCTTGATGGCCAACTTTTCCGAGATGACCGCGTCTGTTTCGGCGAGTAGCTTGGCTGCCTCTTCCGGCTCGAACCCCAAGTCAGCGAACACGTTTCCGCCTACCGGAGTAATGTGCATGGATTTGGTTTCGATGCTCATTTCTTACTCCTTTTCTGGATGACAGCCTTGTAGCGAGTGTACGTCATACCGCAGTCCCGGCAACGAAACCAACGCAGACGCCCCAGCGTGCCCAGCGGAACACCGTTGCCTGTACAGGCGGGACAATGAGAAATTCTCGTCGACATGATGACCTCTTCATGCGAAGGGGAGGCGAGTCCGACCAGGCGGAGTGGGTGTGCGCCACGAGGCCGGATACGGCGCAGTGCATAGATAGTGCATGGCCTTATATCAGTCCAGATTCCGCGAACGAGACCACCGCGTCGCCGGCAACGATGAAATGGTCGACGACCCGCACGTCCACCAGACTTAGCGCCGATTTCAATCCTTGTGTGAGCAGCTCATCCGCGCGACTGGGAGTTGCTTGTCCACTGGGATGATTGTGAACCAATACTGCTGACGCGGAATTCCGCGCCAATGCCTGCTTGACGACCTCACGTGGATAGACGCTGGTTTGCGACAGCGTGCCGCGAAACAGTTCGTCATATTCAATCAGGTGGTTCTGGTTGTCGAGCCAGAGCACGCTGAACACTTCATAGGGCAGGGCCGCGAGCTTGAGCCGCAGCCAGTCGCGCAGAACCTGCGGCGACGTCATTACCGGGCCGCTGCGCATTTGCTCGCGCAGGTCGCGCAGCAGCAGCTCGCGGGCGACGCTCAGGCGATGCGCCAACACGGTGTCGGCTGTTGCAGGCATACCTACTTGGGCTTGGCTATCGCTAACATACGGTGGGGCGGCGCCCGCTGTGCAAACCAGGGGCGATAACAATTCATTGACCAAGTCCGCACGGGACAAGACAGATAGATTCATGGCGTTCTCCTTGTACATA
>JBASWL010000031.1:0-58663 GCA_049276455.1 Georgfuchsia sp. | reverse complement strand
GCAACGACTTGTTACTGAAGATCGACGGCACCAGCGACCAGATCACCATTACCAATGCCTACACCTACCCCACCGGCGCAAGTTCGGCGCAGGGCATCGAGCGTATCGAGTTCGCGGATGGGACGGTATGGACGGAAACGGAAATCCGCGCGAACCTTTTGCAGGGAACAGCAGGTATCAATGCGTTGGTCGGCTATGAGACCGACGATGTGATGGATGGACTGGATGGCAACGACACGCTGTCGGGCCGGGATGGCAACGACACGCTGTTCGGTAGTGCCGGCAATGACACACTATATGGCGAAAGTGGAAACGACATTCTCGATGGCGGTGCGGGCGCCGATACCCTGCGTGGAGATGCCGGAAACGACACGCTGTATGGCGGACAGGACAACGATACATTATATGGAAACGATGGTAACGATGTGCTGGATGGTGGCCAGGGCAACGATGCGCTGTATGGGGGTGTGGGTAACGATGTTTTTGTTTATGGCCGGGGCAGCGGGATCGATACGCTATACAACGACGACTATGCTGCGGGGGCAATAGATGCGGTGCGCTTTGCTGACGATATCGCGCCAGACGAAATTCAGATGCAACGGATCGGTAACGATATTTACTTCAATGTGCCGCTGACGCCGGGGTCGCAATCCACTACGACACTGATCATCAAAAATTTGGCCATCGCGTCTGTCGACAATGGTTCTATCGACGAATTCCGTTTCAGTGACGGCACGACTTGGACTATCGCCGATATCCGCGCACGGGCGATTGCCGGTACGGAAGCGGCGGACAATCTTGCCGGGTTCGATATCGCCGACAATATTTATGGCCTGGGCGGCAACGATACCCTTCATGGCGATTTAGGGAACGACCTGCTCGACGGCGGCAGCGGCAACGATTCGTTATACGGAGATGGCGGCAACGACGTGCTTTATGGCGGAACCGGCGCCGACTATCTGCGGGGCGGCAGTGGTAACGACACGTACCGATTTGGCCGTGGCGATGGGCAGGATCGCATTGACGAACAGGGCCTTGTCACCGATGTCGATACGCTGGAATTTGGCGCGGGTGTCACGACAGCGAATGTGAGTCTGTACCGGCATGCCAATGATCTGGCTGTGGTAATTGATGGCAGTCCGACGCAGATTTGGGTTTCCGGCTACTTTAACGCCGGCGTAACGCAGATCGAGCGCATGGTGTTTGCCGACAGCACGGTGTGGGATGTGGCGGCGATCAACTCGCGCGTGATTGACGGAACGATCAATGCGATGACGGGTACCGCGGGTAACGACACCTTTGTGGTTGACAACACAGGTGATTCGATTACTGAAGCAGCGAATCAAGGCATTGACACGGTACAGTCGAGTGTTGGCTGGACGCTGGGCGGCAATATCGAAAACCTGACGTTGACCGGACCGCTCAATATTGATGCTACCGGCAACACGCTCGACAATGTGCTGATCGGCAATAGCGGAAATAATGTACTCAATGGTGGCGCGGGGAGCGATACCCTGCGGGGTGGGGCGGGCGACGATACGTATTATGTTGACATTAACGATGGCGTCCAGGAACTCGCGGGTGAGGGCATTGATACACTGATTGCCGGGACGAGCACCGATAGTTATGCATTGCCTGCCAATGTCGAAAATTTGACCTCCAATACGGGCTATTTCTATCAAGTGACATTGACCGGGAACGCGCTTGACAATGTCATTACCATGAATAGTAATCGGCAGGGCGACATCATTGACGGTGGGGCCGGGGCGGATACGATGCGTGGCAACAACGTGATCTACTACGTGGACAATATCGGCGACAAAGTCATTGATAGTGGCACAGGCAGCAAGGTGATTAGCTCGATCGATTGGACGGCTACGGGCAACATCGGAACCTTGCAATTGGCATCCGGTTCCGTGGCCATAACCGGCGTTGGGAGCAACGGCAATAACATCCTCTTGGGCAATCAAAATGCCAATACCTTGTCTGGTATGGACGGCAACGATACATTGGATGGCGGCACCGGTAACGATACATTGGACGGCGGTGCAGGCAATGATATCTATAAGGTCAATTCCGGTAGTGGGCAGGATCAGATCATCGATTCCGCCGGGACTGACAAGATTGTGTTCGGTACGGGCATCTCCCCCGGGCAAGTGACGGGAAGCCGCTCGGGCAGCAACATAACGCTCACTACAGCCGGTGGCGACAGCATTCGGTTTTCCGAGGCCGGTGCCGGCAGCTTTAATGTCGAATCTGTAGAGTTCGCTGATGCCACTGTTTGGACAGCAGCCGACCTGGTGCAAATGCTGAATTCTGCTCCCGTCGGCAGTGTCACGATCAGTGGTACGGCAGAGCAGAACCAGATCCTGACGGCGGGGAACGACCTGACCGATGCCGATGGATTGGGCGCCATCGGTTATCAGTGGCAGAGTTCGGCCGATAGCGGCACGAGTTGGGACGACATCGGCGGCGCGACATTCGACACTTTCATGCTGACCTCATCTCAAGCAGGCCAGCAAGTTCGCGTAGTGGCTTCTTACATTGACGGTCACGGGGCTGCGGAAAGCGTAAGTAGTGCTGCTGCTGCACCAGTATTCATTAATCATGCCCCGACCGGCACAGTCACGATCACGGGCACGGCGATACAGAATCAGATACTCACCGCAGCGAACACACTTGCCGACCTTGATGGCCTGGGCACCATTGGTTATCAATGGCAAAGCTCAGCGGATGGCGGCAATAGCTGGGCCACCATCGGCGGTGCAACGGCCAGCACCTTCACGCTGACCGAAGCCCAAGTCGGCAAGCTGGTGCGCGTCAATGCCAGTTACACCGATGGCCATGACACGGTGGAATCCGTCAGCAGTTCGGCAACCACTGCGATTGCCAACGTCAACAACGCCACCACCATTAACGGCACCAATAATGACGAAGTCCTTTACGGTTCCGATCTGCTTGACGACACGATCCATGGCAATGGCGGCAGGGATACTCTCTACGGCTATGCCGGCAACGATACGCTGGATGGTGGCACGGGTGACGACAGTCTATATGGCGGTGACGGGAACGATACCTTCCTGTTCGCGCTCGGCGATGGCAACGACTCGGTGCTGGATGGTGGCGCTGCTGAAGGCAATGTCATCGAATTCGGCGCCGGCGTTCTCGCGTCAAGCCTGAGTTTTGAGACTACGCCGCAGGGCCTGCGTGTACATTACGGCGCCAGCGATTCGGTGCTGGTGGCCGGCTACGATGGCAGCGAGAACATGCAAATCCGTTTCGCGGATGGAAACATTGATTCGCTGGCCAGGCTTGCTGATCAAGCGCCGCAGGCCGGTACTGCGCTGCTTCAGGCCAGCGCGATGGAAGATGCCGATTTCGCTTACACACTGCCCGGGGATGCTTTCGCGGAGGCCGATCCTGGCGATCATCTGACGTTCTCGGCCAGTCTGGCGGATGGATCTGTACTTCCCTCGTGGTTGTCGTTCGATGGTCAAAGCCAGACATTCAGCGGTACGCCAACAAACGACGATGTCGGCGACCTGGCGTTGATCGTGACCGCCACAGACCGCTTTGGCCTCAATGCGGCACACGATGTTTCCCTGGCGGTAATCAACGTCAATGATGCGCCGGTTGTGGTTATGCCACTGCCGAATGTGGCGGCCACACAAGATGCAGCTTTCACGTACACAGTGCCTGCAAATGCGTTCAACGATGTTGATGCAGGAGATGTGCTGAGCTACGCGATCCAACTGTCCGATGGTTCGGCGCTGCCAGACTGGCTGTCCTTCGATCCGGCGGCGGGCCGTTTCAGCGGCACGCCGGGCAATGGTGATGTCGGACTGCTCAATATTTTGGTGACCGCCACCGATCTGCATGGTGCGAGTATTGGCCAGCAATTCGACTTGCTGGTGAACCACGTTAACCATCCGCCTTTCGTCATTGAAACCATTGCTGGTCAAGCTGCGACGGAAGACGCGCTGTTTGACTTCACGGTCGGTGACGACACCTTCGGCGATGGCGATGCCGGCGACAGCCTGACGTATTCCGCTACGCTGGCCGACGGCGCGACGTTGCCCTCATGGCTTGTTTTCGATGCGGATACGAGGCGTTTCAGCGGGATACCGCTCAACCATGATGTGGGAGCTTCATCGATTCTGTTGACCGCGACTGACGCTTCCGGCGCCAGTGTCTCGCAAGGCTTCACCATCTACGTTGCCAATACCAACGATGCTCCCCTTGCCGGGACGCCGCTTGTGGATATTCAAACCAGAGTCGGCACTGCGCTGGCGTTCGCCTTGCCCGCGGCCACGTTCGTCGATGTCGATGCAGACGATACGCTGACTTTCGCCGCAAGTCTTGCCGATGGACAGGCGCTTCCAGAATGGCTGGTATTCGACGCGACCTCGGGAAGTTTTTCCGGCACGCCGGATGCCGAGGGGCTTTTCGGTATCGAAGTGACGGCGACAGATGCCGCCGGCGCCTTCGCTGTTCAGCAATTCGATCTGAGCGTGGCAGCCGCACCTGATGGCGGCCCGTTGACTATCGTCGACGACACGGCCATGGTCACTGAAGACCGTGATCTGTTGGCGACAGGCAACGTGCTGGCGAACGACCACGAGGCAAATCCGGGCATGGCTTTGGAGATCATCGACAAAGGGTTTCGTCACGGCGATTACGGCGCGCTGGCCTTGTCCCGATATGGCTACTACGGCTACATTCTCGATAATCGCGACAGCACCGTGCAAGCGCTGGGCGCTGGGCAGTTGGTGCAGGATACGTTCGAATACACAGCAACCGACGGTAAGAACAGCGCGACGGGAGTTCTGACCGTGACGATTGAAGGCCGCAACGACCGGCCCGATCTCGTAACTTCCCTGTCAAACCGGGCAGTGAAAGGCAATGCCCCGGTCAATTGGGACATATCAGCCAACTTCGTCGATGTTGACTTGAACGATACACTTACATTCACCGCCGAATTGTCCAGGGGGCAGACGTTGCCGACCTGGCTGCAATTTGATGGTGCGACCGGCGTGTTTACTGGACGAGCACCGGCAAACGCCAGCGGCAAGCTCGACATCACCGTTACGGCCAGCGACGGTCATGGTGGCAGCTCCAAGGTTTCCGATACTTTCAGCGTCGCCTTGGGTACCAACAAGGTACCTCGCAACGATGACGGCGGCTGGGGTGGATCCGGCGGTGGTTGGGGCTCAGGACGTTGGGGTAACGACGGAGGTCGCTCGGCAGACGATGATGATGATGACCACGGCTACGGCAATCATCAGGACACCCCTCGCAATCGCGATTACCAGGATGTGCAAACTGCGAGTACTGGCAGCGAAGGTAACGATATGATCGGCACCTTGAACAGGTTCGTCATCCAGAACTGGTACAGCACTGGCGCGGCTGCCCACATCGAGCAATTCAGGACGGCGGACAACAAGCTCTTGCTCGATACCAGCGTCGAGAATCTGGTACAGGCCATGGCCGCCTTCAGTCCTCCGGCTGCGGGCCAAACGACATTGCCGCCAGCCTACCAGACTGCCATGGAGCCGGTCATTGCCGCCAACTGGCAATAAGGGAGATGACCACCCTCATCCCTCCTTCGGCAAACTCAGGACAGGCCGAACCCTCACCCGCATCGGCGGGTGAGGGCAAGATTGCTCCCGACAGCGGCCTGCTCGGTCTGGTCATGCTCGCACGCTTCCACGGCGTCGCGGCCGATCCCGATCAACTGACGCATGACTTTGTCGAAGCTGGGCAACCGTTTGGCATTACGCAGATACTGCTTGCGGCTAAACATCTGGGCCTCAAGGCCAAGCGGGTTCGCACCGAAGTTGCCCGCCTCGACCGTACGCCATTGCCTGCCCTGGCGATTGACCATGAGGGCCGGTTCTTCATCCTGGCCCGTATTGATGCAGAAAAGGTATTGATTCAGGATCCACTGATGCAGCGCCCGCAGGTTTTATCAGTCGCCGAATTTACAGACCGCTGGCCGGGGCAGCTCATCCTGTTCACATCGCGCGCCTCGCTCGCGGGTGAACTCGCCAGATTCGATTTCACCTGGTTCATCCCGGCCATCGTCAAATACCGCAAGCTCTTGGGCGAAATCTTTATTGTCTCTTTTGTGCTGCAACTGTTCGCGCTGGTGACGCCGCTGTTCTTCCAGGTCGTCATGGACAAGGTGCTGGTGCACCATGCTTTCACGACGCTCGACGTTATTGCCGTCGGCCTGCTGGTAGTCACTCTGTTTGAGGTCGTGCTGGACGGCCTGCGCACTTATGTTTTCGCCCATACCACGAGCCGCATCGATGTCGAACTCGGCGCGCGCCTGTTCCGTCATCTGCTCAATCTGCCGCTGGCCTATTTCCAGGCACGCCGCGTCGGCGATACCGTGGCCCGCGTGCGCGAACTGGAGAACATCCGCAGCTTCCTCACCGGTAACGCCATCACGCTGGTGCTGGACCTGCTCTTCTCCGGCGTCTTCATCGCCGTGATGCTCTGGTACAGCGGCTGGCTGACGCTGATTGTGGTTTTGTCGTTGCCATGCTACGTGCTGCTGTCTGTCGCGATCACACCGCTGCTGCGCGCCCGGCTCAACGAGAAATTCAATCGCGGCGCCGAGAACCAGGCATTCCTGGTCGAGACCATCAATGGCATCGATACGCTCAAGGCCATGGCGGTCGAACCCCAGATGACGCGGCGCTGGGACAACCAGCTCGCAGGCTATGTTTCCGCCGGTTTCCGTACTGCTACCCTGGGTACCATCGCGCGAGAAGGCGTCTCTCTGATCGGCAAGCTGGTAACGGTGGCGACCATGTGGCTCGGTGCTTACTTGGTCATCAATGGCGATCTCACGGTTGGCCAGTTGATCGCCTTCAACATGCTGGCGGGGCGGGTCGCCACGCCGGTGATGCGCCTGGCGCAACTGTGGACCGACTTCCAGCAAACCGGCATCTCCATCCAGCGCCTGGGCGACATTCTCAATGCCCGGTCGGAAATCGCCCGCGACAACAATGCGCCGCGCAGCACCTTGCCACCGCTCAATGGGCGCATCGAACTCGACCAGGTGATTTTCCGCTATCGCCCGGACGGGCCGGAAGTCCTGCGTGACGTTAGCATCAGCGTCGACGCCGGCGAAGTGATCGGCATTGTCGGTCGTTCCGGCTCGGGCAAGAGCACTTTGGCCAAACTGGTGCAGCGGCTTTACCTGCCGGAACGGGGCAGGGTGCTGATCGACGGCATCGATCTCGCCATGGCCGACACATCCAGCCTGCGTCGCCAGATTGGCGTCGTGTTGCAGGAGAACATGCTGTTTAACCGCAGCATTCGCGAGAACATCGCCCTGGCCGATCCGGGCTTGCCCATCGAAGCGGTGATCCAGGCGGCGAAACTCGCCGGGGCGCACGACTTCATCCTTGAATTGGCCGAAGGTTACGACACCGTGGTCGGCGAACACGGTTCGTCACTATCGGGTGGCCAGCGCCAGCGCATCGCCATTGCCCGCGCGCTGATCACCAACCCGCGCATCCTGATTTTCGACGAAGCTACCAGCGCGCTCGATTACGAGTCGGAACGCATTATCCAGAACAATATGAAGGCGATATGCAAAGGGCGCACGGTACTCATCATTGCCCACCGACTCTCCGCGGTACGCGACGCCAACCGTATCGTCGTTCTGGATCGCGGACAGATCGTCGAACAGGGCACGCATGCTGAACTGCTCGAACACGAAGCCGGGCATTACTCGCGGCTGCATCGCTTGCAGTACGCCTGAGTGTAGAACACCTCATGAGCCAAGCCATCACCATGCGCCTGCAAGCTATTACCGATCTGCTGCGTCGCTACAGCGCAGTGTTCCAACACGCATGGGCTATTCGCAAAGAGATAGACCCGCAACCACGGCTGGCGCATGAAGCCCAGTTCCTGCCCGCCGCGCTGGAATTACAGGAAACCCCACTATCGCCGGCCCCGAGAATGGCGATGTGGTTGCTGATGACCTTCGCCCTGATCGCGTTGCTGTGGGCGGTTTTCGGCCATATCGATATGGTGGCGACAGCCCGGGGCAAGATCGTGCCCAACGACCGCAGCAAGGTACTGGGGCCGGTGGAGACTTCGCGGGTTATCGCGATTCACGTCAAGGATGGGCAGCAGGTCAAAGCTGGCGAACTCCTGGTTGAGCTTGACCCAACAGCTTCCTACGCGGACCAGAGTCGCATTGGCGGCGACTTGATCACGGCGCGCTTTCAAGCTGCACGGGCAAGAGCCATGCTATCTGCGATCACGAACGGGAAACCGCCATCACTGGAAGCCATTCCAAAAGCCATGCATGCAAAAGTCAGCCAGGAGCAGCGCATGCTCGAAGGCCAGCACAACGAATACCGGACCCGGCTGGCCCGTATTGACGCCGAGCGCAGCCGTCACGAAGCTGAGTTGCGCTCAGTCGGAGAGGTCATCCGCAAGTTAGAACTAACTACCCCGATCGCCAAACAGCGCGCCGAAGACTACAAGAATTTGGTGGACAAAAACTTCGTCTCCCGGCACGGCTATTTGGACAAGGAGCAGGTCCGCATCGAACAGGAAGCCGATCTCGCCACCCAGAGAAGCCGTGCCACAGAACTCGATGCCGCCCTGCGTGAAAATATTACCCAACGCTCGGCACTCACAGCAGAAACGCGCAGAACATTGCTGGACTCCTTGAATGAAGCGGAACAGAAGATCGCCGAATTAAGCCAGGAGCTCATCAAGGCCGAGAATCGCGTCCAAATGACAAAAATGATCGCACCGGTGGACGGCACCGTGCAACAGCTTGCCGCGCATACGGTAGGCGGGGTTGTCGCGGAAGCCCAGCCGATCCTGACCATAGTGCCGGACGACAATGCCCTGGAGATTGAAGCTTTTCTGGAAAACAAGGATATCGGCTTCGTCAATCCGGGGCAGGAGGTCGAAGTAAAGGTGGAAACCTTCCCCTATACCAAGTACGGCACCCTGCATGCGCAGGTGACCCATGTCTCGCACGACGCGATCAATGACGAAAAGAAGGGCTTGATTTACTCGACCCGCGTCAAAATAAACAGGTCGACCATGCAGGTCGAGGGCAAGACAGTGAATCTTTCGCCCGGCATGGCGGTGACGGTGGAGATCAAGACTGGCAGACGGCGCGTCATCGAGTATTTCCTCAGCCCGCTGCTTCAGTACAAAAACGAGAGCTTGAGAGAGCGGTAGGACGGGATTTTTATTCCACCAAGGCCACGGTCTTGATCTGGGCCCAGACGTGTTGTCCTTCGCACAGCCCGAGTTGATCGAATGAGCGGCGCGTGATGCGTGCCAGCAATGGTGTGCCGCCAACGTCGAGCCGCACCAGCAGATGCGCAGGATGGCGCGTATCAGCAAATGCCTTGATCACAGCGGGCAGACGATTGAGGATGCTGCTGTCTTCAACCGGCGTAAGCGCAATGCTGACGTCGCGGGCCTGGATCGAAATGCGCGCCCGGTGGGCGAGCGGCAGCTCATGTGGCCCAGGATGCAGGCCGGCATGTACGCAGCCGCCCGGGAAGTCAAGCCGCGTCAGGTGATAGTCTCGATCATGCGCGCCGACTGTGGCCTCGATCATGACACTGGCGTCGTTATCCTGCGCCAACGGCAGATCCAGCTGTGTGGCAATTTCGCCCAGCGGCCCGTTGGCGATGGCACGGCCCTGTTCCAGCAGCACCAGATGGTCGGCCAGTCGCGACACCTCATCGATCGCATGGCTGACATAAAGAATCGGGATGTCGAGTTCGTCATGCAGGCGTTCGAGGTAAGGCAGTATCTCGCGCTTGCGTTCGCGGTCGAGTGCGGCGAGTGGTTCATCCATCAGCAGGAGTTGCGGTGCTGCCAGCAGGGCGCGGGCGATGGCAACACGCTGGCGTTCGCCGCCGGAGAGATCTTGCACATTACGGTTGAGCAGCTGAGCAATACCCAGCAATTCGATTATGTCGCTTCTACCGCGCGCGTTTCCCTTTGTGCGCCGGGCGCCAAAATCAAGATTGCCGGCCACGTTGAGATGCGGAAATAAATTGGATTCCTGAAATACATAGCCGATCGGCCGCTGATGGGGGGGGAGGAATATCTTTGCGTCCTGCCAGGTCTCTCCCTTCACGTACAGATAGCCTTCGGTCGAATGGTCAAGGCCGGCAATACAACGCAATAACGTGGTTTTGCCTGAACCGGAGGGGCCGAAAAAGGCCGTTACGCCGCGTGCCGGCAATTGCAGGTCGACATTCAAAACAAAGCCCGGGTAGGCCTTACGGAAACGCGCGTCAATCGACATGACTGCCATCATGTGCGCCGCTCGCGCTTGAGTAGATTGAGGGCCAGCAGCACGGCAAAACTGAATAACAGCAGGCCACCGGAAAGCCAATGGCTCTGCGTGTATTCGAGTGCCTCGACATGGTCGTATATCTGCACCGAGAGCACCCGCGTTGTGCCGGGAATATTGCCACCAATCATCAGCACCACGCCGAACTCGCCGACGGTATGGGCGAAACTCATCACGGCGGCGGTGATCAGCCCTGGCTTCGCCAGCGGCAAGGCAACGGAGAAAAATGTATCAAGCGGCGAGGCGCGCAAGGTGGCTGCTGCTTCCAGCGGCTGCTTGCCGATGGCCTCGAAAGCCTGCTGGATTGGCTGTACCGCAAAGGGTAGCGAGTAGATGATCGAGGCGATAACGAGTCCGGCGAAAGTAAAGGGCAGCAGGCCAAGGCCAATCGATTGAGTCAGCCGACCCAAAGGGCCTTCAGGACCCAGTGCGATTAGCAGGTAGAAGCCAAGCACCGTGGGGGGGAGCACCAGAGGCAGTGTGACAATGGCGGCGATGGGGCGTTTCCAGAGTGAATGCGTGCGAGCCAGCCACCAGGCGAAGGGGGTGCCGATCAACAATAGCAGGAAGGTGACCACCGAGGCCAGCTTTATCGTCAGCCAGATGGCAGACCAGTCGTCGGGCGTCATGGGGTCAGGAAAAAACACTCAATGGGTTCGCCTTATTTATCCAGTGCATAACCGTAAGCTTGAATAATTTGCTGCGCCGCAGGACTCTTGAGGTAAGCCAGTAGCGCCTGTGCCGCTACGTTGTTCCTGCCCTTGTCGAGCAGTACCACATCCTGCCGGATAGGAGCGTAATATTTTTCTGGCACGAGCCACATCGATCCCGACTTGAGTTTGCCATCTTCGCCGGTTACCTGTGACAGAGCAACGAAGCCGAGCAGAGCATTACCGGTAGCGACGAACTGATAGGTTTGTGCAACATTCTCGCCCTGCACAAGTTTGGGTGAAATGGCCGCATAGATACCCATCGCATTGAGTGTTTGTACACCCGCCACGCCATAGGGGGCAAGCTTGGGGCTGGCGATAGCGAGATGAGCGAAGTCACCGCGCTTTAACACGTCGCCATTGCCATCGACGATACCCGCCTTTGCCGACCACAGCGCAAGCTTGCCTATCGCATAAGTGAAGCGGTGGCCCTTCACTGTTGCGCCTTCCTGTTCCAGCTTGTTGGGGGTTTCGGCGTCGGCAGCGAGCAGTACCTCAAAGGGAGCTCCAGCCTTGATTTGAGCGTAGAACTTGCCGGTGGAACCGAAGGTCAGGGCCAGCTTATTGCCACTGGCCTTCTCAAATTTGGCGGCAATTTTCTTCATCGGCTCGGTGAAATTGGCGGCGACTGCAACAGGAATATCGCTGGCCAGTGCCGAAAAGGATGCCAGCATGTGAAACGCCAGCATGACCGGCAATAAAAAGCGTTTCAAGACACCCTCCTTTGCGATCAGAGCCCATGCGCTCAGCGAGTCTAACAAAAAAGCCGCCAGCGGCGGCTTTCAAACCTGAAGGGTTGATGCTGATCTACTGAGGCGTCGATTGAGGTGTGGATTGTGGTGGAGCATTGCCTCCACCGCCTCCACCGCCTCCACCGCCTCCACCTCCACCGCTGCGCGGTGGATAGGGCTTGTTCGGCCTCCGACCTTGTTTGCGTGGGGACTGGTGGCCCTTGTTGGGGGGGCGGGGACGAAAATTCTGGCCGCCGGGAACCTGATCACCGTTGCGGTTGCTATCAATCTGGTTGCCAGGCGCAAGCCTAATCTCCAATTCAATGATTTCATCCCATTGCGCATCGGTGCGTTCCCGTTCCGGGATCGAAAGCATTTCACGCAAGCGCTGACGCAATTCGTTTTTAGGCGTATCCATCTCAATCCATATGATAATTTCCAGTGCAGATTATACGCTTTGGCCTGACCATTGAAACGGTGTGATCGGCAGGCTTTTCGCGCCATGTTTCGAGGGGGAATCTTTTAGAATCGCCCCTCGATATTCGAAAGCAACGAAAGGGAGACACTTGATTCGTTTTGCATCCTTGGGCAGCGGCAGTCGTGGCAACGCGATGGTTGTCCAGTCAGCGCGGACGACTGTGTTGATCGATTGCGGCTTTGGCCAGCGTGAACTGGTACGGCGCCTCGGCCGACTTGGTCTGGGGATCGACGTTATTGACGCGATTCTGGTCACGCACGAACATGGCGATCATATTAGCGGCGCAGCTGCATGCGCGCGCCGCTGTGACATCCCGCTTTATATGACGCATGGCACCCGCAGCGCGGGACTGCGTGACGACGACTCAACAGGCAGCCTTGATATTCACCTCATCGACAGCCATGCAATGTTCGGAATCGGTGACTTTGAAGTACAGCCATTCCCGGTACCTCACGATGCACGTGAGCCGGTCCAATTTATACTCGGTGACGGCCAGCACCGCTTTGGCATGCTGACCGACATTGGCGTGGCGACCCCGCATGTGATCGACTTGCTCTCCACCTGCAACGCACTGGTACTCGAATGCAATCATGATGCACGCATGCTGGCCGACGGCAATTATCCGTTTGCACTCAAAAAACGTATCGCCGGGCGGTTCGGCCATCTTGAGAATGACGAGGCAGCAGGAATATTGGCGCGGCTGGATCAAAACCGGCTCCAACATGTACTTGCCGCTCATCTCAGTGAGCACAACAACACGCCCGCTTTGGCGGGGGCTGCGCTGGCTACAGTCCTCGGCTGCGATCCGGTATGGATTGGTATCGCCTCGCAGGATCAGGGCAGCGAGTGGCGAACGATTGCATGAGAGTACGGCCAAAAAAATATGGCAAGGCATTCGTTACGCGGTACGATAAGCGCGTTTAAATGCTGTGAAACTGCGATGATCATCCTGAATCTGCAATGCACTGAAGCACATCCCTTTGAGGGCTGGTTCGACTCGGTCGAGGACTTTGATCGTCAGGCGAACGCGGCAATGGTGGCTTGCCCGTTGTGTGGCAACACGCAGGTATCGCGTTTGCCATCAGGCCCGCGCGTAAAGTGCGCCCATGATGCTGACAAACAAGACCAGCAGGTCATGGCCCATATGATGCGAGCACTTTTCGAGATGGCAAAAAGCAGTGAAGATGTTGCTGAACGTTTCCCTGAGGAAGCGCGCCGCATGCATTACGGCGAAGCGGAGTCGCGAAATATTCGCGGACAGGCAACCCTGACAGAAACACGCGAGTTGCTGGAAGAGGGCATTGCCATACTGCCGGTGCCATTTCCCGCCAAGAAAGAGATTCATTGAGTATTTCGCCCGCGTGCGGCAAATCACCCATGGATGAACAATTCATGCGCGAGGCGCTTGATCTGGCACAGCAAGCGGCGACGTGCGGCGAAGTGCCGGTGGGCGCGGTGGTGGTCAAGGACGGCAGCATCGTCGGTGTCGGCTACAACCAGCCGATCAGAAAGCAGGATCCCACCGCCCATGCCGAAATCGAGGCTTTGCGCGATGCCGCTTCACGGCTCGGCAATTATCGGCTGCCAGGTTGCGAGCTTTTTGTCACCCTTGAACCTTGCGTCATGTGCGCGGGCGCGATCATGCATGCACGCATTGCCCGCGTCGTGTTTGGTGCCCCCGATCCCAAGACAGGTGCAGCGGGCAGCGTGGTAAACCTGTTTTCAGAATCCCGGCTCAATCACCATGCTGAAATTGTCTGTGGCGTTTTGGCGGAGGAATGCAGTGTCTTGCTGTCGGGTTTCTTTGCAAAGCGGCGTGCGTCGGTATCGGCATCATGAGTCTGCGCATCCGGGTCAACATTGGCGCTCAGACCTTGCAACTGTTGGACGACGACAGGCTGCTGCGCGAGTATCAGGTTTCAACCGGTGCGCTGGGGGTTGGCGAACAATACGGAAGTTTCAAGACCCCGCGTGGCTGCCACCTGATTCGTGCCCGCATTGGTGACGGCATGCCGGAAAACACCGTGTTTGTGCGGCGCCGTCCTACTGGTGAGCATTGGTCGCCAGAGTTGCATGAACAATATCCCGGGCGAGACTGGATACTCACCCGCATTCTTTGGCTTTCCGGTTGTGAGCCAGGCTTCAACCGTCTGGGTGATGTCGACACCATGCGGCGCTATATCTACATTCACGGTAGTCCAGACATTACCGGGATGGGAGTTCCTGGCTCACATGGGTGCATTCGTATGCGCAACGCCGATATGATTGATCTCTTCGATAGAGTCCCCATTCGTACCCCAGTCGAAATAATCGAGTCTGATTGAATGTTGTGATGAATTTGTTCTGCGTCGCAAAGGGGATGCGAGGATGCAGATTAAGGAAGTGAATAAGTCTGTCATCGCGTGCCTGAAACAGAGTGAGATCCACAGGATGATGATTTTACGAAAAGGCTGGATTGCTTCGCTGCGCTCCCAATGACGGAATAGGACTTAATCTGTGTTTTCCTAAACAAGTTTGAAAGTGCCAGCCTGCTGTTGAAAGCCAGAAAGAAGCACGATTCAAATGGAATCCGCCATGACCATTGATCCTCCTGTTACAACTTCGAGCTTATTACCGCTCGCTGCGAAGAACTTCAAGGAAGCGGAGTGAAATTGAAATCACTCCGACTCCTTTGATCTTTCCAACATGCTGCTCAAATTCATTATCTCCCTGCTGCTCTTTGTTATTGTCGTGGCCACCGGCCTGGTCGGGTTCGTGTATCTCTCGCCCGGGGCCTTTATCAAGGCTGCGCTTTACGCAGGACGCCACTACGCCGGACTGGAGCGCAAGGAGATCACGCTGGCCGATGGCCTGCGTTATGTCTATCTCGAAGGCGGGCAGGGCGAGCCTTTGCTCCTGCTGCATGGTTTCGGGGCCGACAAGAACAACTTCATTCCCATCGCCCCTTATCTGCGCCAGCACTATCATCTGATCATCCCCGACCATATCGGCTTTGGCGAATCATCCAAACCGCCCCAGGCCGACTATAGCCCGGATGCCCAGGCCGAGAGGCTCCATGCCTTCGTGCAGGCGCTCGGCCTGCGCGGGCCGTTGCATGTCGGCGGCAACTCCATGGGCGGCATGATCGCCCTGCATTATGGCAAGCGCTATCCGGCCGACACCGCGAGCCTCTGGCTGCTCGACCCGGCCGGGATGTTCAGCGCGCCGCAAACCGAGCTGTTCAAGCACGCATTGCAGTCGTCGCATAACCCGCTGCAAATACGCAATACCGACGATATGGCGTATCTGCTGTCCAGGGTGGTCGCGAAGCCGCCCTTCATTCCGTGGCCGATACTGGATGTGCTCGCGCGCAAGCAAATTGCCAACAGGGCAGTGCAGGACAGGGCGTTGGCCGCGCTGATAAATAGTGACACGGAAAAACGGATAGCCGGTTTGAACATCCCATCGCTGATCGTCTGGGGCGACCAGGACCAACTCGTGCATCCGGCCGGCGCGGAGATTCTGCACAAACTATTGCCCAACTCGACGGTGGTGATCATGCCCGGCATCGGCCATGTGCCGATGATGGAAGCGCCAGCCCGGACCGCTGCCGATTACTTGCGCTTTCGGGATTCGCGGGTGACAAAGGCGGCCGGCACCGGCAAGCCACAGGAAGGGCAATGAGCGTCGCCGTCGTTATCGTGGCCCATAGAAGCGGTCTCCATTGAAGTGCAGCATGTGCTCGGGAGCATCGGCGAACCATACCTCGGTGTCCCAAGCAATATTCGTCACGTGTTTTTTGTATTCCGTCAAGTCTGGGAAGGCGCTCACGAACACGAGTCCGGCGGTGCAGCTCTTTAACATCGTTTTGAGTTCGTTAAGTCGCTTAGGCGACATCGGGCCATGGCTGGTCACCGCTTCGATTAGGAATAGCCAATTTCTTTTCTCATCCCAGAGTACGACGTCAGGCATCTTGTCATGCTGAGTCAATGGTATGCCAAGCTTCTTCATGATCTGCTTTGCTGACACTAATTCCTTGTCAGCGGTATCGCCCAAATAAAGTACGACTGATCCGGGAGCAAAGCGCGGGGCAAACTGCTCAATAATCGCGGCCTGTACTTCATTGTGCTTACCCGGCGACAGATGGAACAAGCGCCCATCGGCCAGTGTTACCGGAACTTTTTCATGCTCTCGCGCAGCGGCGTATTTCGCGGCAAGCGAACCTTTCAGTTCCAAAAACTTTCTCTTTGCGGCAGGCCATGCTTTTGTCCCAAAGGTGCGTATCGCTGCCAGGGCTTCATCGCTGACGGCATAGTGATTCTTCTGCGAGTTGGTGGGAAGCGTGGGATCGTCCGGGTTGTAGAGGGCGATGCCGGCCTGCACAAATTGATGTAAAACTTGGCGACGAAATTGCTCACGAGAGTTTTCCGCGTAGGGAGCGCCAAGCACCGTTCCAACGTAATCCATGATGCCCTTGCGTATAGTCAGGCTCTCGCGCCGGGCATTTTTCCAGCGACTGTCCAGCGTCATTCTGCACAAGGCCAGCAGCGTCAGTCCAGAAATCCTGTTGTGCTGCTTCGGCGGCAGGCCGAGTTCTTCTAGGATTTTTCTTGCTTCGGCGAGTCGATCAGGCACTGACGGGTATCCTTTCCTCATAGGCGGTCATTTGCTCCACCAAATCATCGATGGCGTCCAAAGTCAGAATCTTCTTGGCCTCTGCTCCTATGGCGCGAATGGTTTCAACAGGGGGTAGAGGCATCGACCTGATTTCTGTTGCGCTAACTTGAGTATTGCCATTGATGGCGCGGAACCAGTTATCGAGCAATCGACTATTGAGAAGGGCAGCAAGCCCAATTGCCTCATCCTCCGTGAGCGCTCCGCTGGGCTTGTAGATATAGTTCAGATGATTTTCGAGGCCCACCTGCTTGCTTGGCAATTCGCGGGCAAGTACCGGTGCGGCTGTCAACCGGCGATCTTGTTCCTTGGCTGAAAAACGGCGTAACAACACATAGTTCCTGTTCGGCAGGACTATAGCGGTGGACTCCTGACAACTCACAAGGTATTGGGATTTTCGAGTTATCGCAGGCCAGGCAGTGACCATTGCTTTGACGTTCTGCATCCACAGCAAGGGAATCGTATCCGGCGTTGGTTCATTGACGATGACATCGGTAGCGCGGAAAGGCACAACTGGTCCGGTGGAAATTTCCCAACCGTGACGATGCAGATTGCCCTGCCAGTGGCGCAGATTGTGGAATACCTTCACTTCATCGTCCGAGCCAGGGATGCAGAGCACTTTATCTTTGCTGCGAAGGTCCAGTACCTCCTTAAGCGGCACTGAGAATACCTCAGGCTGGTCGAGATCGCGCATGCCATGGCTGGCGGTAATGACCAAAGTATCGTTGTTGCTTTTCCAGTGTGTTTCCCGGCGTGCGCTTAGGATGACGTTCTCCTGCAGCACTTCGTCGCGGCCAAAAGCATCGCTGCGCGAATTAAAAACATGAATCGCTTCCGGCTTCAGGGCGGCAAAGAAAGTTTCGCGGAACAGTCGAAAGTACGGACCGGATGCAAAAGAACGCGGCACGATGAAATTAAGGCGTCCGCCCTCACGCAACATGGCACCAGCGATGGCCATAAAAAAGCCATAGATATTGGGCTGCCCGTGTACTACCGCCTGACAAGCAATGGCACGAGGGTCGGACTTGGCGAGTTTGAAGTAAGGCGGGTTGCAGATGACTGCATCGAACGGCGCGCTGACACTGAAAAGGCCCTGCTGAAGCGCGGATGCGTTGGTCAGCACGAAATCCTCAAAGCGCATTTCCACCAGAAATTTGATGCCTTTGTCACGCATTGCTTTCTTTAGTGTTGTGAGTACTTCCTGCAGAATCGGTCGTAGACCGTCATCGATCTCGTAGCAGGTGAGTTGTATTTCACTAGGCGGTGTCAGTTTGTCCGCCAGCGCCTCACATGCGGCACAAGCCAGAATTCCCGCACCTGCGGCGGGGTCAAGCAGCCGCACGACACTTCCGTCGAGTCCTGATGCCAACTGTTTGGCCATCAGGCGGGCGATGGCGGGTGGGGTCAAATAGTGCCCGTGTGTTGTCCGATGTTCATCGCTGAGGCCTTCAGTGTAGTTGCGCCCCTGCTTATCTGCGTATTCGGTGGTAGAGGGTGTCATTTGCTCAATTGTTGGCTTCATTTGGCTCCATGATCCTCGCCCCTAGGCTCACCAGATGAGCCACCTACTACAACCAAAGAAAGCTGACCCCGTTAGCACGCTAGCAGGACAAAAAAGTACCTTTAGCCTGACTTTTTTAATTTGTTAGGCTTGGCTAGGCTTCGCGGATTATTGTTCCGCAATCCGTTGGCAAGCTTTGTTAGACAATCGACAAGACCCTCAACCTCTCCCACAGAAACTGAGACGCGTTGACCAATCTTGTACCGGGTGTCTTCAGATTCTTTTAGATAGCGATCGTCCACGATCCCTTCGTTGTGCGCAAGTATGTGGCGCTTTTGGTACAAAACTTTTAACAAAAGCAACTCTTGCGTGGACAGTATGTCAGTGTATGTGAAGCCTATTGAGGTTTTCCAAAGATCGCTACCTTGATCTAGTCGCTGGAACGCATTTAATGATCGTTTTACAGGCCTCTCTGTAGAGTCAAAAAGCCCCTCGCAGTACTTCTGGAATGCTGTCACTCCGTCAAGAAGGCAAGACTCAATCAGAGAGCGGCATGTAATCTCAGCATCGTCTTTCTTACCCGCATTCGTTAGTGCCGCTTTAACTAGGTCTAGGTTTTCTTTCTTTGCGCAGATTTTTCGTAGAGAATCCTGAAATGTTCGCTCGACTGAATTATGTCCACACGCCGGACAAAAATAGGCGCAGCCAATGACAGCGAAGCGTGATGAGCACTGCTCACACTGAATCTCAAGCTGCATTGCTTCAGCCGCAGATGCTGGAATTACATATGTTCGCTGATGCCCGCCTTGAACTTTAAGTGACATGCTGATGAAAGCGGTTTTCGGCTGTCTGAGGTTAAACTTTTGTGCGTCAGATAAGAGAGCGTTGTGAATGCCCCCCTTGATGACTTTCAAAGCTTCAGAACGTGCATGGGTCACTTGTTCAACGGTGAACCACTGATCAGCGGGGGCAGAGTGCCCACACATCGGGCACCAAACCGCTTCGTCACGAAAAATATTTTTCCAATCCTGTTCATTAACCTTGAAAAGAAACTCACAACTCTCTGATGGGCATTGCTTATCAATAAAGCCGCTGTTATCGGTTTCAATTGGCACAGACACTTTTTGCCCATCCAACTGCTTAAGCTGACTAATTAGATTCTCAAACATAACAAACCCAGACTGTTGTTCATGAGCGTATATGTCAAAAATTGAATGGCATCATTTGAGTATTAAAACTTAAAAAAGCTACCAATAGATTTCCTTGTTGAGATTGCCTACTACTGAATTGAGACTGAGACTTCGAAAGAATGGATGCCAGTTCTGTGGAGCTATGAACCCCATTCTGCCGCTATCCGTTTCCCATACTGGGATAACTTTTCCTGCAAGCCCCGCCGATTGCGCGCGAATTTGGAGTTCGCCGACAATCTCTTGCTGCTCAGAAGCAATCTTGTGATCGAAGGAACCCTCAAGAGGAATAATGATGAGATCAACCCCTTGTTCGCGGATGTGAGCAACTTTGTAGCGTGGCATAGAGCGTCCTTTTGGTCTTACCCACAACTCCCCACCGCCCCACAAGCCGAGCAGAAGTCGCAGCCGTCCTTGCGGATCACGGTCATGTTGCCGCATTCGCTGCACAACGATCCCTGCATCACCTTGAGGCTGCCTTTCTCAGGTGTGGCGCCCGGCGTTTCGAGGATGCCCATGTCGCGCGTCGGGTAGCCTTCATCGTTGAGGATGCCGAGCATGGCGTAGCGGTGCTGGATCAGGCGTGCGATGTAGGCCACGGTAGAGGGCCAGTTCTGCTGTTTCTGCTGGCCAGGTATGCGCGCCATGAAGTCGCCGAGCGGTTCCGGGTAGTCGGTCAGCTTGCGCAGCTTCATGCCGATCCAGGCCGGGTCGAGCACGCGCATGTCAAGCGAGAGCAGCTTGGTGAGGCCGTCGAGGGCGCGCGGGTAATTGCCCGAGAGCCACACCGAGTAGGGCCGAGTGACGCCGTCGGGCAACGTGATTTCCTTCAAGCCGAGGACGAATTCCTCGCCCGAGGCGGGATTGGAAATATCGACCGTCCATGACAGCGTGCCGTCGGTGCCGGTCTTCGGCTCGTCGCGGCTGAACATGGCGTCGAGCACCGGGGTCGGGCCTTCGCCTTCGAGCGCACCCGCGCGTTCGCAACGGTAGCGCACTACTTGGGCGAAGGCCGAGACCATGCCGGACATGAGCTTCTTTTCGCCGAGCGGGGGGAAGGGCATCTCGAAGGATTCTTCGCCCACGGTTCTGGCCAGCGCATCGAGCTTGAGCTTGAGGAAGGCCTTGTCGTTGGCGCGCATGTCCATCGACAGAGTCTTGGCCACAGCGCCGAGGCCGCGTGGCTGTTCCGAGCCATTGACCCAGACTTCGAAGGGGACGCCACGACCGAGGTCGCCGCTTTTGGAGGTGACCCCGAGGGTCTCCTCTTCGGTCTGGCCGACGAAGATGGCGAATTCACCGTGCGGGGCTTCGATCATGTACGACCACGCCGTGTTGCCGTCGGTCATGCGCGGCCGGCCGGGCCAGCGCAGGCTGGCGAGCACGGGTGCGGGCAGGGCACCGATGGAGAGGCGGCGGTTGGCGCTGTCAATGGTAACGTCATGCGGCTGCCGCTTGCCCGGCGCTTCGGCGCCCTTGCTATCGGTGACGGAGAGCACGGCGCCGAGTACGCTGTTGGGGCGGTAGGTGGCGAGACCCTTGAGACCGGATTTCCAGGCCGCCATGTAGAGGTCTTCAAAATTGGCGTAGGGATAGTCCTCGGGCACGTTCACCGTCTTCGAGATCGAGGTGTCGATGTAGGGCGCCACGGCGGCAACCATTTCTTCGTGGGCCTGCGCCGAGATTTCGAGCGCGGTGACGAAGTAGTCGGGCAGCTTGCTCATGTCGCCGCCCATGTGCTTGTACAGGCGCCAGGCGTAGTCCTCGACTGCGTATTCCTTGTGCGTGCCGTCGGTCATGCGCTTCTTGCGCGTGTAGACCCAGGAGAAGGGCGGCTCGATGCCATTGCTGGCATTGTCGGCAAAGGCAAGGCTGATGGTGCCGGTCGGCGCGATCGAGAGCAGGTGCGAGTTGCGCAGGCCATGGCGGCGGATCTGTTCTTTCACTGCGGTAGGCAGGCGCGAGGCAAAGTTGCCGCCGGACAAATACATGTCGGCGTTGAAAAGCGGGAAGGCGCCGCGTTCGCGCGCCAGTTCGACCGAGGCGAGATAGGCCTTGTCGCGCATGAATTCGGAGATTTTCCTGGCTTCGGCGCGGGCTTCGGCGGTGTCGTACTTGAGACAGAGCATGATCAATGCATCGCCGAGACCCGTGTAGCCAAGGCCGACGCGGCGCTTGTTGTGCGCTTCCTGCATCTGCAGTTCGAGTGGCCAGTTGGTGGCGTCGAGCACGTTGTCGAGCATGCGTGTTGAGGTTTCGATCACGCGCGCGAACCCCGCGTAGTCGAAGCAGGCTTTTTCGGTGAAGGCATGCTCGACGAACAGGGTCAGGTTGATCGAGCCGAGGCAGCAGCAGCCATAGGGCGGCAGCGGTTGTTCGGCGCAGGGATTGGTGGCTTCGATGGTTTCGCAGTAGTTGAGGTTGTTGTCCTTGTTCATGCGGTCGAGGAAGAGGATGCCCGGTTCGGCATGATCGTAGGTGGAATGCATGATCTGCTCCCACAATTCGCGCGCGGGCAGCTTGCGGTACACCCAGTAGCCATCTTCGCGTTGATAGGCGCCGGCTTCCATCGAGTCACCGGAAGGCTTGGAACGATGTATGAGTTCAACGTCGCTACCCGTTTCGACCGCCCGCATGAAGTCGTCGGTAACGCTGACCGAGATGTTGAAGTTGGTGAGGTCGCCATGGTCCTTGGCGTGAATGAATTTTTCGATGTCGGGGTGGTCGCAGCGCAATACGCCCATCTGGGCACCGCGGCGACTGCCGGCGGATTCGACTGTTTCGCAGGAACGGTCGAACACGCGCATATAGGAGACAGGACCGGAGGCGCGCGACAGCGTGCCTTTTACATGAGCGCCAATCGGGCGGATGGAAGAAAAGTCATAGCCGACGCCGCCGCCGCGGCGCATGGTCTCGGCCGCCTGTTGCAGGGCGGTGTAAATGCCGGGGCGATCGTCGACTGTTTCGGAAATGGAATCGCCCACCGGCTGCACGAAGCAGTTGATGAGTGTGGCGCAGAGATCGGTGCCGGCGGCGGAATTAATGCGGCCAGCGGGGACGAAACCGTTTTCCTGTGCTTCGAGAAAACGTGCTTCCCAATAAGCCTGCTTGTCTTCCGCTTCGATAGCGGCCAGTGCGCGTGCAACGCGTGCGCGCACTTCATGCACGTTGCGCTCATTGCCTTTTGCATATTTTTCAATCAGTACTTCACCCGAAATTTCCTGCGGCAGTGGCAGGCCGAGTTGGCCTATTTGTGGTTGATCATGCGATTCCTCGGTTTGATCCAAATGTGTAGTCATGTTATTTTTCCGAAGAGATAAATATGCGAATAGGCACGAAGCATACGCCCGCTTTTTTCGACATTCAAAGGTTTTTTTTGAAGCTATAAAAAACAGTAACTTGCCACTATAGGTAGTTGCGACAAGCTCCATGTCACTAGATATAGTGGTTTTTCGCAGGTGATGGCGGAAGGGTAAGCCGCTGGTTTACCCCTTTATTTCGACGCCGTGGTGGACCGAATATTGACGTGGATCCTTGATCCAGCCAACAACCCACAACAGTGCGGCTTCCAGGGCTTGTTGCGCTGCGACAGAAAGTCCTGTGCCGAGTTCAAAGCTGTCGCCGCGCATCTCGATCAGAGTGCAGGGTGGTGGCGTCGCGCCCTCGAAATCGACATAGGCCTGCATTACCGCCTGCGGGTTCATGGCATGAGTGGTGAAACTGGCGTCGCGCGCAGGTGCAATGCGACTGATGTGAAATGGCGCGTCAATGCCGATGCTGGCATCGGCAAACAATACGCGGCGACGGCCGCGCAGGTCGAGCGCATGTTCGACCTGCAACTGAAAATCGGTAATGCATTCGACATCAGCCATGGACAGTGCTTCGATGCGTTCTGCCAGCAGTGGACCGAGAGCGTCATCGCCACGGCTCGGGTTGCCCCATGTAAAGACGAGGATGGGTGCGGTCATTCGTGCTGCGTGATTCCACGGCTGTCTTTGGTCATGCGATCCAGCAGGACGCCCTCCGCATCCACAAGGGTGATTTCCAAAGGCATCTGCCCCAGCGCATGGGTGGCACAGGACAGGCAGGGATCAAAGGCGCGGATCGCAACTTCGATATGGTTAAGCAGGCCCTCGGTGATTTCGCGGCCGCTGATATATTTCCTCGCTACCTCGCGTACCGCCGTGTTCATGGCCTGATTGTTGTTGGTGGTGGACACGATCAGGTTGGCCATGGTCACCAGATCGTCGTCACCGACACGATAGTGGTGGAACAGGGTGCCGCGTGGTGCTTCGATTACGCCAATGCCTTCCTTTTGCCTTTTGCCGCTTGTCACCAGATCAGTGCCCTCCAGATCGTCATCGTGGAGCAGATCCTTGATGGTCTCGGCGGCGAACAGCATTTCGATCATGCGTGCCCAGTGGTAGCCGAGGGTTGCATGCAGCGGCTTGCCGCCGGCATAGGCGACAAATTCGCACCGCTCCTGCTCGGCAAAGGGAGTGGGAATGCTGTCGCAGTTCTGGATCCGCGCCAGCGGGCCAACCTTGTACCAGCCGGCATCGGAGCCGAGTGCAGTGAAGAAGGGGAACTTCATGTAGCTCCAGGGTTTCACTTCTTCGCTGATGATCTGTTCGAAGTTCTGGTAATCCACCTGATCAAAAATGATCTTGCCATCGGCATCGCGTGCGCGGAGCGCACCATGATAGAGATCAAGGCTGCCATCGGGGGCAACGAGACCCATGAAGCTGGAGCGGAATGCGCCAAAGGTGTCGTAAAGGGCCGGGTTCTGCTGGTGCAGTTGCTTGATGATGCTCATCGCTTCCCGGCTCCAGTCCACCATCTGGGAGACCTCCTTCATCAGTTCGGCGCGCTCTGTCTTCGACAGCGACTTGTTGACGCCACCCGGTACCGAACCGGTGCCGTGTACCCGCTTGCCTGCGGTGAGGCGAATTACCTCCTGGCCGAACTTGCGCAGCAGGATGCCTTTTCTGGCGATGTCCGGATACCGGGCCGCGATACCGACGATATTGCGTTTCGCTGCGTCGGAATCGAAACCGAACAGCAGATCGGGCGATGCCAGGTAGAAAAAGTGCAGGGCGTGGGATTGCAGGATCTGGCCGTAGTGCATCAGACGGCGCATCTTCTCTGCGGTGGGGGTGATCTGCCGCGCACCTATCACGATGTCGAGTGCCTTGGAAGCCGCCAGGTGATGGGAAACGGGACAGATGCCGCACAGGCGCTGCACCATCACCGGCACTTCCCAATAGGGGCGGCCCTGGATGAAGAGCTCGAAGCCACGGAACTCGACGATATGCAGGCGTGCCTGATGCACCTGATTGTTTTCGTCGAGCAGCAGAGTTACCTTGCCATGGCCCTCAACGCGCGATAACGGATCGATGGCGACGCGGCGCAGATTGGCGGAGCTGGCAGCGGTTTCAAGTTCAGACATGGAAATATCTTTCACCACAGAGACACAGAGAAAGTCAAAGACATTTCTGCTGTTCTCCTGCTTTTCCTCTGTGCCTCTGTGTCTCTGTGGTTCATGGTTTTAGTCGTAATGCAGCAGTTCATGGCCGAGCGCTGGCGTGCGTCCGGCAAGCAGGTCGGTAAGGAATTTCCAGATGGCATCGGCCGAGGGCGGGCAGCCGGGAAGGAAGTAATCGACCTTCACCACTTCATGGATCGCATGCACCTTGTTCAACGGCAGCGGCAGTTCTGGATCGTTGGGAATGCGGCTGCCCGGCGCCAGCCCGGTACCGGTGACGTAGACTTCTTCCAGTATTCTGCTCACTTGCAGATTGTTGCGTTGTGCCGGTAGCCCGCCGTTCACTGCGCAGGCGCCGACCGCGACCAGCGTTTGGCAGTGTTGGCGGAAATCGCGCAGCACATGCACGTTTTCTGCATTGCAGACGCCGCCCTCGATGAGGCCGAGGTCACAGTGGCCTAGTTCCTTGATGTCGGTCAGCGGCGAACGGTCGAACTGCACCAGTTCGACCAGATCGAGCAGTCGTTCGTCGATGTCGAGCAGCGACGTGTGGCAGCCAAAGCAACCGGCAAGGCTGACCGTGGCGAGGCGAAACTTCCTGGTCATGCTGCGTCCTCTTCGACCTTGCGGATGGCGTGCAGGTCGTAGCGGCGCTTGCCGATTGGTACATTGAATCCACGGCCCTTGGGCAGGATGACGCCGACCGGGCAAATCGTCATGGCGCGGTCGGTGATGGCGAATTCGGTATCGGCAAGGCGGCCCGAGGCGCTATTCACGATCAGATGAGATTTGATGCCGCGTCCCGACAGGGCGAAGACATTCTTGCCGTCCACGTCGCTGCTGGCGCGCACGCACAGTTCGCACATGATGCAGCGGTTGAAATCGAGCAGTGCCTCGGGATGGGAGGCATCCAGTGGGCGGTCGGGAAAAAAATGATCGAAATGCGGTGTGAGCATGCCCAGATCGCAGGCGGTGGCCTGCAGCGCGCAGTTGCCGCTCTTTTCGCAGGAGGGGCAGAAATGGTTGCCCTCGACGAACAGTAACTGGAGCAAGGTGCGGCGCTTGTCGTCGAGCTCGTCGCTGCGGTTTTCCACGGTTTGCCGCGCAGCTGCCTGGGCTGTGCAGGCAGAAACAAAGTGGTCGCCACGCGGGCCGATGATTTTGACCGTGCACAATTTGCAGGAACCGTGGGCGGCAAAATCCGGGTGCCAGCACAGATGCGGGATGTACTTGCCGGCGGCTTTTGCCGCCATGATGATGGTCTGTCCCTCGGTAAAAGGGATTTCCTCGCCGTCGAGTAAAAAAGTGTTGCTCATGCGTCATGCCTGCCAAAATGGGCATCGGCATCGTCTCGCCCCGTAGTGCGCCGCGCCTCGGAAAGTGCGTAGTCTAGATCGAAGCCTGGCTTGTAATCGAGGAACAGGAGCCGCCGCTCGAAGGCCGGCCTGAATTTATTGAGAATGTCTGTCAAGGCCATGGTGGAAGAATTGCCGAGACCGCAGTGGCTGGCGCCCTGCATCAGCAGGTGCATATTGAGCATCTCCTTGATGTCGTAAGGCGAGCCGTGGCCGGCGGCGATCTTGTCGATGAGGCGCCTATTCACCGCAGTGCCGACCCGGCACGGGGTGCAGAAGCCACAGGACTCGTGGGCGAAGAAGTGAACGAAGTTGCTCGCCACGTCGAACATGTCGCGGTGGTGGTTGAAAACCATGAAGGAACCGGCCGTGGGCACATCTTCGTAGGCGATGCGGCGCTCGAACTCGTTGTCGGCCAGACAGTTGCCTGCCGCACCAGAAATCTGTACCGCCAGCACGTCGGTTGCGCCGGCGTCGACCAGCACCTCGGCGATGCTGATGCCAAACGGGTATTCATAGATGCCGGGCCGGGCGACATCGCCGGAGACGGAGAGCAGTTTGGTGCCCGCCGACTTGGCAGTGCCGATTGTGGCGAACCACGCGCCGCCATGTTTCGCAATCAGGCAGGCGGCAGCGAGCGTCTCGACATTGTTTACCGTCGTCGGCTGCTTCAGGTAACCCTGAGTCACTGGGTAGGGTGGGCGGATACGCGGCTTGCCCGGCCTGCCTTCGAGCGATTCGATCAGCGCAGATTCTTCACCGCAGATGTAGGCGCCGGCACCGAGGCGGATCTCGATATCGAAGGCGAAACCGTTGCCCAGAATGTTGGTTCCGAGCAGGCCTGCTTCACGTCGCCGCATCAGCACTGCTTTCAGCGGTTCGAGCAGGTAGCGGTACTCGCCGCGCAGATAGAGCAGCCCTTTGCGTGCGCTGATTGCAAAACCGGCGAGGGTCATGCCCTCGAATACCAGGTCGGCATGTGAGGTGAGCAGGATGCGATCCTTGAAGGTGCCCGGCTCGCCCTCGTCGGCATTGCACACTACGTAATGTTCGTCCCCCGGCGCATCGCGGCAGGACTGCCACTTCAGGCCGGTGAAAAACCCCGCACCACCGCGACCGCGCAGCCCGGAACGGTTTACTTCATCAAGCATGCCCGTGGCGCCACGAGCCAGACCAGCCGTCAGCGCTTCGCCGGGGGCGAGGTTGTGGTTGAGCAGAACGTCACGACGGCGGATGTTGTCTTCGATATGGAACCATTCAGCAGGCCATTTGGTGACAGGTATTTCGCCACGGATCAGCTCCGCCATGGCGTTGATTCGTTCCGGGGTGAGGTTGGGGAGTGCCCGGTAATTTACCAGTGCCGCCGGCCCCTGATCGCACAGGCCGGTACAAGAGGTGGTGTCAACACTGAGCAATCCGTCCTCTGAGGTACGGCCTGGTTCCAGCCAGAGCTTTTTGCACAGGGCCAGCATCAGCGCGCGGCTGCCCAGCATGCGGTCGGTGATGTTGTCGGAGAACAGCACCCGATATCGGCCCGGAGGGCTGGTATGGAAAAAACTATAGAAGCTCGCCGTGCTCTCCACCCGCGCTCGCGGCCAGCCGATGGCAATGGCAATGGTGCTTAGCGTCTCCGGTGACAGCCAGCCCAGCAAGTCCTGCGTTTCGCGCAGGATTTCAAGCAGCTGGATTCCTTCGCGGTGGTGGCGTTCGAGGATGGAGTTTAATTGTGCCGACATCAGTCATGCCAATAAGTGGCAAGCAAATTGTTGCTTTGCCAGTGTACACAGACTATGAGCCTGCTGGTCAAAGTCAAGTCAAGTCAAGTCAAGTCAAGTCAAGTCAAGTCAAGACAAGACATGCGAGGATATGCTGTCAATTATGGACATTCCACATAATGAGACACTATCGTTATACATGATGTCTAAAAGGAATTTCCATGCATGAACTCTCAATGGCCGAAAGTGTTATCGAGTTGATCGAGGGTGCATCGCGGCAAGAGAACTTTGTGCGGGTGAAGACGGTATTCATGGAAATCGGCAAGCTGTCCTGTGTGTCGCCGGACGCCTTGCGATTTGCATTCGAACATGTAGCGCGCGAGACTTACCTCGATGGGGCTCGACTGGAGATACGCTGCGTTAATGGTGCGGGTGAATGCCCGGACTGCAGGGCGAGCGTAGCGATGGAAACGACCTGCGATTGTTATTCGCAATGCGGCCCGTATCCACTCAAGGTGTTGCGGGGCTTGGAAATGCGGGTTATGGAACTGGATGTAGAGTAGTACGTCGCAGCGCACAATTCGAGACTTCTTTCTTCGGACATCTCGACAGATGAAGATCGTTGAGACTCGGCAATTTGCCACCTTTGACTAAGCAGTGCAGCCGGTGCACGTACTCGGCGCTCATGATGTGAAAGATGCTCTTTACTTGATTGCTTTGTGTGGGTATTCCATCAGAAAATTTCCCCAATGTATGATCTAGAACAACATATGAGAAAAAAATGGCCGCATAATTCTGCCCGGTTTGAAAACTAAAAAAACAGAGGTAGAAAACTTGCAGCACTGTAATTATTTATTAAACGAAGTCACGCGATTTTCGTTAGACCAGAAATCATCCTGTTGAGGTTGCCACCATGCCCTTCGCCTTGTCCCGCCGCCGCTTTATCACTTTTGCCGCCGCCGCCGCTGGTTTGCCCTTACTGCTGAAAGCAGGCAAAGCCCAGGCCCGAATGGTGCGCTGGGAGGGCACTGCCCTCGGAGGACCGGCTTCGATCCAGCTCTACCACACCGACGAGACCGTCGCCCAACAAGCGATCGCCGCGTCACTGGCTGAATTGCGGCGTCTCGAATCAATCTTCAGTGTGTATCGCGCCGACAGCGCGATTTCCCAGCTAAATCGCCAAGGCAAGCTCGATCAGGCCCCCGTTGATCTGATGGTCATGCTGGAGCGTGCGTTGTCTCTGGCTAAAATCAGCGATGGTGTCTACGATCCGACCGTGCAGCCCCTTTGGAATCTCTATTCCACCCATTTCAATGCTGCCAACCCCGACCCCGCAGGACCTTCTGAGCATGCTCTGGATGAGGCGCTGGCTTTGGTTGATTGGCGTCAGGTCGAGGTGGATCGCGCCGCTGGTCGTATTGTCTTCGCCCGTCCCGGCATGGGTTTGACGTTAAACAGCGGTGCTCAAGGCTATATCACTGACCGCGTCGCAGATGTGCTTCGTTCGCACGGTTTTGATCGTATGCTGGTGGATATGGGAGAGCCGCGCGCACTGGCTGCCAAGCCGGATGGTTCGGCCTGGCGTATCGGCATTGCCAATCCGGCTGATCGGACTAATACGATCACCAGCCTGGACGTAGTCGACAAGTGCATCTCCACCTCTGGTGGTTATGGCACCATCCTCGACAAAGCGGGACGCTTCACCCACATTTTCAATACCCGCACCGGCGGGACTGCGCCAGCCATGTTCAGTGTCTCTGTCGTGGCCAAACTGGGCATCGTCGCCGACGGCCTGTCTACTGCCATGCTGATGGCCCCGGTCGACAAACGTCAGGCGATTCTCAAGGCGGCAGGTGGTGAGCAGGCGATATTCGTCACGCCGCAAGGTGTCGTCGCCACGGTGAAGGCTTGATTAAGGGTACCGAAGGATGAGCTTTCTTAGCTGGAATAAATCAGCACTACCGACCTTCTCTCGCGGGGGTATCCATCCCGACGAGCAGAAGGAAATCACCGAAAACTTGCCCATCGAGGACTTCACTCCGACGACTGTGTCGATACCGGTGAGCCAGAGTCTTGGCGCGGGAGCAGAACCTCTGGTAGCCAAGGCACAATTGGTGAAGCGTGGCGATGTCATCGCTACCGTGCCCGGCGGTGGGGTTTCTGTGCATGCGCCATTCACCGGCATTGTCAAGAGTGTGCAAAGCGGCCCCCATGCGTCGTTGGTTCACGACACCGTCATCTCGATTCTTGCCAAACCGGGTGATGACGATCCTGATTTTGCCGAGCAAGCTAATTGGCAGTCGCTGCCAGTTGCACAAATGCTCGAACGTATCCGCGACGCTGGCGTGGTGGGTCTTGGCGGCGCGTCCTTCCCCACATATCGCAAGCTGACACTGCCCAAGGATGCCAAAGTCAATACTTTGGTCATCAACGGTTCGGAATGCGAACCCTATCTGACTTGTGACTACCGCCTGATGCTGGAGGAGAGTGACAAGGTCGTACTGGGTTCATGGCTGATTGCCAAGATCATCGGTGTCTCCAATTGCATCATCGGCATTGAGGACAACAAGCAGCCGGCAGCCGAAAAGATGCGCCAGACTATCGCCGAACTGGGCCTGGACAAGATGGATCCGCCGGTCAAGATGACCGTGGTGGTCACCCAGACCCGTTATCCGCAGGGTTCCGAGAAGCAGCTCGTGCAAGCGCTGACCGGTCGCATGGTGCCCAAGGGCGGGTTACCCCTGCATGTTGGTGTGGTAGTGCAAAACGTTGCTACCGCCTATGCTTGTCTCGAGGCAATCCGAAACAACAAACCAGTCATCGAGCGTGTGCTTACGGTGTCTGGTGCAGGCATCACGACCCCGAAAAACCTCAGGGTACCGATCGGCACACGGGTTGAAGATATCATTGCCCATTGCGGCGGTTACAGTGGCGAAGTAGTCAAGATTCTTATCGGCGGTCCGATGATGGGACGCACCATCGCCGATCTTGGTGTTTCGGTCACCAAGGGTACCAGTGGCCTGCTGTTCTTGACTGAGGCAGAAACCAATCTCAATAGCTATCAGCCATGCATCAACTGCGGTGAATGTCTGGATGCCTGCCCCATGGGGCTGGAGCCCAATCGCGTCTCCCAGTACATGGAAGTAGGCCGCCCCCTGGAGACTGAAAAGTTCGGTGTAAAAGAATGCTTTGAATGCGGCTGCTGCTCATACAGTTGCCCGTCCCACCGCCCCCTGGTGCAATTCATGCAGGTGGCCAAGGCTGCCTACCGTCGCCATGAGAGGAATGCCAAGTGAGCGAGTCTCCAACTAATACGCTGCATCTGTCCAGCGGCCCGCATATATTTTCGGGCCGCACCACCGCGCAAATCATGTGGATGGTCAACCTTTCCCTCATGCCTGCACTGATCTGGGCCTGGGCGGTCTTTGGTTGGCCGGTGGTTGCCATCTCGCTTTCCGCAATACTCGGTTGTGTCGTTGCCGAGTATCTTGCCTGCCAAATCACCAAGACCGCCTCAACCATAACTGACGGTTCAGCTGTCTGTTCCGGTCTGTTGCTGGCCTACACCCTGCCGCCAGGGATATCGATATGGATGCCTTTTATTGGTGGCATATTGGCGATGTTCATCTGCAAGGGTATGTTTGGCGGGCTGGGATACAACGTATTCAATGTCGCTCTGATTGGGCGGGCCATGATGATGGCCACCTTCCCGGTAGAGATGACCACGCGCTGGCTGAGCCCGACACTTGGCATGGGTAAAGTGGACGCCATCTCTGGGGCTACTGCGCTGGCAACGCTCAAGATGGAAGGCCATGAGGGACTAATGAAGATGCTCTCGACGGTTGCCGACAACGCTGAATTGTTGTTCAACTTCTTCCTCGGTATGCGCGCAGGCTCCATCGGTGAGGTGTCGGTATTGATGATCATGCTGGGTGCAGCCTTTCTGCTGTGGCAAGGCATCATCAAGCTGTATATCCCCATCAGTATTTTCGTCGGTGTTGCGCTGATGTCGCCATTCTCAGAGGCCCCCATGATTTACATGCTTTCAGGGGGAATCTGGCTGGGTGCGTTTTTCATGGCTACCGACTATGTCACCAGCCCGACAACGCCCAAGGGACAAATAGTCTTTGGGCTGGGCATTGGACTTCTGACCGGCATTATCCGCAACTGGGGTGGTTACCCCGAAGGCATCTGCTACGCCATCCTGCTTATGAATATATTGACACCAGCGCTGAACGATTGGTTCAGGCCCAAGCGCCTTGCAGCTGAGGGAGCGCCGTCATGACCTGCATACCTCCCAAGAAAACGGTAGACCAGGCTCCACCAAACATACGCGAGATGTTGATCATCGCTGCCGGCCTCACCTTGGTGTGTCTGGTTGCTGCCATGATCCTTGGCGGTCTCTATTTCGTGACCGAGCCCGCCAAGGAACACAACCTGCAAATACGCGAGCAGGCGATGATCAGCGGCCTGCTAGGCCTCAGCCCCCAGGCTAAAATCCTTGAGGTGCGCCGTTATCTGCGCAGTGAAGGCCGCGACGTGCAAGTTATTTACCTCACAGACAAGAATCTGGTCCAATTGGACCTGGATGGAAAGGAACTGGGGAAATATGTGGTGCCCGATGAAGTCGCTTCCAATAATTCCTCCGAATTGAAAGATGAATGGGTGAAGAAGCAGATCAAGACGCCCGATCCGGAACAGATAAAGTATGCCGGCCGCTTCTTTGTTGGCGTCGAAGGCACGCAGACTGCAGGCTATGTAGTTGAAGGTGTTACCGCAGGCTACAAGAACTGGATACGCTTTTTCATGGCCATCGATTCAAACTACAGTATTCAGGGTGTGGAAATAATCGAGCACGAGGAAGACCCAGGTCTGGGCGGGGAGATCGTCCAGCGCTACTTTAAAAATCAGTTCGCGGGCAGAAGCCTTGCGGACATTGAAAAGATCACTGTCACCAAAGACCCGTTGCCAAAAGACTGGCAAGATGCCCTGGAAAAGCTGGGTGACATGCCTTTTGGTCCTTGGATGGAGAAGTATCGCGACATGTTGCCTAAAAACCCGAACATCCATGCCATCACGGGATCCACCATCAGCAGCACTGCGGTGACCAATGGCGTCAAGCGTGCACTGGGAAACTTCCGTAAACGGATGAACCTCGTGGAGAAATATCTATGAGCATGAACCGCACTCCACCACCGGTCTCCACCATGCTCATGCGTGGGCTGTTCGAGGAGAACCCGGTATTTCGTCTCGCCCTCAGCCTCTGTCCGGCTGTCGCGGTGACTACCTCGGTGAAGAATGGAATGATGCTGGGCGTCGCGGTACTCATCGTGCAGGTGCTTTCGAGCATGTCCGCCTCTCTGGTGAAGCACATCATCAATCCGAAGATTCGCATCCCGGTATTCACAATCATCATTGCCATCTGGGTCAGTGCGATGGATATGATACTGGCGGCTTATTTTGCTTCGGTTTATCAGGAAGTCGGTTTATATGTAAAGCTGATTGTGGCCTTTGCCATCATCATATCGCGCATGGAGCTGTTCTCCATGAAGCACAGCGTCGTGCCCAGTTTTTGGGATGGATTAGGCATGGGGTTTGGCTTTCTGGCAGCCATGTTACTGGCCGGTTCCTTCCGCGAACTACTGGGCAGCGGCAGCATCTTCGGTATTGCCGTGGTGCCATTCAAGCCGCTGTTGCTGGTTGTGCTGCCGGCCGGCGGCTTCTTCACCATCGGATTGATTATGGCGTTGTTTAACTGGGTTGATTTAAAACGGGGTCACAAGCTACCCACAAGTGGAGGCGGCGCTCATGGCTGATGCAGAAGTTTTTTCATCCCACCAGATTCTGGTCAAGGGTTCGCTACCTGCTGATGTTGGTTCGATACGCTTGGTGCGCACGGCGGATGCGGATATTCCAATGGCCGTAACCTCTGTAAAAGCAGGTGAGCAGCCGAACAGCTATCTGCTGACCACGGCAGAGACCCTCAGTACGCATGATCACTATCAACTGACGGCAACAGGTGTAGACCAAATTTGGGCAATTGCACCCTCGCCACTGACAGTACTGTTTTCTGTGGTTATTGGCTCGGCATTGATCAACAACTTCGTATTTACCCGCTACCTCGGGTTGTGCGTCTTCTTCGGCGTTAGTCGCAACAAGGACACCGCAATTGGCATGGGCATCACCTTCACCATCGTCGGGTTGTTGAGTGGAATGCTCGCCTGGGCATTAAACACCTTTGCCCTGATGCCGTTGAAGCTCCAATTCATGCAAATCATCGCATTCATCGGCATTGTTGCCTGCCTGGTGCAGGCAACCGATCTGGTGCTGAAGAAGGTCAACCCGTTGCTGCATAAAAAGTTTGGGATTTATTTGGTGCTGATCACCACGAACTGCATCATTCTGGCGGTGCCGCTTCTCAATGCAACCAGTAACGCTACGTTTCTTGAGGCACTTGGGCTTTCCTTCGGATCAGGCCTAGGCTTCGCAGTCGCCCTGTTCCTGATGAGTTGCGTCATCGAAAAGGTGGCCATGGCGCCAGTACCCGCAATTTTCAAGGGTCTTCCCATCGCCTTTATCATAGCCGGCTTGTTCGCACTGAGCTTTCTCGGCTTCTCAGGCCTAAAAGTGGCATAAAACTATGGATCTCTTTCACGTTGCTCTTTGGGGCGTTCTTGTTTTCACCATACTCGGGCTGTTTTTTGGCGTCGCCCTCGCCGGTGCCGCGCGCAGGTTCCACGTCCCGGTCAATCCCCTGATCGAAGAAGTACGCGAAAACCTCCCCTCCGCCAACTGTGGCGCCTGTGGCTTCGCGGGCTGCCAATCATATGCGGAAAAAGTGGTTGAGGATGGGGATGTTTCGCCGACTCTATGCACACCTGGCGGCAAGGAAATCGCCATTGACATCTCCAGACTCACCGGCAAAGTCATGGGTGAGATGAAAGAGGTAGTGGCCATGCTGCGCTGCTCGGGTTCTGAATCTGTAGCTCATGATCAAGCCGAGTACATCGGTATACACACCTGCAGTGCTGCCAACCTGGCGTTTGGAGGCGCCAAGGCCTGCAAATATGGCTGTCTCGGCTTGGGGGACTGCGTGCGCGTATGCTCCTTCGACGCCATGAAAATTGGCGAGTCGGGCATTGTCGAGATCGATTACGCGAAATGCACGGGCTGTGGCCTCTGCATCCCTGTCTGCCCGAAAGAGTGCCTGGTCAGCTATCCACGTCAGCATCGGGTTGCACTTACCTGCCAATCCAAGTCCAAGGGCAAGGCAGTAAAGGATACCTGTCAGGTAGGCTGCATCCAATGTCAGGCTTGTATCAAGAAGTGTCCTGCCAAAGCTATTACCATGACCGAAACTGGTCTGGAGATTGACCATGTTGCCTGTATGGCATATGGCCCGAGTTGCGAAGAGATCTGCGTTACAGTCTGCCCCACCGATATCATTCACCATCCGGGTCAACAGCCGGATGCCAACAAGCTCAAGGCGAAAAAAGCCGCAAAAGCTGAATCGGAAGTAACTGCTGCGTAGTTGTCTCTCAAGGGGTTCTAGCTGCACGTACAACGCGGATACCCAGCATGTTGAGGGCAACCGCGTTGCAATCCGTCCCCTCTGATTGTTGTTCACGGGTTGGACAGTTACTAGGGCCTAGAGGCTGTTGAGGTCAGGCTGATTTCTTAAGGCTGGCCATATATTTCCTTGATCCGCAATAATATGGGGTATCTGTAATGTGTCACTTCCTGGTTGTTTACGAATAATTTATCCGACTGGACACATATCCTTACCTTATTGCCTATTTACCGCACGCAGCCTCTCAGGCAAAATGCGCTCTTTTCGTCCGTGACGAACCTTCCTGATGCTTGATGCCTGCGGTTTGGCGTGTACTCGTGGTGACCGTCGCCTGTTTTCCGATGTTAACTTTACCCTGGCTCCGGGCGACTGGCTGCAAGTGGAAGGGGAGAATGGCGCTGGTAAAACCAGTCTGCTACGCATGGTCTGCGGCCTGCTGCACAAGGAAGCGGGCGAGATTCGCTGGAATCGTCAGCCTGTGTCGGAAGTTGATGACGAGTATCGCGGCGACTTGCTTTACCTCGGTCACGCTGGAGCGATCAAGGAAGAGTTGACAGCACTGGAAAACCTTCGCATCGGCGCGGCCCTCGGTGGCCGGACACTGGACGAGGCCGTGGCCGTGGCCGCATTATGGCGGCTCGGACTCAAGGGCCGCGAAGGCTTGGCGGCGCGCTTTCTGTCACAGGGTCAGAAGCGACGAGTGGCCTTGGCCCGGCTACTGACCAGCAGGGCAAAATTGTGGGTGCTTGATGAGCCGTTTGTTGCACTCGATGTGAGGGCCGTGGATCTGCTATGCACTATTATCGGTGAACATTTGCGCGCTGGCGGCATGGCTCTGCTTACCAGCCACCAAGATGTTAATTTGGGCGAAGGTGGACACTCACTGAGGTTGGGCGCATGACCGCATTGTTAGCAGTAATACGCCGCGACTTGCTGCTTGCCCTGCGGCGCAAGAGCGAGGTGCTGACCGCATTGTTTTTCTTCGCAATTGTCAGCAGCCTGTTTCCGTTGGGCATTGGGCCAGAAGCCGATATGTTGCGCAAGATCGCGCCAGGTATACTATGGGTCGGGGCACTGTTGGCGGCGATGCTGTCGCTGAACCGGATGTTTGCCGCCGATCATCAGGACGGTACGCTTGAACAGATGGCGCTGTCGCCGACACCGCTGGCCCTGCTGGTAAGCGGCAAGGTGCTAGCCCACTGGCTGGTGTCAGGGTTGCCGTTGGTGTTGCTGGCGCCGGTGCTCGGCCTGCAGTTCGATTTGAGCACCAAGGCGTTGGAGGTGCTGATGCTGTCGCTCCTGATAGGGACGCCGCTGCTGTCGCTGATCGGTGCTATCGGTGCGGCACTTACTTTGGGCGTACGTGGCGGCGGTGTGTTGCTGTCGCTGCTGGTGCTGCCGCTTTATGTGCCGGCGCTGATTTTTGGTGCCGGGGCGGTGGAGGCTGACATCAGCGGACTCGGTGCGGGCGGACATTTGTCGTTGCTGGCGGCGCTGACAGTGCTGGCAGCTTTTTTTGCCCCTTGGGCAGCAACGGCTGCGCTTCGCATTGCACTTGAGTGAGAAAATGTAACAGTGCACTTCTCCACCTAAGGCAACACTTACACTGCCCGAGCTGAAATTTCACAACAGGATTTCGTAACGTGAGCAATCGACTGATCAACTGGTTCAAGTTTTCCTCCCCTCAGAGTTTCTATCCACTTGCCGGCAAGATGTGGCCGTGGTTTGCTGCTGCTGCCGTCGGGTTTACTCTCGTTGGCTTATGGATCAGTTTCTTCGTCGCACCTACTGACGCACAGCAGGGCGAGGCCTACCGAATCATTTTCGTCCATGTTGCAGCATCGTGGATGTCTATGATTCTCTATTGCGGCATGGCTTTCTGGGCCGCAGCCGGCATTATTTTTAATACCAGGCTCTCCGGCATGATGACGTCGGCAATGGCACCGACTGGCGCCATGTTTGCCTTTATTTCACTGTGGACTGGGGCGCTATGGGGCAAGCCGATGTGGGGTGCTTGGTGGGTATGGGATGCTCGGTTGACGTCCGAGTTGATCCTGTTCTTCCTATACCTTGGATTCATCGCTCTGACTGCTGCTATCGACGATCCGCGTCGCGCAGACCGAGCTGGTGCAATTCTAGCGCTGGTCGGCGTAGTTAATGTACCCGTCATATATTTTTCGGTCAAATGGTGGAATACCCTGCATCAGGGTGCGTCGGTATCCGTGAACCGCTCTCCGTCCATGGCGCACACCATGCTATGGGGTATGCTGTTGATGGCATTGGCATGCTGGATGTATTCGATTGCAATCGCCCTCTATAGAGTAAGGGCAATAATCCTCGAGCGCGAGCGGCACACTATCTGGGTTACCGAGTTGATGGAGGTCAAGGCATGAACTGGGGCAGTCCAGCAGAATTCTTCGCCATGGGCGGCTACGCCCTTTACGTATGGGGAAGCTTTGGTGTTACCGCGTTATGTTTGGTGATCGAGCCCTTGCTGGTTCGCAGGCGCCGTAATGCTGCGCTTGAAAGCCTGCGCCGTGAAGTTGCCGCAAACAAGGAAAATCAATGAAGCCACGTCACAAGAGATTCGCCATTGTCATCGGTGCGCTTGCCGTGATAAGCATTGCTGCAGTGCTGGCACTTAATGCTTTCCGCAGCAATCTGGTTTTCTTTTTTACTCCGACGCAGATTGCTGCCGGTGAGGTGCCAAAGAATCGCGCTTTCCGTGTCGGCGGTTTGGTTAAGGAGGGCAGTCTGGCGCGCAATGACATCACGGCCCGCTTCATCGTGACAGATACCGCGCGCGAAGTACCTGTCAGCTATACCGGTATCCTGCCAGATTTGTTCAAGGAGGGTAAAGGTGTTGTTGCCCAAGGCAAACTTAGCCCGGATGGTACTTTTGTTGCCAGCGAAGTTTTGGCCAAGCATGACGAGAACTACATGCCGCCAGAAGCCAAGTCTGCGGTTGATCAAGCTCAAAAGGCAGCGGAAACGCTAAAGCAATAAAAAACGTTTTCGTCACTAATCACAACAAATTTAATCACCCTTAAGGGGGTACCCCATGATTCCAGAAATAGGTCATTTCGCCCTGATACTTGCTCTGCTGGTGGCACTGATCCAGGGCATCATTCCATTGATAGGCAGTCAGCGGGGAATTCCTGCCTGGATTGCTCTGGCGCGTCCGGCTTCGGCAACATTGCTGCTACTTATCATCGTTGCCTATGGCTGCCTGACCCAAGCCTTCATTGTCAATGACTTCACGGTGCTCTATGTGGCTGAGCATTCCAATTCGCAGTTGCCTTTGGTATACCGTATTGCTGCTGTCTGGGGTGGGCATGAAGGTTCATTGCTGCTCTGGATGTTGATGCTATCGCTTTGGTCTGCTGCCGTTGCTGCGTTTTCGCGTAGCCTGCCTGAGGATATGGTGGCTCGCGTCGAAGGGGTGTTGGGTCTGGTGTCGTCAGGCTTCCTGCTTTTCATCCTCACCACGTCGAGTCCATTCGAGCGCTTGCTGCCAGGTGCGGCCGAAGGACGCGATTTGAACCCGCTGTTGCAGGATCCTGGTCTGGTGTTCCATCCGCCCATGCTCTACATGGGTTACGTTGGTTTTTCTGTGGCTTTTGCCTTTGCTATCGCAGCGCTTCTATCTGGGCGGCTCGATGCAGCTTGGGCGCGCTGGTCGCGTCCATGGACCCTTGCTGCGTGGATATCGCTGACAATTGGTATTACCTTGGGCTCCTGGTGGGCATATTACGAACTGGGCTGGGGTGGCTGGTGGTTCTGGGATCCGGTCGAGAACGCTTCCTTCATGCCTTGGCTGGTGGGTACGGCACTGATCCATTCGCTCGCCGTGACTGACAAGCGCGGCGCTTTCAAGAACTGGACTGTGTTGCTTGCCATCGGAGCTTTTTCGTTGTCCCTGCTTGGAACCTTCCTCGTTCGTTCCGGCGTTCTGACTTCGGTGCATGCCTTCGCCTCCGATCCGAAGCGCGGCATTTTCATCCTCATATTTCTCGCTGTTGTTGTCGGCAGTTCGTTAACCCTGTACGCATGGCGGGCACCCCGTGTCGGACTGGGAGGTGCTTTTGCAGCAGTATCGCGAGAGACTCTGCTGCTGATCAACAATGTGCTGCTGCTGGCAGCTGCTGCTACTGTACTACTTGGTACGCTTTACCCGCTTATCATTGATTCACTCGGCTTCGGCAAGCTTTCGGTAGGCCCACCCTATTTCAACGCAGTGTTCACACCCATCTTTGCGCTTCTGGTGTTCCTCATGGCGGTAGGTCCTGTTGCGCGCTGGAAGCAGGCATCGGTATCGGAAATAGTCAAACGTCTGGGCATTGCCTTGGCGATCGCAATTGTCATCGGCGTAGCCTTGCCCTTCCTTGCTGACAAGTGGTACTGGGCTGCGGCGCTTGGCCTGACGCTGTCAGTATGGGCGCTGGCTTCCGCCGTTACTCAGATACGAGGTCGTTACAAATCTGGTCTGCCGTCGCTCACATTCTGGGGCATGCATCTGGCTCATTTGGGGATTGCTGTTACTGTGGTTGGCGTCGTACTGGTCTCCGCATACGAAAGCGAGAAGGACGTGCGCATGGCCCCTGGTGATACCGTAAGCGCAGGTGGCTATGTGTTGCGTTTTAATGGCGTCACAGTTGAACCCGGCGCCAACTATAGAGCGATGCGTGGCGCTTTCGAGCTCACACGCGATGGCCGGATAATCAAGATATTGGCACCGGAAAAACGCCAGTATTTCTCTTCCGCCATGCCCATGACAGAAGCTGCCATCGATACTGGTTTGACACGTGACATCTATGTTTCGCTTGGCGACGCCATGGAAGGCAGTGAAGGTGCCTGGAGCGTACGGGTGTACTACAAGCCTTTTGTGGACTGGATCTGGTTTGGCGGGTTGATGATGGCTCTCGGCGGCTTGATGGCGATGACGGATCGCCGTTACAGATTGCGTGCCCGAGCGGCTGAAGGAAAGTCGTCTCTTGATGGAGTTGCCGCATGAAGCGTTTCCTGGCACCGCTGATAATTTTTGCTGTCCTCGTGGGCTTTCTTGGCGTTGGCCTGATGCATGATCCCCATGAGGTTCCATCTCCGCTGATTGACAAACCTGCGCCTGCGTTTAACTTGCCGCAACTTGCCGCAGGCAATGCGGACTTTTCGCCACAGCAGATGCTGGGCAAAGTCTGGCTGCTTAATGTATGGTCTTCGTGGTGCATCTCATGCCGCGCCGAACATGCCTATCTGGTCGAGGCCGCACAGCAAACGCAGATACCTATTGTTGGCCTCAACTACAAGGAAGCGCGTGGCGATAGCGAGATCGACACGAGCAAAATGGCACCGGCTGATGAACTGATGCTGGTGCGCCAACGGGCGAATGCATGGCTCGCCCAACATGGCAACCCCTACCTGTTGTCGGTGCTAGATCTGGATGGACGAGTCGGTATTGATTACGGTGTGTATGGTGTTCCTGAAACCTACTTGATTGACCGCGAGGGCATCATCCGCTTCAAGCAAATTGGTCCGGTTACGCCGGAAGTGATGATGACCAAGATTCTGCCCCTGATACAAAAACTCAACTCTTGAATTTTATATGCGTAATCTGATGGCTTTATTTGCAGTACTCGCCCTCTGTCTTTCCGCCTCGGTGGCAAGTGCTGGCGAAGCCGTGCCCATGGCGCAGAATCCCAAGGTCGAAGCACGCCTGATGGCTATTTCCGAAGAGCTGCGTTGTCTGGTCTGCCAGAACGAAACGTTGGCAGCATCTCGCGCTGAACTGGCCGATGATTTGCGCAAGGAAGTCCGCCGCCTGATTATCGAGGGCAAGTCCGATGCGGAGATCAAGGATTATCTCGTTGCGCGTTATGGCGATTTTGTGCTTTATCGACCACCCGTCAAACCAAAGACATGGCTGCTCTGGTTCGGTCCGCTGCTTATTCTTGCCATTAGCATCGTTGCACTGTTGGCCTACCTGCGCAAGCGCAAGGCAAGCCTTGACGACGACGCTGAGGTAGCCATGTCCGAGGCCGACCATGCCGAAGCGCAAATGCTGCTTGGTGAAAGGGAGGGGAAGGCATGACCGCAATATTTTGGATTATCGCCGGCATCCTGATGGTGCTGGTGGCCTTGGTTCTGTCATGGCCGCTACTCCGTCGTCGGTCCGTCGCGGCAGGCGCATCGAATCGGTCAATCAACACCTCTATTTACCGCGAGAAACTCGCCGAACTTGTCAGCGAGAGGGAGGAGGGTGTGTTATCCGAGGCCGGTTACCGTGAAGCTCATACCGAGCTTGAGCGTCGCCTGATCGAAGATACGCGCAACGATGCTACAGACCGATCTGCTGCTGGTGGTGGACAGCGAGCAATACGGACAGCGGTAACACTGTTATTGCTTATTCCGCTTGCGGCCATCCCGCTTTATCTCCTGCTAGGCAAACCTGCCGCGCTCGATGTCGCTGGCGCAACTCCGCCGCCTACAGCAGATGACGCGGCCAGTTCAATGGCGCATATGAACCAACTTGCCGCGCAACTGACTGAAAAACTGAAACAGAATCCGGACGATCCACAGAGTTGGGTCATGCTTGGACGCGTCTACCGGGCACTCGAGCGCTATGGCGAGGCTGAACAAGCATATAAGCGTGCGGGTGCTGCTGCCAATGCTGAATCACCACTGATCCTGGAACGCGTCGAAATGGCCATGGATAGAAATAACGGCCAGATTGAGGGAGAGGCGCTGAAGATGCTTAACGGGTTGCTAAAGAAGGAACCCGGGAATCCTCGCGCGCGATTTTTTGCCGGTTATGGCGCCTTCAGTCGCAATGACTACAAAGCGGCAATTTCCTACTGGGAGCCATTGCTAAAACAAGTGGCACCGGATTCTCAGGATGCACTTAATCTTACTGCGGCTATCGCTGAGGCGCGAACTCGTCTTGGCGGCAATGCGCTGGTAACACCATCGGCTGAGGCCACCGTCGCGCCACCTCCAGCAACAGCTGCATCGGCTAGTGCTTCCGTTATCCGCGGCAAGGTCAGTCTTGCCCCTGCGCTAAAGGCTAAGGTGGCGCCCAGTGACACAGTGTTTATTTTTGCGCGCGCTCCGCAGGGACCACCCATGCCCCTTGCTGCAATTAGGGTTACCGTTGCAGATCTGCCATTGGAATTTACTCTCGATGACAGTTTGGCCATGAGCCCCCAAGCGAAATTGTCCTTATATAAGACGGTACACCTTGAGGCGCGTATCGCTAAATCAGGAGATGTGATGGCAAAGTCTGGCGACCTGTCGGGGAGCCTCGAATCGGTAAAGGTTGGCACAACAGGACTGGCGCTGACTATTGATCATGTTCTACCCTGAATTTCGAGTCCTGATCCTTGACCAGCAAGTGTGGTCAGCGCAATCTGCTATTGCTGGTAGGGAAATCCCTGTAAGAGATGTGCAAGGAAAGGCACGAATTCCTTCTTGCTTAATGATCAAGGGCCCCACTTCGCTGGCAGTTCCAGATATCGCTTATTTGCGCCATTAAGTGGATGAAAACGCTATAATCCGCAACCTGTCTTGGCCGTGATGGTCGTTCTAACCGAACGGAAAAGGCAAATTCGCACGCCCGGCGCCGAATGGGTGATCCCCGAATATAAATAAGGGGTTTGCAAGCGGCCTGGCGGAGGTTTTAACCCATATCGGAGATATTCCATGAGCACTACCATGCGTGAAATGCTGGAGGCGGGCGTCCATTTCGGACACCAGACCCGCTTCTGGAACCCCAAGATGGCCCCTTACATTTTCGGCCATCGCAACAAGATCCACATCGTCAATCTTGAGAAGACCCTTGCCAAGTATCAGGAAGCAATGGCCTTCATCAGGAAACTGTCTGCGAAAAAAGGCACAGTGTTGTTTGTTAGTACCAAACGACAGGCCCGCGAAATTCTTGCCGAAGAGGCGCAGCGCGCCGGCATGCCATTTGTAGACGAACGTTGGCTGGGTGGCATGCTGACCAACTTCAAGACTGTCAAGTTGTCGATCAAGCGACTCAAGGACCTGGACCAGATGTCCATGGACGGCACTTTTGAGCGACTGTCCAAGAAGGAAGCGCTGATGGCCAAGCGCGAACTTGATAAGCTGCAAAAAAGCATTGGTGGCATCAAGGAAATGAACGGCCTTCCTGATGCCATCTTTGTGATTGACGTCGGTTATCACAAGATTGCCATCGTCGAAGCGAACAAGCTTGGGATTCCCGTGATTGGTGTGGTCGATACCAACCATTCGCCTGCAGGCATTGATTTCATTATTCCCGGCAATGACGATTCGAGCCGTGCGATTCGTCTTTACGCCCAGGGTGCGGCGGATGCGATTCTCGAAGGTCGTGACCAGTCGCTTAACGAAGTAGTGCAGGCGATGGCCGGCGACGACGAATTCGTTGAGGTCGACGAAGAAGCTGCCGAGTAAGAAATAGAACCGAACCGCAGAGGCACTTGAGACATTCGGGTATTTCCCGACGCTGTGTTTGCTTTGTGCCTCTGTGTCTCTGTGGTAAACAGTATTTGATTCTGGAGTAAGGATAATGGCGGAAATTACCGCAAGCATGGTCAAGGTACTGCGCGAGAAAACCGACGCGCCGATGATGGAATGCAAGAGGGCACTAACAGAAGCCGCAGGAGATATGGACCGGGCTGAAGAAATTCTCCGGGTCAAGTTGGGCAACAAGGCTAGCAAGGCCGCTGCACGTGTCGCTGCCGAGGGCGTGGTGACAATTCATATTGCCGCTGACGGCAAGCTCGGTAGCATTTTTGAAATTAACAGCGAGACCGACTTCGTCGCCAAGAACGATGATTTCCTCAATCTGGCAGCCGATTGCGCCAGACTTGTCGCTGAGAAAAATCCGGCTGACATTGCCGCGCTGGGCGCATTGCCGTTAGGCGAGGGTACTGTTGAAACGATCCGCGCTGCGCTGGTCGGCAAGATCGGCGAGAACATGTCGCCGCGCCGTTTCGCCCGCATCGAGGCCAAGGGCAAACTGGCTTCCTATATTCACGGTGGTGCCAAAATCGGCGTACTGATCGACGTGGTCGGTGGTGACGATCAACTGGCCAAGGATCTGGCCATGCATATTGCGGCCACCAAGCCGAAGTCGCTGGACGCCTCCGGTGTTTCGCCTGCTCTGCTTGATGCAGAGCGCCGTATTGCCATTGAAAAGGCTCGCGAAGCCGGCAAGCCGGAAACCATGCTGGAAAAGATTGCCGAGGGTACGGTGCAGAAATACCTCAAGGAGGTAACCCTTCTTGGCCAGGTCTTCGTCAAGGCCGAAGACGGCAAGCAGACTATTGAGCAACTGCTGAAATGGAAGAGCGCTTCCGTTGCCGGTTTTACGTTGTATGTGGTCGGTGAAGGCATCGAGAAAAAAGTCAACGATTTCGCGGCGGAAGTTGCGGCCCAGACTGCAGCGGCAAAGAAAGACTAAGTTGATGCCAGAAGCCGGCAAGCCAGCATACAAGCGCATCCTGCTCAAGCTCTCGGGCGAAGCCCTGATGGGCAGTGATGCCTATGGTATCAACGGCGCCATGCTTGCAGGCATCGTTGCCGAAATCAAGTCGGTTGCCGACCTTGGTGTCGAAATCGGCATCGTCATTGGCGGCGGCAATATTTTTCGCGGCATGGCTGGCGCGTCGAGTGGCATGGATCGGGCGACGGCGGATTACATGGGCATGCTGGCTACGGTGATGAATGGCATGGCTTTGTCCGATGCCATGCGCCAGGCTGGAATCAATTCGCGCGTGCAGTCGGCACTAGGTATTGAGCAGGTGGTAGAGCCTTATATTCGCGGCAAGGCGATTCGCTACCTCGAAGAGGGGCGGATCGTCGTGTTTGCCGGTGGTACTGGCAATCCATTTTTCACCACCGATACTGCGGCTGCGCTACGTGGCTCGGAGATCGGCGCTGAGATCGTGCTGAAGGCCACCAATGTTGACGGTATTTACAGTGCTGATCCGAAGCGGGACCCACAGGCTACGCGTTATGCTCGCATCAGCTTTGATGAAGCGATCGGGCGTAATCTCAAGATCATGGATGCGACCGCTTTCGCTTTGTGCCGTGACCAGCGCTTGCCTATCAATGTATTTTCGATTTTCAAGACAGGTGCGCTCAGGCGTGTCGTGCTCGGCGAAGACGAAGGTACGATTGTTCACGTTTAACTATTAACGGAGATTGGTGATGATTGCCGAACTCGGAAAATCGACCGAACAGCGCATGCAAAAGAGCATTGATGCGCTCAAGACAGACTTGGGCAAGGTTCGCACCGGACGAGCTCATCCCGGTATCCTTGACCACGTCCAGGTCGAGTACTACGGGTCAATGGTGCCGCTGAGCCAAGTGGCTGGGGTGACCCTGATTGATGCCCGTACTATTGGAGTCCAGCCTTGGGAGAAACCCATGCTGGCCAAGGTCGACAAGGCGATCCGCGATGCTGATCTGGGCCTCAATCCTGCCGCGCAGGGTGACGTGATTCGTGTGCCGATGCCGGCACTGACCGAAGAGCGGCGCCGCGAACTGATCAAGGTGGTCAAGCAGGAAGGCGAGAATGCCAAAGTGGCAATCCGCAATCTGCGCCGTGATGCCAACAACCACCTCAAGGAGGCTCTCAAGAAAAAAGAAGTATCGGAGGACGACGAGCGCCGCGCCCAGGACGACGTCCAGAAACTGACCGATCGTTTTGTCGCCGAAGTCGATAAGTTGCTGGCCGAAAAAGAGAAAGATCTGATGGCCGTCTGAATCGGCCTCTGCTCATGGCGCACGTTAGCTCGACGCAGCATATACCGGAAATCAGCAGCGTACCCCGGCATATTGCGATCATCATGGATGGCAATGGTCGCTGGGCGAAAAAGCGCCACTTACCACGCGTTGCCGGACACAAGAAGGGCGTAGATTCTGTCCGTGCCATGGTTCGTGCGTGCATTGAGCGCGGCGTGGAATACCTGACGATTTTTGCCTTCAGTTCCGAGAATTGGCGCCGTCCGGCAGAAGAAGTGTCTTTCCTGATGGGACTATTCAACTCGGTACTCGAGAGCCAGATAGACAAATTGAACGAAAATGGTGTGCGCCTGAAGCTGATAGGCGATCTTTCCCGTTTTGAGCCATCCTTGGTGGAACTGATCCGGCGTGGTGAGGCACTGACCGCAGGTAATCGCGGGCTCACGCTAACAGTGGCGGCCAATTACGGCGGCCGCTGGGACATCATGCAGGCCACTAATGCCCTCTGTCGCGAACATCCTGAGCTAGTCGGCCAATTTGCCGAACAGGATTTTGCTCCTTATCTCGCGATGGCCTATGCGCCGGAACCGGATTTATTTATACGCACCGGCGGCGAACAGCGGGTCAGCAATTTTCTGCTCTGGCAACTGGCTTATACCGAGTTTTATTTCACCGACAAACTTTGGCCAGAATTCAATGCTCAGGCGTTGGATGAGGCCATCGCTTCCTACCGATACCGTGAGCGTCGCTTCGGCCGTACCAGCGAGCAACTCATTGCGAAAGACGACGCGATGACAACCCACGCTGCTGATAAACCTTCCGTCCACAATGCTTAAACAGCGCGTCGTCACAGCGCTGGTTTTGCTTGCCGTTCTTATACCCGTTCTGTTTTTCTTGCCTGCCGTCTTTGCAATCGTCACGTTTGCGCTTATTACCATGCTGGCGGCCTGGGAATGGAGCCGACTGCTGTTGGCCTCGATCGCTGGCCGCGTGATATTCCCCCTGTCGATATTGGCGTGCTGCGGATTGTCTCTGCTGTATCCACCATTGCAGCTTTGGATGTGTGCACTGGCCGCCGGATTTTGGCTGCTGGTTCCACTCTGGCTAGCCTGGCGCTGGCCGCTGCCGCATGGGTTGATGGGTTATTTGGTTGGTGCTGTTGTGCTGCTGCCCGCCTGGATTTCCATGACCCGCTTGCATGAGTGGGGTCCCTGGCAGTTACTGGCGGCGCTGGCGCTGGTCTGGGTGGCCGACATTGCCGCTTATTTCGTCGGGCGTGCGATGGGTCGTCACAAGCTGGCACCTGCCATAAGTCCGGGAAAAACATGGGAAGGTGCCGCTGGTGCAGTAATTGGCGGTCTGGCTTATGTGTTTTTTCTGCAGAGATATGCCAGCCTGTACATTTCTGCAAATATGGCCGTGCTTGCGTTGGGGACGACCCTGCTGGTTGCAGTCAGTATTATCGGCGATCTCTTCGAATCGATGATCAAGCGCCAGGCGGGGGTCAAGGACAGCAGTCAGTTGTTGCCTGGCCATGGCGGTATTCTGGATCGCATCGACAGCCTGACTTCGATGTTACCGGTGCTGGTGGTGGCAAGCAGTTTTTGGCCGCAGACATGACCCGCAAGAAAATTACCCTGCTCGGAGCTACCGGCTCGATCGGCGCCAGTGCGCTGGATGTCATTGCGCGCCATCCCGATCGTTATGAGGTATTTGCCCTGACCGCCCATCGGCAGATCGATACCCTTTTTGGATTGTGTTGCAGTTATCGCCCGGCATTTGCTGTTGTGGCTTCAGCAGACGCCGCGGTTGCCTTACGTGCGAAGCTGAAGGCAGCATTCATCCAGACGGAAGTTCTGCATGGCAGCGAGGGTCTGATTGCGGTGGCGGAGGCGTCCGAGGTGGATAGCGTTCTCGCTGCCATTGTCGGTGCAGCAGGTCTGTTGCCGACACTGGCCGCAGTGAAAGCGGGCAAGCAATTGCTATTGGCCAACAAGGAAGCACTGGTAATGGCAGGCCAGCTTTTCATGACTGAAGTTGCTATATCAGGTACTGTGTTGCTCCCGATAGATAGTGAGCATAATGCAATATATCAATCAATTACAAGATATATTTCAAGTGATTTATCGGTATGCGGTGTACGCAAGATCATACTCACCGCTTCCGGTGGCCCGTTCCGGACAGCTTCACTGAAAAGCCTGGAGTCAGTTACTCCCGAGCAGGCATGCACTCATCCCAACTGGTCTATGGGCCGCAAGATTTCCGTTGATTCTGCAACTCTGATGAACAAGGGACTGGAGGTTATTGAGGCACACTGGTTGTTCGATATGCCCCCGGAGTGCATTGACGTCGTGGTACATCCGCAAAGCGTCATTCATTCGCTGGTTGAATATGTGGATGGTTCCACGCTTGCTCAACTCGGCAATCCGGACATGCGTACGCCGATCGCTTATGCGCTGGCATACCCGGAACGCACCGATGCCGGCGTCAAACCTCTGGATTTATTCGAAGTGGCGAAACTGACCTTTGAACGCCCGGACCGCGAACGTTTCCCCTGCCTTGATCTGGCTTATCAGGCACTGCAAGAGGGCGCATCTGCTCCAGCGATTCTGAATGCTGCCAATGAAATTGCGGTCGACGCCTTCCTCGACAGACGCCTGCCATTCATGCGTATCCCTGAGGTAATTGCTGCTACCCTTGACCATATGACACCCCAGGCTACGGAAAGCATCGGACACATACTGGAGATCGACCTCCAGGCTCGGCAGATAGCTACCGGTGCGATCCGGCGTTACGGCGCATGAGTGTGCTCTGGACCTTGGGGGCATTCATATTGGCGTTGGCGCCGCTGATCGTGGTGCATGAATTTGGCCATTATCTGGTGGCACGCTGGTGCGGGGTCAAGGTGTTGCGATTTTGTGTCGGATTCGGCAAGCCGCTACTGTCAAAACGCTGGAGCATTGATGGTACGGAATGGGCGCTTGCCGCCATTCCTTTTGGTGGCTATGTAAAGATGCTCGACGAACGTGAGGAACCGGTGGCACCCGAATTATTGCCGCGTGCCTTCAATCGCCAGCCCGTTTTCAAACGCATGCTCATCGTGGTGGCCGGCCCACTCGCCAACCTTATGTTTGCCGCCATTATTTACTGTGGCATTTTCATGACCGGGGTAACCGACCTCAAACCAATATTGGGCGAGCCGGTGGCTGGTAGCCCGGCGGCGCTGGCCGGCTTTCAATCGGGCGACCGTGTTACCTCGGCCAACAGTGATGCGATTGCAACCTGGTCTGATCTGCGCAAGATTTTGCTGGATGGGCTGCTGGACAAGCAGCCACTAGAGATGACTGTCGTTACTGGTGATGGCAATCATGAGGTGCGAGTACTCCATCCAGAGATTATCCCGGGCGGTGATCTGGAGGGTGATCCGGCGGAAAAGCTGGGCATGACGCCGTTGCGGCCCAAACTTGATCCGGTGATTGGTTCGGTGACGTCGGACTCTCCGGCAGCGGTAGCCGGACTCTTGCCTGACGATGTTGTGCTGGCCATTGATGGCATCGCCATTGTGGATTGGGCGCAGGCGGTATCACGCATACGTTCGGCCTATGACTCCACGCTTACCATTGATGTCATGCGTGCCGGTATGCAGAAGCGGTTCCAGTTGACACCGGAGCGGATCATCGAGAATGGTTTGCCAATCGGAAGAGTAGGGATTGCCGTGAAATATGACCCGGAGCGCTATGCGCCGATGCTGGTCGAGGTGCGCTACGGGATGATCCAATCATTGGGACATGCCGTAGCCGAAGTCTGGAATACCTCTTCGCTCAGCCTGCGTGTTATCGGGCGCATGATCATCGGGCAGGTCTCGGTCAAAAACCTTTCCGGCCCAGTGACGATTGCCGACTATGCAGGACAGTCGGCAAAGATGGGGATATCACCCTATCTACGTTTCATTGCGTTCATCAGTATCAGCCTCGGTGTGCTCAATCTGCTGCCAGTCCCGGTGCTGGATGGCGGGCATTTGATGTATTATCTAGTTGAACTTTTTAAAGGCAGTCCAGTGTCCGATGGTGTTTTGGAAGCCGGCCAGAAGATTGGTTTCGGTCTTCTCGGGCTGCTGATGCTGTTTGCTTTGTATAACGACCTATACCGTTTGATTTCCGGCTGATGATATGAAAAAAACCGTATTGGCAGGGTTGCTGTCTGCCTTGTTTGTTTCCTCAGCCTGCGCATTCGAGCCTTTCATAGTCAAGGACATCCGAGTCGAAGGTATTCAGCGCACGGAAGCAGGTACGGTGTTCGGTTATCTGCCGGTAAAGGTCGGCGAGACCATGACCGATGAAAAAGCGGCACAGGCTGTCAAGGCCTTGTTTGCTACCGGATTCTTCAAGGATGTGCGGCTCGAAATCGACAGCAACGTGCTTGTTGTTGTCATTGATGAGCGGCCGGCAATTGCCTCCATCACTTTTTCCGGCATGAAGGTGCTGGACGGCGACCAACTCAAGAAGTCGATGCGCGATGTCGGCATGGCAGAGTCGAGAATTTTCGACCGTGCGCTGCTCGAAAATTCCGAGAAGGAAATCAAGCGTGTCTATCTCTCGCGCGGCTATTATGCTGCCAATGTGACGACCACAGTAACGCCGCTGGAACGAAATCGCGTTGGCATCAGTTTCACTGTTGTCGAAGGCGAGATTGCGAAGATCAAACAGATCAACATCATTGGCGCAAAGGCATTCAAGGAATCGGATTTACTGGATCTATTCACGCTGACAACGACAGATTGGCTGTGCTGGTACACCAAGAACGATCAGTACTCCAAGCAGAAGCTTTTGGGTGACCAGGAAACGCTACGCTCCTTCTATCTTGACAATGGCTATCTCGAGTTTGACCTTGATTCGTCACAGGTGTCGATTTCTCCTGACAAGCAGGATATCTACATCACCATTAGTATCAAGGAAGGTGAAAAGTACGCTGTTTCAGACGTCAAGATGGCTGGCAATCTGCTGTTGCCCGAGGCTGAGTTGAAGAAACTGGTCACCATTGCGCCTGGCGAAACCTATTCACGTCAAAAGCTGAACGATAGCATCAAGGCCATCAGCGAGCGACTGGGAAACGAAGGCTATGCCTTTGCCAACGTCAATGCTGCACCAGAACTGGATCGCGAAAAGCATAGTGTCGTGTTTACTATATTTATCGACCCGGGGCGCCGAGTTTATGTGCGACAAATCAACATTATAGGCAATACGCATACCCGCGATGAAGTCATCCGCCGCGAAGTGCGGCAGATGGAAGCCAGCTGGTATGACGGCACCAAGATCAATCGCTCCAAGACGCGCGTAGACAGGCTTGGTTATTTCGAGGATGTGACGATTGAAACGCCGCCCGTGCCGGGTTCCACCGATCAGGTGGATTTGAACATGAAGGTGAAGGAAAAGCCGACCGGTAGTGTCACTTTGGGGGCGGGGTTTGCAAGTTCCGAAGGCATGATCCTTTCCGGTTCGGTACAGCAGGAAAATATTTTCGGCAGTGGCAAGAGCGTCGGTGTTCAGGTGAACACCTCCAAGTCGAACAAGGTCTTTTCCCTCTCCTACACCAACCCCTACTACACCATTGATGGCATTAGTCGCGGTTTTGATATTTACCAGCGCAAGATAGATACTGACAAATTGAGTTCTCTGGCGGCATATGGGGTGTCATCAATCGGTGGCGGAGTTCGTTACGGAGTGCCGCTTTCCGAAGAGAATGGGGTGTCATTAGGGTTGGCGGTGGATTCAAGCAAAATTGATCTGACCGCTTATAGTCCATTGATCTACCAGGAATACGTAAATAAAAACGGCTCGGATTTTTCATCGCTCCGCGCTTCTGTAGGTTTTGGACAGGACTCGGTCGACAGCCGCTTATACCCGACCAAGGGCCGTATTCAGCGCATCAGCTTAGAGGCGACAGTGCCTGGCGGGACTTTGAAATACTTGCGGGCAAACTACCAGTATCAAATCTTCTTTCCACTATCGCGCAAGTTTACCCTGATGCTGAATGGCGAAGCGAGTGCAGCATCGGGCTATGGTGGCAAGGAGATGCCGTTCTGGCTCAATTACTATGCCGGCGGTATTGGTTCCGTGCGGGGCTTCGAAAATGGCACTCTGGGCCCCTATGACCTTTTTACAGGTGAATATCTTGGGGGCACGCGCCGCCTTATCGGTAATGCCGAGGTGCTGTTTCCGATGCCGGGAATCGGAACTGACAAGTCACTTCGCCTGAGTGCATTTTTAGATGCAGGCCAGGTCTGGGGCAAAAGCCAGAGCATCGCTCTGGGCGATTTGCGCTTCAGTACCGGGGTGGCATTTTCCTGGTCTTCGCCGATGGGGCCGCTGAAATTCAGTGTGGCGCGTGCTCTCAAGAAGGAAGCCAACGACAAGACACAGTTTTTCCAGTTCCAACTCGGTTCCGTGTTCTGACGTCAGGAGACACAAATGTTGAAGCATAAATACCTACTTATTGCAGCACTGGCTATTCTGTCTTTGCCTGCGGTAGCCGAAGTACGCATCGGTGTGATCAACATGGAACGCGTCATGCGCGAGTCTGAACCCGCAAAGAAAGCATCAGGAAAACTGGAAAAAGAGTTCAAGAAACGCAGCCAGGATCTCGACAAGGTGCGGCAGCAGGCGCAGGCTATTCAGGAGGATTTGGAAAAAAATGGCACCTCCCTGTCCGATTCTGCACGTGCCGACAAGAGTAAAGAACTGGCAGATCTTTCGCGTGAATTGCAACGCCGGCAGCGTGAGTACAACGAAGACCTCAATGCTCGCCGCAACGAGGAACTTCAATCAATTGTCGAGAGAACCAATAGCGCGATCCGCTCAATGGCCGAGAAGGAATACTTCGATTTGATCGTGCAGGAAGCTGTCTACGCCAGTCCGCGAGTCGATATCACCGACAAGGTGATCAAGGCACTGAGCGAATCTGCTGTAACCAAGTAACATTTGATGGTGCGGGACGTGATCACACTCACTCTCGCAGAGATCGCTGCTCGCCTGGGTGGCGAGGTCAGGGGTGACGGCTCAACTCCAATCAAACGTGTTGCAACGCTGGAAAATGCAGGGCAGGATGCGATTGCATTTCTTGCCAATCCAAAGTACCGGAAGTTACTCAGCCAGACCCGCGCGGTGGCGGTGATTGTCACGGCCGACTTTGCCGAGCAAAGTCCCGTTCCCTGCATTATTACGCCACAGCCCTATCTTTATTTTGCACGCTTGGCGCAATGGTTGAATCCGTCACCTAATCCGGCTCCGGGACTACACCCGACGGCAAGCTCAGAATCCGCCATACCGTCATCAGTATCGGTGGGATCTGGTGCACATATCGGTCTCGACGTCAAACTCGGGGCCAACGTGACGATTGGCCCCGGATGCATTATTGGCAACGGGTGCGAGATTGGTGATGACAGCATACTGCATGCGGCTTGTACGCTTTATTCCAGGATCCGCATCGGTCAGCGTGCCATCGTCCATTCGGGCGCGGTCATCGGTGCCGATGGTTTTGGCTTTGCCCGCGAACAGGATGGCAGCTGGATCAAGATTCCGCAAACCGGTGGGGTCTGGATTGGCGACGATGTCGAGATTGGAGCCAACACCTGCATTGATCGCGGTGCGATTGAGGATACGGTGATTGAGGACGGCGTCAAGCTCGATAACCAGATCCAGATTGCCCACAATGTTCGTATCGGCGCGCATACAGCGATTGCGGGATGTACCGGCATCGCAGGCAGCACCATCATCGGCAAGCGTTGCACCATTGCTGGCGCCAGCAATATCATCGGCCATCTCGTGATCGCCGACGATGTGAACATCCTGGTGGCCTCGATCATCGCCAAGTCCATAATCCGGCCCGGTACCTACGCTGGAGCGGTGCCTTCACAGGCTTACGATGACTGGCTAAAGAACTACTCCCACCTGCGTCATTTGGACAACATGGCGGATAAAATACGCCGCCTCGAAAAACGTCTGGCCGAATTGGAGAAATCGAAATGACTACCATGGACATCCATCAGATTCTGGAACACCTGCCGCATCGCTATCCCTTTCTTTTGGTGGATCGCGTGCTGGATATCGTGCCCGGTGAAAAAATCCGTGCGCTCAAGAATGTCACCATGAACGAGCCATTTTTCCCCGGCCACTATCCGCATCACCCGGTGATGCCCGGTGTGCTGATCATCGAAGCGTTGGCGCAGGCTGCTGCACTTCTCTCGTTCAATACCATGGGCAGCAAGCCGGATGAGAATTCGGTGGTCTACTTCGTTGGTATCGATAACGCGCGTTTCAAGCGTCCCGTAGGTCCCGGCGATCAATTGATTCTGGAAGTCTCGATTCAACTCCAGAAACGCGGTATCTGGAAGTTTGCCGCCAAGGCATCGGTCGACGGCCAGACGGCTGCCGAAGCGGAATTGATGTGCACGTTGCGGACCATAGAATGAGCGGAGCTGATTCGATTCATCCCACTGCCATCGTCCATCCTGCCGCCAGAATCGGTAGCGGCGTGACGATTGGTGCTTATTCGCTGGTGGGCGAACATGTCGAGATTGGCGACAATACCTCGATCGGCCCTCATGTTGTCCTGGAGGGACATACCCGCATCGGCTGTGACAACCGTATTTTCCAATTTTGCTCCATCGGTGCCGCGCCGCAGGACAAGAAATATGCTGGCGAGCCAACGCGCCTGGAAATCGGCGACCGCAATACGATCCGGGAATTCTGTTCTTTCAATTGTGGTACTGCGCAGGATGCCGGCGTGACGCGCCTTGGTAATGACAATTGGATTATGGCCTATGTTCATCTCGCGCACGACTGCCAGATCGGCGACAACACCATCTTCGCCAACAATGCCACGCTGGGTGGCCATGTGCATATCGGCGACTGGGCGATTCTCGGCGGCTTTGTGGGCGTGCATCAGTTCGGTCGCATCGGCGCGCACAGTTTCAACGGTTTCGGCAGCATGCTGACCCAGGATGTGCCGCCTTACGTCACGGTATCCGGCAACCCCGCCAGTCCGCATGGCATCAATAGCGAAGGGCTGAAGCGGCGCGGTTTTTCGCCGGAAGCCATTGCAGCGATAAAGCGCGCCTACAAAACGCTCTACAAGTCCGGGCTCAGGCTTGAAGAGGCCCGTGCTGCAATAGAGGCTGAATTGCCTGCACATCCGGAGTTATCCATTCTCGTTCAGTTTCTTGCCGAATCCGGGAGAGGAATCATCAGGTAATGTCCGGGCCGCGAATTGCGCTGGTTGCGGGTGAGGCTTCCGGCGATTTGCTGGCGGCTCACCTGATTGCGGCACTCAAGCAGAAGTTTCCACAAGCCACATTCTGTGGCATCGGTGGGCCCAAAATGGAGGCTGTCGGCTTCGAGACCTGGTGGCCTGCCGAAAAACTCGCCGTGCGGGGTTATGTTGAAGTACTGCGGCATTATCGCGAGATCGCCGGGATTCGCCGCAAGTTGCTCAAGCGCCTGCTCGACGAGCGCCCCGACATCCTGATTGGCGTTGATGCCCCGGACTTCAACCTGTGGCTGGAGAGACGCGTCAAGGCGGCCGGGATTCCCGCCGTGCATTTTGTCGGCCCTTCGGTCTGGGCATGGCGGCGCGGACGCCTGAAGACAATCGGCCGATCTGTGTCACGCATTCTCGCCTTGTTTCCTTTCGAGCCAGCCCTTTACGAGCAACACGGCATTCCCGTCAGTTATGTCGGTCACCCGATGGCCGACGTTATCCCTATGCAAATCGCGAGCGGGCCTGTACGGGAGCGTCTCGGGGTGAATGCTGGCCCGGTATTCGCGTTACTGCCTGGCAGCCGTCAGTCAGAACTGACCTATATGGCTGATACATTTATTGATACGGCAAAGCTGTTGCAGCAGCGCTTTTCACAAGCCGTCTTTCTGGTGCCGCTCGTCACGCGTGAGACGCGTAACCAGTTCGAGGAGGCCATGTGGCGCCGCGGAGGACAGGAATTGCAGTTCAAGCTGTTGTTCGGGCATGCACAAGATGCGCTGGCGGCTTGCGATGTAGCTCTGATCGCGAGTGGCACAGCAACACTCGAAGCGGCGCTGATCAAGCGGCCGATGGTGATTGTCTATCGCATGTCACGCTGGTCTTGGCGGATCATGAAGCGCATGGGCTATCTGCCATGGGTTGGGCTGCCCAATATTCTTGCTGGCAGGTTCGTAGTGCCAGAATTCCTGCAGGACGAAGCGACGCCGGATAATCTGGCGCAAGCCATGGGTAATCTGGCGAGTGAAACAAAGCTGGTGACGGAAATCGAACGGGTATTCGACGACATTCATCTGCGCTTGCGTCAGGACACTGCGGCAAAGGCTGCTGCTGCCATTGCTGACACTTTGGAGAATGTGCAAGCCGACAGGATGGCCAGTGCATGAACGCCGGTTTGACCTGTGGCGTCGATGAAGCGGGGCGGGGGCCGCTGGCCGGTGCCGTGTTCGCAGCAGCGGTCATTCTGGATCCGGCGGCGCCCATCGCCGGCCTGAAGGATTCCAAGCTAATCAGTGAACGCAGGCGCGATCAACTGTCTGTCTTGATCCGTGGGCAGGCACTGGCCTGGAGTATCGCCGTCGCCTCCGTAGAAGAAATCGATGCGTTGAATATTCACTACGCCACGCTTTTGGCCATGAAGCGCGCTGTCGAAGGGCTGAGCATTGCTCCCGGCGAGGTGTTGGTTGACGGCCTGTATTGTCCCGCTGTGGCGTATGCATCGCGCGCCATCGTCAAAGGCGATTCACTGGTGGCCGAAATTTCGGCCGCATCCATCCTGGCAAAGACCTCGCGCGATGCCGAAATGCGCGAACTCGACCAGCGCTTTCCCCAATACGGTTTTGCCCGGCACAAGGGCTATCCAACCAAAGCACATATCGAGGCCTTGAGCCGACATGGGGTTAGCATTGTGCATCGACGCAGCTATGCGCCGGTGGCTAAACTGATTGAGTGCAGATGAAGTCGATCAACTCCCGCGATAATCCTGGCTACAAGAATCTGCTCAAACTGGCAGAGGATGCGCGGGAATGCCGCAAGCAGGGCCGTACCTTGATTGATGGCCCGCATCTCGTTGCCGCATACCGCACACAGCTTGGAATACCGGAACTGCTGCTGGTCAGCGAATCGGGCATTGATCGGCCTGAAATACAAAACTTGATCGAGGCACATGTCGGCAGCGATATCATTTTGCTGAAAGATTCGCTATTCAAGGGCCTTAGTGGTGTCGATTCGCCGGTTGGTGTAGCCGCAGTGATTTGCATCCCGCAGGAAACGCCCGCGTTCACTCGCGGCAGTTGCGTGCTGCTCGATACCATTCAGGATGCCGGCAATGTTGGCTCCATCCTGCGCAGCAGCGCTGCAGCAGGCATTCTCGACATATTTCTCGGTCCCGGTTGCGCCGGCGCATGGAGTCCGCGCGTAATGCGTGCGGCGCAAGGCGCGCATTTCCGCCTGCGCATCCGCGAGATGGCAGACCTAGGACAGTTCCTGCGCGACTATCGGGGCAAGTCACTTGCGACAGTCGTTGGCGGAGGCATCCCACTGTATGACGTCAAAATTGATGGAGACATCGCCTGGATATTCGGTAACGAGGGCTGTGGCGTAAATCCGGTTTTATCGGCGCTGGCCTCGCAACACATCACCATTCCGATGGCAGCGGAAACAGAATCATTGAATGTTGCAGCCGCCGCCGCCGTTTGTTTGTTTGCAGCGGCAATAAATCTACAATCTAAAAAGAGGTAGTTATGGAAGTGCATGCTTTAAAGTGGTTCATCTTCGCCTTGTGCATCATTGTGCCGTTGCCGTCTTTTGCCTCTGATGACCTTGAGTCGATGGATTTGCCGATTGTTCTTACTGCATCGCGCATGCGGCAACCCCTTGCAGAGGCACCAGCTGCTGTTACGGTCATCGATCGCGACATGATCGAACGCTCCGGCGTACGCCAGATTGCCGATTTGCTGCGCTTTGTTCCAGGTGCAGTGGTCGGCTACAACGATGGCAACTGGCCTGTCGCCACCCCCCTGCGTCAGAATAGTTGTCGCCCCGATATGATCTTGAACTTGGGGGCGATAAGGGATAACGATGGCACGGTACGGAGAAGCATTCAGGAACAGAGTGATTGCGCGGTTGTTGCCGCCGGAGA
>JBASWL010000030.1:0-6452 GCA_049276455.1 Georgfuchsia sp. | reverse complement strand
GCGCAAACCGGTTTGGATTGACCGCGAATTGGGGTTTGTGATTAAATGCCGCCTCCCCGCAAGGGGCGGTTAGCTCAGTGGTAGAGCACTGCCTTCACACGGCAGGGGTCACTGGTTCGATCCCAGTACCGCCCACCAGTAAAATCAAAGGGTTACGATTTATTTGTAACCCTTTGTCATTTCTGACCACCGAAAATAGCACCCAATAAAAACAACATGTTACGACTTGCCATAACAGGTTGTTGTGAATAAAGTGTGAATGTCGATAAGCTTTTGAGATTGCCGAAAAGCTTATCTGGTGTATGTTCAAACCGTTTGTTTATCACCTATTACATTCAAATGGCAAAAGCGCGACAGCTCCCGTCAGGCAAGTGGAATATCCAGGTTCGTCGAAAAAATCTGCCGACAATCTCTCGTACCTTCACGACTGAACAGAAGGCGAATGATTGGGCTCATGCCGTCGAAGCTGAAATCGTTGACGGAACGTTCCAGCAACGTTTGGCTCAAGCAGCCGTTCCGTCTGTGATAGAACTTATTAAGGATTTTGAGCTCGACCATTTAAAACCGAAAGGTAAAACGATTGATATCGTTCGCCTAAAACATTTCCGGAATGCAGACCTCTCAACTAAACAGATTCAGACAGTCGATCACTTTGATGTCGAACAATACATCGCGAAACGCCTTGGTGAGGGAGTGAAAGGAGACACAGTCAATCGCGAGTTAAATCTCCTGCGGTCGATGTTCAACTACGCGAGGAAAAAATACAAAGCGATCGTTAAAATAGAAAACCCCGTTGTCGACGCAGAAAAGCCTGCCAACAGCCCTAGCCGAGATCGCCGCGTGATGGAGATCACGAATCCAAAGACAGGCCTACCGCTAGACGAACTCAATGTAATCCTAAGTTTTACGAAGTCTGACGAGTTGAAAGCTTTCGTCCGAATTGCGAACGAAACTGCCATGCGACGGGGCGAAATTGTAAAAATCCAGGTTGAACGGGTCAAACTTATTAGCAAGTCTGATCTACCGCTCTTTGGAACACTTCACATACCGGATACGAAAACCAAAGTCCCGAGAACGATACCGCTTTCACCCGAAGCTACTGCTCTCCTCGTTCCTCTGATTGAAGGCAAGAAGCCATCGGATACCATCTTTACGTCCGCACCTCATTCCTATCCCACAGGAATGCGGCGGGCACGAAGTCGTGCCCGCGAGGCTTACGAACTTCTCTGCAAAGAGCATGAGATCGAACCAAACCATCGAGCTTTCCTTGATTTACGTATCCATGACCAGCGCCACGAAGCAACCAGTATATTTTTTGAGGATGACGAGCTTAACCCAATAGAAGTAGCCGCCATTACAGGACACCAGGATCCGAGAATGCTGAAAGGCTACGCAAATCTTGACGCCGCGAAGTTGGCTGAAAAGATAACCAGGCGCCGGCATGGAAAACCATCGAGTAATTCCGGTACAACGCCAAACGGCAAAGACATTGCGTCACGGATTCGTGAGCTGAAAGGACTACTTAACGAAAAACTGATCACGAAGAAGGCATTTGATACGCGCCTTGGAGAAATCCTGACCGAAGTGTGAGTGTTTCTCTGGGTAGATATCGCCGTGCATTGAGTATGAGCGTTCAGAACGATTCGAACAGTCGAAGGTAGCTGCTGCAAAACTATCGTGTGACGCCTGAAAGCGTAAGGATAATGTCATTTCGTTCTGGACGTCAACTATACGGTGGCTTCGATTGCAAATGTTATCGGTCACCGACAAAGACGAGTCGCCACCCCTCAGCACGAGCGATAAAAACCTCAAGTAGTCGTCAAGCGCACCAGATCGCTATCAAGCGACACAGAATCCAACTGATCGTCTTGGCAATATATTTCGGGCCCAGAACCTGAGATAGCGAAGAAACTCCAGTTTGTGAAACTCGCGGCGCCTCCCCGTGCAAGGGAAAAACGCCGCGATGTCAGAAGCGATGCTGAATTCTCCCAAGCAATCATGCCGCCTGCTGTTTCACCAATTCCAGCCACTGATCGTTGAAATCCGTGCCTTCTGTTTTCGCGACATGCAGGAACACTCGCTTGCCGGTATGCGTTTTTGTGCCGCAAGTAAACCCTTCCTTCAAGGCCCTGCGAAACAGCGCAATGGCGCTCGCCTGCCCGGGCCGTCGCCCCTTTTCATCCGGGGGGTCGTTATCGGCAAAGATGTGCAACTCTTTCACCCACGATGGGATGATGAAGTGACGAAGCCCGGCTTCGGAAAGACAGGCCCAAACTGGCAGATCGTTGCGGTACGCCGCACGAACCGCAAGCTGGGTTTCAAACCCCTCCCCCACACCGAGACGGCCGGTACCATCAGGCGCATAGAGATGAATAGCGCCACCAGTGAATTTCGATACCCCGGTCATCTGCTTCTTTACCTTCAGCAGTTGTTCCGGGCTGCTGGAACTGCGCAGGTTCGCCTTGGTACCCTCTGCCGATAGATAAATTCGCTGCAAGTTGACCGGACGGCCCTCCCTGTCTCGAATCTTCAACAACGCAGCGGGATACTTTCCTCTGCTCTTATACCGGGTGCGGCCCCGCGCGTCCTTGTATTGTTCCCAGAACTCCAACGACGGGTGATAGCGCAGGTCGCTGGGCGGCGGCAACGCGCCAAGACGAGGCACACGATGGTGCACATATCGCCAAACCGGGTCGCCCCCTGAGACAGGAACCGCCTCGTCCCAAAGGGTTTGCAATTTGCTGCGCAGGTCATCCCTGCTGACTTCCTTGCGAGCAGTAACCACATAGGGGCGTATCGGTACGATCCTGGCTGCATCCATGATCGCCTTGAAGGCATCCTCGTTGGTCCAGCCATTCACCTTGGCTACCAGCGTGATGCCATTGCCGGCCAGGCATTTGTTGCAGTACCACGTTCCATGCCCTAACTTGTTGTCGAACCTGAACCTTGTTTTCCCGCCACAAATGGGACAGGGCCCTTGGTTTTTGGACAGGAAATCCTCGTGAACACCCAGTCGAGGCAGTACCTGTTCCCAATCAATTCGGCTCAGATCGAGCCGTTCATTTTCCATAACGCGCTCCTGAAGGTGAGCCGGCAACCAGCCGGTTCCGGTTAATGTCGATACCTGTGGATACAGGCTTGTAGTTAAGCGCGCGGGCTTTGTTAGGAAGTCACAGCGACTGCCTAAAAAAGCCCCCTCCGCTATCACGGAGGGGAAAGGGGAGGCGTGCCGCAAGGGACTCTGGGGGGAGAGGCGCGGCACGTGGATATTGTTGCGGTATAGCGATTTTTGAGTATTGCGAATCGCTACCGATTTTTCGGAACGTTCACGAACGCTCGTCGATCATGACGACTTCGCCGAATGGCGCTTGGCACTTGATCGGGCCGGCAAACAAGACTGGATAGGCCGGTTCGCTGGACGGGAATGTCCCCTTTAGATCGGTCAGATACACCGCGCACACCGGGTTGATGTCCTTGTCTTTGACCCATTGGAAGAAGGGCCTGAAATCTGTGCCGCCACCGCCTTTCGGAGAAAACGAAATCGCGTCCCCTTGCTCGAATTGATCCACCCTCTGGATCCTGGCGTCGATATAAACGACATGCACCTGGCGCGGCCTGACGTCCTCGACAACGGAAGTCAGTTCCGCGAAAAAAGCTGACATCCAACTCCCGGTGCTGCCACTCGTGTCGATGCCTATGACGATATCGCCCATCTCCTCCGACCGCAGGGATGGCAGATAAAGGCCCAGACTGAGGTATCGCGTATTCGGATAGCGCCAGTCATAGTCCCCGCGTACCGGCGTCTTGACGAATCGATGCAGGATGGATTGCCAATCAATTCGACTCTTCTCAGTGTCGTCGACCAGCCATTCCAGCCCACCCGGCAACGTGCCGCGCATCTTGGCGACCTTGGCTGCCTGCGATACCGCAACCTTCCAGTTCGCAGCCTGTTCGGCTTTGGTGTCAGGATTCGGCAAATCGCGCACCTCGCCCGGCCCCTTGTGAGGGGATGAACTGGGTTGAGCGCCAACTTGATTGCTGCCCTGCCCTTTTCCGCTTCCGTTGCCGCCACCGCCTTTGTTTTTTCTGGGCAGCTGCTCGTATATCGATTCCACGGATTTGCCGGTGAATTTTGGATCCAGCAGCCAGTCATCCGGTACCGCGAATCCGGCATTCTTGAGGATCGGGTTGATCGCGTAATCGGCCGCTTCGTTCCAGCGCTCCGGGTCTCTCGTGCCACGGCGCCAGGTATGGCCGTTGGCGGCATGCAGCACTTCATGGGCAAGACCCGCCTTGCACTCGTTCATGGTCAGTTCCATGACGTAGCCGGGATTGAACCCGATGACTTTGCCATTCACCCACAGTGTTTCGCAGGTAGGGTCCGGAATCAATCCGAGGCGCATGACCAGAGCCCCGAAGAAGGGATGGTCAAGCACCAGATTGGTTTTGGCTTGGCGAAGTTTCGCCAATGCCGTTTCAGTAATATCACTCATCAGAATGGCAGGCCGGTTTCCCGGCCTGCTCCATTACGCCAATAACCCGCCAAAAGGTGGAGCGGTTTCAGCAGAAACCCCGAAGTTGGCCGGCAAGGGGATACCCATGTACGCTGCCATCTGCAATTGAATCTCCGCGGCTTGTTTGGCGACCGAAATTCGGTGCCCGGTACTGCTGCGCAGATCTTCAGCATTCTGGCTGGCGAGCCTCGATGCTGTCAGCTCGCAGAATTCCGCCAGTTTCGTATCGCCGGTGAAGTTCAGCTTCGGCAGTAGCGTGACCAGCTCCTGGGTGTTCGCGATCAGTTCATCGCGAATGCGTGCTTTGGGCTGCGACAAACGCTCGGTAAGCTTGACGACAACGTCGTAAAGCCGATCCCATAGATCCTGCATGCCGGTGTCGGTTGCCTCGATGATGTGCTGATTGATCGACTGCCGGATTTCCGCCAGATCTTCCTCGGGAAGCGAAACACCGAACTGCTCGGCATCCGGGAACGGCAGCACCTTGAAACGGAAATCGAATTTCTTCCGCAGTTCCGCCGTCGAGGGGTAATCGCCGTCGCTGTAGAGCCCGTTCAGCTCGACCTTCGCTACCGTTTTGAGGTTCTCGACGTCATCGATAAAGGCCTCGACAGCATCTTCGAACTCGGCACGGAGCATCCGTACTTCGGCGGCGAGGGCAAGATAAGCATCCGCCGGAAGCAGACGAATCCCGTCCTGGCCGTACTGCAAGGAAAAGTTGTAGAACCGCTGGCGCGTGCGCCGGCCGATCTCGCAAACCCTTTCGTAGGTCGGCGCGTTTTCTGGTAGCAGACGCTTGTTGAAGCGGCCGATGTCCTTTTCACGGTTGTGCTTTTCCTTGACCTCGTTGGTGGCCTTGTTGTCATAGGCACGGGCAATCCAGATCGAGATATTGAGCATGGCGAGCATGACGCGCGCGCTGGTTTTTTGACTCATTGATCTATTCCTCCACTGATCAGCGACGCAAACTCTCCGCTGACGGCGATATGAAATGCCGGCGAATTGGCAATCGCCGGCGTCTTGGTGAGCGCATCCTGGAAGCAATACGCCGCGAATTCCTCGAAGCCGGCCGCTTTGAGACGCGACAGATACTTGATGACGCGATCGAAGTTGGCTTCGGTAGCGCGATGCGCAAGTGCTCCCGATACGGCATACAGCGCCGAGGGTTCTTCAGGGATTGCCGCGCTATCCGGCGCCATCAGAATGGCGTCCGGGCTCACCAGATTGCGAAACGTCTTGAGGAACGAAACGAACTCGATTGCTGCGCCCTCACCTACTGCGCCGGCAACTGCCGGAAACAGCAATGCCGTGTGCTGCGCCAGTTTCGTCTTCGTCATCAGGTCGGAGACCGCATGCCAGGTACGCGGGCTGGGTGTGTTTTCCATATCAGCGCTCGGGATGAAGCTGTGCAGCAACTCCGGACGGAAGCGCAAGAAGGCGATGAGTTCTGCTGGCACGCCAGCGTTGATTGCCCAGTGGCACCAGTCTTCCAATGCCGGCGCCAGTTCGACGATCGATTTGAAGCGGCTCTTCACCGGCTCCAATATTCCATTGACGCCGGCCTTGTCGCCGCGACGGTTGGTGGCGGCAACAAACGTCACCGCATCCGGCAGTAGATGCCCATTGACGCGGCGTGCCAGGATCAATTGCATGAAAGACGCCTGCACCGCAGCCGTCGCCTGCCCGAGATCATCGAGAAACCAGACCGTGCGGGATGTTGCTTTGAGCGCTTGCGCCAGTTCCCCAAACGGCAGGAAGGTTGCATGCTCGCCATCCTTGCCCGGCCAGGGAAGTCCCTTGGCATCGGTCGGATCTGAAACAGCCGGATGGCTGATGATGAGATCCGCGTTGGCGGCCTTGGCAGCTTGCGCCACCAAGTCGGATTTACCTACTCCCGGTGCGCCGACAATCAACGTCGGCAGGCCACCTTGAATAGTT
>JBASWL010000029.1:0-11145 GCA_049276455.1 Georgfuchsia sp. | reverse complement strand
GGGCAAAGATCGCGCGTTACCGGTATTGCATCAGCCCACAGTAAGCGAAGCCAAGGAAGCGTGGCGTAACGAGGGAAACCCTAACTAATGCGTCCGAGGACCGATCCAGGAAAAATTCGCTGGAGAACCGAGCCTTGAACAGCGAGATGAGGCGCGTAGCAATATGACCAATTCGGAGATTACAGTCGCAGAATACCTGCTAACCCGGCTGAAACAGATCGGGGTGGATCACCTCTTCGGTGTGGCAGGAGATTTTGTCCTGGGTTTTTTCAACCAGGTACTGAAAAGTGACGTGAAATATGTCGGCACCTGCAATGAACTCAACGCTGCCTATGCCGCCGACGGCTACGCCCGTATTCGGGGCATCGGTGCGTTTTCCTCGACCTTCGGTGTTGGCGAACTAAGTGCTATCAACGGCGTGGCCGGGGCCTATGCCGAAAGAGTGCCCGTGGTGGTGATCACCGGCTCGCCCGCGACGATCAATTTCCGCACTCGGCCGCTGTTGCACCACACCTTGGGCGATTACCAGATTCCCCTGCGGATGTATGAGAAGATCACCGCCGCCTCCACCCAACTCGTTTCGGGCGAAACGGCCCCGGCCGAGATCGACCGGGTGTTGTCGGCGTGCCTTACTCAGCAGCAACCGGTTTACATCAGCCTTCCCGCGGATGTGGTGATGATGAAATGTCATCAACCCAATGCTTTTCCCTTTCCAACGCCTGCACCCAGCGATCCGGATGCGCTCGCTGAGGCAATCAAGGAAACGCTGGGTATGCTGGATAAGGCGCAGAGGCCGGTGGTGATTGGCGGCGTGGAATTGATACGCTTCAAGTTGCAAAAGGAGTTCGCCGGTTTTCTCGATAAAACCAGCTTTCCGTATGCCACCATGATGTTGGGGAAGACCGTGCTTTCGGAGCACCATCCGCAATTCATCGGCCTTTTTGAGGGTGATCGGAGCCGCGACTACGTGCGGAACCGGGTCGAGTCCGCAGACTGCATTCTGCAACTTGGCGACTTGATGACCGACTTTAATACGGGCGGATTCACCACGAATCTTGACGACTCAAAGACGATCACTGCCAACATCCGCGCCGTAAAGATCAAACACCATTTTTACGAGAACGTTTATCTCCGTGACTTTATTCTTGGGCTGACGGCAAAGCTCGTGCGGCGAGATCCCGCAACGCTGGATATCCAATGTGCCGCCGATGGCTGCGTACACCGGCATACGGAACTGTACCGGCCCGATGCGCAGGAACCGTTAACCATCAAGCGCCTTTTCGACCGCATGAGTCATTTTGTCGAAAATGGTTCGATAGTCATTGCTGAAACAGGCGTATCCCTGTTCAGCGCCGCGGAGATGCTCATGCCGGACGGGACGACCTTCATTGGGCAGACCTTTTACGGATCGATCGGTTATACGGTCGGAGCAACGCTGGGCGCAGCCATGGCAGCGCAAGACCGCCATATCGTATTGTTTGTGGGGGATGGCGCTTTTCAAGTGACCTGCCAGGATGTCTCAACAATGATCCGCTATGGCCTCAAGCCCATCATTTTTCTCCTCAACAACGACGGCTATACCATCGAACGGGTAATCGTTGATCGTCCTTACAACGACATACAACCCTGGTGCTATCACAAGCTTGTGGACGTATTCGGAGGCGGTCTGGGCCTTGATGTCCATACGGAAGGAGAACTTGAAGATGCGCTGAATAAGGCCACCACGGCGGACGGTCTGGTATTCATCGAGGTTCACACCGGGCGTTTGGACTGTCCCGAAGCCCTGCGCAGTGCAGGTCGGTCGATGGCAAAGATCAATCAACTCGACTAAGACAGAGCGCCACCCTTGATGAAAGAGAAATGATGACAAAACCTGCCGGTAACAATGACAACTTGAACACGATGAAGGCCCTCATCTTCCATGGGCCGAATAGCCTGGCGCTGGAGGTTAGGCCCAAGCCGACGATCAAGGAGGCAACGGACGCTATCGTGCGGATCACGACGACCACTATCTGCGGGACTGACCTGCACATTCTCAAGGGTGATGTACCGACCATCAGCGACGGACGAATTCTCGGTCATGAAGGCGTGGGGATTATCGAGGAGGTGGGAGCAGACGTATTGAATTTTCATCAGGGGGACAAGGTGCTCATTTCCCTGATTACTTCCTGCGGCAGGTGCAGCTTCTGCAAGAAAGGAATGTATTCCCATTGCCGCACGGGCGGTTGGCTTCTAGGCAACAGCATTGACGGCACGCAAGCCGAATACGTCAGAATCCCTTATGCCGATACCGGCTTGTACCGGCTGCCGCTTGAGGTAGATGAGGAAGCGGCGGTCATGCTCAGTTGCATTCTTCCTACCGGCCTGGAATGCGGGACATTGAATGGGCAGGTGAAGCCGGGGGGCATCGTGGCGATTATCGGCGCCGGTCCGGTCGGCCTGGCTGCTCTGCTTACCGCGCAACTCTACTCTCCCGCCGAGACAATAATGATCGATCTCGACGATAACCGGCTGGAGGTTGCTCGCTCGTTCGGCGCGACGCAGGTCGTGAACAGCACGGATGGGAAAGCTGCGGAATGGGTCATGGCGCTGACGCAGGATGCCGGAGTGGACGTGGCCATCGAGGCTGTCGGCCTTTCCTCGACCTTCGATATCTGCCAGGCCATCATTGCCCCAGGCGGGCGCATCGCCAATGTGGGCGTTCACGGCAAACCGGTCGAGCTGCACCTTGAAAAACTCTGGAGTTCCAATATCACGCTCACCACGCGCCTGGTCGATGCGGGCACAACACCGATGCTGCTCAAGATGGTCGAGTCGGGACGCCTTGATGCGAAAAAACTCGTGAGCCACCGTTTCGAACTGCCGGAAATCCTGAAAGCGTATGACACCTTTGCCAATGCAGCGAAGGAACATGCGGTAAAGGTGGTAATCAAAAACGGGGATGGCGCTACATGAAGCGCGTTCGACAAAGCGCTATCGGGCAAATTGTTCTCTTGCGTCACGGGGAAAGCGTCTGGAACAAGGAGAATCTTTTCACCGGATGGACGGACGTTGATTTGTCCGAACACGGCAAAACAGAAGCAATTGAAGCCGGGCGTGTCCTGCAAGAGCGCGGGTTTACCTTCGACATCGCGTTCACTTCCGTGTTGAAGCGCGCAATATGGCCGCTGTGGCTGGTGCTGGACAAGATGGAACTGATGTGGATTCCCGTCCAGCGGGACTGGCGCTTGAACGAGCGGCATTGCGGTGCGCTGCAAGGGCTGAACAAATCCGAGACGGTCAAGAAATTCGGTGAGGCACAGGTCAAGCTCTGGCGGCGAAGCTATGACACCCGTCTGCCCGCCCTCGACAAGAACGATCCGAGACATCCAGGCCATGATGCGCGTTACCGCGAGCTTAACCAGAATGAGATACCTGCCACGGAATGTTTGAAGGATACTCTGGAGCGCTTTTTGCCATGTTGGCAAGATCACATCATGCCGGCAGTGCGTTCAGGAAAGCGCGTGTTGATCGTGGCTCATGGCAACAGCCTGCGTGCGCTGGTCAAGTATTTGGACGGCGTGTCGGATGCCGATATTGTCGAGATGAATGTTCCTACCGGCATCCCGCTGGTGTATGAACTGGATGAGGATATGAAACCGATCCGACACTATTATCTCGGGGATGCCGAACGAGTGCGAACGGCGATGCAAGCCAGTGCCAATCACGTTTCACTGAAGCATCAGATGGAGGCGAGATCATGAGCGAACCAACACGAGCAAGCCACCCGCTCTACAGCTTGTTACCCGCAGACGTTGAGGGATTTGAAGCCCTGGTCGATCTGGCTCTGGATTTGCGCTGGACCTGGAGCCATGTCACCGACGAAGTGTGGCGGCAACTCGATCCGGTGTTGTGGGAGTTGACGCATCATCCGTGCGATGTCTTGCAGACAGTCTCCCGCGACAAGCTGCGCAGCTTACTCGCCGATCCTGCTTTTCGCAAAACGATTGATGCGCTCACACTATCGCAAAAGCGTGTGGAAGACGCACCCGCGTGGTTTCAGCAAGCTCATCCGAAATCGCCGCTGAACTGTGTCGCGTATTTCAGTATGGAATTCATGTTGAGCGAAGCGCTGCCTATTTACTCGGGCGGACTGGGCAATGTGGCGGGCGATCAACTCAAGGCCGCCAGCGATCTGGGCGTGCCGGTGGTCGGCGTGGGGCTGCTCTACCAGCAGGGATATTTTCGCCAGATCATCGACAAGGATGGCGCGCAGCAAGCGCTTTATCCGTATAACGATCCGGGCCAATTGCCGATCAGACCTTTGCGCAAACCGGATGGGGAGTGGCTGCGATTGGAGGTTCCTTTACCCGGCTACTCGGTCTGGCTGCGCACCTGGCAGGTTCAAGTCGGTTGCGTGAAACTGTATCTGCTGGACAGCAATGACGTGGCGAACTATCCCGCGCATCGAGGCATCACCAGCGAGCTGTACGGGGGCGGGCCGGAACTGCGCCTGAAACAAGAGATGGTACTCGGCATAGGAGGATGGTGCTTGCTGCGTGCGCTCGGCCTCCAGCCGGAAGTCTGCCACCTCAACGAAGGTCATGCCGCTTTCGCTGTGCTGGAACGCGCCAAGAATTTCATGGAAGAAACGGGACAGTCTTTTGATGCTGCACTGGCTGTGACACGTGCAGGAAATTTGTTCACCACACACACGGCGGTCGCAGCCGGATTTGACCGTTTTTCTCCGGCGCTCATCGAACAATACCTCGGTGCTTACGCAGAACAAAAGCTCGGTATATCACTTCACGACTTACTGGCGCTGGGCCGCAACAACCCGAACGACGCGTCGGAACCGTTCAACATGGCTTATCTGGCGATACGCGGCAGCGGAGCGGTGAATGCCGTGAGTCGTTTGCACGGGCAGGTGAGCCGTCACCTGTTCGAACCGCTCTTTCCGCACTGGCCGACCGAGGAAGTGCCTGTCGGCCATGTGACTAACGGCGTCCACATGCCGACTTGGGACTCGGCAGAGGCTGATAATCTATGGACGGAAGTCTGCGGCAAGGATCGCTGGCTGGGAGAAACGGAGACGCTGGGGCAGGCCATACGCTGCGCTTCCGACGCCAGGCTCTGGCAATTCCGCACTGCCGCCAGCAAATCGTTTGTTGAATACGTCCGCGAACGATTGTCCCGGCAACTCGCCGGCTCGGGCTTGTCTCCCGAATCCGTTGACGAAGCGAAACATCTGTTTGATCCCAACACATTGACGCTGGGTTTCGCGCGCCGTTTTGCCAGCTACAAAAGACCGAATCTGCTGCTGCACGACCCGGAACGATTGTTGCGGTTATTGACCAATCCGCAACGCCCGGTGCAACTCATTATGGCGGGCAAGGCTCACCCGGAGGATAAGGCAGGCCAAGCGTTGATCCGGCAATGGACGCAATTCATCCGGCGACCCGAAGTGCGCCCCCATGTGATCTTCCTGAGTGACTACAACATGCTGTTGAGCGAGTACCTTGTGCAAGGCGTGGATGTCTGGATCAATACCCCCAGACGCCCGTGGGAAGCAAGTGGAACCAGCGGCATGAAAGTGCTGGTCAATGGCGGCATCAATCTGTCTGAACTGGATGGCTGGTGGGCTGAAGCCTACACACCGGAAGTGGGGTGGGCGTTGGGCGACGGCAAGGAACATGGCGACGATTCCGCATGGGATGCCAACGAAGCCGAGGCACTCTACGAATTGCTGGAACGCGAAGTCATTCCTGAGTTCTACACGCGCGATGAACAAGGCATCCCCACTGCCTGGGTGAGCCGTATGCGGGAAAGCATGGCGCAGCTCACGCCGCGCTTTTCCGCCAACCGCGCGGTGCGCGAATACACCGAACAACACTACCTTCCGGCAGCATCAGCCTACCTGGCACGCTCTTCCGACAAAGGAAAATTCGGCGCGAACATGGTCAATTGGCGGCATGATCTGGAACAAAAATGGGGCGCGCTGCGCTTCGGTGAAGTGAAGGTAGAGACGACAGGCGAGCAACATATATTTGAAGCACAGGTGTATCTCGACGACTTTGATCCTGAGGCCGTGCGGGTCGAACTTTATGCGGATGGTGACGCGTCGGAGCGGGTGGAAATGAAGCGCGTGCGGCAACTGGTGGGCGCAATCAACGGCTACGCTTATCGGGCGGAAGTGCCTGCAACCTGCCCGGCGACAGACTATACGGCGCGCCTCATACCGCACCACGAGGGCGTGGCGGTTCCACTCGAAGCATCTCGAATTCTGTGGCAGCGATGATTCAATATGAACATGAAAAAGCCTGAACGCGCACTCGATGTTTACGTGGCAGATGTCTGCGAACACACTGAAATTCGGAGAGGGGTTCCATTGCCGTTGGGGACCTCTGAATCTGAGGGGGGAGTCAACTTTGCCCTGTTCAGCCGTCACGCCAGCCGCGTTCGGCTGGAGTTGTTTGACAAACACTCGGACGCAACACCGGCCAGGGTTGTTGATTTCGATTCCGCACGCAATCGCACCGGTGATGTGTGGCACGTATGGGTTGAAGGGATTCGTCCCGGTCAACTCTATGCCTATCGGGTGGACGGCCCGTATCAACCAGAGGAAGGACATCGTTTCAATTTCAACAAGCTGCTGCTGGATCCCTTCGCGACAGCGATCACACCGTTGCCCGATTGGGATTTTGGCCTAGCGCGGGGATACGATCCGGATGCGCCGGAGCAGGACCTGATTTTTTCGAAACTGGATGATGCCGGCGCCATGCCGAAATGCGTTTTCACTCACGAGCATTTCCACTGGCATGACGATCAGCCGCTTAAGCATCCCTGGTCCAAGACCGTGATTTATGAAGCACATGTTCGCGGTTTCACCATTCATCCCAGCTCCGGCGTGGAGCATTCCGGTACCTACTGCGGCCTGATGGAAAAGATCCCCTATCTGAAAGAATTGGGCGTGACGGCGGTTGAGTTGATGCCGGTATATGAGTTCAACGAAGGCCAGGTACCGTCCATCAATCCGCAAACAGGCAAGCCGCTCAGAAATTACTGGGGCTATGATCCCGTCGCATTCTTTGCTCCGAAAGCGTCCTATAGCAGTGCGGGGGGCCTGGGCCAGCAGAAGCTGGAGTTCAAGGAAATGGTTCGTACGCTGCATCATGCCGGTATCGAAGTGATCCTGGATGTCGTGTTCAACCACACGGCGGAGGGAAACGAACTGGGACCGACATTGTGTTTTCGCGGGATGGATAACGCGATTTTCTACATGCTGGAAGCAGATCAACGTTACTACAAGAATTACACGGGCACCGGCAACACCATCAACGCCAACCATCCCGTGGTGCGTGATCACATCCTGGGTGCTTTGCGCTACTGGGTGGTGGAGATGCATGTGGATGGGTTCCGCTTTGATCTGGCGTCGGTGCTCGGCCGGGATGTTGCCGGCAAGTTGCTGACAAATGCACCGCTGCTCGAGCGGATCGCCGAGGATCCGATCCTGAGTGGAACCAAACTCATCGCCGAGGCGTGGGATGCTGCCGGTGCCTATGAGGTGGGCAGTTTTTCCCAGCGCGGCTGGGCGGAGTGGAACGGTCGCTACCGGGACGATGTCCGCCGCTTCTGGCGCGGCGATGACGGGATGCTCGGTACATTTGCCAGCCGCATCTGCGGCAGCGCCGACATTTATGCCAAGACCGGTAAATGTCCCGAGTGCAGCATCAATTTTGTTACCTGTCACGATGGCTTCACGCTAAACGACCTGGTGAGCTATCGCGACAAACACAATCTGGCAAATGGAGAAAACAGCCACGATGGGTCCAACGAGAATCTCAGCGAGAACTATGGTGTTGAAGGCGAGACAACGGATGCCGGGGTCGAGTCCTTGCGGAAAAAACAAATCAAGAACTTCCTGTTGACGTTGCTGATCTCGCGTGGCGTGCCGATGCTGCTCGGTGGAGACGAGTTTCGCCGCACCCAGGGCGGCAACAACAACGCCTGGTGCCAGGACAACGAAACCAGCTGGCATGACTGGAGCTATCTGGAACAGCACAGGGAAATTTTCCGCTTCGCCAGCGGCATGATTGCCTTTCGTCGCGCCCGTCCGGTTCTGAGCAAGGAGCAATTCTATTCGGACGCGGAGATACATTGGTTTGGTTCACACGGAGGATTGCCCGACTGGGCCGACCCGAAACAAAAACAGTTTGCCTGCCTGATCCATGAGGGCGAGCAGAGCGCACTTTATCTGATGTTCAATGCCGGTGCCGACGCTATCGATTTCAGTTTGCCCCCCGTACCGCCGCAAGCACGGTGGTATCTGGCCGTTGATACCTCGTGCGCAGCGCCACAGGATATGTTTGCAGAGGGTGAAGAATCGCTTCTGGAATACCCGGAAACTTACCTTCTTGGCCCCCGATCCAGCGCGATACTGCTAGCGCGAAACAAGGCGTTGCCGGAGGCCAAATGAAAAAATTGTTCCTGATCACGATGTTGTTTCCAGGTTCTTGCGCAAAACTGGCATTGTTCAGATTACAGAATGACGCAGGCGTCAGCCATGAAACCCGCTAACTCAGGCATCCTTACAATCAATGGCGGCTCGTCGAGCATCAAGTTCACGCTGTACCACGTTGAAGAACCGCTGCAGCGCAGGCTATATGGAAAAGTTGACCGCATAGGCCTGAGCGGGACGAATCTGACGTTCCACGACCCGGATGGAAAACCTCGGGCCAGTCTCAATCTCGCCGCATCCGATCTCAAATCGGCAGTGAATTTCCTGATCGATTGGCTTGAAAAACAGGATGGTTTTGAATCGGTACTGGCGGTGGGGCATCGGGTGGTCCACGGCATGCAACACACCGCACCCGAGCTGGTCACCCGGGAATTGCTGGACGAACTGCACCGCATCAGGCCATACGACCCGGAACATCTGCCCCGCGAGATCGAGCTGATCGAGGCATTCCGCCAGCGATATCCGAAGTTGCCGCAGGTGGCCTGTTTCGACACGGCGTTTCACCGCGCGATGCCGCGTGTCGCCAAGTTGCTGCCGATTCCGCGGCGCTACAATGCAAAAGGAATTCAGCGCTACGGTTTCCACGGCTTGTCCTATGCTTACCTGATGGAGGAACTCGCGCGTCTCGGCGACCCGGCGGCCAGCAACGGTCGCGTGATCCTCGCACATCTCGGCAACGGTGCCAGCATGGCCGCGGTGCGCGACGGCAAGAGTATCGACACCAGCATGGGCTTTACGCCGACGGCGGGATTGGTGATGAGTACCCGTTCGGGTGATCTGGATCCTGGTGTGGCTCCGTATCTGGAACGTACCGAACAGTTCTCCACCAAACAGTTTTACGAAATGGTCAACCACGAGTCCGGCCTGCTCGGCGTTTCAGAGATCAGCTCTGACATGCGGGATTTGCTCGCGCAGGAATCCAGCGACGAGCGTGCGGCAGAAGCGGTCGAGCTGTTTTGTTACCAAGCCAGGAAGTGGATAGGCGCATACGCGGCGGCGTTGGGCGGACTGGACACACTGGTGTTCGCGGGCGGCATCGGAGAGAACGCACCAGCGATCCGCGCTCGAATCTGCGCGGGTCTGGAGTTTCTTGGAATAGATATTGATGAAAACCAAAATTCGGCGAATGACGGCGTTATTTCCACGGCGGCCGGCCGGGTTACGGTCCGTGTCATACACACGGATGAAGAGATGACGATTGCACGCTCCGTGTGCAAGATCATCGGGCCCGGCATTCATGCCGAGTGAACCATTAACCGAATAGGGAGTGCAAGCCATGAACAAACACGATCACGATCACGAGCACACTGCCAAAGACGAACCGGTAACACAGCCGACTCGGGACGAGGTGGCTAAGCAGGCTTACGCCATCTACACGAAAGAAGGTAAACCGCAAGGCCATGCCGAGCAGAACTGGCTGGAGGCTGAGGCTAAATTGAAAAGCGGCGACCACATGCATATGGACGAGCACGGCCAAGATCATCACGGCCACGACCATCATGCCCACATGGCGGCGGATTTCCGCAAGCGTTTCTGGATCTCGCTGGTACTGACGCTGCCGATACTCGCCCTCTCGCCGTTGCTGCAAAAGCTGGTGGGCTTGCGCGAAGCCATCAGTTTTTCCGGCGACACCTACGTCCTGTTTGGCTTTGCCTCGGCGGTGTTCTGGTATGGCGGCTGGCCGTTCCTCAAGGGCTTGTTCGATGAGCTTAGAACCCGCAAGCCGGGGATGATGACGCTGGTCGCCGTCGCGATCACCACCGCGTATGCATACAGCAGCGCCGTTGTGTTCGGCCTGACCGGCAAGATGTTCTTCTGGGAACTGGCAACACTGGTAGACATCATGTTGCTCGGGCACTGGATCGAGATGAAGTCGGTGATGGGCGCATCAAAGGCGCTGGAGGCATTGGCGAAACTGATGCCTTCCGATGCCCACAAGCTCATGCCGGACGGCAGCGTGAAAGACGTGCCGCTGGGCGAACTGGCAGTAGATGACAAGGTGCTGATCAAGCCGGGAGAAAAAATTCCGGCAGATGGCGTTATCGTCGATGGCGAGAGTTCGGTCAATGAAGCGATGCTCACCGGAGAATCCACCCCGGTCAGCAAAAAGGCAGGAGGCAAGATTATCGGCGGCGCCATCAACGGCGAAGGATCGCTGACCATCGAAGTCAAAGGTACCGGCAAGGATTCGTTTCTGTCTCAGGTTATCGACCTGGTCAAGCAGGCGCAGGAAAGTAAATCGAAGACGCAAAACCTCGCCGACACAGCCGCGATGTGGCTCACCATCATTGGGCTGAGTTCCGGAGTCATTACCTTATTCATCTGGCTGTATTTCATTAACAAGGAATTAGCGTTTGCCATCGAGCGCGCCGTGACGGTGATGGTGATCACCTGCCCGCATGCTCTTGGCCTGGCTGTGCCGCTGGTGGTGGCCGTTTCCACGGCACTGGCCGCGAGCAATGGCCTGCTGATTCGCAATCGCGGTGCTTTCGAGGGTGCCCGGAAATTGCAGGCCATCATCTTTGACAAGACCGGCACGCTGACCGAAGGCCGCTTTGGCGTGACCGACACGCTGGTGCTGGCGCAGGACATGGACGAAGACACGCTGCGCAAATACGCAGCCTCGGTGGATGCAAATTCCGAACATC
>JBASWL010000028.1:0-5052 GCA_049276455.1 Georgfuchsia sp. | reverse complement strand
GCGCCACTACCGTGTTCGCGCCCCAGCAGATCGTCCCCAACGAAGAAGGGCAGAACGTCGTCATTCGCGGCCGCTTGCGCACCCTGGTCAACGGCTTCGAGACCGCCAACGACCTCAAGGCCTATCTGGTCGAGTTCAGTTACACCGGCGCGCGCATGCATCTGAAAAGTTTCAAGGAGCTACCCAATGCCGGCAACTAAGTCCCTGTTCCCGCATGTCATCGTCCGTTCCGTCCCACGTCTGTTGTGGCGCGCGTGCTCATTGGGCGCCGTGGTCACAGCTGCCTGCATCGCCGCGATGACGACCCTGCCTGCGCAAGCGCTGCAGATCGTCGACGCCAGCGACGGCGTGTCGGTCGAAGCTATCCTTTCGATCAAGGAACCGACCCGCATCCGCATTGAAAGGGCGCCGATCACCGACGTGTTCGGCAACATCCATTCGAGCCACTGCGTCGCGGCAACGGCGCTTCCCGCGACGCCGGGCATTTCTCCCTCCGGGCCGATGACGCCGTCAAGCAATCCGGCCGGCGAGATCGTGCTGGAGTGCGACCGCGACAAGGGCGAAATCTACGTGCGCCCGGTCGGCGATTCCACCAAGCCGATCAACCTGTTCATCTCCTCGGCAAACGCCACCTACACGCTGCTGCTGCACCGCTCGGATACGCCCGCCGATACCATCGTCATCCGCGACAAGACGCCGAAGGCGTTCAAGTCGGCCACCTCGACCGGGGTCACAGCAGGCCCCTCGCCCAACCCGGTACGGGCGATGAAGGCGTTGCTAGTGGCGATGGCGTCAGACCGGGTGCCACCCGACATCCAGGTCGAGGAGATCCACCGCACGCTACCGCTGTGGACCGAGGCGCAGTTCTCGCTGCTGCGCCAGTACGAGGGACGCGGCCTCGTCGGCGAAAAGTATCTGCTGCGGAACGTCGGCAATGCGGTCATGGTGCTGGCCGAACCGGAGTTCGACCGTGAGGGCGGCAATGTCGCCGGCGTCAGTATCGAGCAGCACAACCTGCGCCCCGGCGAGAGCACCAGCGTCTACGTGATCCGCCGCGGAGCGGCGCCATGAATACGCCGCACCAGCCCTTGCAGTCCCTGCGCGACCTTTCACAGCGGCTGTTGCAACCGCTGTTGCAACACTTGTCCCCCAAACAGCGCCAGTACGCCATGCTCGGCACTCTGCTGGCCGGCGGGGTCGGGCTGCTCTGGCTGATCTTCGCCTTCGCCGGCAACACTAATACGGCGAAGACCGGCACAGCCCCAGCGTCCGTCGGGCAACCGAGTGCGGTGACCAATATCGGCGTCATGCCGCCTGGCAGCCAAGTCAATCCGGTGGACCAGTGGGTTGGTACAGCGGGACGCAAACTCGCCCAGTATGAGAATGAACGCGAAGAACAAGGGCGGCGCAACAAGGACGCCCAAGCCTTCGAAGCGAAGACCATGCAGCGCTTCGCGGAACTGGAACAGAGGCTCACCTCGGCGCAACAAGCGGCCGCCTCCCCTGTGCCTCCCGCACCCGTCGCAACTACAACAAACAACTTGCCACCTGCGGCAAGCCTGCCCCCGGCCCCTCCACTGTCCAAGGCCTCGCCCACAGGGATGATGCCAAGCGGTATCCCGGGCGACACCTTCGCGCCGACAGTACTGACACCGCCGTCGCCCGTGATCACACGCATTACCGTCACCGAACGATCCCGCGCCGGCGCCACGGCTGGCCCAACTGCCGCGGCAAGTACGGACCCGGCCTCGGGCAATGCGTCCCCAACCACCGCCCGTACCGTCGCCACCTTCCTGCCGGTGAGTTTTACACGGGGAACCTTGCTCGGCGGTCTGGATGCGCCCACCGGTGGGCAGGCCCAGTCCAATCCCCATCCGATCCTGATCCGCCTTGCAGACAATTCGGTGCTGCCCAATCGCTTCCGTGCCGAATACCGCGAGTGCTTCGTGATCGCAGCGGGCTACGGCGACATCAGTTCCGAGCGCGCCTATCTGCGCACCGAGAGCCTGTCCTGCGTGCGCACCGATGGCGCCACGCTGGAAGTGAAGATCCAGGGCTCGATCTATGGCGAAGACGGCAAGGTCGGCATGCGCGGACGCTTGGTCACCAAGCAGGGCCAGATCCTCGCCAATGCGCTGCTGGCCGGCGTGGTCAGCGGCATCGGCCAAGGTCTGGCCACTTCCTCGACGGAATACAGTACCTCGGCGCTGGGCACCGTGGCCAGCACGTCCAGCAGTGCCGAAGCCTATCGCGCCGGTCTCGGCAGCGGTGTCGGCAAGGCGCTGGACCGGCTGGCGCAGTACTACATCAAGCTCGCCGAAAACACCTTCCCGGTCATCGAGGTGGACGCCGGCCGCGAAGTCGACGTGGTGATCACCAAGGGCGTGCGCATCGATGTGCCCATGACGGCCGGCGATCAGGTTCCAACGCGCCTTGCCGCTTCCCCCGACACCCGCTACCTGGAGACCTCCGACGATGGCAGTTACTGAATCCGTGCGCGGCCGAGTTGTCGTTGCAGTGCTGGTCACTGTGCTCATGGGCGATTTTTCGGAGGCGCACGCTGCGACAGGCGACGAAGCGCATCTGCTCGCGGTCTTGCAGAAATCCCATCCGGGTACGCACTTCACCACCGTCACGCGCTCGCCGATCGCCAGCCTCTATGAAGTTTGGATGAACGGCAACGTGGCCTACGTATCGGCCAGAAACCCGCGTTACTTCCTCTTCGGTCGCATCTTTGATACTAAGACCCTGCGCGACATCACCGGCCCGAAACTGGCGCAGGCCGCCAGCGTGAATACCGTCCGTGGATCTGCCCCGGAAAACCTGCGCACGGCAACGTCTCCCGTCCGTTTCGAGCAGTTGCCGCTCGCCGACGCGATCAAGACGGTTAGCGGCAATGGCCAACGCAAGGTGGCCGTTTTCAGCGATCCCAACTGCCCCTACTGCAAGCAGTTGGAACCCGAACTAGCCAGCCTCGACAACGTCACCGTCTACACCTTCCTCGTGCCCTTTCAGGGCGAGGCCACGCCGATCGCGGTCTGGTGCGCGGCGGATCGCGCAGCGGCCTGGCAGCACCTGATGCTCCGGAGCGACGACAGCCTGCTCAACACCGGGGCTGCCTGTGACCACCCCATCAGCCGCAACCTGGCGCTGGCCCGCCAACTCGGCGTGCAGGGCACGCCCACCCTGATCTGGGCAGACGGCACTCGTACTGAAGGTTTCGTCGGACGCGCCGTGATGGAAGCACGGCTCGCTGAGGCCGCTTCCCCAATAACGCTGCAATCCACTGCGGAGCCGCAGCCATGAAATCGCTCATCCTGCATATCGCTGCGCTTTGCCTGCTGCTCCCCCTGGGCGCCTGCATGAGCTTATCCGGATTGGGTGGCGACTCGAAATATGCCTGCAAGGCCCCGGACGGTGTCGCCTGCGATTCGGTGTCCGGCACCTATGCCAATGCGATTCACAACAATTTGCCCGGCCAACGGACGCAACGCTCCGTCACTGCGCAAAAAGAGGCGTCCGCTGAGATATCCCCCAAAGCGTCGGCGCGCACAGCATCGTCCGCATCATCGTCCATAGCGTCCAGCGATGCCAACACGGTCGCAATGCCCAGCCCCTTGCGCTCCCAGGCCCGTATCCTGCGTCTGTGGATCAAGCCTTGGGAAGATGCTGACGGCGATCTTTACGACCAAGGCTACGTCTATGTACAAATCGATAATGGCCAATGGCTGATCGACCACGTGCAGCGCCAGATCCGCGATGCCTATGCGCCACTGAAGGCGCCACCCAAGTCGGCCACGGAGGCTGCGGCCGAACCGAACTCCAACACACCCGCCGCGTCGATGTTGCAGCGTCCCCCGTTCTTCGGGACGGACGCCAGCCGTGCGCAATGAGGCCAGCATGAACACACCTCACGCTCATACACGCACGCCGCGCTTTCCCTTTGGCCATCCGGTGGAGTCGCCGGCCGAGCAGTTCGCCAATTGGCTGCCCTACTCCGCCTATCTCGCTGCGGAAAAAATCTTCGTCAACCGCGACAGCGTGGGCGTCATGCTGGAACTCATGCCGCAGTCGGGCGCCGATGAGCGCATGGCCGAAGTCCTGGTCTCGCTGTATGCCAACTGTCCGCCCGGCACCGGCATCCAGTTCCACCTGTTCGGTTCGCCCCAGGTGCGCACCCAGTTGCGCCACTACGCCAATTTGCGGGTCGAAGACTTGACCCAGGCCGAGCAGGCCAAACAGTGGGGCCGCCCGGCGCGTAACGAGAACCTGTTCCGTAAGCTGGCGCGGCAACGCGCCGAGCACCTGCTGCAGGGCGCGCAGAAATCGCTCACCTCAGGGTTCCACTACACCATCCGGGACTTCCGTTTGATGCTCAGCGTCGCTTTCTCCGGCAATGCCGCAGACCTCAATAAGCGCGACGAACTGATGGCGTTGCGCGACTCGATGTCATCCACCCTGCGCTCGGCCTCCCTGCCCAACCGGGTCTGCGATGCCGCCGATCTCATCAACTGGTGCGCCCTCTTCACCAATCCCGATCGCATTTCCAAGACCGACGCACCGGACCTGCATTACGACGATGGCCGCGAACTGCGCGATCAGATCGTGGACTTCGACACCATCCAGGATCCGCATCCGAGCGGCCTCACCTTATGGAAGGAAGCGAGTCCCGACGTGCTGGAGGCGCGCTTCTACTCAATCAAGAGTTTCCCCGAACGATTCGCGCTGTGGCAGATGGGGTCGCTGATCGGCGACCTGATGCAACCGGCATTGCAGTACAGCGCGCCCTTCCTGTTGACTCTGGGCGTACAGGTGCTCGACCCGAATATCACCAAATCGGTGGTCACCGCCAACCATGTGCGCGCGACGCAGAACGCCAAGTCGAAAATGGCCGATGTGATGCCGGACGTGAACAAGAAGCTTCAGGACTGGACGGCGGCGGCGGACGCCATTGATACCGGCGGCAGCCTGGTCAGTCTGTATCACCAGTTGGCCCTGTTCACTACCCCCGCGAAGGCGGTCCCGGCGCATGAAACGGCCAACGCCATCTGG
>JBASWL010000027.1:0-3427 GCA_049276455.1 Georgfuchsia sp. | reverse complement strand
GCGCCACTATCTACCCTCCCTGACTATGTCTTGTGCCTCCTCGATTGCCTAGGATTTTAGGCATCTTCTTGAGCCCCGGACAGACATAGTCTGACTCCTTTCCACCAACCCGAAGAGTCGGGAAAGGAGTCCGTCGTGAAATGCGTTATCAATAGCGAAGTCGTTTTATCTCGGCCGCCTGAAGGTCCGCTCGCAGCTCATATTGTCTCGTTTGCACAATTATTGCGTGAGCAAGGATACGGTTTGTGGTCGCTGAAGTACCAGGTTCGCATTGCTGCCGGTTTTGACCGATGGCTTAAGCAGAAGGGGATCGGAGTGCGCAGGATTGGCTCCGAGCATCCGGCGCTATATCTGCGATATCGTTATCGACACCAACGGCCAAACCGGGAGGATTCTGCTGCGCTCAGTCATTTCACTGATTTTTTGCGCTGCGAGGGAGTGATTCCCGGCGAGAAGATATCAGTACACCGACTGACCCCGACTGAGCGCTGCGCACAAGACTACGAGCAGTATTTGCGCGAAGCGCGTGCCTTGGCCGAAGCGACGATCGTCAACTACGTGCCGTTCATTCGCGATTTACTCAAAGATCGTTTCGGCGATGGACCGGTCATGCTCTCCCGTCTGTGTGCCGGGGATATCGTGAAATTTGTCCAGCGCCAAGTGCCGCGTCTGCATTTGAAGCGAGCGAAGCTCATGACCACCGCGCTGCGATCCTTTCTCCAGTACGCGCGCTATTGCGGCGATATCTCGCTGGATCTGGCCGCTGCCGTTCCCATCGTAGCCAACTGGTCGATGACCTCGATCCCGCGTGGAATCGCGCCAGATCAAATACGTCAATTACTGGACAGCATCGATCGGCGTACCCCGAGGGGGCGCCGCGACTATGCCATCTTGCTCTTGCTTGCGCGCTTGGGGCTGCGCGCAGGTGAAGTCGCATCTCTCGAACTTGATGACATTGACTGGAGAGCAGGTCAGTTGAGCGTGTGTGGCAAGAGCGGTCAGCGCAACGGCCTGCCCTTAACCCCAGAGGTCGGCAAAGCGATTGCCGCGTATCTCCGCCATGGCAGGCCACTCAGCGCCAGTCGTCGCGTATTTTTGCGTGCGAAAGCGCCAATCCGCGGCTTTCGGGGACCGAGTGGCATTAGCTGCATCGTTCGGCATTCGCTTGAGCGCGCCGGCATTAATGCCCCCACCAAAGGAGCCCATCAATTCCGTCACGGCCTGGCTACAGAAATGTTGCGCCAGGGCGCCTCACTGAGCGAGATTGGCGATTTGTTGGGACATCGTCATTCACAGACCACAAAGATCTACACCAAGGTCGATCTCAAGGCATTACGTACGCTGGCCTTGCCATGGCCGGGAGGTGTGCGATGAACACGCTTCGACAGGCTGTCCAAGAGTACCTGACCCTGCGGCGCGGATTGGGATTCAAGCTGCACGACGCAGGCAATGGATTGCTCGATTTCGTTACCTTCATGGAACAGCACCGCGCCACCTACATTACCCAGGCGTTGGCCCTTGCCTGGGCTCAACAACCTTTAAACGTCCAACCTGCCCACTGGGCACAGCGCCTGAGTTTCGTTCGTGGATTTGCGCGGCATCGCAGTGCCACCGACCCCCGCACACAAATTCCACCGCAAGGCTTGTTGCCGTTCCAACCGCAGCGGGCACGACCGTACCTGTACTCGGACGATGAAATTCAACGCTTGCTACGCGCCGCGCTCGACATGCCCTGCCGTTATGAAGGCGATGAACTGCGACCGTGGACTTATTGCTGCCTGTTCGGCTTGCTGAGTGTCTCGGGCCTGCGGCTCGGTGAAGCCCGTAATCTCGAGCTTCAGGACGTGGATCTGGAGGCAGCCGTATTGACCATCCGCGGCGCCAAGCTGGGCAAGTCTCGACTCGTGCCTGTGCATGCCTCGACGTGCAAAGTGCTCGCCGACTACATTGCGCGACGCAAACGTCATTGGGCGAACCGCCCGGTGTCCTCCTACTTGTTCGTTTCCACCTGGGGCAACCGTTTGGACAGCGGCGATATCCATCGAACCTTCTATGCGCTGTCCCGGCAAATCGGTCTGCGCGGCGTTGCCGATAGTCACGGGCCACGCTTGCATGACATGAGGCACCGATTCGCAACGAATACGCTCGTGATGTGGTATCGGTCCAACCTGGATCCAGAACGTCGTCTGCCGATCTTGTCCGCCTATCTCGGCCATGTCCACGTCGCGGATACGCAGTGGTACTTAAGTGCCTCGCCGGAGCTGATGCGCGAGGCAATGCGCCGGCTCGAGCACCGCTGGGGAGATCAAGCATGACCACCCCCGCCAGCTTTGCTCCGCTGTTGGAGCGTTTCTTTACCCAGCGCCTGATGCAGCAGCGCCAGGCGAGCCCACACACCATCAGTTCCTATCGCGATACCTTTCGTCAGTTTCTGAAGTTCGTTCAGCAGCGGCTGCATAAGCCACCGACACGCCTGAGTTTCGAGGAGATCGATGCCCCTTTGATCGTGGCATTCTTGGATGACCTGGAGAAACGTCAAGGCGTGAGCATTCGCAGCCGTAATCTGCGCCTCACCGCGATTCACTCCTTCTTTCGCTACACCGCTTTCGAGGCACCAGACCATTCTGCACAGATCCAGCGTGTCCTCGCTATCCCCAGCAAACGTTTTACTCGTACTTTAGTTCCGTTTCTTACACGGCCTGAAGTCGATGCCTTGCTTGACGCTCCGGATCAGCGCACCTGGTCTGGCCGGCGCGATCACGCCTTTCTGCTAGTGGCAGTGCAGACGGGTCTGCGCCTCTCTGAAATGACCGGTCTCAAACGCGAGGACCTCATTCTCGGGGCCGGCGCTCACCTGCGCGTAATCGGCAAGGGCCGCAAAGAGCGCTGTACACCTCTTGCCAAATCCACACGGGCCGTATTGAAAGCTTGGTTGCGGGAACCACAACGCGGTGAAGGAAATATGCTCTTCCCTAGCGCCAAGGGTGAACGTCTCAGCGTCCATGGCGTCCAGTATCTGTTGACCAAGCATCGCATGACGGCATCCAAAGCTTGTCCATCGTTGAATAAAAAACGGGTCACCGTTCACCGCTTACGGCACACCATGGCCATGGATCTTCTGCAAGCAGGCGCTGATCGTTCTGTGATTGCATTGTGGCTTGGACATGAAAGCGTCGAAACTACCCAGATCTATTTCGACGCGACGCTCGCCATGAAGGAGCAAGCCCTAGCCAAGACGACACCCCGGAAGGGCAAGGCTGGAAGATTTCAACCCGGCGATCAACTATTGGCCTTTCTCAATAGCCTGTAGACATCACGGGCCTATGTTGGGTAATTGAATGACGATTTACCCGATGTGGCCCGTGATTCCAGTCATCTCCGCAGACCCTGCCAAATTACAAGACATAGTCAGGGAGGGTAGATAGTG
>JBASWL010000026.1:0-143826 GCA_049276455.1 Georgfuchsia sp. | reverse complement strand
ATCAGCTACCGCTTCGGTCCCGCTTCGAAAAGCGGGGAACTGCTGGCGTCCCCACGGGGATTCGAACCCCGGTTCACACCGTGAAAGGGTGTTGTCCTAGGCCTCTAGACGATAGGGACTTCGTCCTTGGTGGAGGTACGCGGGATCGAACCGCGGACCTCTTGCATGCCATGCAAGCGCTCTCCCAGCTGAGCTATACCCCCACAAGAGAGCGCGCATTATACGGAGCGGCCCTGAAGGTGTAAAGCAGGAGCGGTAAAATTGTAGAGTTTGAGGGCCAACTGGAGCGGCCAACTGGAGCCGTCCCTCATTCTGACAGAATCATCGTAGTCGGGAATTTCTACTTTAGGCTGGGATGAATTTAACCGATCACTGCAACTGTTCACTTTGATTGTGATGGGTAAGATACTTGGACGACGTGGCAGCGACAAGCCGGAAACCTACCCATGAGTTGCTTACGCTTGGGTAAATGGCGCACTGGGGTAATGGTGGAGCGTTATTGCCCATCTCGCTCCGGAGAGTCTCGCAGTCGCAGCATCACGGTTGGATAGTGTGCTCTGTGCTGCGGCTACGCTGTAGCTACGTGACCACCATGCAAAAAGGGCCTAGCAATCGCTAGACCCTTGCTGTTACTGGTTGCGGGGGCAGGATTTGAACCTGCGACCTTCGGGTTATGAGCCCGACGAGCTGCCAGACTGCTCCACCCCGCGTCTGAGAGGGCGTGATTATAGGCATATGCACCGAAACGGTCAATGCGAATTCAAACTTATCCGAACATAGCCCTTGTTCTTCCAGCAAACCTGATTTTCTTTTTCGATAAAAGCGATGAAAAGTCTCTCCCTGCAAGGGATTTCGCTTATGACGCTTGCCCTTTTCCCGCAAGACGTGGTTAAAATTCGCTTCAGGCCATGTGGCCGTCACCAACCGGAAAGGAAGTGAGATGAATAAAGCGGAACTGATTGAAATTGCCGCCAAGGGGGCCGACATTAGCAAAGCCGCCGCCGGCAAGGCGCTGGACTCGGTTATAAATGCAATTGTCAAGGCTGTATCCAAAGGCGATAACGTCACCCTCGTAGGTTTTGGTACTTTCAAATCCGCCAAGCGTGCTGCACGCCTTGGCAAGAATCCTCAAACCGGCGCTTCGCTCAAGATCCCCGCTACCACAGTTCCCAAGTTTTCTGCTGGTGCCGGATTCAAGGCTGCTGTATCTGGCAAGAAAAAGAAGTAGCCGCGATTTTTTGCTTAGCCCCGGGGTTCGTCGAAGGACGAGCCCTTTTTATTTTCACCATAGCAATTGACGATCTCCGTGTGGGGAAGTCATGCCTTAATTCAGCCACAGCAAATGAAGTAAGCTCAACTTAAGTGGACGTGGCGAACTCCCCTTTCTAGATCAAGAACAACCAACAACTCTTTTTATCTATTGGACTTGAAAAACCAAGCTCCAGCCCCTATCATTAGCACTCGTCGATATAGAGTGCTAACAACAGGGCTTGCAAAAACTAGGCGTCAACACTCAGTCGACCCATCAGGCGGCAATTTATAGGCTTTCAAGCAGCCAGCCGTTTTACCAGTCAATAGCGAAACAAGGAGATAAGTGTATGAAAATTCGTCCTTTGCACGACCGCGTGATCGTTAAGCGCATCGAAGATGAGCGCAAAACCGCATCCGGCATCGTCATCCCCGACAGCGCAGCAGAGAAACCCGACCAAGGTGAAGTACTTGCCGTTGGTAGCGGCAAAATCCTCGACGATGGCAAGGTTCGCCCCATCGCCCTCAAGGTCGGCGATCGCGTACTGTTCGGTAAATATTCCGGCCAGGCCGTCAAGGTCGACGGCGATGAGCTGTTGGTCATGCGCGAAGAAGACATCATGGGCGTGGTCGAAGCCTAAGTGCCTCAGCACCCCGAAAAACTGAAATAGGAGATCAATCAATGGCTGCAAAACAAGTACTGTTTGGCGACGACGCGCGCTCTAAAATTGTTAATGGCGTCAATATTCTCGCTAACGCTGTCAAGGTAACCCTCGGCCCCAAGGGCCGCAACGTGGTTCTGGAGCGTTCCTTTGGCGGTCCGACCGTGACCAAGGACGGCGTATCCGTCGCCAAGGAAATCGAACTCAAGGACAAGTTCGAAAACATGGGTGCCCAGATGGTTAAAGAGGTGGCATCAAAGACCTCAGACGTCGCTGGTGACGGCACTACCACCGCTACCGTTCTGGCCCAGTCAGTCGTTCGCGAAGGCATGAAATTTGTCATCGCCGGCATGAACCCGATGGACCTCAAGCGCGGCATTGACAAGGCTGTCATCGCCGTCGTTGAAGAGCTGAAGAAGATTTCCAAGCCTTGCACCACCAATAAGGAAATTGCTCAGGTCGGTGCCATTTCCGCCAACGCTGACTCCTCCATCGGTGACATTATCGCCGAGGCTATGGACAAGGTAGGCAAGGAAGGCGTCATCACTGTTGAAGATGGCAAATCCCTGCAAAACGAACTCGAAGTCGTCGAAGGTATGCAGTTCGATCGCGGCTACCTGTCGCCCTACTTCATCAACAACCCGGACAAGCAAATCGCCATTCTGGAAAACGCCTACATACTGCTGTTCGACAAGAAGATCAGCAACATTCGCGATCTGTTGCCGGTACTTGAACAAGTTGCCAAGGCCGGCCGGCCGCTGCTTATCATCGCCGAAGACGTTGATGGCGAAGCACTGGCCACACTGGTGGTGAATAACCTGCGGGGCATCCTCAAGACGGTTGCCGTCAAGGCACCTGGCTTCGGCGACCGCCGCAAGGCCATGCTGGAAGACATCGCCATCCTCACCGGCGGCACCGTGATTGCTGAAGAAATCGGTCTCTCGCTGGAAAAGGCTACGCTGGAAGAACTCGGCCAAGTCAAGCGCGTCGAAGTGGGTAAGGAAAATACCACTCTCATCGACGGTGCTGGCAAGGAAGATGCGATCAAGGGCCGCGTTGCCCAGATCCGCAAGCAGATCGAGGACGCGAGTAGTGACTACGACAAGGAAAAGCTGCAAGAGCGCGTGGCCAAACTGGCCGGCGGTGTTGCACTGATCAAGGTCGGCGCTGCAACTGAAGTCGAAATGAAGGAAAAGAAGGCTCGTGTCGAAGACGCGCTGCACGCCACACGAGCCGCTGTTGAAGAAGGTATCGTGGCCGGTGGCGGCGTTGCATTGCTGCGCACTTGCTCCGTGCTCAAGAACCTCAAGGGCGACAACCACGATCAGGATGCCGGCATCAAGATCGTGCTGCGCGCACTTGAGCAACCGATGCGCGAGATCGTTGCCAACGCTGGTGATGAGCCCTCCGTAGTAGTCAATAAGGTGCTTGAAGGCAAAGGCAACTTCGGCTTCAACGCCTCTACGGGCGAGTATGGCGACATGGTGGCGATGGGTGTGCTCGACCCCACCAAGGTCACGCGCTATGCACTGCAAAACGCCGCTTCTGTTGCCGGCCTGATGCTCACCACCGACTGCATGGTAGCGGAGTTGGTTGACGACAAGCCCGCCATGGGTGGTGGTATGGCTGGCATGGGTGGCATGGGTGGTATGGGTGGCATGGGTGGCATGGGTGGCATGGATATGTAATCGGCTTCGCCAATTACATATCCGGAAGATCGAATCAGGCCTGATGGGCTTTGCGGCTGATGCCCGCTAGCACCATATCCCCTGTATCTTCTGCTACTGGAAGTTTGCTTCACACGAGAGCCCCGCTTCGGCGGGGCTCTCGTATATTGAGGCGTTCCAAAACAAAGATTGCTCAGTTATAATGCGCGTCCTTTTTGCAAGTCTTATGCTCATTTGGTTGAGTAGAGGGCTGACCCGTCGGACGCATGACGACGCAACAGTGAAGGCTCACGCAAGGCAAGCGATGGCCAGAACTAAAATCAAGTGCAGTAAATGGCTAGGTAGCTCAGTTGGTAGAGCAGCGGACTGAAAATCCGCGTGTCGACGGTTCGATTCCGCCCCTAGCCACCAGTATTCAAGCGGCTCTCAGTGATGAGGGCCGTTTTCAATTGGTAGCCAGCGTAGCCAAATCGTAGCCAGCGAGTACAGAGTCCAACCGCGAAGCCGCGATTGCAAGACTTTCCGGCGCGAGATGGGCATAACGCTCCGCCATCGCCCCGGTGCGCCATCCCCCCACCGGAGTTGCAAAAGGGTAAGGAAGTCAAGCGGGATTTCTTGGCAGCAGACACAATCGCGCCAAATCAGGGCCCTGCGCTGAGCCAGCTATACGTGAAATAGATACCGGTGAATACTATGGCAAATACAAGCATATCTCCAACCTTGTTTTTTTCCTTGCCAACCACCAGTCTTCCATTCAAGGAGGCCCAAGCCAGGACGACGGCGGCAATGCCGACTGGTACCACTATTACAGGATTGCTGGTGCCGGCGGCAAAGACCTGTCCTGTGATCTGGCTAACCCAGCCGTCGGTCTTGAACATATGGAAAGCCAGACCACCCAAGCCGATCAGCATCATGGCCATGGCAAAAAAACTCCATGCATCTTCCAGTATCTTGCGCATTGGTAAACCCTTCATTCAATGCCCGTAATATGCTCTGCTTCTGTACGGCTGGCAAGATAGAACCAAAAGTGTGCGCTCAGATCGAGTTGCATGCTTTCTATTGATTGAATGAGGGCACTCGTTGTTACTTCGGCCGGTTGCTGCCCGCGACGATGGGAAAATAATAGAGTCGGCATTCAAGTGCGCCGTTGAACAGCGGGGTCTTGCGCTTCGGCGCGAGGCCGATGAGTTTCGGCAGTCGCGTATCGGCGGAGAGAAACCAGCAGTCCCAGCCGGCGAAATTTCGTTTCAATGCATCGCCGAGGCGCGGATAGAAAGCCGCCATCTGTTCCTGATCACTCAGGCGTTCGCCATAGGGAGGGTTGGCGATCAGCATGCCGCTGGGCGCGGGCGCATTGCGTTCCAGCAGGTCGCATTGCGTCACCTCGACCAGATCGTCGATGCCGGCATGGGCGAGGTTCTGTCGCGAGCGGACCACCGCGTCCTGTGTGATATCGCTGCCCCAGATCGGCAGTTTGGCAGGGGACTGGCGTTTCTGCGCTGCTTCCACGGTCAGCCTTCGCCACAGCGCAGCATCGAAATCGTTCAAGCGCTCGAAACCGAATTCACCCGGTTCGCGTGACAGGCCCGGCGCGTCGCCCAGGCTCATCTGCGCCGCTTCAAGCAGAAAGGTGCCGCTGCCGCACATCGGGTCGAGCAGAGGCGTGCCAGGCTTCCAGCCGGCCAGGCGCAGAATGCCGGCGGCGAGATTTTCCTTGAGCGGCGCTTCGATGCGCGCGACCTTGTGACCTCGCTGGTAGAGTGCCTCGCCCGAGGTATCGAGATACAGGGTCGCCTCGGTGGTGGTGACGAGAAGATGAATGCGAACGTCCGGATTGCGCGTGTTGACGCTCGGCCGTCGGCCGGTTTCGTCGCGGAAGCGATCGCACACCGCATCCTTGGTGCGCAGGGTAATGAACTCGAGGCTTTTCAGCGCCGACCTGATCGAGGTGACATATACGCGAAGGGTACGATCGGCCGAAAACAATCGCGGCCAGTTCACTTCGCGCGCAAGTCGATAGATGTCGTCCTCGCGCGCATAAGGCCCGTGCGCGACCTGCCGCAGCACGCGCGTGGCGATGCGCGATTCGAGATTGACGCGATAGCGGGTCTCTATGCTGCCAGAGTAGAGTACACCACCCGGTGTTATCTTGGCGTTGCCAGCACCTGCGGCTGCCACGTCTTCCGCCAGCAGCGGTTCCAGCCCGCGTGGGCAGGGCGAAAAATATTGTTGGTTCAAGAGGGCCTCGCCGCGGCACGGATGCCGTCATCGATTGTCGGGTAGCGCAAATGCAAATTCAGTTCACGCTTCATGCGTGCGTTGCCGATGCGGCGCGATTCGCGCATGAACGACAGTTGCATTGGCGGCAGCACTTTTTCCGCCTCTGCGCGCGGCAAGCGTGGCGCCCGGGGCAGCGCAAAGGCATCGGCAAGTTTGTCGTACCAGTCGCCCATGCGGATGTCGGTATCGTCGCAGACATTGTAGGTGCGATTAGCTTGGCCACAACGCAGCACAGCGACGCAAACTGCAGCAAGATCGTCGGCATGGATATGATTGGTGAATACGTCATCGTGTTCCGCGAACAGGGGCAGGCCCTGACGCAGCCGGCCGAGCGGCAGCCGGTCGGCTGCGTAGATGCCGGGTGCGCGCAGAATGGAAACGCGGCAGCCGCTACTAACGCCAAAACGCCGCAATTGGATCTCGGCATCCACGCGCCGGCGTGCGCGGGCGGTGAGCGGTGCGAGCTTTCGAGTTTCGTCGATGCAGACACCGGCGCAGTCGCCATAGACGCCAGTGGTGCTGATGTACACCAGGCGGTGTAGTAGACTGCGCCCGGTCTGCAGTACGGCAATCAGGTGGCGAGTGCGCAGGTCGATGTCGCCGCTGTCGGGCGGCGGCGCGCTGTGAATCACCGCTTGCGCAATGCCACGCAGCTGCCGCAAGGTATGCGGTTGATCCAGATCTCCAAGAATCTGGGTGACGCCGAGCGCGGTCAGCGCCAAGTCGCGTTGCCGCATCAGTGCATAGACGCGCCAGTGCCGCGTCAGCTGCGGCAGGGCGCGCCGTATCACATCACCGCAGCCTATGATTAACAGTCGTCGCATGAAAGAATTATCGCATGGCATTCAATATCACTCTTCGGCCCAGCAGCCTGTTGTTTGAAGCGGCAGATGACAGCACGATTCTGGCTGCCGCCGACAAGGCCGGTATCGCTCTGGCCTATGGTTGCCGCGGCGGCAGTTGCGGCACATGCAAAGGCAAAGTGCTGGAAGGCAATATCGAGCGTGGCATTGATGACTTGTTTGCATTGACTGAGGCAGAGCGTGCCGCCGGCTGGGTGCTGCTGTGCACCGCAAAAGTTCGCTCCGATGCCGTGATAGAAGTTGCCGCTGCCGTACGCACCGCCAACATTGTGGTCAAGACCCTGTCAGCGCGTATCGATTCGCTGGAGCATGTCGCACCCAACGTGCTCATCATTATGCTCTCGCTGCCGACGACAGAGAGTTTCGACTTTCGCGCCGGCCAGTACATCACGCTGTTGTTCAAGGGGGGCGAACGGCGCGACTTCTCGCTCGCCAATGCCCCGCATGAGACGGGTCAGGTGCAGTTGCATATCCGTTTGGCGGAGGGTTCGCTCTCGACCCGAATGTTCACCGAAGTACTCAAGAAGGGTGACATTCTGGACTTCGAGGGCCCGATAGGGGCCTTTCAACTCAATCCTGACTCAACCAAGCCCATTATCATGCTGGCCGGCAGCACCGGCTTCGCCCCGATCAAGTCCATCCTCGACGACATGGCACATCGCGGTGTCCGACGCGGAGTGCATTTGTATCGCGGCGCGCGCAACCGGGCCGAGCTGTATCTGCCGCAGTTGGCCGAGCACTGGTCACAGGCCATCCCGGATTTCACCCACGTGCCGGTACTCTCCGATCCGACGCCTGAATGTGAATGGCATGGTCGCAGCGGTCTCGTCCATGAGGCGGTGCTGCAGGACTTTGCCGATCTGTCCGCTTTCGAGGTCTATGCCTGTGGCGCGGTGGCGATGCTGGAGGCGGCGCGGCACGATTTCATCGCGCACGGCCTGCCGCACGAGGCTTTTTTCGCCGATGCATTTACAGCTGCCCCGGCAAAGCAGTAAATTCGGGGATGCTCATGAGGGAAATCAGAATCGATGACGCCATCCGATAGCCAACAAGCCCAGACCCATCCTGCCGAATATGCGCATCCGCGCCTGCATGCGCGCACGTCCCCTGAAAAAATCGCCTTTGTCCTCGCCGACACGGGGCAATCGCTGACCTATCGTGAATTGGTCAACCGCTCCGAGCAGGCGGCACAGGCCTTCAACCGGCTGGGCCTGCGTGGCGGCGACACTATCGCCATCCTGCTCGAAAACCACATCCGCTATCCGGAGCTGTGCTGGGCAGCGAAAAATTCCGGCATCGCCTACGTCTGCATCAGCCGGCATCTCAACGTCGAGGACGCCACTTATATCGTCCGCGACAGTGGCGCGAAAATACTGGTCTCCTCGGCCGCCCTGTCCGCGGTAGCGCTCGGCGTTGCGGAGAAGGTCAAGGGCATCCATTGCCTGATGCTCGACGGCGCTGTCGCGCCTTTTCTTTCCTACGAAGAACTTATTGCCGCCGAAGCGCCGGAACCGCTGCCGGGGCGCTGCCGCGGGCCATCCATGCTGTATTCGTCGGGCACCACCGGCCGGCCCAAGGGCGTGCGCGTGCCCTGGCCGCAGGTGCCGCCCGAAGTGCCGCCACCTCGCTCCGCGTTGCTGATCCGCAATTACAGTTTCTCGCCGGAAACAACGCTGCTGCTGGCGGGCCCGCTTTACCATGCCATCCAGCGCTTCATGTACTCGATGCAGCGGGCGGGCGGCACCGTCATCGCCTTTGCCAAGTTCGACCCGGCTGCCACACTGCGCACCATCCAGGATTACAGCGTCACGCACGGCCTGTTCGTGCCGACCATGCTCTCGCGCATGCTGGCCCTGCCGGACGAAGTGCGCGAGCGTTTTGATCTCTCTTCGCTGCGCTTTGCCGTCCACACCGCCGCGCCATGCCCGGTCGGCGTCAAGGAAGCGCTGATCAACTGGTGGGGTCCGATCGTGTATGAAATGTACGGCGGCACCGAGAGCATCGGCCATACCTTCATCTCATCCGAAGAATGGCTGACGCACAAGGGATCGGTAGGCCGCCCGGCGCAAGGCTGCCGCATCCGCATCGTAGACGAAGAGCAGCGCGAACTGCCGCCGTTCGCGCCCGGGGTGATCTACATGAACAACGGCCACCGCTTCGAATACAACAACGATCCCGAAAAGACCGCCGGCGCCTATCTCGACGACGATGGCCAGTGGGCGACCATGGGCGACATCGGTTACCTCGACCACGATGGCTATCTGTACATCACCGATCGCCAGTCCTTCATGATCATCTCGGGCGGCGTCAACATCTACCCGCAGGAGGCCGAGAACGTGCTGCTCACCCACCCCGCCGTAGCCGATGCCGCCGTCATCGGTATTCCGCACACGGATTATGGGGAAGAGGTCAAGGCCGTCGTCGAGGTGAAAGAATCGTCATTCGATGCCGCCGCGCTGGAAGCGGAGCTGCTTGCGTATTGCCGCGAGCGGCTGAGTGCCATCAAGTGTCCGCGCTCGGTCGATTTCGCCGCTTCGCTGCCGCGCAGCGAAGCGGGCAAACTCATGAAGCGCGAACTCCGGCAGCGCTACTGGCAGGGCCACGATTCCCTGATCGTCTAAGACCGCGCCACGCAATCGCAGTTGCCAACCAGCCACCGGCTCTGTTCGGCCATGAACCGTCATTGGCGCCCCTAAAACGATGACGATGGACTTTTGAGCAGTTGCTATCCACCGACGATGATGATGGCACTGTTGGCACCAGCGTCCGGAGTTGGAAGGCGCCGTTCGAGGATGAGCGGGTGGCGGCGCTGATCTGTAGAAGTTCCGACTTGATCTGACAATCTCCGTACCTCAAAACGGGTAACTATCAGATCAAGATCAAGTCGGAACTTCTACACCTCAAACTATATCCAGATGCTGGATGCCGGCGTTGATGTCACGCTCCTTCGACTCCTTGCCATTCAGCTTGATCGTCAATCGCACTTCATTCATCGAGTCGGCGAAGCGCAGGGCATCCTCGTAGCTGATCCTGCCGGCTTCGTAGAGGTCAAACAGTGCCTGATCGAAGGTCTGCATGCCCAGTTCGCGTGACTTTTTCATGATTTCCTTGATTTCATGCACCTCGCCCTTGAAGATCAGGTCGGAGATAAGTGGCGAGTTGAGCAGGATTTCAATCGCCGCCGCACGGCCCTTGGCATCCTTGAGCGGAATCAGTCGTTGCGCTACCACCGCCTTGAGGTTGAGCGAGAGATCCATCAGTAGTTGCGGGCGACGCTCTTCAGGAAAGAAATTGATGATGCGGTCGAGCGCCTGGTTGGCATTGTTGGCATGCAGCGTGCCCAACGCCAGGTGGCCGGTTTCAGCGAAGGCAATAGCATGTTCCATGACTTCCCGATCGCGGATCTCGCCGATCAGGATTACGTCCGGCGCCTGGCGCAGCGTGTTCTTTAGCGCAACTTCCCACGAATCGGTGTCGACGCCGACTTCGCGTTGCGTGACGATGCAGTTGCGATGTTCATGCACGTATTCGACCGGATCTTCGATGGTGATGATATGGCCGTAGCTGTTCTGGTTGCGGTGGCCGATCATCGCCGCCAGCGAGGTCGACTTGCCTGAACCGGTGCCGCCGACGAAAAGGACGAGGCCGCGCTTGGTCATCGCCACGTCCTTGAGCACCTCGGGTAGATGGAGGTCGTCGAAATTCGGTATCTGGACATTGATGGTGCGCAAGACCATGCCGATGCGGCCCTGCTGGACGAAGGCATTGACGCGGAAGCGGCCAATGCCGGCCGGCGAAATGGCGAAGTTGCATTCCTTGTTTGCCTCAAACTCGGAAGCCTGCTTGTCGTTCATGATCGAGCGCGCCAGATCAAGCGTGTGCTGCGCCGTCAGTGCCTGTTGCGTAACCGGGGTCATCTTGCCGTCGATCTTGATCGCAGGGGGGAACCCCGCTGTAATGAAAAGATCAGACCCTTTCTTCTGCATCATCATGTTCAGAAGTTGGTATATGAACTTCAATGCTTCATCGCGTTCCATCTTGATGCCCCTATAAGCTATTGCGCGTTACGTGTACAGCGTCGCGCGACTCTGGCAGGTGCGTCCTTCCGCACCAAGGTAATTACACTGTCTCGTCACTACGCTCCTGGCGCCTTGCCCCAGAACCTGTCCGTGACGTTTTCCTGGGTATCAATACCACTCCCGAAATTTCTAGGCGGCAAATGTGTCTTTGTTGGCCGCCTTTGTTTTTGCTTCCGCTGAAGAGACGATATTGCGTTTCACCAGTTCTTGCAGGTTCTGATCCAGTGTCTGCATGCCGAATTGCTGGCCGGTCTGAATTGCGGAATACATCTGCGCGATCTTGTTTTCGCGAATCAGGTTGCGGATAGCCGGGGTGCCGATCATGATTTCATGTGCGGCGACACGGCCTGAGCCGTCCTTGGTTTTCAACAGGGTTTGCGAAATCACCGCGCGCAGCGATTCAGACAGCATCGAGCGCACCATTTCTTTTTCCGCTGCAGGGAACACGTCGACAATACGGTCGACCGTCTTTGCCGCCGAGGAAGTATGCAGCGTGCCAAACACCAGATGGCCGGTTTCCGCTGCCGAAAGCGCGAGACGGATGGTTTCGAGGTCACGCATTTCGCCGACCAGGATCACGTCCGGATCTTCACGCAGCGCAGAGCGCAGGGCGTTCTGGAACGACAAAGTATGCGGCCCGACTTCGCGCTGGTTGACCAGGCATTTCTTCGATTGATGCACGAATTCGATCGGGTCTTCGACGGTGAGAATGTGACCGAAGTCGTGTTCATTGACATCATCGACCATCGCCGCCAGCGTGGTGGACTTGCCGGAGCCGGTCGGCCCGGTGACCAGCACGATGCCGCGCGGCGTACGAGCGATTTCGCCGAAAATCTTCGGGCAGTTCAACTGCTCCAGGGTTAGCACCTTGTCCGGAATGGTACGGAACACAGCGCCTGCGCCACGATGCTGGACAAAACCATTGACGCGGAAGCGCGCCAGGTTCGGCACGGCGAACGAGAAGTCGATGTCCAGGTTTTCTTCATAAACCTTGCGCTGGCCGTCGTTCATGATGTCGTACAACATGGCATGTACGTCTTTGTGTTCCAGCGGCGGCAGGTTGATGCGGCGCACATCGCCGTGGACACGGATCATCGGCGGCAGCCCGGAAGAAAGATGCAAGTCGGAGGCTTTGTTCTTGACAGAGAAGGCCAACAGTTCGGTAATGTCCATGCAGGGTTTCCCTTTAGGTTTCCTTTGGTTTGGGTCAGATGCCGCAACAGCGCAGTGTATACTTGTTGCAACCCTACTATATGACAACAATTGCCGCAAACTTGCAAGTCGTGAGACAGCGCATTGCTACAGCCTGCGCAGCGGCAGGGCGTCTGCCGGACGCTGTCACCCTGCTGGCGGTGAGCAAGTCATGCCCGGCCGAGCAAGTGCAAATAGCAGCTGCCTGCGGGCAGCGTGCCTTTGGCGAAAGCTATCTACAGGAAGCTGAAGACAAGATTGCCACTCTGCGCGACATGGGTGGGGAACAACGCCCGGAATGGCATTTCATCGGGCCGTTGCAAAGCAACAAGACGCGCGCAGTGGCTGAACAATTCGATTGGGTGCATTCGCTGGATCGACTCAAACTGGCAGAACGACTTTCAATGCAACGGCCTGCCGCGATGGAACCATTGCAGATATGTATTCAAGTCAATGTCAGTGGCGAGTCAAGCAAGAGCGGTTGCGCGCCGGAACAGGTTCGGCAGCTGGTGCGTGCAGTCTCGTTACTGCCCAGGCTGCAGTTGCGCGGCTTGATGACCATTCCTGAGCCGACCGAAAATATCACGCTTTTACGTTCGCGTTTTGCATTGCTGCGACAATTGCGTGAACAATTGAATGTGCAGGGATTCGCGCTGGACACACTGTCAATGGGTATGTCGCATGACCTCGAAGCGGCTATTCTTGAAGGCGCGACCATCGTGCGCGTCGGTACGGCGATTTTTGGGGAAAGGCAGATATGAAGATTAGTTTTCTCGGCGGCGGCAACATGGCCAACGCCCTGATCGGCGGCCTGCGCAAACAAGGCTATTCCGCGGCCGGCATCCAGGTGGTGGAACCCGTGGCTAAATTGTGCGAGAAACTTACCGATGTTTATGGCGTGCGCTGTACTTCAGCCATCGATCAGGCCGCAATGAACTGTGAAATCTGGGTGCTTGCCGTCAAGCCGCAGCAATTGCGCGAAGCCATCGCTCCGCTCAAGCACAGGCTCAACACACAGTTGGTGATCAGCATCGCGGCGGGGATACGCTCCAGCGACATTTCCCGCTGGCTGGGAAATTATGCCAAGGTGGTTCGTGCCATGCCCAATACGCCGGCCCTGATTGGCGCCGGCATCACCGGTCTTTACGCCGGGCCGGGCGTGGATCAGGAGGGGCGCAGCAGCGCCGAAAAAATTCTCGGTGCCGCCGGCCCGACGCTCTGGGTCGACGACGAAGCACAGATGGACGCTGTCACCGCGATCTCCGGCAGCGGGCCGGGCTATGTGTTCTATTTCATGGAAGCATTGCAAAAAGCCGCGGAAGATGCCGGGTTCGACGAGGCGGCCGCGCGCAAGCTCGCCGTGCAAACCTTTCTCGGCGCGGCGCGGCTTGCCGAACACGGCGACGAATCGCCGGCCGTATTGCGCGAGCGCGTAACCTCGAAGGGCGGCACCACCGAGGCAGCGCTCAAATCGCTCGATGCCGATGGGGTAGCTGCGGCAATCCTTCGCGCAACCAGGGCCGCGCAGGTGCGCGGCGTTGAACTGGGCGATGAATTAGGAGACCTTCCCCCCAGCCCCCTTCCCAAGGAAAGGGGTGATGCCGGTTCAGCCGCGCAAAGCACGGCTTCCGACGTTAACGCTGTCTCTGCCTTGGGGCGGCCCGGCGGCAGAGACTCCAGCGCGGACTGATCACTATGCAAATACTCAACTTCATCCTGCAAAGCGTCACCGGTTTTTTTACTTTCGCGCTGCTTGCCCGCTTCGCCATGCAATGGGCGCGAGCGCCGTTCCGCAACCCGATCGGCCAGTTTGTCATCACGGTCACCGACTGGATGGTGCGGCCGGCGCGGCGCGTGATTCCCACCGCCTGGGGACACGATCTGCCAAGCCTCGTGCTGGCCTGGCTGATGCAGTCGATTTACCTCGGCGTGATCTACGGTATCAGCGGCTTCTTCAATACCGGCCTGGATCACATCGCCGTCCTTGCGTTGCTCGCCCTCATCGAGACTGCAAGCATTGCCTGCACCCTTGCCATCGCGGTTGTCATCATCAGCGCGCTACTGTCATGGATCAATCCTCACGCACCGGTTGCACCGGTGATCAATGCCGTTGCCGGCCCGATGCTGCGGCCTTTCCAGCGCTTCATCCCGCTGATCGGCGGCATCGACCTGTCACCCATCGCGCTGTTCTTCGTCATCAAGCTGATCGATACCGGGCTTGCATCGCTGCGCATCTGGATACTGATGTCGTGACCTGGCTGCGCGCCAGCGGCGCCGCTGTGCTGCTTACGCTGCATATCCAGCCCGGCGCAAAAAAAACCGAAGTCGTCGGCCTGCACGGCGATGCACTCAAGTTGAGACTGGCGGCGCCGCCGGTCGACGGCAAGGCCAATGATGCCCTGATCGCGTTTCTCGCCGCCCGACTCGATATTCCCAGATCGCGGCTTGCGCTGGTATCGGGTCAGACCTCGCGCCGCAAATGCGTTGCCGTGAGCAATACAGACGTCACTGAAATCGAGCGCAGTTTGTACAACCAGACGGATCAGCGTTAGCCTGGATATACCGACCAGGCTGAACGAATCGCGGCGATCCCGTGCGCGCCGTGCAGCCATGCTGCAAGCATGTCGCTGCGTTGCAGCCCGCCGATGGCAAAAACGGGGATTTGACTTTCGGCTACGGTGCTGCTGAAAGCGTCCCAGCCGATCCCTTCCTGCATCCCGTGAGTTAAGGTGGCGTTGACCGATCCAACCACGGCGAAATCGAGGCCAAGCGCGATGGCCTGATCCAGTTCGCCGCGCGTATGGCAGGAGGCGCCGAGCAGCTTGAATTCAGGCCTTTGTGTCGCCGCCATCAGTTCCCGGCTGGACAGGTGAACGCCGTCGGCCCCGAGCTCCTGCGCCATGTCCGCGTCGTCATTGATGAGGGCGCGTGCGCCGTAGCCTTGAATCAGGCGCACGGCTTCGGAGGCGAAAGCGGTGCGTTGCGGTTCCGGCATGTCCCGTTCGCGAATCTGCACCAGACGCAGCCCGTTCTTCAGCGCCTGCTCCAATGCGGCGAGTTGCGCATTGGCGCCCATTTCGGCGGCATGCGTGACGGCATAGAAATCGGGCAGCGACAGCGCTTTCAGCACCGGCCCGTTGGCCGGCAGCATCGGCGTGACGCTTTTTGCACCGGTCATTTGCCATGACAGCGCTGCATGCACGTGGTCGTGCAACTCCCCCCGCCATTTTGTGACGCGGAAAAAATGCAGCCTGACGTGCGCATGTTCGTATTCATGCTCGCGCACGATCCATGGGTAACACTGCAATACCTCGATGCCGAGTTCCTCGCGCAACTCGCGAATCAGGGCGTCGCGCGGCGCTTCGCCGGGTTCCACCTTGCCGCCGGGGAATTCCCAATAGCCAGGGTAGAAAGTATCGGCGGCGCGCTGGCCGAGCAGGTAGCTGCCGTCCTCGCGCAGCAGCACGGCAGCAGCGACATGGGTAATGCTCATTTTTTTCCGGTCTGCAAACGACCCGCATGGTCGCGGGCAAACTGCCAGGCCACGCGGCCACTACGCGATCCGCGCTGCAAGGCGAAGCGCAATGCTTCGCCGCGTGCAGCTTCACATTGTGTGTGCGTCAGGCCCAGTTCCATCAGCCAGTGATTGCAGATGGCAAGATAATGATTCTGGTCGAAGGGATAGAATGAAAGCCAGAGGCCGAAGCGTTCCGACAGCGAGACCTTTTCTTCGGTGCTTTCAGCAGGATGCAGTTCGCCATCCATGTCATGTTTCGCATCAAGGTTCTCGTGCATGAACTCGGGCATCAGATGGCGGCGGTTCGATGTCGCATACACCAGCAGGTTGTCGGGCATGCCGGCGATAGAGCCATCAAGCACACTCTTCAGGTGCTTGTAGCCCGGCTCACCGGCTTCAAAGGAAAGATCGTCGCAAAAGATGATGAAGCGCTCGGGTCGCTCGCGCACCAGATCGACGATCTCGGGCAGGTCAATCAGATCATCCTTGTCGACCTCGATCAGGCGCAGCCCCTTGCCGGCGAATTTGTTCAGTATGGCCTTTATCAGGGATGACTTGCCGGTGCCGCGCGCGCCAGTGAGCAGCACGTTGTTCGCGCTTCTTCCGGCGACGAACTGCCGTGTGTTCTGCTCGATGGCAGCCTTTTGATCATCGACCCCATGCAGATCCTGAAGTCGAATCCTATGTAGCGTACCAACCGCGTACAGGCTTCCGTTGCCGCGCTGCTTGCGCCAGCGAAAGGCCTTGGCACGACGCCAGTCGGCCGGCACCGCTGGTGCCGGCAACAAGCCCTCAATGCGGGCCAGCAAGGCGTCGCTGCGTACAAGAAGATCGGCAAGCTGTTTCATATGGGACTCGTTCATGAGTTAATCTGGGAACTTGTTTTTGCCCGACTTTATCAGACATGCAGAAAAATAATTACTTGCCCGCCCTGATCATGCTGTTGCTTGGCGGCTGCGCATCAGTTGCTCCTGTGCCACCTGCTCCACCAACCGCGCCCTGTGTTTGCCCGCCGGTCGAAGTGCCGGTGCCGCCCAAGCCTGAGGAAAAACCGCTGCAACCTGCCCACTGGTCCGACCTGCCCGGTTGGGGTAGTGACAACCTTTTGCCGGCATTTGATGCTTTCCTCGCCTCTTGTAAAGTTCTTGGGCGGCAAGACTTGTGGAATGGCGTTTGTGCTGCGGCCGGCAATGCTGATCGCAGCGATCTGCGTGGCTGGTTCGAAGCACAACTGCAGCCCTGGCAGCTGGTCAATCCGGATGGCGACCGCGATGGCTTGATCACCGGCTATTACGAACCGGTGATCAAGGGCAGTCGCAAACAGGACAAGACCTACCGCTATCCGGTGTTCGGCGTGCCGAACGACATGATTACGGTGGATTTGTCCGAGCTCTATCCAGAACTCAAGCGCATGCGCTTGCGCGGCCGCATCGAGGGGAGAAAGCTGGTGCCCTATTACTCGCGCGCCGAATGGACCCATCAGGAAGCCAGACGGGCCGGCGAGGCCATCATGTGGACCAATGACCCGATTGACTTCTTCTTCCTGCAAATACAGGGTTCGGGACAGGTCGAACTGGCAGATGGACGGCGGGTGCGTATCAGCTATGCCGATCAGAACGGTTATCCTTATCGCTCCGTGGGCAGATGGCTGGCCGAGCAGGGAGAGATGAAAATCGAGCAGACCTCAATGCAGGGCATCAAGGCATGGGCTGCCGCGAACCCCAAGCGTTTGCAGGAAATGCTCAACGCCAACCCGAGCATGGTGTTCTTCCATGAGCTACCGGTCGAGGGCAGCGGTCCGCCCGGTGCGCTGTCGGTACCGTTAACACCGGAGCGCAGCATCGCGGTCGATTCGCACATCACGCCGCTGGGCAGTCCGGTCTGGCTGGCTACCACGCGACCGAGTTCGGACGAACCAATACAACGGCTGATGCTGGCGCAGGATACCGGCGGTGCCATTCGCGGCCCGGTGCGGGCTGATTTTTACTGGGGCAGTGGCCCTGAAGCTGGCGCCGAGGCGGGCAAGATGAAACAGAAGGGGCGGTTGTGGGCTCTCTTGCCGAAGGCGTACGCACCAAAACAGTAAAGCCTGCCGTCGCAAAAGAATTAAGCACCACATAAGTGCGTCAAAACCCGCAGTCGCGTCAATGTTGTGCATCATTCCCGAGGATGAATATTTAACTGCCTGATTGCTATTGGCTAGATTTCGGGAATGGTTGTTGCTTTTTGGTGCAGCTGTTACTTGGAGGGCACTAAATTGGAAAACCTGAAAACGTCAGCTGACGTCCTGTTCATTCTGCTAGGCGCGGTCATGATTCTCGCCATGCATGCTGGTTTCGCTTTTCTGGAACTCGGCACCGTACGCAGAAAAAATCAGGTCAATGCGCTAGTAAAAATCCTTTGTGATTTCTGCATGTCGACCTTGGCCTATTTCTTCATCGGTTATGGCATCGCCTATGGCACCCACTTCCTGGTCGGTGCCGACGTGCTGGCACAAAAGAGCGGCTACGAATTAACCAGGTTCTTTTTCCTGCTCACCTTTGCTGCCGCGATCCCTGCCATTGTCTCGGGCGGCATTGCCGAGCGCGCGCGCTTTTATCCTCAGTTAGCGGCAACCTTTCTCCTGGTCGGGTTCGTCTATCCCTTCTTCGAGGGTATTGCCTGGAATAACGCCTTCGGCATTCAGGACTGGATCAAGGCCAGCTTTGGCGAAAACTTTCACGACTTCGCCGGTTCGGTGGTCGTGCATGCAGTGGGGGGCTGGATCGGTCTGACTGCAGTGCTGATGCTTGGTGCCCGCCGCGGCCGCTATCACAAGAATGGCGGCATTGCTGGCGCCCATCCACCGTCCTCGATACCCTTCCTTGCCCTTGGTTCGTGGATTCTCATCGTTGGCTGGTTCGGATTCAATGTGATGAGCGCACAGACCATCGACAAGATTTCCGGGCTCGTCGCCATGAACTCGCTGATGGCGATGGTTGGCGGCACATTGGCGGCGATGTTTGTCGGACGCAATGACCCCGGCTTTGTGCATAACGGCCCGCTCGCCGGACTGGTTGCGGTCTGCGCCGGGTCGGACATCATGCATCCGATCGGCTCTTTGGTCGTCGGGGGCATCGCTGGCGGAATGTTTGTTTATTTGTTCACCCTGACGCAAAATCGCTGGAAGATCGACGACGTGCTGGGCGTATGGCCATTGCATGGCCTGTGCGGCGCCTGGGGCGGCATTGCAGCCGGTATCTTTGGTCTCAAGCAGTTCGGTGGCCTGGGCGGTGTCAGCTTTGGTGCTCAGTTGATTGGTACCGCGCTGGGCATAGCCATCGCCTTGATTGGCGGATTCGTGGTCTATGGCTTGCTCAAGGCTACTGTCGGCATACGCCTTGATCCCGAGCAGGAGCACGAAGGCGCCGACCTCTCGATCCACAACATCTCATCGACGGCAGAACGCGAAACGAGCTGGTAATCAGCGGTAGAAAATCTAATGCCTGTCAGACAGATGGCAGGACAGGAAAGACAAGGCCCGACATCAGTCGGGCTTTGTCTTTCTTGAGTCTTCCACTGGCCGGTCAAGCAGGCCGTTTTGCGCTGCCCCCAAGCTTAGTAGCGGTTTGATTTGGAGTTCGAGGGTTGAATCATGGCTGACGGTTGCTGATGCGCAGTGTCGCCAGCTCGCAGGCGACACTGCGCGGCGAACTTGGTTGGCGGCAAGTAGCCCAGCGCGCTGTGCGGTCGATGGTGGTTGTAGTCCTCCTCCCAGTTTCCCAGGATGCTGCGCATGTGGCCCAGACTGGCGAACTAGTGTTGCGACAGGCACTCATCGCGGAAGCGACTGTTGAAGCTCTCGATATAGGCGTTCTGCACAGGTTTCCCCGGCTGGATGTGTCGTAGCTCCACCCCATTTCTTGCCGCCCAGTCCTGCATCGTACGGCCTGCAAACTCAGGACCATTGTCTGTGCGAATCGTCCTGGGCAGTCCCCGTTCTGCTTTGATGGCATCCAGCGTACGTGTCACATACGCGGCCGGGATCGACAAACTGCCGAAACAATCAGGCGAGTGACTTCGTTCGATCAACTGTCAAATGCCGCTGTCAAAGCAGCAATCATGCAGGTCTGGTCATAGGTGCCGGCGCTTTCGCGCGCACTGTGCATCGCCCACATCGGTGAGCCGACATCAACGCTGGCGATGCCGAGCTGCGCTGCGACTATCGGACCGATGGTGCTGCCGCAGCCGAGATCGGCGCGATGGGCGTATTGCTGACAGGGAACACCGGCTATTTCGCAAAACGCCATGAAGCGTGCGGCTGTATCCGCGCTGGTGGTGTAGCGCTGGTTCGAGTTGGTCTTGATGACCGGCCCCTTATTGACCATGACCTTGTGACCGGGTTCATAGGCGGCGGGGAAATTGGGATGGTAGGCGTGCGCCATGTCGGCGCTGATGAAAAAGCTGCGTGCCATGGTGCGGAGGCGATCCTCGCCGTCCAGGCCAGCCTGGAGGCAGAGGCGGCTCAATACATCGGCAGCAAAGGAGCCACTGGCGCCGCAGGCACTCTCACTGCCCACTTCTTCGTGGTCGAACATGGCCGCGACGCAGGTGGCACCTGGTTCCCCGCTGGTCGTCAGCGCCTGCAGCGCCGCATGACATGACGAAAGATTGTCGATGCGGCCAGCTGCAATAAATTCCCCGTCCGCGCCCCAAAGACATCCTTTCTGCGTGTCATAGACGGCCAGGTCCCAGCTCAGCACGTCCGCATCCTCCGCTTGCACCTGATCTGCGAGCAACTTGCGCAGGTAGACGTCTGCGTCCTGGCCGTCATCCAGCGTGGCCAGAAGCAGGGGAAGCTCGGTTTGCCTGTTGAGTTTCAGGCCTTGTTCATTGACCTCGCGATTCATGTGAATTGCCAGGTTCGGCAGCCGGACCAGCGGTTGCTCGAAACGCACAAGATGTGTCTTTGCGCCTCCGGCGGTACGCACCATCAGCCGGCCGGCCAGACTCAAGTCGCGATCGGTGAAGCTGGCAAGTATCGGCCCGCCATACACCTCTACTGCCAGACGCATCAGGCCATCGCCGGAAAGCGCGGGGCGCGGTTTCAGCCGCAGGCCGGGCGAGTCAGTATGGGCACCAACGATGCGGAATCCGGTTTCTGCCAGCCGTCCGCTGCCCAGCACGAAAGCAATCAGCGATGCACCTCCGCGCACCACGTAGTAGCGTCCGCCGGCTGCGAGTTGCCAGCGCTCGGCTTCCTCAAGACGGAGGAAGCCTTGATCGCGCAAGTGTTCTTCTGCGCTGGCGACGGCATGCCAAGGCGTCGGGCTGGTGTCGATGAAGGCAAGGAGTTGCTGCGCGTGGGTCAATATTTTGGCGGAAAGCGGCATGGCAGGCACAATGTGGTTGAGGAGCATGAAGCATACAAGACTGGCGTAGCCGTGCAGGGAATCGTTACCATGGCGACCAGCGAAGGAGGAAGCGTGAAATGAGGGTTCTGGTGCAGAGGGTCAAGCAGGCAAGCGTGTGCGTTGAGGGCGCAATCATGGGCCGGATCGGCGCTGGTCTGCTCGTGTTGGCGGGCTTCGAGGAAGTTGATCAGTCCGGCGACCTCGACTGGATGGTGCAGAAGCTGGTCAAGCTGCGGATTTTTCCCGATGACCAGGGCGTGATGAATCGTAGCGTCGCCGACATGGACGGCGAGATTCTCGCGGTTTCCCAATTCACGCTGTATGCCTCGACCCGCAAAGGCAATCGACCCTCCTGGAGTCGTGCCGCCGCGGGCAACGTTTCGCAGCCCCTGTTCGAAGCGTTCGTCAACCACCTGTCGCTGATGCTCGGGCGACCGATTGCCACCGGCGTATTCGGTGCCGATATGGAAGTCAGCCTGGTCAATGACGGCCCGGTCACCCTTTTCATCGATTCACGGAATCCGGAATAAATCGTTGTCTCGCCGGCAAAGTCGTTGTGAAGGGCTACGCTTGAAGAGGAATGTTATCGTAAGGGAGAATCCCTGCCCATGATGCCCGGTGACGAGGCACGCCTGTTTCTCGCCTTATGGCCGGGGCCGGAAGTGCGCGCGGCGATAACGCAATATCAGAACATGTGGCGCTGGCCCCGCAAGACAGTGCGGGTGCGGCCTGAGAAACTGCATCTGACGCTGCATTTCATCGGGGACGTCGAGCGCAATCGGCTACCGGAACTTCAGCAGCAGCTTCGCGTCAACATTGAACCATTCCGTCTGCAACTCGATTATTCCGAACTCTGGCCGCATGGCATTGCCGTTATGCGCCCCCGCGTGATCCCCGCTGGCATTGGGCAACTGCAAATCGCGCTTGGTCATGCCTTGCAGCATCTTGATCTGCCGGTCGATGCGCGAGAATTTCATCCCCATGTCACACTGGCACGACGTGCGAGCGAAGCGCTGCTGCCGGAACAGCAAGTACTTATCGATTGGGATGTCGACAGTTATGTTCTCGTCGAATCGAAGTTCGATGCAGGCCGCACTTATTCAGTCCTCGCGCGCTATTAGCGGCGCGCATTTGGTGCGGGGTGACAAGGCCTTGATTCACGCTTATGAACTTGCCTTCCAGAAATCTTGCATCATGTATCTTGTTCCTGGATTCGAGTTACTGCCATCGTGTCACTATGCGAATCGGCAGGTAACCCAAGTGGCCGATACTGCCCGGAGAAAATATTCAGGTTGCCTGTCAATACCTGCCGCTGGCAAAATTCATGCGATTGGTTAATGCCGGTTTCCGTGACACTTGCCTGTACCAAGGAGAGACAACATGCTGCTCGATACCCCGATCTGCGATTTCGGCTGGAAGGCCCCTGACTTCACCTTGAAAGACCCTGACGGCACGCCTTTCACCATGTCGCAGCACCTTGGCGACAAGGGCATGCTGGTCATGTTCATCTGCAACCACTGCCCCTATGTGCAGGCCATCGCAGAACGGCTATCGGCCGATACGCGTACGCTGATAAGCGAAGGCATCAATGTGGTCGCGGTCATGTCCAATGATTATCGCAAGGTGTCGGCCGATTCACCTGCCAACATGAAGCGCTTTGCAGCGCAGCATGAGTTTGCCTTCCCGTATCTGATCGACGAAGATCAGTCGGTCGGGCGCGCCTTCGGCGCGGTATGTACCCCTGACTTTTTCGGCCTCAACCAGCATGGAGAGCTTCAGTACCGCGGCCGGCTCGACGACGCCCGCATGGGAGATCCGGCCAAGCGCAAGCCAGAACTTCTGGAGGCCATGCGCCAGATTGCCCAAACCGGCAATGGGCCTCGGGAACAGTTCGCGAGCATGGGTTGCTCGATCAAATGGCGCTAGCAATTTGCCGCTTGGACTCCCTGATACTTTGATCTGGTCAGGTGCGTAGCGGATGCATCCAGACGAACATGGTTTGGCCTTGCGACTCGGCGAGGCGAGCCAGTTCGCCGAGTTCGACCACAAGGGCTTGCACTTCTTCTACTGCCCAACCCTGAATCTCGAATGCTTCGGTGGCAGCAAGTTCATTACCCACCAGCTCGATGGCTTCTTCTTCAAGCAGTGCCAGCTTATTGACTATCTGGTCGGGAATCTGCACCACCACCACTCCTTCGTCCTCCGCCACAAAGACAGGTTCATAAGCGCTTTGCGCCTGCTCGAAGTCGTCATCAGTCAGCAGGCAATGCAGGGTAGCGAGTTTCTCGGTGTCAATCTCCCTCGCTTCAATACCGCCCCATTGTTCTGCCGGATATTCTGCTGCGCCGATGGCCTCAATCTCGTCTTCGTATGCGGTGATGATGTTGACCAGAAGTCCCATGTTGCCCCCTTGTTCTCTATTCGCTCAATGATGCAACGATAACATCCGATGGCATTCCGGATGTTGCATATGCCGGCATGCGCTACCGCTTCAGTTTCGCGAATGCTGCCGCCATAGCGCCGTTTTGTGGCGCGACTTCCCGTTTCGGCAGCGGGGGTTTGCCGCCGCGATGCTGTGCTGGAGCATCCTTTCTGGCTGTGACCTCGTCGGTCAGGCGCATGGTCAGCGCGACGCGCTTGCGCGCGATGTCGACTTCAAGCACCTTCACTTTCACCACGTCACCGGCCTTGACAACGCTGTGCGGATCTTTCACGAATTTGTCAGCGAGCGCAGAGACATGGACGAGGCCGTCCTGGTGTACGCCGATATCGATAAAGGCACCGAAGTTGGTAACGTTGGTAACAACACCTTCGAGGAACATGCCGGGTTCCAGATCCTTGAGGTCTTCGACGCCTTCGCGGAAGATGGCAGCCTTGAACTCCGGGCGTGGATCGCGGCCCGGTTTTTCGAGTTCCTTGAGAACATCCTGTACGGTGAGCAGACCGAATTTCTCGTCGATATATTGAGTCGGGTTGAGTGCACGCACGGACTTGCTGTCGCCGATGACTTCCCGGATGCCCTTCTTGATGTCCTTGATGATGCGCTCGACCAGCGGATAAGACTCGGGGTGTACGGCAGAAGCGTCAAGCGGGTTGTCACCATCATTGACGCGCAGGAAGCCCGCCGCCTGCTCGAAGGTCTTGTCGCCAAGACGCGGCACCAGTTGCAAAGCCTTGCGGCTCTTGAAAGCGCCGTGCTGGTCACGATAGTTCACGATGTTGGCGGCAAGCGTGGTGTTGAGGCCGGAGATGCGCGTCAGCAGCGGCACCGATGCAGTGTTCACATCAACGCCGACGGAGTTTACGCAATCCTCGACCACCGCGTCGAGCGACTTGGCCAACTTGCTCTGGTTCACATCGTGCTGGTACTGGCCGACACCGATGCTCTTGGGATCAATCTTGACCAGTTCTGCCAGCGGGTCTTGCAGGCGACGGGCGATGGAGACGGCGCCGCGCAGGGTGACGTCGATATCCGGGAATTCCTTCGACGCCAGCTCAGAGGCCGAGTAAATCGAAGCCCCGGCTTCCGACACCACGACCTTGGCAAGCTTGAGTTCCGGGTGGCGTTTCATCAGCTCGCCGGCGAGCTTGTCCGTCTCGCGGCTGGCCGTGCCGTTGCCGATGGCGACCAGCTGGGCACCGTGCTTCTGCGCCAGGAGGCGGATCGCTGTCAGGGATACTTCCCAGTCGCGACGGGGTTCGTGGGGGTAGATCACCCCGGTGTCCACCAGCTTGCCGGTCTGGTCGACGACGGCAACCTTGACGCCGGTGCGCAGGCCCGGGTCGAGGCCGATGGTGACGCGAGGACCCGCCGGTGCAGCTAGCAGTAGGTCGTGCAGATTGCGGGCAAAAACGCGGATTGCTTCTTCCTCGGCGCGCTCGCGCAACTGGCTCATCAATTCCAGTTCAAGGTGCAGCGATAGTTTGACCATCCAGGCCCAACGCGCCGAGTCGAGCAGCCACTTGTCGGCGGCGCGACCCTTGTCGGCGATGCCGAAATGACCGGCGACCATGGCCTCGCAGGGCGAGGAACTGGGCGGATCTTCAAGTTCCGGTGCGGTCTTCAGCGTGAGACGCAACACATCTTCATTGCGGCCGCGAAACATTGCCAGGGCGCGGTGTGAGGGCATGTCCTTGATGGCCTCGCGGAAGTCGAACCAGTCGCGGAATTTGGCACCTTCAGTCTCCTTGCCTTCGATCACTCTGGAACTGACCAGTGCATGGTCGAGCAGGGTGCGCCGCAGTCTGTCAAGCAGTGCGGCATCCTCGGAAAAGCGTTCCATCAAAATCTGGCGCGCACCGTCAAGCGCGGCCTTCACATCGGGCACATGCTGTTCGGGCGGCTCCTTCTCGGGGCGCACGTACTTGGCAGCCTCTTCTTCCGGCACCAGCGTCGGGTTGTCGAACAGTGCGCAAGCCAGCGGCTCCAGACCGGCCTCGCGCGCGATCTGTGCCTTGGTGCGGCGTTTTGGCTTGTAGGGCAGGTAGAGATCTTCGAGGCGCTGCTTGGTTTCGGCATTCTCGATTTCTGTTTTCAGCTCGGGCGTCAGCTTGCCCTGCTCATCAATGGAAAAGAGGATGCTGGCGCGACGCTCTTCAAGTTCGCGCAGATAGGTCAGGCGCTCATCCAGCTGGCGCAACTGGATGTCATCGAGTTCGCCGGTAATTTCCTTGCGGTAGCGGGCGATGAAGGGAACCGTGGCGCCTTCATCGAGCAGTTGTATGGTGGCGGCCACTTGCTGGGGGCGGACGCCAAGTTCGGTAGCGATGCGGTATTCGATAGTAGGGAGCATGGGTAAAACCAGAACGGCGAAGGGCGCGAACTCTAACGGCTTGCGCTAGTGCTGTGTTGCAATCTCGACGGAACACTCAATAAAAAACCCCGTCATTCCCGCTTGCGCGGGGACGACAAACCCGGAACTTATAAGTTTCTATTTACTTGCAACCCTACACTAACTAGGGGAGCGCTGAATAAGTTCGTCATCGCGAGTCCCGCAGGGACGTGGCGATCCACAAGCGCTTGATTTTGCATGCACCATGGATTGCTTCCCGCCACGCTGCGCTCGCGGCTGAAGACTGCTCGCAATGACGGAATCGTACTTAATCAGTGTTTCCCTGGATATGTCGACTCAGCCGCCTTTATTGGTCATCGCCTTTTCGATTTCGGCGGCAGGAATAAAGCCGGGCACCTGCTGATTGCTGGCAGGGAAATACATGAACGGCGTGCCGGGTATACCAAGGCTCTGGCTCAACTTCAGGTTCTTGTCCAGCACCGGGCCGGCATCGCATTTATCGTCGGCGGACGCCACCGGAATTACGCCTTTGGTCATCCAGTCTCTCCAACTCTTGGCGCGGTCAGCGGCGCACCAGATGGCCTTCGATTTGTTCGCCGAATCCTCATTAAGGATCGGAATCATAAAGGTATAGATGGTGACGTCATTGACCTGCTTGAGTTCATGCGCGAGTTTTTTACAATAACCGCAGTTTGGGTCTTCAAAGGTCACAATGACATTCTTGCCGTTGCCACTTACCAGTTTCACAGCGGAATCGTAGGTGACACGGGAAAATTTTCGCTCGCTGGTCAAGTTCTTCATCGTCTTTGCATCAATCAGATTGCCGGTAATGAAATAGTTGGCCTTCTCATCCACGTACAAGTACTTGCCATCAACGACAACTTCATACAGCCCGGCGACCGGCGTCTTGTTAATCTGCTCGATCTTGCTGTGGAGCTTGCCTTCGAACAGCGCACGGATAGCGTCGTCACCGGCCTGCGCAAATGTCGGAAGGGCGAGGGCGGCGAACAGCAGGGAAAATATTTTGGATTTCATGGAGACTCCGAGAATGGATAGGGTAAATCAGGACGCAATGGCGTAACGTACCAGAACATTTTTTATCATGGGCAAAGCATTTGTCGCGTTCAATCCGGCATTGCGTAATGCTGAAAGCGGGCGCCAGGTCGGACTGAACAATTTGTGCAAGCCGTGCGTCGCGGTTTGCAAGGCGATGACCTCTTCCTTGCGAGTACGCTCATAACGACGCAGCAATGCGTGGTCGCCGCTATCGATGTAATCGGGTTTGCCTGCGAGGAGTTCCGCCAGTACTCGCGCATCCTGAAAGCCAAGGTTGATGCCATGTCCCGAGAGCGGATGAATCGTATGCGCAGCATCGCCGATCAAAGCCAGTCGCGGGGCGATGGAAGAGGGAGCCCGCATCAGTCTTAGCGGGAACCCGATTGCAGGCGTCAGTTGCAAAAGAGTGCCGAGACGGTGTTGGCCAGCCTCTGCGACGCGAGCGCAAAGCGCATTTTCATTGAGCGCCTGCAATTCGATGGCGTTGATCTCCGGCGTTGACCACACCATTGAAATCATGTTGTCCGGCAGGGGTAGCCAGGCCAGTACGCCATCGTTGCGGAACCATTGAAAAGCGGTGCCGCGATGCGGTTTTTCGCAGCGAAAGTTGGCCACCACGCCAAGCTGGTCATAGGAATGGAAATTTACCTTGATACCCGCCACCGTACGCGTCCATGACTCGGCGCCATCAGCTGCTACCACCAGTTGCGCTTCGATATTTTTCCCGTCTGCGAGGGTAAGGCGGGCTGTGCCGCCATCGAAGGTCAAAGCCTCCGGCTGGGCCGGGCACAACAAAGCGAGATTGGCCTGACGTTTGGCACTCTCCCACAGCTCAGCCTGCATTTCAGACGATTCGACAATCCAGGCAAGGGCGTCAGCGCCGGCGTCGTAGGCGGAAAAATCAATGCGCCCCTCTGCATCGCCATGGATTTCCATCGCGTCAACGGCCGTCAGGCGGGCAGCGTCGATGTGCGGCCATGTCCCGATCGAAGCGAGAAACGTAGCATTGGCCGGGCTTACCGCGTAGATACGAGAATCCCATCCGGCAGGCCTGACGGGCGCGCGTCCTTCCAGCAACGCCACCGAGAGGCGGGTTTTTCGCAGAGCGACGGCGAGCGAGAGCCCCGCCAAGCCACCACCGACAATCAGAACATCAACTTTCATTTCTGGATTGTCGCCCATGGGGTATTCCTTGACAAGGTAAAGCCTAGACAAGGATAATTCGCCCCCTTTTGGTGATGTAGCTCAGCTGGTTAGAGCGACGGATTCATAATCCGTAGGTCGAGGGTTCAAGTCCCCCCATCACCACCAGTATTCATGCGGCTCTCCAGATGGAGGGCCGTAACATGTCGGCATGGGAGAACCGGCTTTTCCAAGCGGCCAGGATCGCACCACTGCTGCGGTATAGTCCCGAACATGCCTGCACTAAACATTGCTATCGCCCAGATTAATTGCGCCGTCGGCGATCTTGCCGCGAATGCAAGGCATATTCTTGCCGCAGCCCAGCGCGCAAAGTTGCAGGGCGCCCAATTGCTGGTGACGCCGGAGCTTGCCCTGTGTGGCTATCCCCCCGAGGACCTTCTATTGCGCCCGGATTTCTTTCGTGCCTGCAAGCGCGAATTGGATCAATTGGCGCAGACCCTACCAATCCCTGCCATCGTCGGATATCCCGAACAATCCGAAGATGGGGCGCGCTACAACAGCGCATCCCTGTTGCGCAATGGCAAGGTGGAACAGACATATCGCAAGCACCGTTTGCCCAATTACGAAGTCTTCGACGAAGAACGCTATTTCGAGAGCGAGGGAACGCCGTGCGTGGTCGAGATTGATGGCGTGCGTTGCGGCATCAACATCTGCGCCGACGTATGGGAGAGCGGTACCGTCGAGGCTGCACGTGATGCCGGCGCTGACATATTGCTGGTGCTCAACGCCTCGCCCTTCCATATGGACAAGCAGGGAGAGCGTTACGAGGTGCTGCGCGAGCGCATTGCGGTGGCGGGAATTCCTGCGATTTATGTGAACATGACAGGCGGACAGGATGAACTCGTCTTCGACGGCGCTTCGTTTGTGCTCAACGCAAACGGCGAACTCACGCATCAATTGGCGGCTTTCGAGGAATCCGTCGAAATTATTCACTATCGTAGTGGCGCCGTCGATTCTGGCATTCAGGTGCCATTGGGCCTGAAGGAAGCGCAGGTCTATGCCGCGCTCAAACTCGGCGTCCGTGACTACCTCGGGAAAAACGGCTTTCCTGGCGCCATCATCGGCCTTTCGGGAGGGATCGACTCTGCGCTTACGCTGTGCATTGCGGTTGATGCACTGGGGGCGGAAAACGTGCGCGCGGTGATGATGCCATCGCCCTACACGGCACAGATGAGCCTCGACGACTCGCGTGAAATGGCAATACTGCTCGGCGTACGGTATGACGAGATACCCATCTCAGCAGCGATGGAGGTCTTTTCCGACATGCTCGCGCCACAATTCAAGGGCATGTCGGCCGACACCACCGAAGAGAATCTGCAGGCGCGCATACGCGGTATGCTGCTAATGGCGCTATCCAACAAGACCGGCGCCATTGTGCTGACAACTGGCAACAAGAGCGAAATGGCAGTCGGTTATGCCACGCTATACGGCGACATGGCAGGCGGCTTCGCCGTGATCAAGGATGTGTTCAAGACCTTTGTCTATCGTCTGTCGAACTACCGCAACTCGTTGTCATACGCAATCCCGCGCAACATCATTACGCGCGCACCCTCCGCAGAACTCAAGCCTGGCCAGACCGACCAGGATTCACTGCCGCCCTACGAAACCCTCGACGGCATCATCCAGGCCTATATGGAAGACGATTTGTCTCCGCGCGAGATCATCGCCATGGGCTACCAGACCGATGATGTGCGCCGCGTTGTCGGCATGTTGAAGCGCAACGAATACAAGCGCCGCCAGGCACCGCCCGGCATCCGCATTACGCGACGTGGTTTCGGCAAGGATTGGCGTTATCCGATAACATCCCGTTATCAGGACGAATACTGATAATCAGGTTACAGGGGAAACTTCAATATGAAAAAAATCGAAGCCATCATCAAGCCTTTCAAACTCGACGAAGTGCGTGAAGCGCTGTCTGAAGTCGGCATCACCGGATTGACCGTGACCGAGGTCAAGGGGTTCGGCCGCCAGAAGGGGCACACCGAGTTGTATCGGGGTGCCGAATACGTAGTCGACTTTTTGCCCAAGCTTAAAATCGACATCGTCGTAGATGACAACACTGTCGAACTGGCGATCGAAGCCATCATAAAGGCCGCGCGTACAGGCAAGATAGGCGACGGCAAGATTTTCGTGATGGCGGTCGAGCAAGTCGTGCGCATTCGCACCGGCGAGACGGGTGAAGCAGCCGTTTGATCGCATAGCGAACAAACGGCGGTTGGGCTGCTGATAAAGAGTGCTATCCCCCACCCTTTTCCGTGAAAGAGTGGTGATGAATCTGCCCGCTTTGCTCGGATTATTTCTTCGCGGCTCGAAGCAACACCATGACAGCACCCGCACCGCCATCAGCGGTGCGTGCCTGACAGAAAGCAAGTACTTCCGCTTTTTGCGTCAGCCAGCCCAATACCAGTCTTTTTAAGACTGGCTCCCGTCCCGGAGAACCGAGTCCCTTGCCGTGCACGATGCGCACGCAGCGTTTGCCCAGGCTCTGACATTCGGCGATGAACTGATTGAAGGCCATCCGCGCTTCGTCGCGGGTATGGCCATGCAAGTCGAGATAGGCGCTGATGGCCCAGCGACCTCGGCGCAAGTCACGCAATACGTTGTGCGGAACACCTGTACGCGACCAGGCCGCTTCGTCACCGCCTTCGAGATACAGGTCGATCAGGGGGGCGCCATGCAACGATTCGAGCAAGGCCGCAGCTTCGTCGAGTTCCCGCTGGCGCGGAATCGCTGGTGGTGGATCGGGTTCATGATTTACCCGCGTGTTTTCGATGGGAACGACATCAGCTACTGCTGTGCGGAACAGCGCCAGTTCATCATCTCCCGGCGGCGGCCGCAGTTTCGACTTCGGCCGTTTCAATCCCGCCTCGCTAGCCGCCCAGTGCGTCGAGAAAACGCTCGGCATCGAGCGCTGCCTCGCAGCCGGAGCCGGCGCTGGTTACTGCCTGGCGATAGATGTGGTCCTGTACGTCCCCTGCCGCGAAGACGCCGGGAATCGAGGTTGCCGTCGCATCGCCGTTACGGCCACCCTGAGTGATGATGTAGCCGCCCTCCATCTCCAGCTGGCCTTCGAAAATGTCGGTATTGGGCTTGTGGCCGATGGCGATGAATACGCCTTGCAGTTTGATCTCTTCGGCCGTGCCGGTCTGCTTGTTCTTGATGCGCATGCCGGTGACACCGCTCTTGTCGCCAAGTACTTCATCCAGCGCCGAGTTCCACTTGATGGTGACCTTGCCGGCTTTTTCCCTTTCGAACAGTTTGTCCTGAAGGATTTTCTCCGAACGCAGTTTGTCGCGGCGATGCACGACAGTGACATGACTGGCGATATTGGCGAGGTAAAGCGCTTCCTCGACAGCCGTGTTGCCACCACCGATCACGGCGACCGGTTGGTTCTTGTAGAAAAAACCGTCGCAGGTGGCGCAGGCAGAGACTCCCCTTCCGGCGAATGTCTGTTCCGAAGGCAGGCCGAGATCTTGGGCCGAGGCGCCGGTCGCAATGATCAGCGCATCGCAGGTGTATTCACCGGCATCGCCGATCAAACGCATCGGTTTTTCCTTGAGCTTGGCCGTATGGATATGATCGAAGATCATTTCGGTGTTGAAGCGCTTTGCGTGTTTTTCGAAACGCGCCATCAGTTCCGGTCCCTGTACGCCATCGGCGTCTGCCGGCCAGTTGTCGACCTCGGTGGTGGTCATCAGTTGCCCGCCCTGCGCCATGCCGGTGATCAGTACTGGATTCAGATTGGCGCGCGCCGCATAGACGGCGGCGGTGTAGCCGGCCGGGCCGGAACCAAGAATCAGCAGGCGGGAATGGCGAACAGATGTGCTCATGATGTATATCAGCGTGTTTAAGGAATCGGAAGCCAATTATACTGACAGGGTTGATGCCGGACATAATCGTGCTGATAGGAGGAATTTATGGCGCTAGGCGTGTCCATTGCGGTGATTCAGTCACTGCCGATTTTTGAATCCTTGCCCATGGCCCGATTGGAGGCACTGGCGCAAATCGCATCCCTGAGCCATGTTCCTCGTGGTGGCGTGGTGCTGCGCGAAGGCGAGTACACCAATGCGATCTACTTCATTCTGAACGGCATGCTCAAGGTGCAGGTGTCGGATGCCGATGGCCGCGAAGTCATTCTCTCCATGCTTGGTCGTGGCGAATTGTTCGGCGAAATGGGCGCCCTCGATAATCAGCCATGTTCGGCGACCATTGTTGCCACGAAGCCCAGTGATTTGGTCGTGATCTCCAAGCAGGATTTCCAGAAGATACTGAGCAATAATTTCGAAGTGTCACTGGCGATCATGCGCGGATTGTCTCGCCGCTTGCGTGAAGCTGATCGCAATATAGAAAGCCTGGCTTTGCTCGATGTTTATGGCCGCGTTGCGCGACTGCTGCTTGACTCGATGGAAGAGGTGGAAGGCCGTCGCATTATCCGTCGCCGCATCAGCAAGCAGGACATCGCCAAGATGATCGGCGCTTCGCGCGAGATGGTCAGCCGCGTCATGAAGGATCTGCAACAGCAAGGCATGATCGAGGAGACGGAGGATGGTATTGTTCTCCACGATGAGCTCGACTCCTGAGTCTGATGACCGGCCGGACACAGGCGGGAATTGGTCTCTTATCCACCTCTTTGGCGGCGGCGCGGCTGAAATAATCATGTTGGCTCCGTATCCTCTTTTCGATTGAGCCACATATAGTGATCAAGCCACTCATTTCCAAAAGCTCTACCGGTTCACCCTTGCCGGAAAAAATCGTCGCACTGGTGAATGAGGCGCGCTGGCTGCTGCTTGGCGCGCTTGGGGCCTATGTAGCGCTGGTGTTGTGGGGATTTGACCGTGCCGATCCGGGTTGGTCGCATGCTGCGCAGCCGGACAGGATAGCCAACCCGGGTGGCAGCTTCGGTGCCTGGCTCGCTGATGTGCTGCTTTATCTGTTCGGGGTTTCCGCCTGGTGGTGGGTGTTGTTCCTGTTCTTTGCCGTGGCCTGGGGTTACCGCCGACTGGAGGGCTTGTTCAATGGCGATCGGCGTCCTTTCCTGATTGCGGCGGCAGGATTTATCGTCATGCTTGCCACCAGTGCCGGTATCGAAGCCTTGCGTTTCTGGAGCCTCTCCGTTTCGTTGCCGTTGAAGCCAGGTGGCATGGTTGGTCTCGAGATTGGCCAACAGGCGGCGAGATTCCTCGGTTTCACCGGGGGCACACTGGTATTGATGACCTTGTTTGCCGCCGGTCTAAGCCTGTTCACGGGCGCATCGTGGCTGCGCATCGCCGAACTTACCGGGGCCCTGATCGAAAATTCCCTGGTGGCGACCCGCAATCTTTTGCAAACATGGCAGGATCGCCGCTACGGTCGGGCGGTGGCCGGTAAGCGCGAGACTGCGATCGAATCGGTGCGCAAGAAATATGAAAAAAATCCTCCTCTGCCGATCAAGATCGAAGCCGCCGAACTGGAAGTGCCTGTCGCGCCAAAGGCTGCGGCGCGTATAGAGAAAGAGCGCCAGGCGCCGTTGTTTTTCGATGCACTGGGCAGCGTATTGCCACCACTGCATTTGCTTGATGAGGCTGCGCACAATGATGATGATCTGCCCGGCATCGAAACACTGGAATTCACCTCGCGCCTGATCGAGCGCAAGCTCGCTGACTTCGGCGTCGAGGTCAAGGTAATTTCGGCTTATCCCGGCCCGGTTGTGACTCGTTATGAAATCGAGCCTGCCGTCGGCGTCAAGGGCAGCCAGATACTGAACCTCGCCAAGGACCTGGCGCGTTCGCTGTCGCTGGTGAGCATCCGTGTCGTCGAGACAGTGCCGGGCAAGGCCTGCATGGCGCTCGAACTGCCAAACCCGAAGCGGCAGACAGTGCGCCTTTCCGAGATTATCGGTTCCAAGTCATATCACGGCATGAGTTCACTGCTTGCGGTTGCGCTGGGCAAGGATATCTCCGGCCAACCCATTGTTGTTGATTTGGCCAGGATGCCGCATCTGCTGGTGGCAGGAACTACCGGATCCGGAAAATCCGTGGGCCTCAACGCGATGATCCTGTCGCTGCTGTACAAGGCGGAGCCACGCGAAGTACGCCTGATCCTGATCGATCCGAAGATGCTTGAACTCTCGATCTATGAGGGCATTCCGCACCTGCTTGCGCCCGTGGTTACCGACATGAGCAAGGCCGCCAACGCGCTCCAATGGTGCGTCGGCGAGATGGACAAACGCTACCAGCTGATGTCGGCACTCGGCGTGCGCAACCTGTCCGGCTTCAACGGCAAGATCCGCGAGACAGAAAAAGCTGGCGAGCATGTCAGCAATCCATTTTCAATTACGCCCGAATCGCCCGAACCGTTGACCACGATGCCACACATCGTGGTCGTCATTGACGAACTCGCCGACCTGATGATGGTGGTGGGTAAAAAAGTCGAGGAGCTCATCGCTCGCCTCGCCCAGAAGGCACGTGCCGCCGGCATCCATCTGATCCTTGCCACGCAACGGCCGAGCGTCGACGTGATCACCGGCCTCATCAAGGCCAATATTCCGACGCGCATCGCATTCCAGGTCAGCAGCAAGATCGATTCGCGCACCATCCTCGACCAGATGGGCGCCGAGGCACTGCTGGGGCAGGGCGACATGCTCTACCTCGCGCCCGGCACTGGTTTGCCGACTCGCGTGCATGGTGCCTTCGTCGCCGATGACGAAGTGCACCGCGTGGTCGATTATCTGCGCAAGGTGGGGCCACCCGAATATATCGAGGACATTCTCTCGGCGCCGGCGGCAGAATCCGACAGCAACATGAGCGGAGAGAGCGCAGGCGGTGAATCCGATCCAATGTATGACCAGGCCGTCGAGATCGTGCTCAAGACGCGGCGTCCCTCGATTTCCCTGGTGCAGCGTCATCTGCGCATCGGCTATAACCGAGCCGCGCGCCTGATTGAGCAGATGGAACAGGCCGGCATGGTGTCGCCCATGAATGGCGCCGGCAACCGCGAAGTGCTGGTACCGGACCGCTCCGAATAACGCCCCGCTGGGCGTTTTGTGCGGTTACTTCGGGGATAATTGGCACATGCGTACTTTCCTCTGTGTCCTCTGCATCCTCTGTGGCGAAGGTTTTTCGCCTTTGCTTTTTGCGTCCGGCCTTGACCAACTCCATGCCTATCTGGCTGCCTCGCATGCGGCGGGCGGTGATTTCACGCAGACCGTCTTCGCGCGTTCCGGGCGCAAGCCGCAACAATCATCGGGCAGCTTTGCCTTCTTGCGTCCGGGGAAATTCCGCTGGGCCTATGAAAAGCCCTATGCCCAACTGCTGGTCAGTGACGGCGAAAAATTCTGGAGTTACGATCAAGACCTGAATCAGGTCACGGTCAAGAAAATCGGTCAGGCTATTGGCGCAACTCCCGCTGCCTTGCTCGCTGGCGAAGCACTCGACAAGAACTTTGTGCTCAAGGAATCTGATGCCAGCGATGGCATTGAGTACGCCGAGGCCACGCCAAAGGCTCAGGATGCGACCTTTGAACGCATTCGCATTGGTCTTGTCGACAATCAGCCACGCATCATGGAAATTTACGACAACTTTGGCCAGGTGACGTTGCTGCGTTTCACGCATTTCATCAGCAATCCTGATCTGCCCGCCGGTACATTCCGTTTTGTACCGCCCAGGGGTGCTGACGTGGCTGGCGAATAGCGATGAGTGATTTGTTCGCCAACGCAACGCCTGCGCACGCGCCGCTGGCAGAATTGCTGCGGCCGAAATTGCTCGATGAAGTCGTTGGGCAGCAGCATCTGCTCGGTCCGGGCAAGCCACTGCGACTTGCCTTCGAATCAAAGACCCCGCACTCGATGATTCTCTGGGGCCCTCCCGGGGTTGGCAAGACCACGCTGGCCAGATTGATGGCGCACAGCTTCGATGCCGATTTCGTTGCGCTCTCGGCCGTCTTCTCGGGCGTCAAGGACATTCGTGATGCCGTGCATCAGGCTGAACTGGTCTTGCAACAGCATGGGCGGCGCACGATCCTGTTTGTTGATGAAGTGCATCGATTCAACAAGGCACAGCAGGATGCTTTTTTGCCCTATGTTGAAAATGGCACCCTGACTTTCATCGGCGCGACAACCGAAAACCCGTCGTTCGAAGTTATCTCGGCGTTGTTGTCGCGTGCTGCCGTCTATGTATTGAAGAGTCTGAGCGAGCAGGAGCTCGGACAGCTCTTCCAGCGTGCGCAGCAACAGGCGTTTCCGGGACTTGCGTTTGCCGACGATGCGCGAGAACGCGTGCTCGGCTATGCCGATGGCGACGCACGGCGCCTGCTCAATGTACTTGAACAACTCCGAACCGCAGCCCATGCCGCTGCGGTTGCCAAAATAGACAACAGCTTTCTCGAAACCACGCTGGCGAGCGACCTGCGCCGTTTTGACAAGGGCGGCGACGCCTTTTACGACCAGATCTCGGCCCTGCATAAATCAGTGCGCGGCTCCGACCCTGATGCTGCGCTCTACTGGCTGGTACGCATGCTCGACGGTGGTGCCGATCCGCTCTATATGTGCCGGCGCGTCATCCGCATGGCTTCCGAGGATATCGGCCTCGCCGATCCGCGCGCGCTGCGCATTGCGCTCGACGCAGTTGAAACCTACGAGCGTCTCGGCTCGCCCGAGGGCGAGTTGGCCTTGGCCGAAGCAGTGATCTACATGGCCATCGCGCCGAAATCGAACGCCACCTACCTCGCTTATAATGCCGCGCGATCGTTCATTGCCAAGGACAAGTCGCGGCCCGTACCGGAACATCTGCGTAACGCGCCAACGAAATTGATGAAGGAACTCGGCTTTGGCAGCGAATATCGTTATGCGCATGACGAACCGGAAGCGTATGCCGCGGGAGAAAATTATCTGCCCGATGGCATGGCAAGGCAGAACTGGTACAAGCCTACACCGCGCGGACTGGAACAGAAGATTGCTGACAAGCTTGCGCATCTGCGCGATCTGGACAGCAAAGCAAAGAAGACAAAATAGGATACCGCTTAGGAAATCGCATGCTCGACATTCATCTTCTCCGCAGCAATCTTGCCTACGTTGCCGAACGGCTCGCCACACGTGGCGAGCCGTTCGATGTCGTCAGATTCGAGGCACTTGAGGCAGCGCGCAAGCTGGTGCAGACACATACGCAGGACTTGCAGGCCAAACGCAATGCATTGTCAAAGCAGATTGGCATGCTCAAGGTCAAGGGTGAAGATGCTTCTGCGGTGCTGGCCGAAGTGGCCGGTATCGGTGATGAACTGAAAGCCAACGAAGACAAACTCGCCGCTTTGCAGCAGCGCTACAACGACTTCCTCGCCCTGATTCCCAACCTGCCGCATGAAAGCGTGCCGGTGGGCGAGGATGAGCACAGTAATGTCGAAGTATTGCGCTGGGGTACCCCGCGCAAGTTCGACTTCGAGGTCAAGGATCACGTCGATGTTGGTGCTCCGCTGGGTCTGGACTTCGAGACCGCAACCAAGATTGCCGGTAGCCGCTTTACGTTGATGCTGGGCAGCATTGCGCGCCTGCATCGGGCGCTTGCACAGTTCATGCTGGATGTGCATACAGCCGAACATGGCTACAGCGAGGTTTACACGCCATATTTGGTAAATGCAGAAAGCATGCGAGGAACCGGTCAGCTGCCCAAGTTCGAGGATGACCTGTTTCATGTACCTCGCAGCGACGGCAGCATGTTATATCTGATCCCCACTGCCGAAGTGCCGGTGACCAATATCGTACGCGACGAGATTCTTGATCCCGCAAAGTTGCCAATGAAGTTCGTCTGCCACACGCCCTGCTTCCGTTCCGAGGCCGGCTCCTACGGCCGCGATACGCGCGGCATGATTCGCCAGCACCAGTTCGACAAGGTGGAACTGGTGCAGATTGTCCATCCCGACCAGTCGTGGCAGGTGCTGGAACAACTCACTGGCCATGCTGAAGCCATTCTGCAAAAGCTTGATCTGCCGTACCGCAAGATGGCGCTATGCACCGGCGACATGGGTTTCTCCGCCGCCAAGACCTACGACCTCGAAGTCTGGCTGCCAGCGCAGAACGCCTATCGCGAGATTTCTTCCTGCTCCAACTTCGAGGCGTTCCAGGCGCGGCGCATGCAGGCGCGCTTCCGCAATGAAAAGAACAAGCCGGAGCTGGTGCACACGCTCAATGGCTCCGGTCTCGCCGTCGGACGTACGCTGGTGGCAATTCTGGAGAATTACCAGAACGCCGATGGCAGCGTCACCATTCCGGTCGCGCTACGCAGCTATATGGGCGGCATGGAGCGACTCAGCGCAAGCTGAGCGACAACTTCGGCGTCGGTTGCCACGCTGGTTCCGAGCGACAGAGGATGTCATAGTAGTTGCGGATATTTTCCACAAGGATCACGGCTTCGCCACCACGCGCCGGGCCACTCTTCAGGTGCGAGTAATACTCGGGTCGCGACATCAGGGGCAATACTTTTTTCATGTCGTACCATGAGGTTGAGTCGCGTTTCATCTGCCTGGCGAAGGTGCGGGCGCCATTGAGATGCCCCATGCCGAGGTTATAAGCGGCGAGCGCCAGCCAGGTCCGGTCAGGTTCCTTGATCTCGTCAGGCAGTTCGTCCCTCAGGATGGCGAGATAGCGCGCACCGGCGCGAATGCTCTGGTCCGGATCGAGCCGGTTGTTTACCCCCATGCGATCTGCGGTTTCACCTGTCAGCATCATCATGCCGCGTACATTGGTAAATGAGGTGGCAAGCGGATCCCACTTCGATTCCTGATACGCCAGCGCCGCAATCAAGCGCCAGTCAATTCCCGTGGTTGCTTGAGCCGCCTGGAATTGCTCGCGGTAATGGGGCAGTAAGGTTCGAATGTCCTTGATGAATCTGACAATTTCATTCGACTTGATACGCTGCGTAAGGCCAAAGTAGCGATCGTACAGCTTTGCCCATGAGCCATTTTTACGAAAAGTTGCGATGAATTCATCGGCTTTTTGCAACAGTGGCGCATCTTCGGGCTTGAATGCCCATCCGATGCCGATCGGATCGGGCAACTCATGCACAATCGAGAGGTCGGGAAACGAGTTCAGCGCGAGGGAGTAATTCAGCATGCCAGTTGCCGCCAGCTGACTTTTCCCTTCGGCTACCCGTTGCAGAAGATCACGTTCTGATTTTCTCGCGATTTCCACAATGGTAAAACTCGGCGGCGTGCCAGCAAGTTTCTTCAGTGTTGTGGTCTGCGCTGAGTCGAGTGTGGTTTCAACGCTGCGACCGCTCAGATCGAAAGGGTCGTCATAGATCGACATGTCTTCCGAGTTGCCGACCAGTACCTGCTTTGATTCTCGTACCGGTGCAGAAAAAATGAAATTTTTATTGCTGTCGATCGCGGAACCTGCAGCAAGATGGATTTTTCCTGCCCGCAGCTTGTCAAACAGGGCGCTTCTCTCCTTGACAACGACATAGCGTGTCTTGAGTTTGAGCGATGCGGCAAAGTTTTCCAGCAAATCGTGCTCAAAGCCGCTGTCGGCATCGATCTGGTAAGTGGTTGGCCCGGCAAGTATGCCGATCACCAGCTTGCCGGATTTTTCGGGAGGTTCAATACGACCGCATGCAACCAGCAAAGCGGAAGCGAGCACAATCAGCAGGCGGGAGAGACGACAACCCATTGTGGCTCCCGTCGAAACGAAGACGGTGCATTGTGCCATGGCTCGGCTCGACACCAAACAATCATCCCGGATGGTAAAATCCGCGCCCCGGAGAGGTGGCAGAGTGGTCGAATGTACCTGACTCGAAATCAGGCGATGTCGCAAGGCATCCGTGGGTTCGAATCCCACCCTCTCCGCCAAGTCAGTATATAAATAAATAAGTTACAACCATATTTAGTGGCAGCCAGCCACGTAGCCCACCAATTTGAAGCTCATCCGCAACTAATTTTGCTGCTCTAGGCAGGGCAAGGCTTTGCTGGTTGTTTCCGCCAACCATCTTCCATATTTACCCGGTTTTCTACCCGCATTCGTATTGACTGGCGCTATCCTATCAATAGCTGGGTTTAGGCGGATATATTGAGCTTGGAAGGTACCACTGCGAGTGGTATGCCGCCCAAGTAACCCGCTGCAGCCGGTCCTTGTCTGAAGCGGATGTTGGCAACATCAACCCCACAATGTCCAATGGCCTAGTCAAAGCGGCTCAGCAAGACAAGCACGTGTCGCATCGTCTAAGCAGAAAACTTGATCCACACAAGGAAAAGACGCAGATGCCGAGCTAGGCATCTGCGCGGTCAAAGACCAATCGCTGCGACCTCATTTCTGAGGCAATGACAGCAAGTTGTCAGTCTTGCGGTTGTCGGCAACGGTTTGAACGTATTTGACGTGACCGTTGCTGTGGACATGGACCCAAGCTCCCTTAAATTGTGGATTACGGTCAGGACTGACGGCGTCCCAATTGGAAGTAGATTAGGGCACGCCGCCAAAAAAATTGGGCTCTTGTCGAACACGGCGGCGATCGTTCGACTATAAAAGCATTACCCCCAATGGAAAATAAAAGGAGACTCCCATGCCCACTGGCACTGTCAAGCTTCACCGCGTGTTGCGCGCCAAGCCCGAGAAGGTCTATCGCGCCTTCCTCGATGCCGATGCGGTGGCCCGCTGGTTGCCGCCCAACGGCTTTACCTGCAAGGTTGACCATCTGCATGCCAGGGTCGGCGGCAGCTTCAGGATGGCGTTCCGTAATTTCAGCACCGGCAAAGGCCACTCCTTCGGCGGCACCTATCTCGAACTGGTGCCGGGCGAGCGCATCCGCTATACAGATAAGTTCGATGATGCGAATCTGCCGGGCGAGATGGTGACGACGATTACGCTGCGTGCGGTCGCCTGCGGGACGGAGCTCAACGCCGTACAGGAAGGTATTCCCGAGGCGATTCCGCCGGAGTTCTGCTACCTCGGCTGGCAGGAGTCGCTCGACCACTTGACAAGGCTGGTCGAGCCTGAGATTCCCGATTGAAGCCCCTATCCGTTGAAAGGATATTGTCATGAATGAAAGCACTGTCACCAATCCCGTGGGTTGGTTCGAAATCTATGTGAATGATATGAAGCGGGCCAAATCCTTTTACGAGTCCGTATTCGGCACGCAATTCACCAGGCTGAAGGGGCCGGGGCAGCCGCCGGGCATGGAGATGTGGGCATTCCCCATGCATCAGAACGCCATGGGCATTACCGGGGCACTGGTGAAGATGCCGGGTCTTGATGCGGGCGGGCATAGCGTGATCGTGTACTTCATGTGCGCGGACTGCGCCGTCGAGGCGGTGAAAGTCGAGAAGGCAGGGGGCCGCATCGAGAAGCCAAAGATGTCCATCGGCCAGTACGGTTTCATCGCGCTGGTGGTCGACACCGAAGGCAACATGATCGGCCTGCACTCGATGCAGTGATATTGACCAAGGAGACAATCATGCCAGTCCAACCCTATCTGTTTTTTGACGGTTGCTGCGAAGAGGCGATCGAGTTCTATCGCAAGGCGCTCGGCGCCGAAGTCGAGATGCTGATGCGCTACAAGGAGAGCCCCGAACCGATGCCGCCGGGCACACACGCCGGCTTCGACAACAAGGTGATGCATGCGAGTCTGCGCATCGGCGATGGCTCGATCATGATGTCAGACGATTGCATGGGCCATCCCGACTTCCAGGGCTTCTCGCTGTCGTTGCAAGTGTCCAGCGAAGCGGAAGCCCGGCAGCGCTTCGATGCACTGGCGGCGGGCGGCAAGGTGCACATGCCGCTGGGCAAGACTTTCTTCGCAACCAGCTTCGGCATGGTGGCCGACCGCTTTGGCGTGTCGTGGATGGTGATGGTGCCGGCGGAGGAAGTCTGAGGCGAGCGCAGTGAAATATTGCAGGCTCGCCTCAGAAGCGAAAGAAATATTCAAAAATCGTATGGATCTTCTCGACATCGCCCAGACCAGGATCAAGCCAATGCTCATAGTCCCTCGGCCATACAATCGCAGGCATCCGGTTGTGTATCTCCCGCATCATTTCGTTGGGCGCGCCAGATAGGCTTCATTGAACGCACGCTCAAGCTCTGGATGCACACCTCGGAATTCATCGACAACCGCCTTCGCCCAGTCAAAGTATTCCTGCTTTCGTTCGATGGGCCAGTCAGCAGGCGGGCTGGCGACAACGTCTCTGAGGTTGCAAATCTTGTCGGCCAGCTTCACCAGCTTGGCTCGGCGGCTGATTGAGGATGCATGTACCACTTGAAGCCGCTTGCGTTCAGCTTTGGGTAAGGACTTGTCGTCAGTCACTTCCAGGACGATGCCAGTGACCTCCTGCCCAAACTCCCTGGTCAGTTCCTGCTCCGTTGTTTCAGTATCTTCAATGGTGTCGTGCAGGATGGCTGCGATGAGAACCCGCTCGTCCTCAACACCGCCTTCGCTCGCCAAAACATTCGCCAATGCGATGGGATGGTTGATGTAGGGCGATGCTTCAGCATCCTTGCGGCGCTGGTTGCGGTGTTTGTCTGCCGCGAAGGCGAGCGCTTTGATCAGGAGCTTCATAAACTTATAGAGCCGGTTGATTCATTGTGGTGAGATACCCGTCAATCGTTGAAGCGATGGCGTCTTCATGCTTAACTGGTTAAAGGGACACAATTGTGTCTGATTCAAGCTGCCAAGATTGTACTTTTTTAAGATATATGGACAACAGTGGTGCAAGAGATGAGCCAGTTGGGTGCCAAATGACCGATCGGGCAGGTAAATTACGGTAGCTGTATTCTGAATTTGAGCGGCGACAGGGCGTTACACCTGCGATTATCCCGAGAGTTGCACCGATCCGGTGTCAGGATCGGCTTACCGTGGCCTGCAACAATCGGGCTTCACCCGGAATTTCCTGTGCCGCACCGCTCAGTGCCTACGCTACCACGCACGTCAGCTTTGTGCCCGCAGCGGTCATGGAGTTTCCCGTATCGCAGACGCAGCAATAGCTTTTCAGAATCAACTATTGAGCACTTATTTTCCTTATTAAGACGTTGCTGGCATCAACCACGTAGACATTCCCTGCACTATCCAAGCTCACACTGTAGGGTTGCCAAAAGGTTGCTGCGTTGTCTGGTCCATTAGTTGCCCCTGTCTCCCCAGTTCCCGCCAGTGTGGTTACCAAGCCCGCGACGGATATCTTACGAATCCTGTTATTGTTGCTGTCCGCCACATAGACAGTTCCCGCGCTATCTACTGCGACACCTAGTGACTGGCCAAAGCTTGCAGTATCACCAGGGCCATTTGTTGCGCCGAGTTGGCCCGTTCCTGCAAGCGTAGCCACATTGCCATCGGGCATGACTTTGCGAATCATTTTATTTCCTGCGTCAGCGACATAAACATTCCCTGTGCCGTCCACTGCAATTCCCGTGGGATAGTTGAAGCTTGCCGTCGCACTTGGGCCATTGGCTGCTCCGGTTTGTCCACTTCCGGCAAACGTACTCACATTGCCATCTGACGCTATTTTGCGGATCAAATTGTTGCCGGCATCCGCCACATAGACATTTCCCGCACCGTCTACAGCAATCCCTCTAGGCACGTTAAAACTTGCGGCTGTACTTGGGCCGTTGGCTGCGCCAGTTTGACCACTTCCTGCAAATGTACTTACATTTCCATCTGCTGTGATTTTGCGGATCAAATTGTTGCCGGCATCCGCTACGTAGAGATTGCCAGAACTATCCACGGCCAGACCATCGACGCCATTAAAGCTTGCAGAACTACCTGAGCCATCGGTTGAGCCGATTTGCCCACTTCCGGCCAGTGTGCTCACGATTCCGGCAGGCGTAATTTTGCGAATTTTAACGGGCTCGCCTACATAGACATTCCCCACGCTATCCACAGCAATGCCCCTGGGGAAGAAAAAACTTGCCGTTGCACCAGGGCCATCGGTTGATCCATATTGGCCGTTACCTGCGAAAGTACTTGCGGTCATTGGAGGCGTTGAAACGCAGGTAACTGTCATGGTAATCGGCGCCGAACCACCTGTGCCAGACCCATTGGACACGCTACAGCTCTGCCCAAACGGTTGAGTTTGTACGATAACGTTGTAAGTGGTACCGTATGCCACAGAGTTTGCGAATTCAAACGAAACGTTATTTGCCTGAGGACTTACGCTGTCCGTACCATTGACCAACACCAGTCCGTTTGAGTTTAACCCAACGATTGATCCGCCTAGCCCTTGGGGAGGCGGAATACAAGTTACCGCCACATCCTGCACCCCTTCAGTTCCCATTGTTCCCGTTCCGTTGGATACCGTGCAATTGAGCCCGAACGGCTGATTTACCACCGTGACGTTATATGCGGTTCCGGTAGCAAGAATACTTGTAAATATGAAATAAGACGCATTGGCTGACACACTTAGGGTCTGGGAATTAGACTCCAGGGTCAATCCGATTCCGGTAAGTCCGGTGATTGAACCGCCCACTGTTCGCGGTAACACCCAAGGTGCTAGGGCAGGAGTTTTTCCTGGTGTTTGTACGGATGTAGCGGTAACCGTTAGCGAACCGGCATCCGAATCACTAAACGATGTGGATATAAATGTTATCCCGCCTGTAAAAGTAATTCGGTATCGATCCGTTTGTATGGATTGGTAGCCATCTGTATCTGTTTCGGCAGTTGTCCATGCAAAGATCGCAGTATCTGCACTGTCAGGCTCAATCGTGTAATTCCATTGCTGATCCCCATATTTCAATTGTTTGGTGTAATCAGCGTAGATCGTCACAGTCCCAAGTGATCCAGAATCCCCAACTTTGGCACCCGATGGCCAGCCAGAGAACGAGGTGACGACATAGTAGTTATTTGAGTCATCTATCTGACCTACTGGATAAAAATTGTCGCTTCTGAAATATTGGTGGGCAGTAGACAATACGGAAATTGTCTGCCCGGCGACAGTTTCCGATCCATTCATCACTCCTGAGGCATCGAGAACCGAAACACCTTCAAATTTTGCAGTAATGGCCGAAACCCATGAGAGCGTCCCTTGCCCAGTTACGCTATAAGTTTTTGCTTGGATGGAGTTGGAAAAGCTGCCAGTCAATTTGAATGGAGCATCGAACCCATTCCTGACTAGATTAGAAATTGCCACATCAATTGCGAAAGCCCTGGGGGAGGCAGTTGGCGTTGAGTTTGTATCTCCTTGCCCACCATCACCACCACCTCCTCCTCCGCCCCCACCACAGCCCGCCAATATCACTGCGGCAAACAGCATATTCAGAACGAAAATCCACTTTCGTTCAATGATGGAAAAGCTGTGACTACCAAGCATAATTTCTCCCTAACCTTGTTTTTTATGGACTTACTACATCATCGAAAACTTTTGCAGCCAATGTTTTATCAGAATAGCCATATGGCGTAAATGGGCATCATACCAATTAGGCCTTATCGGGGTACTTTAAAAAAATGGGTTCGACGCTTCGACTGAACGCTTCTGGCCGGTTTCTGCTTGATGAAGAATGGTAGCTTACGGTCAGCACCGTGCCCAAAGCAGCCTAATGACATTAGCAAGTAAGATGGCAGCTTTATGATCCTCAAGCTGTCAGTGGCAAGCCACAAAATAGGTAAACACCACTGCCGGTGGCGGCTCCTCACTTCCCGGAAGCCTGAACTCCCGCAACTAACCAGAAAATTGGCATACCCGACAAGTTTGTGGGAAAACGTGAGAGAGAGCCCGTGATGATCATGATCGGGATTGCGGAATAACTCTGGCGCGCGTTGAGTCTGGCTTGAAATCTGCTTTTGGTAAGAAGACCCAACTGCCGGCCAAAGCCGGAACCATGATGCCGACGACTGCCAATAGCAATACTGCCGATCTTGAACTCATCACGATCTACCAGATCAGCAAGGTTCTCAACTCATCGCTCGATTTTCGCAAGTGCGTGAGGCAAGTACTCAACCTGTTGCTCAGCCACTTGCAGATGCAGCATGCGCAAGTCGGATTGGTGCGGGAAGGCAGCGAACTGCACATTATTGGTGCCGCCGGCAATCCGGCCGACACTGTTCTGTCCAACGCCGGTGAAGGTATCGTCGCCAAGGTGATAAGGAACGGCGTGCCGGTTGTTATTCCCGACATCACGCAGGATTCGAACTTTCTCAACTGTACCTGGCGCGACATGTCGCGCAGCCAGGGCGTCTCCTACATCGCGGTGCCCTTGCGCGATGATCGCGAGGTAATTGGACTGCTCTCGGTGGATCGCCATCCCGGCGGCGAGCGGCCAATCAATTTCGATCGCGATGTGCGTCTGCTGACACTGGTCGGCAACCTGCTGGCGCAGACCTGGAAGCTGCATCAGGCGCTCGCCGAGGAGCGGCAGTTGCAGATGGAAGAAAAATACCGCCTGCAAAAGCAGTTGCAGGGAAAATATGACATTGAGAATGTCGTTGGCCGCTCGAAGCGAATGAAGGACGTCTTTGCCGACGTGCATCTGGCCGCGCCAAGCCAGGCAACGGTGCTGCTGCGCGGAGAATCAGGTACTGGCAAGGAAGCGATAGCCAATGCCATTCATTACCTTTCACCGCGCGCCAAGGGGCCGTTCGTCAAGGTCAATTGCGCGTCGCTGTCGGAAACCCTGCTCGAATCAGAGTTGTTCGGTCACGAGAAAGGTGCGTTTACCGGCGCGGTCGGCGAACGCAAGGGGCGCTTCGAACTCGCCGACGGCGGCACACTGTTTCTCGACGAGATTGGCGATGTCTCGCCAGCCTTTCAGGGGAAGCTCCTGCGCGTGCTGCAGGAGCATGAGTTCGAGCGCGTCGGTGGCAACAAGACGCTAAAAGCTAAATTCCGGCTTGTTGCCGCGACCAATCGCAACCTGGAGGAAATGGTGCAGAAGGGGGAGTTTCGAGGCGATCTCTACTTCCGCCTCAATGTCGTTGCTATCATGCTGCCGTCATTGCGTGAGCGCAAGGAAGACATTCCGCTGCTGGTCGATTTCTTTCTCGACCGCTTCAACCGCGAAAACAGCCGCAACGTCACGATTACCCCGGGTGCGCTGGAAATCCTTCAGCAATGCAGTTGGCCGGGCAATGTGCGCGAACTGGAAAATTGCGTCGAGCGCGCGGCCACGATGATGCACGGCAACCTGATCCGCGAGGTAGACATGCGCTGCCAGAAGGGTCAGTGCTTCTCATCGGTATTATTTGAGACTTCCCGATCACATAACTGTTTCCCTATCATTGGTGTGCCGATGAATCGGCCCGTCGAGAAGGTGCCACAACAAGATCATTACGTCGAATCATCTGGGCCAACTGTGGACAGTGTGGATGGCTTGGCTACTTCCGGCAGCGAGCGCGACCAAATCATATCTGCGATGGAGCGCTGCGGCTGGGTGCAAGCCAAGGCCGCCCGCCTGCTCAACATGACACCGCGCCAGATCGGTTATGCGCTGAAGAAATACAATATCGAAGTCAAACAGTTGTAGTGTTTCGCCGTCGCATTGTCGCAATCGCGACATGCGTTTCATGCTTGGCTCTCCTTTGTTTCCAATGGCTTGCGTGCTCGCGCGGGCCGGCACGGCGGTTGCTATTCCCTAGTTATCTGCAATGCCAGGAGGGAGTATCAAGATGGCGCACATCGAGCAGGAGTTGGTCAGGCCAGGCGGATGCCGCGCTGGCAGTTGCGGTGCCGGGTCCGAGCAGGTGGCGGGGCAGAGCGAGGCAATCCGGCAGCGGGTGCAGGATCATCCCTGCTATTCGGAGGACGCTCACCATCATTTCGCCCGTATGCATGTGGCAGTGGCGCCGGCCTGCAACATCCAGTGCAACTACTGCAACCGCAAATACGATTGTTCTAACGAGTCACGTCCCGGCGTGGTGTCGGAACTGCTCACGCCCGAGCAGGCGGTGAAAAAGACCCTCGCCGTCGGTGCCGCAATTCCGCAGTTGTCGGTGCTGGGCATCGCCGGCCCCGGCGATCCGCTCGCCAATCCGCAGCGCACCTTCGCCACCTTTCGCGAACTGGCGCGGCTGGCACCCGACATCAAGCTTTGCCTGTCGACAAACGGCCTGGCGCTGCCCGAGCATGTTGACGAACTGGCGAGGCTCAAGGTTGACCACGTCACCATCACCATCAACTGCATCGACCCCGATGTCGGCGCGCAGATCTATCCCTGGATCATCTGGGACAAAAAGCGCATCAAGGGGCGTGAGGCGGCGGCGATCCTCATCGCACAGCAGCAGAAGGGACTGAAGATGCTGATAGCACGCGGCATCCTGGTCAAGATCAATTCCGTGCTGATTCCCGGCGTCAATGACCAGCATCTGCTGGAAGTGGCGAAGGTCGTCAAGGCCAAGGGCGCCTTTCTGCACAACGTCATGCCGCTGATCTCCGCGCCCGAGCACGGCACCTACTATGGCCTGAATGGGCAACGCGGGCCCACTGCCGCCGAGCTCAAGGCGCTGCAGGACGCCTGCGCCGGGGACATGAAAATGATGCGCCACTGCCGCCAGTGCCGCGCCGATGCCGTGGGCCTGCTGGGCGAGGACCGTGGCGCGGAATTCACTCTCAACAAGATCGAGGCCATGGAGATCGACCATGACGCCGCCATGCAGCGGCGTACCGTAGTGCGTGCCGGCATCCTGGCCGAGCTCGAAGCCAAGCGCCGTCGGGCGCACGCGGTGGTTACGCATCAGGTCATCAATTTCCAGCCGCGCCGCGAGGTAGAGAAACCCATTGGCCGTCCGGTGCTAATGGCGGTGGCGGCGAAGCAGGGGCTGATCGCCACCCACTTCGGCCATGCCACCGAGTTTCTTGTTTACGAAGTCGATGCCTCCTCTGCCAGGTTCGTCGGCCATCGCAAGGCTGGACGCTACTGCGGCGGTCAGGAAGATTGCGGCGAAGACGAAACCAGCAGAATTCTCGACAAGACCATCGCGGCACTGGCCGGTTGCGAGGTGCTGCTCTGTGCCCGCATCGGCATTGAACCCTGGAAGCAACTACAAGCGGCCAGCATCCAGCCCAATGGCGAGCACGCCATGGAACCGATAGAGGAAGCAGCACTGGCGGTGTGGCAGGAAATGCTCGCCGCCGGCAAGCTCGACGTGCCGCGGGCCACCGCGAAAGCGGAAATCGCAGCGCGCTGAGCGCGTGAACTCAACGCCCGCCCCGTCCCGCGCGCAGGCCGCCTACCTTGGACTGGCGCTGGGCGATGCGCTGGGCGCCACAGTAGAGTTCATGACGCCGCGCGAAATCGTTGGTCGTCATGGCGTGCATCGCGACCTCATCGGCGGCGGTTGGCTGAGGCTGCGTCCGGGCCGCGTCACCGATGACACCACCATGGCCCTGGCGCTGGGCCAGGCCATCATCGATCAGGCGGGTCGGGTCGATGCACTGGCCTGCGCCCAGGCTTTCGATGCATGGATGCGCAGCAAACCCGTGGACATTGGCAATACCGTGCGGCGCAATCTGATTCACTTCCGCCAAACTGGTTCGCCGCTGGCGCCGGCCTCCGAGCATGATGCCGGCAATGGCGCCGTTATGCGTCTGCTGCCCGCAGTGCTGGTCACGCTCGGTGCTAGTGAGGAGGCGGTCGTCGCAGCGGTGCAAACCCAAGCCAGGGTCACGCACAACAACGCCTTGTCGGACGCCGCCTGCAAATTCCTTGCACTTGCCGTGCAGGACGCCGTGCGCGGCGCTTCGCTGCGCGATATCTATCGTGGGCACATCCAGCCCTTCCTCGTAGCTTATCCGATCTACAACTGGCGCGGCCGTCGCAACGACAATCCGAGCGGCTACGTCGTCGACACGCTGAGGACCGTGCTGCAATCGCTGATGAACACCGGCGATTTCGAGGAATGCCTGATCGATGTCGTCAATCGCGGCGGAGATGCCGACACCACCGGCGCCATCGCCGGCATGCTGGCCGGCGCTCTATATGGGCTGGAATCGCTGCCCGCCCGCTGGATATCCGCGCTCAATGCGGATATCCGCCTGCGCGTCCACGATCAGGCGCAGGCGCTGCTGCGGCTGAGTCCGGCTTGCCGGGGTGCGTATAAAGCTCGCTGATAACGCTGCACGATCACAGCCTGTAAGTCGTTGTCTCGTGTTTTAAGGAGAAAAATGACGCAGAGAAACCTGTTACCTGCTGGGATATTCAACAAGAATATCCTCGTCGCGGACAATGTACTGGCATGCCAGACGCCATTCGGTGGGCGGAAGATCATCGACGTACAAGTAAAAGGGGCCAGGCACAAATCTAAACAGCATATCCATTCAGGCGATCAATTGGCTAATGCGCCGTGCTGAACTTTCACGGAATCGGGATCATTTTCTGCTTTGTGCCATGGCACACATTCTATTCAACGAACCGCCGGATAATAACCCGTCATGAAAATTGCCATCGCCACCAAAGACAACTGGAGCAAAGTTTCCGGCCACGCCGGCAAGACCTCGGACTGGCTGGTGTTTGATTGCCAGCCCAGCCAGCCGATCCCGGCACCTCGGCGCATCCAGCTCAGCAAGGAGCAATTGCCGCATTATTTTCAGGACGATGGTCCGCATCCACTCGATGGCGTCGAGATCGTTGTGTCCGCCAGCGCCGGCGACGGCTATATCCGCCGCATGAAAAAACGCGGTGCCGTTGTTCTTTTGACCGGGGAAAGTGATCCGCTCATCGCGTTGCAGAAGGTTCTCGCCGGCGAAGCGCTGGCCGATACCCGCTTCGACATCACTACTGTTCTGTGCAAGCTGCGCGATGTGTTTTCGCGCCATTGACCGCACTGCGCCGAATCAGAACCGTCTTGTCGCGTAAGCGACAATCCTGCTAGAACCGATGCACGGTCACGGCGTAGGCGCCGCCGATGACCAGATGTTCCTCTTCGCCGCCGAGCACGCCGGGCAACAGGCGGCAGTGAAAGAAAACTTTCGGCAGCGGCACTTCGACTTCGAAGATCAGGTCGCCGAATTCGCCGGCGCGTTCGCGCGAGGTGGTGAATGAAGTCAGATTGTTGAACAGCACGATCTGTTGCGCGCCCTTCTGGGCCAGCACCTCATGGTCGGCAAGGCGATTGGCGCCGCGATACAGCTTGCGATGGCTGCCGGCGGCGCCGCGCACGAACTCATATTGGGCGTAGGTGTAGAGCAGATCGAGCTGGGCTTCCAGCGCGTTGGTGCCATACAGGCCCTGCGAACGCATTTCCTCGTAACGGCGCCAAGCGATGTCGCCATGGTCCCGTAGCGGTTCGCCATGAAAGCGCGGCAGCAGGCCGAAACGAGATTCGACCCAGCCCTTGAGTACCGCGCCTTCGCGGCTGTCGGCATCGAAGCTCCAGCCGCGCAGCATGCGTATCCAGTTGGCTTTAGCGCGCCGCTTTGAGTGGGCATTCAAGCCCGCTTCTTCGAGATTTTCCAGCCGGAACTGCACCGTCAGGTAGTCGCGGAAGGTCTGGGCGCGGGCATCCGCGGCATCGAGGCGGTCGAGATGACGGAACATATCTGCGTGCAGCTCGGCGACGCTGTCGAGATGCAGCGGGACTGGATGACGCTGGAATGTCAGGCCGCCCAGGATGACGGCGGGAAGGTTGCAATGGTTGATCGGCAGCCGCGCTTCTTTCGGCAGCGTCGGCGCCGGTGTATGGGCTTTGTCGGAAGCCCGACAAAGCACTTGCTCCCTGTCGCAAACCGACGCTGCAACGACTTTGGCATTAATCACGGAGAGCCTTGTGTTTACAGTGTTTCAGGCGATTCATCGAGCTTGGCACGGTCTTTGCAAAAGTAGGGTCGTCACTACGGAATTCCCCTCGGGGCCGAGCAATTTCAACAAGGAGTACATCATGGCAAAAACTCGTCAAGCTGCTATTTATGGCAAGGGTGGCATCGGCAAGTCTACCACCACGCAAAACCTGGTCGCCGCGCTGGCCGAAGCCGGCAAGAAGGTAATGATCGTCGGCTGCGATCCCAAGGCCGACTCGACCCGGCTGATCCTGCATGCCAAGGCTCAGCATTCGGTGATGGAACTGGCGGCAGAGGCCGGCAGCGTCGAAGATCTGGAACTGGAGGATGTGCTCTCCGTCGGCTTTGGCGGCGTCAAGTGCGTCGAATCGGGTGGCCCGGAACCCGGCGTCGGTTGTGCCGGCCGCGGCGTCATCACCGCCATCAACTTCCTTGAGGAAGAAGGTGCCTACGACGACGATCTCGACTTCGTCTTCTACGACGTGTTGGGCGACGTGGTCTGCGGCGGCTTCGCCATGCCGATTCGCGAGAACAAAGCGCAGGAAATCTACATCGTCTGTTCCGGCGAAATGATGGCCATGTATGCCGCCAACAATATCGCCAAGGGCATTCTCAAGTACGCCACTTCCGGCAGCGTGCGTCTGGCCGGCCTGATATGCAACAGCCGCAACACCGACCGTGAGGATGAACTGATCATCGCCCTGGCGGAAAAGCTCGGCACCCAGATGATCCACTTCATCCCGCGCGACAACGCCGTGCAGCATGCGGAGATCCGCCGCATGACCGTGATCGAGTTCGATCCCACGCACAAGCAGGCCGACGAATACCGCACTCTGGCGAAGAAGATTGTGGACAACAAGAAGTTTGTCATTCCGACGCCGATCACCATGGACGAACTCGAAGAACTGCTGATGGAGTTCGGCATCATGGAAGTGGAAAACACCGCCATCATCGGCAAGACCGCTGCCGAGCTGGCCGCGGATGCGCTGGCTGCCTGAAATTTGAACGTCATTCATTAACCCGTCCTGGGCGTCGTGCATCAATGGTTGCCGGCGTCCGCCAAGGAGAATCAAGATGGCTGCGCTTACCCGCGAAGAAACTGAAATACTGATTCAGGAAGTACTGGAGGTGTATCCGGAAAAGGCGAAGAAGGATCGCGCCAAGCACCTCATGATCAACGACAAGGAACTCGAGTCGTCGAAGAAATGCATTACTTCCAACCGCAAGTCGCTGCCTGGCGTGATGACGCAGCGCGGCTGCGCCTATGCCGGTTCCAAGGGCGTGGTGTGGGGCCCGATCAAGGATGTCGTCTCGATCTCGCACGGCCCCATCGGCTGCGGCCAGTACTCGCGCGCCGGCCGTCGCAACTACTATAACGGCACGTCCGGCATCGACGCCTTCTGCGAAATGAACTTCACCTCGGACTTCCAGGAGAAAGACATCGTCTTCGGTGGCGACAAGAAACTCGCCAAGCTGATCAACGAAGTCGAACTGCTGTTCCCCCTCAACAAGGCCATCTCGATCCAGTCCGAATGTCCTGTCGGCCTGATCGGCGACGACATCGAGGCGGTGGCCAAGAAGGCGGCCAAGGAACTCAACAAGCCCGTGATTCCGGTGCGCTGCGAAGGCTTTCGCGGTGTCTCGCAGTCGCTCGGCCACCACATCGCCAACGACTCGGTGCGCGACTGGATCATCTCCAACCGCGACGGCAAGGAATTCGCAAAGACCCCCTATGACGTAGCCATTCTTGGCGACTACAATGTCGGCGGCGACGCCTGGGCCTCGCGCATCCTGCTCGAAGAAATGGGCCTGCGCGTGGTGGCCCAGTGGTCCGGCGACGGCACCCTGGCCGAGATGGAGAACACCCCGAACGTAAAACTCAACCTTCTCCACTGCTACCGTTCGATGAACTACATCAGTCGCCACATGGAAGAGAAATACGGCATTCCCTGGCTCGAATACAACTTCTTCGGCCCCTCCAAGATCAAGGAATCCCTGCGGGCGATTGCCGCCTTCTTCGACGACTCGATCAGGGAAGGCGCCGAGCGCGTGATCGAAAAGTACACGCCGATCATGGATGCGGTGATCGCCAAGTACAAGCCGCGCCTGCAAGGCAAGAAGGTCATGACGTTTGTCGGCGGCCTGCGCCCGCGCCACACCATCGGCGCCTACGAAGATCTCGGCATGGAAGTGGTCGGCGCGGGCTACGAATTCGCCCACAACGACGACTACGACCGCACCATCAAGGAAATGAGCGACGCCACCCTGATCTATGACGATGCCACAGGCTACGAGCTGGAGGAATTCGTCAAGGCGTTGAAGCCCGACCTGATCGGTTCCGGAATCAAGGAAAAATACGTGTTCCACAAGATGGGCGTGCCGTTCCGCCAGTTGCATTCCTGGGACTACTCCGGTCCTTACCACGGCTACGACGGCTTCGCGATATTTGCCCGGGATATGGACATGACCATCAACAATCCGTGCTGGACCATGATGCAGCCGCCCTGGCAGGAAAAGGCCGCCAAGTCGCTGCTGAAGGACTCCCTGTTGAAGGCCGCCTAGGCCCTAGCTAAATCAAAGAACCACTTTCTCAACTTGCGCCCGCGTCCACGCATGAGTGGCCGGGCTAAGGAGATCAAGATGCAAACCGTAGAAGATATCAAGCCGTGTTTCCCGCTGTTCCGCAACGATGAATACAAGGAGACGCTCGCCAACAAGCGCGCCTGTTTCGAGGAAAGCCATGGTGCCGAGAAGGTCGAGGCGACCTTTCAGTGGACCACGACCAAGGAATACCAGGAGCTCAATTTCAAGCGCGAGGCGCTGACCGTCAACCCGGCCAAGGCCTGCCAGCCGCTCGGCTCCGCCCTGTGCGGCCTGGGGTTCCACAAGACCCTGGTGTATATCCACGGCTCGCAAGGCTGCATCGCCTATTTCCGCACCTACTTCAACCGCCACTTCAAGGAACCGATCGCCATCATCGCCGACTCGATGACCGAAGACGCGGCAGTGTTCGGCGGCCAGAAGAACGTGCATGAAGGCATGGCCAACGCCGTCAAGCTATATGACGCCGAGATGATCGTGATGTCCACCACCTGCATTGCCGAAGTCATCGGCGACGACCTCAGCGCCTTCATCGGCAACGCGCGCAAGGAAGGCAACCTGCCCGAGGACTTTCCCGTTCCTTTCGCCCATACGCCATCCTTCGTCGGTTCCCACATTACAGGCTGGGACAATATGGAAGAGGGCATCCTGCGCTACTTCACCTTGAACCACATGGAAGACAAGGTGCCGGGCAAGAACGGCAAGATCAACATCGTGCCGGGTTTCGAAACCTATCTCGGCAATTTCCGCGTCATCAAGCGCATGTTGAAGGAAATGGATGTCGACTACACCTTTCTTTCCGATCCCGAGGAAGTGCTCGACACGCCCGCCGATGGCACCTTCAGCATGTACGCAGGCGGCACCACCCAGGATGAGGTCAAGGATGCGCCCAACGCCCATACCACCTTCCTGCTACAACCGCTGCAACTCGACAAGACGAAGAAATTTGTCGAAGGCACTTGGAACCATGAAGTGCCGAAGCTCAACATCCCGATAGGCGTCGAGTGGACAGATGCCTTCCTGATGAAGGTTTCCGAAGTCACTGGCAAACCCATTCCAGCCTCGCTGACCAAGGAGCGCGGACGTCTGATGGACATGATGACCGATTCGCACGCCTGGCTGCATGGCAAGAAAATGGCGCTGTTCGGCGATCCCGATTTCCTCCTCGGCTTGACCAAGGTACTCCTCGAATTCGGGATCGAGCCGACCCACATCGTTTGCCATAACGGCAGCAAGCGCTGGAAAAAAGCCATGGAAGCCATGCTGGCCAATTCGCCCTATGGCGCCGAAGCCAAGCTCTATCCAGGCGCCGACCTGTGGCACCTGCGCAGCCTGTGCTTTACCGACAAGCCTGATTTTTTGATCGGCAACAGCTACGGCAAGTTCATCCAGAGGGACACGCTGCACAAGGGACCGGAATTCGAAGTACCGCTGATCCGCCTTGGTTTCCCGATCTTCGACCGCCACCACCTGCATCGCAACACCACGCTGGGTTATGAAGGTGCCATGCATATCCTCACCACGCTGACCAATGCGGTGCTGGAGCAACTTGACAACAAGACCCGCGGTTTGGGGACTACCGACTACAACCACGACCTGGTCCGCTAAACGCACCAGTCGAGAGTGGAGAGTGCTACCAACACTCTTCACTCTTTACTCTCGACTTACTACTCCCAACTGGACCAAGCTATGGCCAACATCATGATCCGCAAGAACGAGAAGGGCTATGTGTTCTACATGCCCAAGCGCGATATCGAGGACAGCATCGTCTCGATGGAGTTTGACACCCCGGAGAAATGGGGTGGCGAAATCAAGCTCGGCAACGGCGGCATCTATTTCATCGAGCCGCAGCTGGCGCCGCAACGCTTGCCCTATTCGGTGCGGGCGATTCGGCTGGAGGGTGTGGAATAAGAGCCGGGCGCTGGCTTGCCTGCGCCAACGATGACATATGAAAGGAGCAACATCATGGCAATGAAAATCGACCAATCAGAATGCACCTCTTGCGGTTCCTGCGAAGCAGAGTGTCCAACCGAATCGATCGCCGAAAAGAAGGGTATGTACAAGATCAACGCGGCGACCTGCACCGAGTGCAATGACGTGGACGGCGGACCGAAATGCGTGGAGGCCTGTCCATCCGGCGATAGCTGCATCATCAAAATCTGATCAACGCGCTTGCGCGCTGCCAGCCTTGTGTGGCAATGCGCCCAGGGGAAAGCATCATGTCTGAATCCATGACTCGCGAAGCCGCATTGCGCATTGCCCTTGCCGCACGGGAGCTGCCCGGCATTGAGGCAAGAGAATTGGTTCTCGCCCTTGCCGAAAAACTTGAACTGCCGCTGACCGAGACCAAGCTGGCCGAAGTTACCGTCGATGATCTGCGCGATATCCTTGCCGGGAATCATGCCGATGAGAACTGCGCAGTGGGTTTTGAAATGGATCAGCTCAAGGCGGCGGTGCGGCCGCTGTGGGGCATCGGCATCTGGTGCAGCGAACTGCCGCAGATCGAGTCCGCCGCGGACTGTGCGCTGCCCGGTTCGATTCGCGTCGCCTGCGCTTCAAATAATGGCGAAATCCTCGACGGCCATTTCGGCTCCTGCCAGCGATTCCTCATTTACCAGGTCAGCCCGACGGCGATGCATCTGATCGACCAGCGGCCAACTCTGGCGGCCGACCATGCCGAAGATCGCAATGTCGCCCGCTCTGCGCTGATCAGCGATTGCCAGATCGTCTATGTGCAGTCCATCGGCGGTCCGGCAGCGGCCAAGGTGGTGCGCGCCGGATCCCATCCGGTCAAGATTCCCAAGGCCGCACCGACGCGTGAAGTTCTCGCCCGCCTGCAGCAGAGCCTGCTCACCCCGCCGCCCTGGCTAGCCAAGGTCATGGGCGTGCCGGCAGCTTCACTGGCGCCCTATGTGGAAGCAGCGCTGGCCGCCGCCGGGACTGAAGCAACATGATCAGCAGCGATCTCCTTGAGCGCGTCGCTGCCGCCGTGACTACTAGCGCCGACGAGACCGCGTTGCGCCGGCAGTTTCCCGGTGTGCCCATTACGGTATGCAGCGACGATGACATCCCGGCCCGCCTTGCCGCCGCGCTTGAGACCGACCACGCCCGCTTCTACTACATCGATGCCAGCGAACACTGCGTCAAGCTGTCAAACGACGCCGAGTCGGCCAGCGGCATCGTCGTCGGCCTGTTCAGCGAGGATTGAACTAAAGTCGTTTGCGCCGCACCACCATGGCCGAGGCTTCGAAGCCGATCTTTTGGTAGAAGGCCAGCGCGACCGAATTGTCATGGTCGGCCAAAAGCGTAACGCGGCTCATGCCTTCGCTGGCGGCCCAGCGCAGTACATGCTCGACCAGCAAGCGGCCAAGGCCGGCACCGCGGTGGCTGGCGGAAAGAATGACATCTTCGAGAATCAGCACCGGGCCGCCTTCGGCTGTGCTGATACTGATCAGCGCGTTGGCCATGCCTACTACAAGGCTGGCGTCGCGCAGGACAAAAAGGCGGCCGTGGGCCGGACGGGCCATCAGCCAGCGCAGGGCGGCAAGCTGCTTGTGTGAGCCAGGTCGGTTTCGCTGCGCTTGTTGCAAACCCGACAAAGTCTTGTTCATGCCATCACAAGATTGTTCTGGCCACCAACGGCTCATTTGATATCAATGGATTACGTACAGGCATGCGGCTTGCTGTTGCTTTAGCGAACCTACGATAACCCTTACAAGGAGCCGGAAGCAATGAGCCACATTACTGGAACGACCCTGAATGGCACCCCCTGGACGCCGCAATTTGTTGCCGCGCTTGATCCGAAGAAGTGCATCGGCTGCGGCCGCTGCTACAAGATATGTCCGCGCGACGTGCTCGACCTGATCGTTCGCGGCGATGACATGGCGCTCGATGACGATGAGGATTACGACGAGGACGATACCGCCTCCGTCATGACCCTCGCCAATCCGGGTGACTGCATCGGTTGCGGCGCTTGTGGCCGCACCTGCCCCAAGGGCTGCTATACCTATGCGGCGGCCGACGCGATAGCAGCGGCCGCCTGATCGCCAGTTTTCCAGCCTGAACCCAACCGGGAGCAGCTCCAATGAGAATGGCGGAAGTGGCGCAGTTGCTCAACGAGCCGGCCTGTGCCCACAACAGCAAGGAGAAGTCCGGTTGCAGCAAGACCAAACCGGGCGCCACGGCCGGCGGCTGCTCCTTCGATGGCGCGCAGATCGCTCTGCTGCCCATCGCCGATGTCGCCCACATCGTGCATGGGCCGATCGCCTGCGCCGGCAGTTCGTGGGATAACCGCGGCACCCGCTCTTCCACAACAGGCCTCTATCGCATCGGCATGAGCACCGACATGACCGAGCAGGACGTGATCATGGGGCGCGGCGAAAAGCGCCTGTTCCACGCCATCAAGCAGGCCATCGACGACCATTCGCCGGCGGCGGTCTTTCTTTATTCAACCTGCGTACCGGCACTGATCGGCGACGATCTGGCGGCGGTCGCCAGGGCGGCCGAGCAGCGCTGGGGCGTCCCCGTGGTGCCGGTCGACTGCGCCGGCTTCTATGGCACCAAAAACCTCGGCAATCGCATTGCCGGCGAAGCCATGTTCAATTATGTCATCGGCACGCGCGAGCCCGATCCGGTGAGCACGGAAGCGCGGGCGCAACTTGCGCCCGGCGTCAAGGTGCATGACGTCAACCTGATCGGCGAATACAACATCGCCGGGGAATTCTGGCACCTGGCGCCGCTCTTTGACGAACTGGGCTTGCGTATCCTGTGTACTCTCTCGGGCGATGCGCGCTTCCGCGAGGTGCAGACCATGCACCGCGCCGAGGCCTCGATGGTGGTCTGCGCCAAGGCGCTGCTCAACGTCGCGCGCAAGCTGGAGGGTAAATACCAGGTACCCTATTTCGAAGGCAGCTTCTACGGCGTCAAGGACACCTCTCAGGCCTTCCGCGATTTCGCGCGCCGGATCGGCGATGCCGATCTGACGGCGCGCACCGAGGCCATGATCTCTCGCGAGGAAGCGAAGACGGACGTGACCCTGGCACCCTGGCGCGCGCGACTCAAAGGCAAGCGTGCCTTGCTCTATACCGGCGGCGTCAAGAGCTGGTCCGTGGTGTCGGCGCTGCAGGATCTCGGCATGGAAGTGGTGGCCACCGGCACCAGGAAATCCACCGAGGAAGACAAGCAACGCATCCGCGAGATCATGGGCGACGACGCGCAAATGATCACTGACGGCAGCCCTGCTGCATTGCTCAAAGCCTACAAGGACTACCGGGCCGATATCCTCATCGCCGGAGGGCGCAACCTGTATACCGCGCTCAAGGCCCGCATTCCCTTTCTCGACATCAACCAGGAGCGCGAATTCGGCTACGCCGGCTATGCCGGCATGCCCGAACTGGGCCGGCAACTGGCGCTGACGATCGGTTCACCGGTGTGGCAGAAGGTGCGCGCGCCGGCGCCGTGGGCGCATACCAAGGCAGTGGGGATGCCAGTCAGTGCGGGGTAGTTCGCTGCGCTATGTACAATAGCGTCCGCTACAGACAGGTTGCCGCTGTTCGGTATTTTTCAGCTACGGGCAGCAAGGTGCCCAATGCTGCCGGACAAGATTTCAGGGAGCGGACGTTCAACGTTTGAATTCGACGGCGACCGGTTAGTGCTGGACTTCTCGCGCCGAAAGCTTCGACGGCACCTCGCGATGCATGAATTCCAACGCCATTCTGTGAGGCTGAAAGAGAAGCCATTACGTCGAAAGATATTCAGAATTAATCTACAAATTCCGACAGGTCCATACCCGGAACGTGTCCATCAATAGCAGCCTTACCCCAAGTAATGAGCCCCTCAAGTGCTTCTTCGGTTGAGTGAAATGTGCCTGGCGGAAAACTTGGCGTGTGCGGGAGCTCGATCGTGTGATCGGCTCTATGTCTCGTGAAACAGACCCTCAGGGCGAAGCCTTGCTCTGTTGGCTCGGCGTAAACGCTAAGTTTGACCCCTCTGTGTTCAACGGTACGGCTTTCCATAGTCACCTCCAATAGAGAAACCCTCGTCTTGATTTTCAACGCATGCCACCCTCACGCGATCATGGCGACGCCGAACGTTGCCGTTCACCCGGCCGAGGGGCGGCGCGTAGCGCCGTTCCCGAGGATCGGGTGCAACGGCGGGTTATGTCTCCGCCGCACTGCTCTAGGCGTTTGCTGTCCGAATAACATTGATGATGAAGTCAACGGCGTTTTGATTGTAGATCGTAGGAGTAATTGAAGGTACTTGCCCCGTTTCTCGAAACTTGTCTTCGTGCTTCTTGCTACGGAAATTATATGCGGCGTAGTCTGGGTTATTCTTCATGTCGTTCTCTTTGACAATCTCCCAGATCTCATTCATTCCAACGTAAGGCAGCGCCTTCTTGACTTCTGTCGCTAGTTCCATTGCCGAGAGCGGATACTGCTTGATGAGGTTCTCCTTCACCATTCTCACGATTTCTACTTTGTCGATCGGTACAACGTCGCCAACAAGTTTGAGCGTGGTCGCTCCGACCTTCTGGTTGAATTCACCCTCCTTAATAAACTTTATCTTCTTGGCAAGCTCTTCGTCTAGAACAAGCACTCTTGAGTCATCCTTCTCTATCACCGCTCGCTCGGTATCCAGGATAGCGGCGTTTTGAGGTCCGGCGCGACCAATCTTGGCCATCAAGTCAAGCCATTGACGATTGTTCTGCTCCACACGGCGTTCAATGATCGCCTGCAGTTCCGCATACTGGATGATTTGCGTCCTCCCCGCATAGCGGTAGTAGATAGCTCCATTGACTATCTGCTGATCTTTCCCTTCGTTTCGCTTCGCGATGATCGGCTTAGTTGCCGCCTCAGCGATCTGAAATACACCATAGTGCTTTCCGTTAACTGTAAACGCCGCCTGTTCCCAGTCGATATTTGATGAGAAGATCTCAAGAAGGTACCCCGTGATTCGCTCCGGATCAATCTTCTGAAACTGCTCCAATGATGCGTCAGTCAGTCCAATGGGTAGACGCGGAGCATCCTGTACTCCAAAGAGCAGAATGCCGCCTCGATTATTTGAGAAGGCTGCGAAGTCTCGAAAGTAATCCGCCAAACCGGCGAAGTTGAACTGCTCTTTGAACTCCAGTTCTTGCCCCTCTCGATGAAAGAGGCGGCCTTCCTTTACTTTGAGAAGCTCGGTGAGCGCCTTCTCGTCGATCACGACTGCACCTCCTCAGGAGACATAACGTTCGCGTTGAGCGGCGCGCCACCACGGATGCGAGCCCAAACCGTGCTGCCTATTGGCGCGTCCGTTCTCGAATGATGGGTTAGGCCGAGACTAATCAGTGAAGTGATCTTCGTCATCTTGAAGGGCCACATTTACGACCGATTTCAATTCTGCAAGGTGCCCAGACACGAGCCAGTGTTCGACTAGACCAAAGGCGAGCGATAGGATAAGAACCGCAATCGCAGAACCAAACTGGTGATTAATTGTTGAGTAGATGCCAAGAGCAAAGCTGACATACGCCGGTACAAGATATAGAACTTGGCGAAGTTTTTGAAAAACAATATTCGCCTGATAGGTAGCGAGAAGTAGCGGGTTTGCTTTGAGCTTTTCGACTTTCTTTTCAAAGTCTATTTGTCTAGCCCTTGCTGCCGCCTGTTTCTTGGCCGATCGATCTTGAAACCAGCTATCAGTCCACTCTTTAGCATAGCTCGCAAGGTAGCTCATTAAGAATGCAATTACGACGCTAGCGAACCAAAATGCAGGAGAAATAAGCAGATTCTTCAGTTCATCCATAACAGGGATACCAGAGTTTGTTTAGGCTTAACAGTTATTCGGGCGCGGAAACGTCCGGGTTATTGCCAATAATATGGACACAATAGAAATTCCCCTAAGGTATTAAATGACGGCGAGATTATCCTATTCCGATCTCCTTATCAATCAACAATCATACGGACAGGATGACAACGGCTGCATTGGGTGAAATTAACGACGGGCCGCTTGTGGCCGACAGTTCCCATTGGCATTCCAACTTTGAACGGCTGCAATACGGCGCTTTGCGGATGTCCGGTTATCCACAGCTAACCGTTTTGTCGTGTTTGCGACATGCTGTCGCGGCGACAACTCATTGGATAAAAGCGCCTTTTGTGTTGGCACGCGGCTTGCGTAGAGATGGTCAGGATCACTCTTTGTACTGTCCCGGACATGGCCGATATTCGCAAACGCAGCAAGCCACTTGCGGTGAATCCGCTCAAGGCCAGCCCGGCGCTGGGGGCCTCGCTGGCTTTTCTCGGCTTGAGAAACTGCTTGCCCATGTTGCACGGCTCGCAGGGCTGCACCGCCTTCGGCAAGGTGTTTTTCGTGCGTCATTTCCGCGAGCCAATCCCGCTTCAGACCACGGCCATGGATCATGTGTCGACGATCATGAATGCGGACGAAAATGTGATCGAGGGCCTCAAGGTCATTTGCGAAAAGAATGCGCCTGACATCATCGGCCTGCCCACGACCGGCGTGTCGGAAACGCAGGGCACGGATATCCGGCGAGTAGTGCAGGCCTTCCGCACCCGACATCCGCAGTTTGACAAGGTGGCCGTGGTGCCGGTGAACACCCCGGATTATTGTGGCGGCCTCGAATCCGGCTACGCCCTGGCGCTGGAGGCTATCATCGACACGCTGGTGCCCGAGTCGGCGGTCGCCGGTCGGCGCAGGAAGCAGGTCAACGTGCTCGCCTCTTCCATGTTGAACCCGGGCGACATCGAGGCGATCAAGGAGTGGATTGAAGCCTTCGGCCTGCGGCCAGTGCTGCTGCCCGATATCGGCGACTCGCTCGACGGCCATCTCATTCCCCAGGAATCATCGGCGTTGACGCTGGGCGGCACGCCCCTGGGCGAGATCGCGTGTCTGGGCGAGGCAGCGGCAACGCTGGTGATTGGCCGCTCGCTCAATCGCGCGGCCGACCTGCTCAAGGCGCGCACCGGCGTGCCCGATTTCCGTTTCAACCATTTGCTTGGCATGGATGCTTGCGACGCTTTTACCAGCGTGCTGGCCGAGCTGTCCGGCGTTGCCGTGCCGGCGCGCATCGAGCGTCAGCGCGCGCAGTTGCAGGATGCGATGGTGGACACGCATTTCATGACCGGCTTTCTGCGTGTGGGGATTGCCGCCGACCCGGATCTGCTGGTTGCGCTGGGGCAGTTCCTGACCGGTGTCGGCGCGGAGATTGCTGTTGCCGTAGCCCCGGAGCGGGCGGACGTACTGGCCGACATGCCATGTGATTCGGTGCAGATCGGCGACCTGGAAGACCTGGAACGTGCCGCGACTGCCGACTCGACAGCACCGCTGCAGCTGGTCATTTCCAATTCGCATGCAGTAGCGACTGCCGAACGCCTCGGCGTGCCGCTATTGCGTGCCGGTTATCCGCAGTACGACCGGGTGGGCGGCCACACCACGGCCTGGGCCGGCTATCGCGGCTCGCGCCAGACGCTGTTCAATATTGCCAACCTTTATCTCGGGAGCCACCATGACATCCCTGTCCATCGATCCCTTTTCTGGGCCGGAACACCACGCCAGTTCGAGTCCCGCCCCGAACGGCCGGCGACGGCTGGCGCTGGCCTGGTCGGCCACTAGGCCAGCGCCGCAGATGTTGAAAGTGGCTTTTGCCAGCGATGACCGCACGCTGGTCAACCAGCATTTCGGCGCTGCCCTCGGTTTTGCCATCTATGCCTTCGACGAGGAACAGGCGCAACTGGTCGAGCTGGTGGAATTTCCGGCCGCGGACATGGACGGCAACGAGAGCAAGCTGCCGGCGCGCATCCAGGCGCTCGCCGGTTGCGCTGCCGTGTATTGCCTGGCGATCGGGGCTTCCGCCGTCAATCAGTTGCTGGCGGCGGGCGTGCAACCGGTGCGCCTTGACGAGGCAACCCCTATCGCCCCTCTGCTCACGTCGATCCGGCAGGCCATGAGCGTGGGCGGCATTCCCTGGATCGACAAGGGCAGGAAGCAGGACAAGGACGAGGCGCGCTTCGAGCGCATGGCGGAAGAAAACTGGGAGGAATGACATGAACGGCAGCGATACGGCAATTGATCAGTCCTGCGATATCTACGAAACGGACTTCATCAAGGAAATGGGGCGCCAGACCCGCGCCCTGGACAGCTACGGTCAATGGGACAGCAAATCGGTGGCACAAATACTGGAACCCTATGTGCTGAACAAGGAACAGCGCCGAACCCTGCCGATCATCGGCGATCCGGATGAGGCGGTGATCGGCAGGGTCAAGGCTTTCCACAACGCCATTGCAGTGCTGATCGAAAAGGAATGCGGCCTGATGGCGGTACCTTTCATCCAGATCAGCCACGAGGGTTTCGGCTGTGTCCTGATCATAGTCGGCAAGCTGGTTGTGCTGGACCGTACCTTGCGCGATGTGCATCGCTTCAGCTTCGACAGCCTGTCGAAGATGAAGACCGAGGCCGACAAATATCTGTCGGTCGCCCTGGAAATCATTGGCAAGCACTCTGATGTTGCCGGAATGTGAGGACCCCATGATCGAATTGACTCCCGCAGCCCACGAGGCCATCGAACGATTCATTCGCGATGCCGAGACGCCGCTTGCCGGCTTGCGCGTTTACGTCGAAGGCGGCGGCTGCTCCGGCTTCCGCTATGGCCTGCGCCTGGAGCAAAGCAAAAGCGACGACGATTTCGAGTTTGATCTCGATGGCATTGCCCTCCTGGTTGATCCCATCAGTCGAACCATGATCGAGGGATTGAGCGTGGACTTCGTCGATAGCCTGATTCAGACCGGCTTCAAGTTCTCCAACCCGAATAACAGTGGCGGCTGTGCCTGTGGGGAGTCTTTTTCAGTCTAAGCGGCTTGTTGCCCGCGCATCTTTTCCAGGTGGCGACGAATGGAGGGACTCGCTTCGGCGAGGGAAAGTTCTCGCGCAGGTTCTATGCTGTCGCAGCGAAGCAGATGCAAGCCCATGGGCGATTCGGCTATGGCCGATAGTTCGCCGGCTTTCAGCGCGAAGGCGACGGGTTCCAACTCCGGGTAGAGCTGCCCGCGCGGCACTGTCCCGAGCAGGCCGCCATTGAGCGACGTGGGACATTCCGAATGCTTCAGCGCCAGTTCGGCGAAGCGGTGCGGTTCCCTGACCAGGGTTTTGCGAATGTCATTCAGGCGCGCTCTCGCCTGGAGCGGGCGGTTTTCGGCGAACTCATTGTTGAGCGTGATCAGGATGTGACGCAGCACACGCGTTTCAGGCCTGCGAATGCGTGGCTGGTGCAAATGGTAAAAGATCTCGATATCAGTGTCGCTGATGTGCGTCGCCATCTCAGTTACCCTTCAATTCATCGAGGCAGGTTTCGGGCACGCGCAATGGCTTGCCGGGCAGGCAGTCGAAATGCACGTGATAGAGCAGCGGCGGGCCGGACTCCCGTTCGACATTAAGAATCTCCCCCCGGCTGCCTATGACAATCAACTTGCCACGGACGGCCAGCGTGCGTGTGGCCTGAACTTTCTGGCGCACTTCAAACCGGCTCTCGATCCAGGCCTCATTCACGTCCAGCAATTCCTCCTCGCGACAGCCGACGACGCGATCTTCGTCAAGGAAATGTACCGAGTAGATGATCTGGTCCTGCAGGAAGGTGCCGACATCGCAGACATGGCCGATGCTGCCGCGGCGCACCAGCAGATCGCCGGTTTCGGCACCGGGAAAGGTGCCGTCATTGCGCACATTGCGTGTGACCCGTACCGGATCGCCAAAGTCCCAGCGAGGCCGCATGATTTCAGCTCAGCAAGCCTGAGAGCGGCATGAAGGAAGAACCTTCGGCACGCTGGAACACGGCAAAGACTTTTTCCGTCAGGGCGTCGGAATGCAGAAAGTCCTCATAGGCCTTGACCAGCCAGCGGCGGTAAGACTCGTAGTCGGGGTCCTTGCCCGCTTCCTGTTTGGACAGATAGTCGTGAAAGCGTTGCAGGATGTGCAGGCGTTTGACCTGCACCACGGCTGCGTCATAGCTCACGCAGAAGTAGTCAAGGAAATCCTCGGCGCTGACGAGGTCATCAAGTTCCTCTGCAAAATGCGTGTTGGCGTTCATGCTGATCTCCTGGGGTACTGATGGGCGATGAGACTGAGCAACTCGGTATCCGACGGCGGATGTTTTTCCTTGGCGACAAAATTGCGCACGCATGCCAGAAGAATCCCGGCTGCCGCGTCGTCGAGCTGGTATCCCAGTCGGGCCATCACCAGCTTGACGGCGCCGCTGCCCGAGTGCTTGCCCAGTACCACGCGGTGGCTGCGACCGACCAGTCGCGGATCGAAGCCCTGATAGTTGCGCGGATCTTTTATCAGCCCATCGACGTGAATGCCGGCTTCGTGCGTGAAGGCGCCTTCGCCGACGATGCTCTTCTGCCAGGATGTCGGCCGCCCGGAGGCCTGCGCCACGCGCCGCGACAACTGCGGAAACCGCGACAGATCAATGCCGGTCTGCTGCCCGTGGCAGACATGCAGGCCCAGCACCACTTCTTCGAGCGGGGCGTTGCCGCAGCGTTCACCCAGCCCATTGACCGTGGTGTTCAGATGGGTGGCGCCGGCGCGCGCGGCGGCCAGGGTGTTGGCCGTGGCCATGCCCAGATCGTCGTGGGCATGCATTTCGATTTCGAGATCGCAGGCTGCGCGCAGCGCGCGGATGCATTCGAAGGTGGCAAAGGGATCGAGCACGCCCAATGTATCGGCGAAGCGGATGCGCCGCGCACCGGCCACCTGGGCTGCTTCGGCGATGGCCAGGAGCAGGGCCGGGTCGCCGCGCGAGGCATCCTCCATCCCGATGCCAACGTCAAGCCCGGCATCGAGCGCCATTTTTACGTGCGCGCCGATTTGCGCCAGCAGCCAGCTGCGGCTCTGCCGCAGCTTGGAACGCAGATGCTGATCGGAGGCCGGTACCGAGATGTCGATCAGATGGACGCCGAGGCCGTGGCAGGCGGCGATGTCGGCGCGGTTCATGCGGCTCCAGACCATCAAACGCGCATTGAGGCCCAGCGCCGCGACGGCGGCGATGGCTTCGCGTTCGGCCTCGCCCATGGCCGGGATGCCGATCTCCAGCTCGGGTACGCCCAGCGCATCCAGGCCGCGCGCAATGTCGAGCTTTTCATCCAGGCTGAAAGCGACACCAGCCGACTGCTCGCCGTCACGCAGGGTGGTGTCGTTGATGATGATCGAAGGATTTGTCTTCATGAGAACCTCAGGCAACCATCTAGCAAGTCTGGTGCCAAAGGAAAGTCACGAAAATACAAGGGGGTGTGCTGGTGGCGATGTGGCGATCACGACAACCGGCTGTAGCATTTCCGCCAATCGATCTGCCGCTATGTCGCGCTGTAATTTATGGCCTTGTTTATGAGATGAAATTTTTCTGGCACTGATCATGCATTGTGTGGCTTGTCATCACACGGGGCAATCGCATCATGGCCAGGCTCATCAATCCAAGGAAAGCTTGCGAATATCTCGCTCTGATCGATCCGCGCTGGCTAAAGGATGACGCCGGCAGCCGGCACGACGAGTACGAAGATCTGCTGGCGCTGCTGCTCGATGCCGCAAAGGCATCCGGCACCCTGGTCAGCGATCCGCATGTGGTGTTATTGGCGCAGGTGGTCGCCCGTGCCTGCATGGGCGACGATCACCTCTGGCACGATCTCGGACTGCCGTCACGGCGCGAACTTTCGTCACTCCTGATTGAGCATTTCGCGACGCTGGCGCGCGCCAATACCGGCAACATGCGCTGGAAGAAATTCTTTTATTTGAAACTGTGTGAGCGTGCTGAAATCCGCGCCTGCCGCGCGCCAACTTGTGGCATCTGCGTCATGCAGGCGGAGTGTTTCGGCGATGAGACATTGCCGCTGGCGAGCCTCGCGCCAAGTTCCGTAGTTATAGCTGTACAGGGATAGTTCAGATCATTCTTGATATGCTCACTACGGAATCACCGTTTCCTTGGCGCTACGCTTGAAACCGTCGACTAAGATGCGATGTTTGCCTTGTGCTGCGCAGAGAGCAGAAGCACCTATGAGCCTTCTGGGTCGCGAGTACGCGTTCGTAGAATCGAAAGCGGTTATCCAGAGATCTGCGGGCTCGATATACCGTGTATGACCGCTGAGGTCGGACTGCTGACTAATAATCCGCAGAGCTGAAAGTCTGCTTTGCATCTTCCTTCGTCTACCACTGCATATTGCCAGGGGCGTCAGCGCCACCGCGTTTCAATGGCTGAACGTGGTCTATGACGTAGCCGGGACATGCGCCGCTTGATTTCCCGGTTGAGGGGCAAGGATGCTCATGCTTGAATTCACTTTTGGCTCTTGGGCTGCGGGCAATTCTGCCGGATGTATCGCGTTGCACACCCCGTGCGTAGTTGCTGTTACGTTCCTGAAGTGGCTCGGCGAATCGCGGATAATCAAATATACGGATGTTGTGCGCGTGCAAGAAACTCGTCATGCCCTCGGCGTAGCAGGCCCCGGCAACGTGCCCGTAATAATGATTCGATCAAAGCACGACAGCACACCGTGCGGATTTGCCGCATATCGTTCCACCAATGCCGCCGTAGTCATGGTCAAACTCCCCACCATCGGTCAGGCTTATATCGTAATCCCTGTTTGGTTCCTGCTTGTCCGGCTTAGGTCGATTGCGATTCGCTCCATATCCTGCGGCGTATTGATATTGCTGAAAGCTGTTTCGTCAGGGAAAGGCACTTCGATGCAGTGTAGCCGCGCCAGCCAATGGCGAAATGCCCGCCCGCCTTCGGAGAGGAAATCCTCGATCGATGGCCTGAGCGTACAACTACAGAGCAGGAAGGTGGGTTGCAGACCGCTTGAAGTACATGCTACCGCGATATCAGCCTCAGCAGCAGCCAAGGCCTGGTGCAAACGCACTACCATGTCACATGGCAGCAGGGGAGCATCGCAGGGAACGCAGGCCAGCAGTGGCGTTTCGGCACGGCCCATTCCTGCATGCAAACCTGCCAGCGGGCCGGGATAGCCGGTAATCGCATCGGCAATGATCGGGTAACCCAAAGCCGCGAGCACTGTCTCGTCACTATTGGTATTGAGTATCAAATTGCTGACCTGGGGACGAAAACGATCGATCACCCATTCGATCATTGGCCTGCCATTCAGGGGTAACAAAGCCTTGTCGAGCCCACCCATGCGAGTGGATCTTCCGCCGGCGAGAATCAGACCGGTAATGTCGATCGAGCTAGCCACCGATGTAGGACATCTCGATCTTCTTGATGCCGGCCGTTGCTGCGGTGCGAATTTCGGAATAGCGGTCTTCGCGCGCCTGCCAGATGGCTGCGATGCGAGAGGCGATGACATCATCAATGGCACTGGAGCGCAGCAACTCCCGCAGATCGTGACCCTGCGTTGCGAACAGGCAGGTGAAAAGCTTGCCGTCGGTCGATAGGCGCAGGCGGTTGCAGTCGGCGCAGAAAGCCTGCGTTACCGAGGCAATGACGCCGATTTCACCATTGCCGTCTGCATAGCGCCAGCGCCGCGCCACTTCGCCGACGTAATTGCCCTCCAACGGTTCAAGGGGAAATTCGGCATTGATCTTGCCCAAAATCTCGTTTGCGGGCACCACGTCATCCATGCGCCAGCCGTTGCTGACGCCGACATCCATGTACTCGATGAAGCGCAGGATATGGCCGCTGCCCCTGAAGTGGCGAGCCATAGGCAGAATGGCGTGGTCATTGAGGCCGCGCTTGACTACCATGTTGATCTTGATCGGGCCGAACCCCGCCCGGCTGGCGGCATCAATGCCGTCAAGCACATCCTTTACCAAAAAATCGACGTCGTTCATGGCGCGGAAGGTCGCATCGTCTATGGCGTCGAGGCTCACCGTCAGGCGATTGAGACCGGCAGAACGCAGGGCCGGGGCCTTCTTGACCAGCAATGAGCCGTTGGTCGTCATGGTCAGATCGAGCTTGTCGATCCCGGCGAGTTTCTCGACCAGCAGTTCAAGCCGCTTGCGCAGCAGCGGTTCGCCGCCGGTAAGCCGAATCTTGCGCACGCCCTGATCGGAAAAGATGCTCGCCAGGCGATGAATTTCCTCAAAACTGAGCAACTCGCTGCGGCGCATGAACTGGTAGCCCTTGAAACTTTCCTTCGGCATGCAGTAGACGCAGCGGAAGTTGCAACGATCCGTAACCGAGATGCGCAAGTCGCGCAGTGGCCGTTGCAGGCGATCCGTGAGGGCGGGAGATTTAACCAGAGGTGCGTCCATGGTCGGGTTGGTCTAGTGTGAATTTGAAACGCCGCCGATGGCTCTGGCTGGCGTTGGCGTTTCATTCCTGTTCATCGAAGAATACCTCTTTGTCCCGTCTGACCGCAACCACCGTCGAACTGTGGGTGCCGCAAGCTGACCTTGCCCCTGTAGTTCGTATCTCTTGGTTGGTCCATCATGCGGCGTTTTTTAACTGTGCCGTGAACCAGTTTTTCTCGAACTGCATCGGGCTGATGTAGCCCAAGGTTGAATGCATCGGAGTCAGAAGTAGAATTTTCTCGAATGGAGGCAGTTTCACTCCTTGATTTACATTTCTCCGCCCAAAGCGACGACAAGATCGGGGATCATAAGATTGAGCTGCCCCGCCATCAAGGTAAAGTCAGCATCGAACTGTTCATCGGCATCCTGGCCAGATTGCTCATCGGCGTCTTTCAATTTGTCGAGAAAGGCCAGTCGTTTGACTTGAAATTTATCGGCCAGAATAAAAGATATGCTGTCGTTCCACGTCAAGCCGAGTCTGGTCGCAATTTTGCCATTGGCAATGTGCTGCCGGATTTCCTTGTTTTCCAGGGGATGCTTCACATAGCGGATGGCGGATTCAGAAGATGCCGCGTTGCGAAGCTCCAGTTCATCGTCAATAGTAAAGCCAACCGGAGCATCGCCTGCGGCAAGCCATTCAGTCATGGCCGAAGTTGGCGATAGCTGGGTCTGCAAAGGACTTATCTGGATATCCCCTAGCGACGGGATCAACACTTCGAGGAACTCTTCGGCTTTGCTATCCGAACCGGCATCGATGACCAGCAAATCTTTGGTCGGGTCGATCCAGGCCCAGGTGGTGCGCAGGCGCGTGAAGGCCCTCGGCATCAGTTCGAGCAAGACATGGTCGCGCAAATCACGCTGTTCCTTGCGCCCGACTTCTCGGCCCTGTTCGGTTTCAATGACTGCAATGCGTTCTTTCGTTTCTTGTCGAATGACAGTCGCGGGCAGCAGTTTTTCCTCAACGCCAAGTGCGATCAGCCATTGTCCATTCACGGAATGGACGAAATCATCATGTTTCGGGAAGACCCAGCCACGGCTGAGCATGCTGAGGCTGCCACAGTGCGCCAGTGGTCGTTTGGCAAGCAGATCATTGAGTTGTCTGGAATCTTTCCAGTTGGAGGACAAACGGTAAATACGGAGATTATGAAACCACATGTTGGACTGGTATCTTGATCGGAAAAGGGGCGTAAGAATAACCGCTCATCAGGAAAGGGGCCATAAGTCTGTGAATAAATCTCACAGGAGGGGATCGGCCTGAAAAGCCACTCGATGAAGGGCGTCCTTGCGGAATATGGTAGCGAGACTTCCGCTCAACCCTATTTGTTCCCCTTTAGCCATTGTGCATACGAGATTCGCGGAACGTCAAAATTGTCCGTGGTGCGGCAGTACACCGAAGGTGACCCCATGCGACCGAGAGGAGTGAAATTTTCGATATGCAGTCTGGGCCCAAGCAAATGATCAGCGATATGGAACATCACGACTTTCCCGATGATCAGGGTGTTGGCTCCAAGGGGGTGCGTAGCATGAAGCACGCATTCCATGCTTACCTTGGATTCGGCGACTCGCGGCACCGAAATATGGGCCGATGGTGCGGTGTGCAACTGCGCCACCTCCAGTTCGCTGATGTCGGGCGGGAAATCGGCTGCCGAAATGTTCATTGCCGCAAACAGATCCTCAGTCACCAGATTCACCACGAATTCGCCTCTGGACTCGATGTTCCTGGCTGTGTCCTTCGTTCCTCCAGCATCGTTCAAGCCGATGCTGACAATCAGAAATACCGGATCGGCCCCTACTGCGTTGAAAAAACTGAACGGGGCAAGATTGATGACTCCGTCATGGCTTTTGCTGGTGATCCAGGCAATCGGGCGAGGTATCACCAGATTGGTCAGGAGCTTGTAATTCTCGGCAAATGAATGCAGGGCAGGATCAATTTGCATGGCTGGCAGGGCTCAAAATGGACACGGTCGAAGAATGCGAATGATAATCCGTGAAGCATGAGTCTCAGGGATCAAGTTGATGTACCTCCTCATGCAGGCAGAAAAACAAACCGGCGGGGTTGCTCTCGACAGAATCCGGTGCCGTTATTCCACTTGTTTTTTGACGAAGTTGATAATGGCTCTGCCGTCAGAAAGTGTGTGTGAATCTGCACGCGATTCCGGTTTCCAGGCATGACCATAGACGATCTCGAATTTTGCGGGCAGGGCGCCTGCCACTTTATGTTCATGCCATGCTGACATCACACGTCGCCAGTCGCGCCAGCCAAGTTTGCCGAACAGGGTATCTCGCACGCCCAGATGACGCTGGTCGCGCAACAGTCCGCGTGGGCTGGAATATGTGAGCGTAATCATTTCCATGTCCATCACGGGATCGGCAAAACCCGCTGCGACCAGCATGTCGCCAATGTCGTGCATGTCGTGAAAGCGGCGCAACGGTGGCTCGATGCCGCAGGCAACACATGCAGCACGTATTTCCTTGAGCGTATCCGGCCCCAGCATCGAGAACATGAGCAGTCCCCCGGCTTCAAGACTGCGTTGCAACTCGCGCAAGGCGGGCAGCGGATCATCGAGCCAGTGCAGCATGAGGTTGGACCAGGCCAGGCTCAGGCTTTCGCCCTTGAGCGGCAGTGCCTGCACGTCGGCATTGAGCAGATAAGGAACTGTTCCGCGCAGGCGCTGCCACAAGGAACTGCGGGCTTGCACCTGTTGCAGCATCGGTCGCGCAAAGTCGATGGCAAGCGGCAGGGCTTTCGGATAACGGCGGAGAAGTTCGCGAATGCCGTCGCCTGTGGCGCAGCCGATATCGGCCATGCGTAGCGGCGTTATCTTCACATAGTCGAGCCGTTGCGCCATGCGGCGGCCGACTTCGGCGGCCAGTACCGCCGCCGCGTCATAGGATGCGGCGGCCCGGGAAAAATCGCCGCGCATGCCAAGCCTAGGCGAGGGGATGAATGCCCAATCGCTGGAACAGCGCCTGATCGCGATCGGCTTCGGGGTTGCTGGTGGTGAGCAGCCTGTCGCCGTAGAAAATCGAGTTGGCGCCGGCGAGGAAACAGAGCGACTGCAATTCGTCGCTCATCTGCTCGCGTCCGGCCGAAAGCCTTACGAAGCTGGAAGGCATGGTGATGCGCGCGGCGGCAATGGTGCGCACGAACTCGAAGGGATCGATCGGCGCCACGTTTTCCAGCGGCGTTCCGCGAATCGGCACCAGATTGTTGATCGGCACCGACTCGGGCGGCGGGTTCATGTTGGCCAGCTGGCCAATCAGCGAGGCGCGGATGCGCCGCGTTTCACCCATGCCGATGATGCCGCCGCAACAGATCTTCATGCCCGCCTCGCGCACGCTGCTGAGCGTGTCGACACGCGACTGCTGCGAGTGGGTGGTAATGATCCGGTCATAGAACTCGGCACCGGTATCGAGGTTGTGGTTGTAATAGTCGAGACCGGCGGCGGCGAGCTTCTCGGCCTGACCGGGGCCAAGCAGGCCCAACGTCAGGCAGGCTTCCATGCCGAGGTCCTTGACCACGCGCACCATCTCTATGACGCGGTCGAGGTCGCCCTCTTTCGGTCCGCGCCAGGCGGCGCCCATGCAGAAGCGGCTGGCGCCTTTTTCCTTCGCGGCGCGGGCGGCGATCCGGACTTCTTCCAGTTCCAGCAGCTTGCCGCGTTCCTGGCCGGTTTCCTTTTCGCGCCGCGCCGACTGCGAGCAGTAGCCGCAATCCTCGGAACAGCCGCCGGTCTTGACCGAGAGCAGGGTCGAGAGCTGTACGGCGTTGGCATCGTGATGGGCGCGATGCACTTCCTGGGCGCGGAACATCAGGTCGGCGAAGGGCAGGTCGAACAGCGCCTCGATGGCTTCGGTTGTCCACCGTGCAGGCGTGGCGGGATGAGGTTTGGCGGAGGTAATAGGGGTCACGGTCATGGGGTTATTGCAGGCTAGAATCCAGCGGGAGCGCAATTATCGGGGATGGTGGGAGGATTGTCCATTGAGGCACAACAACGGCAAATGTGGCAGCGTTTATTGAATCGGCTGTTGCCGCAGGATTGCCAGCTATGCGGGAAGCCCGACGTGGGCGACATGCTCTGCGTTCCCTGCATGGCTGACCTGCCGCGCTTGCCCGTCGAACATTGCCCGCTCTGCGCCCTGCCGACGCCGGCCGGTGCCGTATGCGGGGGATGTCTGCGTCATCCACCGCATTTCGATGCCACGCATGCCAGCCTGGTCTATGCCTTCCCTGTCGACCAACTGGTGCAGGCTTTCAAGTATGGCCACCAGCTTGCGTTGTCAAGGCTTTTCGCCAGACTGATGCGGGCTGGTCAGGCCTTCAGCGCGGATATCATGATTCCCCTGCCGCTCTCAAAACAACGCTTGCGCGAACGTGGCTTCAACCAGGCCGTGGAAATTGCCAGGCCACTGGCACAGGCAAGCGGTCTCGCGCTTGATTTGCACGCAATGGCGCGAGTTGTTGATACGGCGGCTCAAGCGGGTCTGCCATGGAATGAACGGCGTGCCAACATTCGTCATGCTTTCGAATGCAAGGCCAACCTGGCCGGTAAATCCATCGTGGTTATCGATGATGTGATGACTTCGGGTGCTACGCTCGACGAATTTGCCCGCACACTCAAGTTGCACGGTGCCGCACGCGTCACTAACTGGGTGCTGGCCAGAACTTTGAAGAACCCCTGAACAATTCATGATTCCAGACCATGTTCGAAATCGTCCTGTTTGAGCCGGAAATCCCCCCCAATACCGGCAATGTCGTACGCCTTGCTGCCAATGCAGGTTGCCGCCTGCATCTGGTTGAGCCGCTCGGATTTGACATCAGCGACAGGGCGGTGCGCCGCGCCGGGCTTGATTACGCGGAGTTCACTCAGATACTGGTTCATCACGACTGGCCCACTTGCCGCAATGCGCTGCAAGGCCGGCGCATGTTTGCGCTTACTACCAAAGGCAGCCATAGTGTCTACGCGACAAAATTTTCGGCGGGTGACGTGTTTGTGTTTGGGCCGGAAACGCGCGGCCTGCCACCGCAGATGCTGGCTGAGATTGGAGCTGCTAACAGTCTGCGGTTACCAATGATGCCGAACTGCCGCAGTCTGAATCTTTCCAACGCCGTTGCCATCACGGTGTATGAGGCATGGCGGCAGCAGGGATTCAGGAAAGGCTGTTAGATACAAAGGACAAAGAGGTAACTCACGGTATGAATTTCGGCCTCTTTACAACCAATCTCGGATTCCAGATAGCCATGTCTTACTCGGCCTTCGGATTGCGCTCCATCAGGAGTTCGACTGCCTCACGCGGGGCAAGCTTACCGTTTAGCACGGCAACCACAGTTTCGGTGATTGGCATGTCGATGCCGAGTTGTCCTGCGCGCAGCGCCACTTCACGCGCTGCCGGTACGCCTTCTGCGACATGACCAAGTTCGCGTGTGATCTGCTCCAGCGGTTTGCCTGATGCCAGAGCAAACCCTACGCGCCGATTGCGCGACAAGTCGCCGGTACAGGTCAGGATCAGATCGCCCACGCCGGTCAGGCCCATGAATGTTTCACTACGTGCGCCGAGCGCGATGCCAAAGCGGGTAATTTCCGCCAGACCGCGAGTCACCAGTGCTGCGCGCGCATTCAAGCCGAGGCTGAGGCCGTCGCTGATGCCGGTGGCGATGGCGAGGATGTTTTTCACTGCGCCACCCACTTCTGCACCGATCAGGTCGTCGCTGGCATAAATGCGCATGTTGCCGCCATGCAGGGCCTGTGCCATGTTCATGGCAAACGCGGCATCCTTCGATGCCAGAACCACGGCAGTGGGAAGACCGCGCGCCACTTCCTCGGCAAAACTGGGGCCGGTCAATACGCCGCTGGCCGGGCCAGGGTGCACGTCAGCCGCTACCTGATGCGGCAGCAAGGCACTGTTGGCCTCCAACCCTTTGCAGACCCAGAGCAGGGGCACTTGGGGTGCAAACTGCCTGAGTAATAGCAGCGTGGAGCGAAGGCCGGCAACGGGAGTTGCGATCAGGAAAAGATCGGCGGTTGCCGCGTCTGCGATAGCAGCCACGGCGATGATAGCTTCCGGCAACTTGTGGCCGGGCAGATAACGGGCGTTCTCACGAGACTGGTTGATGGCTGCAGCATGCGCGGCGTCGTCAGCGATCAGCGTCACTGCATGGCGGCTGGCAAAGTTGATTGCCAGTGCTGTGCCCCATGCCCCGGCACCTATCACCGTGATTTTCATGAGTTCCTACAAGCCCCAGACTTGGGATGCTTTGACATAACCACTCTGGCCGTCGCGATGTTTCACTTTGGCCCAGCCTGGCGGGTTGGCCTCGACCAGATCGAGCACGACATTCTTCCCGGCGGAAAATACAATAGCGCTATTGTCATTGGCCTCGGCTCGTATGTCCGCCTTGTCGACTCGCACCAGCAGGGTACGTAAGGGCGACAGCAGGCGCGCTTCGATCCAGGCCATGTTGCCGGCGTCGTCGCGCACCTTGATCCAGTTTTCCTGAGTCAATACTACTTCTACCGGGGTGCCGTAAGCGATGATGAAATGCTTGACACCCTTGCTTGACGGCGCATCGTAGAGTACTGCGTTGTCGCTGACGGAACGAAAGTCCAATGCAAAGGCCGGTGCAGCCAGAGCGAACCCCAGCGACAGGACGGCCAGTATTCGCATAATTACTGGACCTGGGCCGGTGCAGGCTGCGCTGCCTGCTCGGCAGCGCGCTGCTGATACATCGCCTCAAAATTGACCGGAGCAAGCAGTACTGGCGGAAAGCCGGCGCGATTGATGGTGTCGGAAATGGCTTCGCGCAGGTAGGGGAACAGGATCGTCGGGCAGGTCACGCCGAGAATTGGGTCGATGCTTTCCTGGGGCACATTGCGGATCTGGAAGATACCAGCCTGGCCGACTTCGACGAGGAAAAAAGTCTTGTCTTCGTGCTTGGCAGTCACAGTGACGGTTAGCACTACGTTGTAGAGACCATCATTGACGACGCTCACCGCATTGTGCAGTTCAATGCTGATGGTGGGACCCTCTTGATTGAGGAACACGCCGGGTGCGTTGGGCACCTCCAGCGACAAATCCTTGACGTAAAGCTTTTCGATACTAAATACGGGTTGTTCTTGATCGCTCATGGGAATAGACCGTTCTACTGAATGGAATGGAGGAATTTTACGCTTGTGACAAAAGGAGATCGAGCTTGCCGGCGTGGTCGAGCGCATGCAACTCGTCACAACCGCCGACATGAGTGGCACCGATGAAAATCTGCGGTACGGTGCGCCGACCGGTTTTTTCCATCATTTCCTGACGCCGGGCGGGATCGAGATCGACTCTAACTTTCTCGATCTCGGTCACGCCCTTGTGTCGTAGCAATTGTTCGGCCTGGATGCAGAACGGGCATACGGCAGAGGAATACATCAGGATTTTGGGCACAATGATTACGACTTTTTGGTCAGAGGCAAGCTGGCATCAGACCATGCCGAAATGCCGCCGGCCAGGTTGAAGACCTTTTCGAAGCCGGCTTTCTTCAGTTTTGCAACCGCAGTCTGTCCGCGGCTGCCCATGGCACAGCAAACGATTACCGGCGTCTGCTTGAATTTCTCGAGCTCGCCCAGGTGCTTGTCGATCTGAGCAAGCGCAACATGGCGCGCATTGGCGATGTGGCCACGATTCCATTCGGACGTTTCACGCACATCGATCACCAGAGCATCCTCGCGATTCATCATCAGCGTTGCGGCAGCGGGTGTAAGGTCAGTCTTGTTGCCGCGCAGCATCGGCCATAGCAGCATGCCTCCACTGACCAGGGCTGCAGCAACCCAGTACCATTGATGCCGGATAAATTCCATCATTTCAATTCAGTCTTTCATATTTTGCCCGGGTGGCGTCTGCCAGATCCCGAGCTGATTGGGCCGGTATTATAGAATGCGAATGCCAGCCTGTTTCCTCTCTACTTTCTGTTGGAGTCCTTTGATGTGCAAGATTGCGCTTTTCCGCCATTACAGGCTCGGTGATCCGGAAGCCAACAAAGCTGCGACTGCAGCCATCACCCATCAGGGAAAAGTCAAGGCTTGAAAGATAAAAGCATTTGCTACAGAGGATGCGGAGAACGCAGAGGAGATACGAACTTTTTTCCGTTTTCCTCTGCATACTCTGTAGTCAGTTTTTTATGTTTCGTTTTATTGAGCATGCCGCTGATGGCATCGGCAGCATCAGTTGAAGGCAAGCGCGCCGAACTGAAGGAATTGCAGGGCCGCATCGGCACTCTGCAAAAGGATCTTGCCAAAAACGAAGCCTCGAAGGCAGAAGCTACAGATGACCTGCGTGACATCGAATCGTCGATATCGCTTGCCAACCGCAAGCTACGCAAGCTGGGTGACAAGCGCACAGAGTTTCAGGCGCAACTGAACGATCTGGAACTGCAATCTCAGCAGCTCTCTGCTCAGATCGAGGCGCAGCAGGAACAACTCTCCCGCCTGCTGTACCAGCAATTCTTGTATGGCAACAGCGATGTGCTGCAATTGCTGCTTTCCGGAGAAGATCCCAATCAGTCAGCACGTGAGCGCCACTTCCTGGCTCTGCTGTCGCGCGAGAAGGCGGATTTGCTCGACGCCATGCGCAACGCCTTGAAAGAGAAAAAACATCTCACCAAAGCGGCTCTAGACAAACGCGAAGAAATCGTCACTATTGAAAAACAACAACAAGCCGAGCGCGCCACGCTGCTCACCCAACAGAAGCAACGCAAGGAAGTGCTGACAAGGATTGCCAGCCGGATCAAGGGACAGAAAAAACAGATCGGCACGCTCAAGGGCAACCAGAAGCGCCTAAGCAGGCTGATCGACAGCCTGACTCGGCGCGTTATCCCCCCCAAATCGAAACGGTCGGTGCCGACACGACAGCATAAGCGCGGCAAGGCTGAACGTGGCCCCGACCTGTCCAACGTCAGCGGCGCGTTTGCCGCGCTGCGCGGCAAACTACATTTGCCAGTAAGCGGAAACATTACGGACCGTTTCGGTTCGCAACGCGGCGACCGCGCAACTACCGGGAAGGGAATCTTCATTCGTGCCAGCGAAGGCAGTGATGTCCATGCAGTCGCTGACGGTACCGTAGTTTTTGCCGATTGGCTGCGCGGCTTTGGCAACCTGATGATCGTCGATCATGGGGACGACTTTCTTTCCGTCTATGGCAACAATCAGTCTCTGTTGCGCGAATCCGGGGCGGACATCAAGGCTGGCGAGCCTATTGCAACGGTCGGTGCCAGCGGTGGCAACGAGGAATCGGGTTTATACTTCGAGCTTAGGCACCAGGGCCAGCCCTTTGACCCTTTGCGCTGGATAAGCCTGAAGTAAATTGCCCTCCCCACTCCCTTTGAGGTCTTTCATGCGCGGCAAGCTGCAAAAAATCGGATTTATCGGCATCGGCATCTTTGCCGGCATTCTCATCAGCCTCAACTTTTCGGCCATCGCCAGCAAGGAAAGCCCACCCCCTCTTCCTGTTGAAGAACTGCGCAGCTTCGCCGACGTCTTCAATGCCATCAAGCAGGGCTATGTCGAGCCGGTAGATGACAAGACACTCATCAACAACGCCATCAGCGGAATGTTGTCCAACCTCGATCCGCACTCGGCCTATCTCGATGCCGAGTCCTTCAAGGAGTTGCAGGTCTCGACGCAGGGCGAGTTCGGTGGTCTCGGCCTCGAAGTCGGCATGGAAGACGGTTTCGTCAAGGTGGTATCGCCAATCGAGGATACGCCGGCCTGGCGCGCCGGCATCAAGGCGGGCGACCTGATCGTCAAGCTTGACGATACGCCGGTGAAAGGGATGACACTGTCCGACGCCGTCAAGAAGATGCGCGGCAAACCCAAGACCGATATTGTCCTCACCATCGTACGCAAGGGCGAAAACAAGCCCATCGTCACCACGGTGACGCGCGAAGTCATCAAGGTGCAAAGCGTCAAATCAAAGTTGATTGAGCCAAACTACGGCTACGTGCGCATCACCCAGTTTCAGGAAGGAACGACAGACGATCTGGTCAAGCACCTGAACAAGCTATACAAAGACAAGGAAAACAACGGTAAGCCGCTAATCGGCCTGGTACTTGACTTGCGTAACGATCCGGGCGGCCTGCTGAATTCAGCCATCGGCGTGTCCGCTGCCTTCCTGCCGGCGGACAGTCTGGTGGTTTCGACCGACGGTCGTACTGATGACGCCAAACGCAAATACACGGCAAGCCCGGATGACTACCTGCGCGGCCACAAGAGCGATGTCCTTAAACAGTTGCCGGCAGGGGTGCGTGATGTCCCTCTCATCGTATTGGTCAATGGGGGTTCCGCATCGGCGTCGGAAATCGTCGCCGGCGCGCTGCAGGATCACAAGCGTGCGCTGGTGCTCGGTACCCAGAGCTTTGGCAAGGGCTCGGTGCAGACAGTGCTGCCGCTTTCCGCCAACACCGCCATCAAGCTCACCACGGCGCGTTATTACACGCCGAGCGGCCGGTCGATCCAGGCCAAGGGCATCACCCCGGATGTGGTCGTCGAGGCAACGCCCAACGGTAAATCGCACGAATGGTTGCGGGAAGCGGATCTTCAACGCCACTTGCTGAACGATAAGGAGGCTGACATGCCTCAGACGGATAAGGAAAAATCGGCGGTGGACAATCTCGAAGAAGTACCATTCAAACCGATTGAATTTGCGTCGAAAGATGACTATCAGATGAACCAGGCCATGAACCTGCTCAGGGCTTGGCAAATCATGCAGAAGCTGAAGAAGTGATACGGAATTCAATGTTCAAAGTTGAATTTCAAAAGTTGTCACTTGTCTCCCAATCCTGAACTCTGGATGTTGAGCTTTGGATGATCAGAAGCTGCTGCGCTACAGCCGCCATATTCTGCTGCCGCAGGTCGGCATTGAGGGTCAGGAAAAGCTCCTTGCGGCACACGCACTGATTATCGGTGCCGGAGGGCTTGGCTCCCCGGCCGCTCTCTACCTTGCCTCGGCAGGCATTGGAACGCTGACGCTGGCGGATGGCGATACGGTTGACCTCACCAACCTGCAACGCCAGATCCTGCATCGCACCGATACCATCGGTATGGCCAAAGCCAAATCAGGGCAATCTACGCTTAACACCATCAATCCGGAATGCCGCGTGATCCCACTACACGAGCGACTGAAAGATGAGCGTCTTGCCGCTGAAGTTGCCCTGGCAGATGTGGTGCTCGATTGCTGCGACAACTTTGCCACCCGTCATGCGGTCAACCGCGCCTGTGTTAAAGCGAAGAAGCCGCTGGTTTCCGGTGCAGCCATTCGCTTCGATGGCCAGATAGCCGTCTTTGACCCGCGAGTGCCGGATGCGCCCTGCTACCACTGCTTGTTTCCGGAAGGCGACGATGTCAATGAAGAGCGCTGTGCCGTTACCGGCATATTCGCTCCGATCACTGGTATCGTCGGTGCGGTGCAGGCCGCAGAAGCGCTGAAATTGGTCATCGGATGCGGAGAGTCGCTGGCCGGACGGCTATTGTTGCTCGATGGGCTGGCCATGGAGTGGCGTTCGATCAGGGTGCCCCGCGATCCTGCCTGTACGGTGTGTGCACAGCGTCCCTGAGGCGTGCCATTTACCCGGGATGGTGCACTTTGGGGCAACCCCAACACTGATCGGCGGCATTTGCGAAACACAGGAGATGCTGGACTTCTGCGCTGAACACGACATCGTCTCCGACATCGAAACCATCCCGATCGACAAGGCCAACGACGCCTGCGAACGCATCCTCAAGAGCGATGTGCGCTATCGCTTTGTAATAGACGTGGCGTCATTGCCTTAAAGGCACCCTGATTATTTGAGACGTGCTATCAGGCGCAGGTCCTGGCCGATCACGCGACGTTCGAGGATTGTCAATTCATGCCTTGCCGACATGTCGGTGAGTTCCGGTAGTTCGAACATGCCGCGCGCGGCATTGCCGAGCAGCACAGGGGCCTGATAGATCAGCAGTTCATCAACGCAACCCTCGCCTAGCAGCGCCCCATTGAGTTTGGGGCCCGCTTCGACCATGACTTCATTGATGCCGCGGCTTCCCAGTTCGGCCAATAGTGCAGGCAGATCAACCTTGTTCTGCGCATTTGGCAGGACTGTGACCTGTACGCCGAAATTTTCCAGCGCTGCAATTCTGGCCTTGTCTTCAATAGCAGTTGCGATCAGCGCATTGCCGCTTTCAAGGATTTTTGCGCTGAGCGGGATTTCCAGCCTGCTGTCGACCACTACGCGTAAAGGTTGTCTTGCTGTTTCAATGTCGCGGACGGTAAGCCGTGGGTTGTCCTCGCGCACAGTGCCGATGCCGGTAAGCATGGCGCAGGATCGGGCGCGCCAGGCATGGCCATCGCGTCGCGCATCCTGGCTGGTGATCCATTGCGACACGCCATTATTGAGCGCAGTCTTGCCGTCGATGCTGGTCGCCACCTTGACGCGGACCCACGGCCGGCCGCGCGTCATGCGCGAAACAAAACCGATATTGAGTTCGATCGCCTCACTTTCCAGGAGACCGACAGCGGTTGAAATGCCGGCTGCACGCAGCTTTTCAATACCCTGTCCTGCCACACTTGGATTCGGGTCTTGCATGGCAGCTACAACACGAGTTATGCCGGCAGCTATCAAGGCATCGGCGCAGGGTGGTGTCCGGCCGTGATGACTACAGGGTTCGAGCGTGACGTAGGCAGTGGCACCATGCGCATTGGCACCTGCCGCTTGCAGCGCGTGGATCTCGGCATGCGGTTCACCGGCGCGTTCATGCCAGCCTGCACCAACCACCTTTCCATCGCGCACCATGACGCAGCCGACACGCGGATTTGGCGTCGCGGTGTAAAGGCCGCGCTGTGCCAATCGCAGCGCGTGGGCCATGAACTCGTGGTCGGAAGAGGTAAACATCAGCCCATAGTTTAATGGACGCTTAACGCGAAGTTCGTGGCTTTTTTACTTCGCGAATCGCATTGGAAAATTCTTCCACGTCCTCGAAGTTGCGATATACGGAAGCAAAACGGATATAGGCAATCTTGTCGAGCTTCTTCAGTTCGCGCATCACCAGTTCGCCGATTCGACCCGTGGCGACCTCGCGCTCGCCCAGTATCACCAGTTTTTCCTCGATGCGATCAATGGCAGCCTCCACGTTCACAGTCGCCACAGGGCGCTTGCGCAGGGCCAGCATCATGCTGGCGAGCAATTTCTCGCGATCATATTCGACACGGCTGCCATCTTTCTTGACGAGGTGCGGCAATTGCAGTTCGACGCGCTCATAGGTGGTAAAGCGCTTGTCGCAGACGGCGCAACGGCGGCGGCGGCGCACAGTATCGCCATCATCGTTTTCGCGCGTGTCGACTACTTGGGTGTTTGTGTCGCTACAGTAAGGGCATTTCATTTGTGGTGAGGAGTGAAGAGTGAGGAGTGAGGAGAAAAACTCCCCGGTCTGGCTCCTTACTCCTCACTATCCGTAAACAGGGAACTTCTTGCACAGTGCAGCTGCCTTTTCGCGCACGGCGGCAAGCACCTGCTCGTCATTCGGCGCATCGAGCACGTCGGCGATCAGGTTGGCTACCTGTTCGGCCTCGATCTCGGTGAAGCCGCGCGTGGTCATGGCGGGTGAACCGATACGGATGCCCGAGGTAACGAAGGGTTTTTCAGGATCGTTCGGAATCGCGTTCTTGTTGACCGTAATGTGGGCTCGGCCCAATGCCGCCTCGGCTTCCTTGCCGGTGATTTTCTTGGCGCGCAGATCAACCAGGAACACATGCGACTCGGTACGGCCGGAGACGATGCGCAGGCCGCGACCGGTCAGCGCCTTGGCCATCACAATCGCATTTTCGACGACTTGTTCCTGATAAGCCTTGAATTCCGGTGTCAGCGCCTCCTTGAAGGCAACCGCCTTGGCCGCGATCACATGCATCAGCGGGCCACCCTGCAGGCCGGGGAAGACGGCGGAGTTGATGGCTTTCTCGTGCTCGGCTTTCATCAATATGACGCCGCCGCGCGGACCACGCAGGGTCTTGTGCGTGGTGGAGGTGACGACATCGGCATGCGGCACCGGGTTCGGGTAGAAACCCGCGGCGATGAGGCCGGCATAGTGCGCCATGTCTACCCAGAAAATTGCACCAACTTCCTTCGCCACCTTCGCAAATCGATGAAAGTCGATGCGTAGCGCATAGGCCGATGCACCGGCAATGATGATTTTCGGCTTGTGCTCGCGCGCCAGCGCTTCCATTTTGTCGTAGTCGATTTCTTCCCTGGCGTTGAGGCCGTAGGCGACGACGTTGAACCACTTGCCTGACATGTTGAGTGCCATGCCATGCGTGAGGTGGCCGCCTTCGGCGAGGCTCATGCCCATGATGGTATCGCCCGGCTTGGCAAAGGCCATCAGCACGGCCTGGTTGGCCTGCGAACCGGAGTTGGCCTGGACGTTCGCGCAATCGGCGCCGAACAGTTTTTTCAGCCGGTCGATGGCCAGTTGCTCGACCACGTCGACATATTCGCAGCCGCCGTAGTAGCGCTTGCCCGGGTAGCCCTCGGCATATTTGTTGGTGAGCTGCGACCCCTGGGCTTCAAGCACGGCACAGGACACATAGTTCTCCGATGCGATCAGCTCGATGTGATCTTCCTGGCGGCGGTTTTCGGCTCGAATCGCGGACCAGATTTCCGCATCGGCAATGGCAAGGGAATTTTGCTTGGAAAACATTGTTGCTCCAGAAAAAATATTTCAGTGAAGGCATAACCCGCGCAGCGGGTTATGCCGAAACTGAAAGGTGGTGGGCGGCTGAAAAAAGAGCCGGGGAGTTTACCATGCGGCCCCTGGCAGCCCTGCCGCCCAGTTCTCCGCCTAACTGCTCACCAAAGCCAGTTGTCCGTTCCTTTCCCTGCCAACCAGCAAAAGCGCCATGAGCGACAATATCGCAGCAACGGACAGGTAGTAGCCGACATAACCCAGCGCATAATTTTTTGCCAGCCACATGGCGACATAGGGCGCGAGCGATGCTCCCAATATGCCGGCCAGGTTGAATGTCAGTGATGTCCCCGTATAGCGTACCTCGGTGGGGAACAGTTCGGACAGGACGGTGCCAAGCGGGCCATAGGTCATGCCCATCAGGCCCATGCCGAGCGACAGGAATGCCGTGATCATGCCGATGTCTCCGGAACCAAACATGGGCGCGAACAGAAATCCGAACAAGGCTATTGCGGCAGAAACCATCATCAGCAGGGGCCGGCCGCCGTACCTGTCTGCCAGCATGGCCGAGAGCGGAATCGTCAGGCCGAAGAGCAGCACGGAAAACAATTGGGCCAGCAGGAAATCCGTCCGCAGGATCTTCAGCGCCGTAGTCGCCCAGCTCTGCGAGAAAACCGTCACCAGATAGAACAGGACGAAAGTGGATGTTGCCAGCAGTGTTCCCAGGATCAGTATCCGGAAATAATCAAGGAATACCGACAGGATCGGCACCTTGACGCGCTTGTTGCTTTCCAGCGCCTGCTGGAACGCGGGAGTTTCGGTGAGTTTCAGCCGCACATAAAGCCCCACGATCACCAGTACCGCGCTGGCCAGAAAGGGAATGCGCCAGCCAAAACTCAGGAATTGCTCGTTTGACAGGAACTCGCTCAGCAGCAGAAAAATGCCGCCGGAAAGCAGGAAGCCGATAGGGGCGCCCAATTGGGGGAACATGCCGAACCACGCCCGTTTCCCCGGCGGAGCGTTTTCGACGGCGAGCAGCACCGCTCCGCCCCATTCGCCGCCAAGGCCGAGGCCCTGGCCGAAGCGGCACAACGCCAGGAGCAGGGGAGCGGCGGCGCCAATGGAGGCATAAGTCGGCAACAGGCCGATGACGACGGTGGAGATGCCCATGGTCAGCAATGCCGCGACCAGCGTCGCCTTGCGGCCGATGCGATCGCCAAAATGGCCGAACAGGGCGGAACCGACGGGACGTGCAAAGAAAGCGATGGCAAAGGTCGCCAGGGATTGCATCATCGCCGCGGCTGGATCCGACGCAGGGAAAAACAGCATCGGGAAAACCAGCACCGCGGCATTGGCATAGGTATAGAAATCGAAGAACTCGATCGCGCTGCCAATCAGGCTTGCCAACAATATTCGTCTAACCGGATTCGCCACCTGGTCAACTCCCGGCCACGGTCATGTGGTCGATCAATATCGATCCGACCTGCTTCGAGCCGCGCGCCAGCACGTCGTTGCCAACCGCCGAGATGCCGCGCAGCATGTCTTTCAGGTTGCCGGCGATGGTGATCTCATGCACCGGGTAGGCAATTTCGCCTTTCTCCACCCAGTAGCCGGCCGCGCCGCGCGAGTAGTCGCCGGTCACGTAGTTAACGCCCTGGCCGAGCAACTCGGTCACCAAGAGCCCCGTGCCCATCTGCTTGAGCAGGCCTTTGAAATCATGCCGTCCCGGTTTGACGATCAGGTTGTGGCTGCCGCCGGCATTGCCGGTGGTGGTCATGCCCAGCTTGCGCGCGGAGTAGGTGGAGAGAAAATAGCCTTGCAGCACGCCGTCTTTCACTACGTGACGGTCGTGCGTTGCCACGCCATCGTCATCGAAGGGGCTGGAGCCGAGCGCGCCTTTCAGGTGCGGCAGTTCGTCGATCTGCATAAAATCGGGAAAGATTTGCTTGCCGAGACTGTCCTGCAGGAATGACGATTTGCGATACAGCGAGCCGCCGCTCACCGCATAGACGAAATTGCCGATCAGGGTCGGTGCCAGCGGCGCATCGAACAACACCGGCACATGGCGCGTCTTGATCTTGCGCGCCTTGAGCCGCGCCAGCGCGCGGCGCGCGGCATAGTCGCCAATCGCTTCCGGCGCCGCCAGATCGCCAGCGCAGCGATGCGCGGAATACCAGTCGTCGCGCTGCATGTCGCTGCCCTTGCCGGCGATGACTGCGCAGGCGACGTAGTGCTGCGACGAGGGATAGCCGCCCATGAAGCCGAGGCTGTTGGCGGAGACGAAGTGCGAGTGCTGCACCGAAACCGTCGCTCCTTCGGAATTCTTCACCAGCGGGCTGACATCAAAGGCAGCCTGCTCGCAGCGGCGCGCGATGTCGATGGCCTCCTCGACCGGCAAGTGCCAGGGGTGATACAGATCGAGGTCGGGAATCCGCTTCGCCAGCAGCACTTCATCGGGCAAACCGGCGCAGGGGTCTTCCGCGGTAAAGCGGGCAATGGAGAGGGCCGCATCGACAGCAGCGCGCAAGGCGGCGGAGGAAAAATCCGATGTGCTGGCATGGCCGCGCCGCTGGCCGACATAGACCGTGACACCGACGCCCTTGTCGCGGTTGTACTCGATGGTATCGACAGCTTGTCTGCGCACCGTGACGGACTGGCCCAGGCCCTCCGACACATCGACCTCGCAGGCGGTCGCGATGGAGTTCGCGGCATATTGCAATACGTCACGCGCCGATTCGCGCAATCTTTCGGGGGTATAACTGAAATCGTTGCCTGACATGAAATGTTTGAGATTAAGCGAAAGATATAATCATACCCGTGGACATCAAACCAACCTACGACTACGACGAATCGCCTGAGTTCGATCGCCCCAGCAAATCACAGATCAAGCGTGACATGATCGCTTTGCAAGACATGGGCGCCGAACTGGTGATGCTTTCTTCTGCACAGCTAAGCAAAATCGACCTGCCGGATAATCTGCGGGCCGCCTTGCGTGATGCTCAGCGCATCACCCAGAATGGTGCGAAGAAACGGCAACGGCAATACATCGGCAAGCTGATGCGCGACGTTGACGTAGAACCCATCAAGGCCGCGCTCGATGAAGTCAAAGGGGTTTCTGATGTTGCCAAGGCAGCACAGCACCGGCTCGAACGGCTGCGCGCGCAGTTGATGGAAAACGAGGAGGTGCTCGGTGATCTGGCGCGACAGCATCCAGGTGCTGATATCCAGCATCTGCGCCAGTTGCGGCGCAATGCACTGAAGGAACAGCAACTCAACAAACCGCCGCGCGCTTATCGCGAACTTTTCCGATTGTTAAGGGAACTTCAAAACCAGGACGCAGAGGATCTGACCGAAGAAAATACCGCTGGGGCGGAGGAATCTGAGGACAATCAGGCGTGAAAGTGTGTTCAACCGCTTTGCTCTTGCCCGCATTGAGCCTTGATTTGCTTTCCCCCGCATATTCTGTGGCGAAGATTTTTCATGAGTGAAGAACTGATCATCGGTCTGGTCTCCATCTCCGACCGCGCTTCGGGCGGCGTCTATGAAGACAAAGGTATCCCCGCACTGGAGGAATGGCTGATTGTCACGGTGCGCTCGCCGTGGCGCATTGAGTCACGACTGATAGCGGACGAGCAGGCCGTGATCGAACAAACACTGATCGAGCTCTGCGACTGCGCGGGCTGCCATCTTGTTCTCACTACCGGCGGCACCGGCCCCTCGCTACGCGACGTGACACCCGAGGCGACGCTGGCCGTGGGACACAAGGTCATGCCGGGTTTCGGCGAACAGATGCGGCAGATATCGCTGCACTTCGTACCGACCGCCATCCTGTCACGACAGACGGCGGTGATCCGGCATCATGCGCACGGCCAAACGCTGATTCTCAATCTGCCGGGGCAACCCAAGTCGATCAGGGAAACGCTGGAAGGCGTCAAGGATGCCGAAGGCAAGCAAGTCGTGCCCGGCATTTTCGCCGCCGTACCCTACTGCATCGACATCATCGGCGGACCTTACATCGAGACCGACGAAACGGTGGTCAAGGCCTTCCGTCCCAAGTCGGCTTTGCGCCCGAAAGTCGAATAAATCAAGATCGTGTTAATACCTTAGCGCATCGGTTTCCCCCGGCTTGCTTCCGCCTTGTGAATTTTGATTTGCTTCAGCACGACTGCCAGGCGAACCCGGATACACCAATGGCAAGAATTGTATTGCGCCCTTGGTGCAGGAATCAGCCAATGCTAGTGGGGACTCAGTACACGCCCCTGGTGTTGAGGAATGCGCCATACTTTCGATCTTCATCCAGGATATGGCGCACCATCCAGGATTCGAAGAAGTACAGGAATCTCGCCTTGTCCGGAACTTTGCCATCAAACACCTCCTGCCGAAATTCGGTCACCTGAAGGGTCAGTTTGACATGTTTCTTGAAATGGTCCTCGGCACCGGGATAGTCGTAGAGGGCCATCAACTTCTCTTCGGCAGAGAAGTGATAATGCGTGTAATCCACAAGCGCGTCGAACGCATCAACCAGGGACTCGCGGTCGGCGTCCGTATTCAGTTGCTCTATGATTGCATTGGCGTTTTCGAACAACCGCTTATGGTGGCTGTCCATTTGAGCCATATGGATGGAAAAAGCATCACTCCAAATGAAGGTTTCCATCTGATCCCCGCCATGGATGACCCTTATTATCCGTTGCTGATACTTTTCGAAAAGCTTCCAACGCAGGAGCGGTACGTTCTTCAGAAGCTCGCCAGGAATCTGAACCACCACTGTTTCTTCCAGCGCACGCAGATGAGACAGGTAGGGAACTTTGAAGATTGCGCCTTCCTCACCGAAGAATTCGCGCTCTTTCAAGACATCCAGGACTTTGCTACCCGTTGAGCGCTCGACGAGGCCGGAGCGGATAACATTGAGAGCCTGAATATCCTGGCCGACGATGGGCTCACCTTGCTGGAAATGTCGTTCCGTCGCACCGTCGACGATGCGCCCAAGAAAGGCAACCGGAAGCCCTTCGTTGAAAAGGCTGGTGTTCTCCAGAAATTCACGAAGATCGGCGGTCTGGCGCATGCGATCCAGCAATCCGTTGCGTCGCAATACCTCAGAATAGAGGTTAACCGGAACCCGCATGACAAGCACAAAGGAGGACGCGCGGTAGGTATGTCGAGCGGGCTGATTGCCAAGTACGGACTCAATACCGATCAGGGTCCCGGCCGACAGACCAGCGTATAGCTTATCGCGTGTGCGGAATTTTTCTACTTTCCCGCTTAACAGCAGAAGCACCTCTTGGGGCGTCTCTCCTTCCTTGAAAACAGTTGCGCCGGGATTTATCTCCATCATGGGGTGATTGAGCAACATCCGAAGTTCGTGGAGCGGAACGCCCGGAAGATGCGCCTCCAGATAGGCGAAGGCTTGGTGACGCATTCCCTGTGCTTGCCCGGCCACCAGTACGTCGATGGAACCGAAAGTGGCGCTGGAACCGATTTTCTTTTCTTCTGCCGTCAGTTCGCCGGCTCGATGGGCAAGCAGTAATCGATCGGAAGCGTCGCCACGGAAATCCTTTGCACTACCGTGGATCATGCCTCCCCCTATGTCAATCTTCTTAAGATTGGCCGGAAGCAGATAGGCAGAGCGGACTCGTTCAAAGGCGCGGCGATCAAGTCCTGGCACCTGAGGCTGGTCGGTAACCATGTCTTGAAGGACGTCTAATGACGCGATGTCAGCAAAATGGGCATAGGTGCGATAACCCTCGCCCCACAGGACGCGGAACGTGAAGATGTTGGTCTCCACCGGATGTGGAGAAAATATCGGCATCACCTCAAGGCCCTCGACATCGTTCCATGCATCAAATGTCAGATCCTGAACATCGAAGTAGTCGGCGAAACTTTCTTCCTCTATGCCCAGCAAAGCGGCCAGCTTCTTCGCCACCGAAACCCGCACCAGCGGTGTTGCGTAGTAGCGAATGCGGCGGCCCGCACCCATCAGTGTGGTAAGCCCGACAAAATGATCATCGTGCGCATGTGTATGGAAAATCCCGTCGACCTGGTCGATGCCGATACCCAATGCTGCCATGGTCTTGGCGAGGTGCGGCCCGGCATCAATCAGATATACGCGCCATTGATAAATGATAATGCTCGACATGCAGGGACGATTGGTGTCCCAGCCATCGCCCTCACCCGAGTGAATGACGCTGAAATATTGTGGATGAAACCGGTGATAATCCAACTGGTAGGCACATTCATAGGTTTCGCCGACTTGGAGGTTAAGGTCCACCGTAACCTTTTGGCCACAATAGCTGAACTCGAAGAGATTGGCTCGAAGCCGGCGAAGGCTTACCCCCTCTGCAATCTCTACAACGCTATCGCCTACGATGCGAGTGTCCAGGAAATTCCGGGTTGGCTGGATGCGTCCGAATGCGAATTTGAGCTTAAGCCGCATCATCTCCTCAGCCTGCTCTGCGGGTATGCCCGCCTCAATAATCTCCTCGCGCGACACTAGTCCATAGTTTCCTCGATAGACGTAGTTCATCTGGGACTCAACCTGCTCGGCAGAGCCAATCAGCATAGGCTTGCAGCCAGTATTGTTGGGATGATTTGGCAGGAGCAGACCCTGCTTGTAGAGCATCTGCAAAATCGGGAACTCAGCGAGATTGGCAAACTCTCCGTTCTGTATTGAAAGATCCGAAAACAGAATGGCATTCGGGCCAGTCTCGCAGGCGACGCCCTCGATCTCCTGGGGCATTATCAGTCCGCGCTTGATCAGATGCTTGACTGCATCCGCCGGGCATCCGCACAGTACGCGCAGACTAACCTCTGGAATCTCGATCCATTGAATTCCCCTTGCGACTTCAATCTTCTGAATTCCCATATCCATCGACCGGCAGTTTCAAAACAACATCCGTCATACATTCAGCAAAACAGGCCAGAAACAGGCTACGCCAAGATCAACGGACTGACGTGAATTGCTGTGGCCGCGTCTATGTAGCAATTTTTTCCATTGTACCCATTCGACAATATATTCAGAAAGCGGTCAATCGAAGAGTTTAGCGCCGAACCCAGATCGTCGTCTTTGGACAATGAAAGAGCTGATGAGTTGTACGTCGGTCGAACGGCAGGTTCCAGAACTTGGGCGCACGCGTTGCGCTCCCGGCGCCGAACTTCGATTCATTCACCTTGGGTACTTCGATGCCGTCGGCCCGTGAGGGCCCCTCTCCTGCTACACCACTCTTGAGTTATCCATAATGCCGATCACCGGCGGTTCCTCTATAACCAAATATGAGCGGCGCGGGGGATAACTCGTCTTCAGTGCCTACGGAGCGGGAGGCGCCCATACCCTTTCCTTAATGATTGTGCAGGCAAAAAGTTTGGTAATGCCTCTGGATTCGAAGTTGTTAGGACGAGGGCAATACGTAGCACGACCAGATTCCAGCCATCCGCGGTACGATACAGGCAGGTCATGCGAAAGGGTTTGTGCTCGGGTGCTTCGGCCAATGTGCGCAGGTTGACTTTATCTACAGTTACGGTTCAATTTTAGGCCACCATCTATGATGAGGGATAAGTCCATGCAAATAACACCAGCACAAAATGATGCGTCCTCCGGATTTGGCCGTTTTGTTAGCCACCTGACCCGCGGCACCTATGCCATGGTGCTTGCCGGCGGACGTGGCAGCCGGCTAGTGCAACTGACTGATTGGCGCGCCAAGCCGGCAGTTCCCTTCGGTGGCAAGTTTCGCATTATCGACTTTACCCTCTCGAACTGTGTCAATTCGGGTATTCGCCGCATCGGCGTCGCCACGCAGTACAAGGCGCAAAGCCTGATCCGCCATGTGCAGCGCGGCTGGAGCTTTCTTGATGGCCGGTTTGACGAGCAAATTGATCTGTTGCCGGCACAACAGCAGATGGGCGACAACTGGTATCAGGGTACGGCGGATGCAGTGTTCCAGAACCTGGATGTGCTGCGTCGCAACCGCCCGCGTTATGTCGTTGTTCTTTCCGGAGACCATGTCTACAAGATGGATTATGGCCGCATGCTGGTCCAGCATGCGGAGCAAGGCGCTGACATGACCGTGGCCTGCATGGAAGTCCCCATTGGCGAAGCGTCGTCCTTTGGCATCATCAGCGTGGATGATAGTCAGCGCATCACCAGCTTCATGGAAAAGCCAACTGATCCACCCTGCATTCCCGGTAAGCCAGATCGGGCCATGGTTAGCATGGGCGTCTATGTGTTCAATGCCGACTTTCTTTATGAGCAGCTGATTCGCGACAGCGACGACCCAAACTCCAGCCATGATTTCGGCAAGAACCTGATCCCTTATGCCATCTCACGCTATCGTGTTTCTGCCCATAATTTTGCCGACAGTTGCGTCGAAATGGTTGGGCCCGACATGCCCTATTGGCGTGATGTGGGTACCATCGACGCCTATTGGGAAGCCAACATCGACTTGACCAAGGTGTCGCCGGAACTCAACATGTATGATGAAGTCTGGCCAATCTGGACCCATCAGGAACAGCTGCCACCGGCCAAATTTGTTTTTGACGACGATGGACGGCGCGGGATGGCTGTAGATTCCCTGGTATCAGGCGGTGACATCATCAGCGGTTCCACCGTGAAGCGTTCCCTGCTTTTTTCCAAGGTACATGTGCATAGCTATGCCGAGGTCGAGGATTCGGTGATTCTGCCTGATGTGGATATTGGTCGCCGTGCAAAATTGCGGCGGGTGGTAATCGACAAGCATTGCCGTATCCCGCCAGGAATGACAATAGGATTTGATGTCGATGAGGACCGCAAGCGTTTTCACGTCAGCGAGAAGGGCATTACGCTGGTGACACCAGGTATGCTTGGTCAATCGGCCCATTTCATTCGCTGAGCTCAAATGTAAACAGCGCCCAAGGGAACCCGTCCTGAAAGAAAAGCGCCACCCAGTAATCCGGCAACGCTGTTGTGCTTTTTCCTCGCCTCGGTAATCAACTAGAGTTGATAGTATTAATCTGGGCAGTGGGGCTAAGGAAGCAAACTATTCTTTTTATCGCGTTCTATCAGCGCATAAGCCGAATGGTTATGGATCGACTCGAAGTTTTCCGATTCGACGACATAGGAATCGATGCGTGGATCGGCATTGAGTACTGCCGCGACATCGCGCACCATGTCCTCGACAAACTTCGGGTTGTCGTAGGCGCGCTCGGTGACGTACTTTTCATCGGTGCGCTTGAGCAGTCCGTAGAGTTCACATGAGGCCTGATGTTCCACCACGCGTACCAGTTCTTCGATCCAGACGAAGTCGTTGGTGGTGGCGGTGATGGTTACATGGGAGCGCTGGTTATGGGCGCCGCGCTCGGAAATCTTTTTCGAGCAAGGGCAGAGACTGGTTGCCGGTACCACGACCTTGGTGGTCTGCTTGTAGCTGCCGTTCTTGCGCACTTCGCCGAGAAAGCAGACTTCGTAGTCCATCAGGCTCTTTACGCCCGAGACCGGCGCAGTCTTGTTGATGAAATAAGGGAAGCTCATTTCGACATGGCCGACATCAGCTTCAAGTCGCTGCACCATTTCGCGCAGGATTGACTCGAAACTTTCCACTGAAATTTCCCTGTCGTGCTCGTTGAGGATTTCGACGAAGCGCGACATGTGGGTGCCCTTGAAGTTGTGGGGCAGTTCCACATACATGTTGAAAGTGGCAATAGTGTGCTGGACACCACCGCTCTGATCGAGCAGCATGACGGGATGACGGATGGCCTTGATACCGACCTTGTTAATCGGTAATTGGCGCGTATCTGCGCTGTTCTGTACGTCGGCTATGCCTTCTGGCTTGACTGTGTTCATGGTATTTGCTTCTGATAAGGGCTGTCACGCCGGAGAGAATAAGGCCCGACGGAGCTTGGCATTATACAAATAATAGCTTTCCCGACAAATTTACTCAACTTATACTGGCACGTTTGTCTGTTTGTCCCGGATTTGTTTGACGATACCTGCCGCGTCAAGGCCAGCCTCGGCCAGCAACAGCATTGGATCGCCATGGTCGAAGAAATGGTCGGGTAGACCAATGCGCAGTAGCGGTATGGCGCAACCATTCTCTTCGAGGCAGCGCGCGACCTCAGACCCTGCGCCGCCGATCAGGGTATTCTCCTCAACAGTGACCAGCAGACTATGTCGCCGCGCAAGTTCCAACACTAGTTCCCGATCAAGTGGTTTGATGAAACGCATGTTGGCGACCGTCGCATTCAGTTCTTCTGCAGCCTTTAGTGCAGAGGTGACCGCCGCGCCAAAGGCCAGGATTGCAACTTCTTCTCCCTCGCAGCGCATTTCTCCACGCCCGAGCGGAAGGATAGTCAGTGCCTGCTCTACCACCACGCCAGATCCCCCGCCGCGCGGATAACGCACCGCCGCCGGACCATTGTGCCGATAGGCCGTGGTCAGCATGGCGCGGCACTCGTTTTCGTCACTGGCCGCCATGATCACCATGTTGGGGATGCAGGTCAGGAAGGAAAGATCAAAAGCACCATTGTGCGTCGCGCCGTCGGCACCGACCAGCCCACCCCGGTCTATGGCCAGCATCACCGGCAGGTTCTGCAGGGCGATATCGTGGATCAGTTGATCGTACGCCCGCTGCAAGAAGGTTGAATAAATGGCGACGACAGGTTTCATGCCGTTACAGGCAAGCCCTGCGGCAAAGGTCAGTGCGTGCTGTTCGGCGATGCCGACATCGAAATAACGGTCCGGGTCTGTTTCGGCAAAGCGTACCAAACCAGAACCTTCACGCATGGCCGGGGTGATGCCGATAAGTCGCTCGTCGGCCGCCGCCATGTCACACAGCCAGTCGCCGAATACTTGCGTATAAGTCAGTTTTCCTGCGCTTTTGCCACTGCTTGCTCCACTCTCGATGCCATTACAGGTATCGAACCTGGATACACCGTGATACAGCACTGGGTCTTCCTCGGCCAGTTTGTAGCCTTGGCCCTTTGTGGTGATGATGTGGAGGAACTGAGGTCCTTCCAGTTTGCGCAGGTTCTGCAGTGTCGGCAGCAACGATTCCAGATCGTGGCCATCAATCGGGCCAATGTAGTTGAAGCCTAATTCCTCGAATAGTGTGCCGGGCACGAACATGCCTTTCACGTGTTCTTCGAAACGGCTGGCGAAACGATGCAGCGGAGGGACGTTCTTGAGCAGTTTCTGGCCGGCATGGCGAATCGCATTGAAAGATCCACCCGAAAACATGCGCGCCAGATAGCGGTTCAGCGCACCGACCGGCGGTGAGATCGACATGTCGTTATCGTTAAGGATTACGAGCAGGTTGGAATCGGTTACGCCAGCATTGTTCAGTGCCTCGAAAGCCTGCCCACCAGACATTGCTCCATCGCCGATGACGGCCACTGTGCGCCGACTGCTGCCTTGAAGTTTTGCTGCCACTGCCATGCCTAGCGCGGCAGAAATCGACGTCGAAGAATGACCGACGCCAAAAGTGTCGAATTCGCTTTCACAACGGCGCGGGAATCCAGAAATGCCGTCCTTCATTCGCAGTCGCGCCATGCCCTCGCGCCGGCCAGTCAATATCTTGTGCACATAAGTCTGGTGACCGACATCCCAAACCAGCCGGTCCTCAGGTGTGTCGAAGACGTAATGCAGTGCGATGGTCAACTCAACCGTGCCAAGGTTGGACGATAGATGGCCACCGGTTTTCGATACTGATTCAAGCAGGAATTCACGCAGTTCCGCTGCCAGCGCTGCCAGCGACTCTGGTGGCAGGGTACGCAGTTCGAGTGGGGAATGAACTGTGTCGAGTAAGGGGTACATCCTGGTCACTTCAGTTTTCACGCTTGGCAATGTAATCAGTAATGAAATGCAAACGATCGGCGCGGTGGCTGAAGTGATCAAGGCTTGTATGAGCAAGTTTGCCGAGTTCCACCGCCTTGTTTCTGGCGGCATCCAGACCCATCAGGCTAACGTAGGTGGGCTTGTTGTCTTTCGCGTCCTTGCCGGCAGTTTTCCCCAGTGTTTCGGTACTCGCTTCGGCATCGAGAATGTCGTCTACCACTTGGAACAACAGGCCAATGGTATCCGCAAATCGGGACAGGATTTCAATATCTTCATCGTCGGCGCTTGCGGCCAACCCGGCACCGGGTTGGCCGCAATAGGCTCCCAGCAACACGGCGGTTCGAATCAGCGCCCCGGTCTTGAGGCGATGCATGTTTTCCAGCGCTTGCAGAGACAAAGATTGCCCCACTGCGTCAAGATCAAGGCTTTGCCCTCCCGCCATGCCCAGCGATCCAGCGGCATCGGCAAACAAACGCATTGCCTTTGTTTGCAACTCTGCATCGAGCAACGTGCGGAATGCCAATGACTGGAGCGCATCGCCAGCGAGCAACGCCGTTGCTTCACCGTAGGCGACGTGACAAGTTGGCCTGCCTCGCCGAAGTACATCGTTATCCATGCAGGGCAGATCGTCATGCACCAGAGAATAGCCGTGGATCAACTCGACCGCACAGGCCGCTGCATCTAGCGCAGCAGGTGATGCGCCGAACATTTCACCCGTGGCATGGCAGAGCAGGGGGCGGACGCGTTTGCCTCCGCCAAGCATGGCGTGGCGCATGGCAGCGTGGAGCCGTTGCGGCGGAAAGTCAGCACGAGGAAGTAACCGATCCAGTGTTGTTTCCGTTCGCGACTGGATTCGGCTAACCCAATCAGCGCAGAGGTCAGTCGGCATCGGGCAGATCAGTCTCGCTCAGAACGCCTTGATCAAAAACGCGTATCTTGTTTTCTGCGGCCGCCAGTTTGTCCTGACAGAACTTGATCAGTTCCATGCCACGCTGATAGGCTGCGAGTGACGGGTCGAGGTCGAGGTTGCCTTTTTCCATTGCATCGACGATAGCTTCGAGTTCGCGTAGCGAGTCTTCGAAACTGGCGGTTGAAACGGGCTTGTCTGGGGATGTGGTTTTGGCCATGGCCGCTGTTTGCTGTTTTTGACCGTGGTCAAGGTAGAAAGTCGTAAAAATAGCTCAAGCCTGCAGTGTTGGTCAAATTCGGCGCATCTCCGATATACTCCTTAACACTGAAAACCTTTGCTGGCAGGGATTATCCGGTTTTCCGGTTTCCGGGTGGCTTTTTTCTTGGAGGTTGGGAATTATGTCCGATATCGCGAGCCAGGCGGTCATTGCGCCAGCCGTTTCCCAGTTCCCCGTCGATTGGTACTTCGACGAAAAGCGTTTCGAACTGGAAAAGAAACTCATCTTCGATGCCGGGCCGGGTTATGTTGGTCATGAGTTGATGGTGCCCCATCCCAACGATTACCGCTCGCAGGAATGGCGCGACCATTCGCGCCTGCTGGTGCGTCAGGAGGATGACATTTACGACATGTCGAATGTCTGCCGCCATCGACAGGCCATCATGCTGCAAGGCGCGGGCAACTCAAAGTACATCGTCTGCCCGATCCACCGCTGGGCCTATGACATTGCCGGTCATCTGTTCGGCGCACCGCATTTCCCGGCGAAACCGGATTTCTGCCTGCAACGCACCCGGCTCGAAAATTGGCATGGCCTGCTGTTCAAGGGGCCACGTTCGGCCAATGCCGATCTGGCAGAAATGCAGGTTGCCGGTGAATTTGATTTCAGAGGATTCAAGCTCGACCGCGTCGAATTGCACCAATGCAACTACAACTGGAAGACCTTCATCGAGGTGTATCTTGAGGATTATCACGTTGTGCCTTTCCATCCCGGTCTGGGCAAATTCGTGACCTGCAACGACCTGACCTGGCAGTTCGGCGACTGGTACTCGGTACAGCGCGTCGGTGTAACCTCACTCGCCAGAGCCGGTTCGGATGCCTACCAACGCTGGCATCAGGCCGTGCTCGACCACTACGAGGGCGAACTGCCGAAACACGGGGCCATCTGGCTCACCTACTACCCGAACGTGATGGTCGAGTGGTATCCGCATGTGCTCGTGGTATCGACGCTGATCCCTCAGGAGGTAAACAAGACACTTAACGTCGTCGAGTTTTATTATCCAGAGGAAATCGCTACTTCCGAACGTGAGTTCATCGAAGCTGAACAGGACGCCTACATGGAGACCGCAATAGAGGACGACGACATCGGTGAACGCATGGACCGCGGTCGTTACGCACTCTGGAAAGAGGGGCGCAACGAAGTCGGCCCCTACCAGTCACCGATGGAAGATGGCATGCAGCACTTCCACGAATTTTACCGGCGCGTCATGGCCGAGCATTTGAAATAGATTTCTGGAGCAGCAGGACGCCATCGGGTTGTCCCGCTTTTCGAATATGCAATCCCTTTGGATGGTTGCAGCAAGTTTCCTGTTCGCCTGCATGGGTGTCTGCGTCAAGCTCGGCAGCCAGGTGTTCTCGTCGGGGGAACTGGTGTTCGCGCGTGGCGCTGTGGCGACGCTGCTGCTGGGAGGCTATATCGTGGTGCGCCGTCTGCCGCTGGCGACGCCGCTGTGGCGCTCCCACCTCGTGCGCGGCTGCTCAGGCTTCGTCGCGCTGGTGGCGTATTTCTACGCCATCAGCATGATTCCGCTGGCGACGGCAGTGACGCTCAACTACACTTCGCCACTGTTTCTCGCCCTGCTGCTGGCGTTCTGGGCGCGGGAGCCGGTGCGTCCCGTGCTATATGGCGCGCTCGTGCTCGGCCTTATCGGCATCGTCATGTTGTTGCAACCGACGCTGGCGCGCGAACAATGGCTGGGCGGCGTTCTCGGGCTCGCATCGGGAGTCGTTGCAAGCGTCGCCTATCTCAATGTGCGGCATCTCGGCGAAATGGGCGAACCGGAATGGCGTACGGTATTTTACTTCTCGCTGTTTTCAATGCTGGGTGGCGTGCCCTGGCTGCTGGCCTCCGGCCCGGCTCATACCGTCGATGCGAGCGGCTGGGCGCTGCTGTTCGGCGTCGGTGCCTTCGGCGCCGCGGCGCAGTTGTGCATGACCACTGCCTACAAGCGCGGCAAGACCCTGGCGACCGCGGGCATGGCGTATTCGACCGTTGCTTTCGCCAGTCTGTTCGGCATGCTGCTCTGGGACGAAATATTGACGCCGCTGGCTTGGGGCGGCATGGCGATTATCGTCGCAGGCGGCGTGGCGGCGACGGGTCTTTCACGTGCCGCGCCCGCCGCACCGGCGGAACAAGACTGAGTTATAGTCCGCCCGTCCCCGTTCAAGGAACTGTCATGATCTCCATCGACCACAAGGAACATCTCGTTACCGTTGCCGTATTTGGCGAATTCACGCTGGGAGATTTCAAAGAGTTCGAGACGCTGATGAGCGGGGCCAGCGTGCCGCTTAACCTGCTCTTCGATTTGCGCAACATGGCGGATTTCACTGTCGATGTGGCATGGGAGGAAATCAAGTTCGCGCGTGCGCATGGCCACGACTTCGGCAAGATCGCCGTGCTTTGTAGCAGTCAATGGGTAACTTGGAGCGCATGGCTCACGCGCGCCATCGGCGATGTCGAACTGGAAGTGTTCGAGAGTCTGGCTGAAGCAGAAGCGTGGCTTACAGAATCACCTTGAGCGATACTCTCGTTACCGCCGAACTGCCGCCCTATCCCGGTATCCAGCCTGAAGACGTAACACTGGTCCAGTCACGGCAGGCTACCGAAGTGGCCGTGACCATACTAATGGCATCCGATGCGCTCGGCTTCGACACCGAATCCAAACCCACCTTTCGCAAGGGCGAGGAATCCACAGGCCCGCATCTGATCCAGTTTGCCACTGACGACCGGGCATGGCTCTTTCCCTTGACTGCCCAGTTCGACATCACGATTCTAAAGCCCCTCCTGGAATCGCCGCACATCATGAAAGTAGGCTTTGGCCTCAAGGATGACGTAAAGCGATTGGCGGCAAAGTTCGATATCCATACCCAGGGGGTACTGGATTTGTCCGTGGCCCTGCGCGGCTTCCAGCACCAGGATTTTGGCGCCAAGACCTCGGTTGCCTACTTCTTCGGCCAGAAGCTGCAAAAGTCAAAAAAGATTTCGACGACCAACTGGGCCAATCCGCGCTTTAGTCAGGGGCAGGTTCTTTATGCTGCGAATGATGCGCAGGTGCCGCTGCGGGTATATAGGGAGTGGGTAAGGATGGGTGGAAACACTCAAGCCGTTCGTACTGAGTCTGCCGAAGCGTGAATGGCAATTTCCCCTTAAGTTGAGGTTGTCTGGCCTCGCCCGCAGGGATACCAGACAAAATGAATCAAGGAGGCCTTGTTCGAGTTGAATAATGCAGTTGCGAGGAAAAACGTACCGACCTTGAAACGCTAATTTTTGCGCGATCTCTGTTCAGCCGCTGCTGCTGCCTGTTTCTTGGTTTTGGGTTGGGGCTTGCGCCGGGACGGTGGCGTTTTGGCCTCTGCTGCGGGTTTCGGCCGCCACAGCACCAAAGTATTGCCGATATGCTGAATTGGTGCACAATCCAGCTGATCGCAGATTGTTGCAAGTGCAGCATCGCGTTCGGCGCGTTCGATGCCGTAAAGTTTCACCTTGATAAGTTCATGCGCATTCAGAGAACTGTCAATTTCCTTCATCACGGCATTGGAGAGACCATTCTTGCTGATGCTGACGATGGCCCGCAGATGATGGGCCTGGGCACGCAGGGCGCAGATTTCAGTTGGGTTCAATTCAATCATGCCAGTATTTTAGCGCGATGAAGAACGACAACGCCTCTAATAAAGCGGGGCAGCAAGCCTTTTTTGTTTGCAGCTCTTGTCAGAAACCGGGTTTTCTGCATGCCCAGAATTTTCTGTCGCCACTTCACTACAAGCCACAAATTCTGGCCAGAATATGACGATGGCACAAAAAAATAAAATTAGATCTAGTAATATATCCGTGTTAAAAAGATGGCCATTATTCGCCGGTATCTGGGGAAGGGTAACTATGAGCTTTAGTCGTGTGTGTTGCGGTTTTGTGGTGGCATTAACCTTGGCGACAGTTGGGTCTGGTCGGGTTGCTTATGCACAGGATGTCAGGGCGCAGTCTGGGTCTGATACGCAGGCCAAACCTGCTGTCGAAATTGCCGCAAAAGGAACATCGATAGATGCGGCTGAAGCCCTGATGAAAGCCGGGAAGGCTGCCGAGGCTTATGCCTTGCTGGAACCACAGGAATTCGAAAAGGCTGGAGACAAGCGTTTCGATTACCTGTTGGGAATCGCTGCGCTGGACAGTGGCAAGCCGGACAAGGCAACCATTGCGTTCGAGCGCGTGATCGCGGTCGATCCCAATTTTGCCGGCGCGCGACTCGACATGGCTCGAGCCTATTTCCAACTGGGCGACCTGCCGCGTGCCAAGACTGAATTCGAAACGGTATTGAAACAAAACCCGCCTGAGGCGGCGAGGGTCACCATTCAGAAGTATCTGGACGCGCTGGCGGCGCACGAGAAAGCGCTGCAGACGCGAATCACCGCTTATGTCGAAGGGTCAGTAGGCCGCGACACCAATATCAACAGTTCCACCAGCCAGGGCCAGATTCCCATACCCGTGTTCGGCAATCTGGTGTTTACCTTGAGTCAGGCCAATATTGCCATGGCCGACAGCTATGCCGGCATCGCAGTGGGTGGTGAAGTTACGCACGCCATTTCTCCGGCAGTTTCGTTATATGCCGGTGCCGACTTGCGTCAGCGCGGCTATATATCAGAGTCCCAGTTCGATACCGTTGATCTGCTCGAACGTGCCGGGGTTTCCTACACCAGGGGAGATGACATGTTTCGTGCCGGATTGCAGGGAAATCAATATATGTTATCAACCACGCGTCTTTACAACACGGCGGGTGTCAACGGTGAGTGGCGGCACATCCTCAGTCCGGGCAATCAGCTCAGCATGTTCGGCCAGTTTTCCAGCTTCCGTTTTGACCCGACTTCGATGCGGATCCAGAATTTCGACCAGTCGATTATCGGCGCGGGCGGGATGCATGTTATGCCTGATGGCAAGTCGGCATGGTTTGGCAGCATGTTCGTGGGGCACGAGAAAAGCGTGGCTCCAGTGACCCCGATCAATCCCGCGGGCGGACGTGCCGATGGCAATAAGGACATGACCGGGCTGCGCCTTGGCGCCCAGATAATGCTGAACGACAAGTGGGACTATTTCGAAAGTGTGGGTTTCCAGTGGGCGAGATATGACAAAACCAATGCCGCTTTCCTGGCAACCCGCAATGACCGGCAGATGGATGTGACCTTGGGCATGAACTGGCATGTCGATAAATCATGGACAGTACGGCCGCAAGTTACCTTGTCGCGGAACGATTCAAACATCGCAATTTACCGCTACCACCGTGCCGACGTATCGGTAGCGGTACGCAAGGACTTTTGATTATTCAACAGGTTTAGATAGTGAGGCGTCTCATGAATACTCGCAAACTTTTTCTCTGCATGGCTGGCGTGGCCGCGCTGCTTCTCAATGCGACAGCGGCCTGGGCCGATGTCGCAGGTCATATCCAGTTCGTTCACGGGGATGTTCGGATCATTAATGCCAGCGGTGTGACTCATGCCCTGAACAAAGGTGACGCCATCAACGAAGGCGACACGATCAGTTCCGCCAAGGCGGGTACGGCACAGGTCAAAATGGTGGATGGCGGGTTCATCGCCGTGCGCCAGGACACTCAACTCAAGATAGACAGCTACAAATTTGCCACCAAGGAAGGCCAGCCCGAAAACAGCTTTTTCTCTTTGGTAAAGGGCAGTTTCCGTGCGGTGACTGGCCTCATCGGTCGCATCAACAGGAAGTCATACAGGATTACGACGCCAGTAGCGACTATTGGTATCCGCGGCACCGATCATGAAACCGCCTATGTGCCGATTGCCATGCCGGGTGTTCCGGCAGGCGCATACAGCAAGGTCAATGTCGGGGAGACCTCTCTGACCACGAATGCAGGTACGGTCAACGTAAAACCCAACCAGATGGGCTTTGCGGGCGGAATCACTCGCCCCCCCAAACTACTTCCCATCAATACCAACTTGTTCACCGTTGCAGCAGCGCCGGCTAAGGAGGCGAAAGTAATCGGGGCGAAGGACAAGGAAGAGAAGGCCGATGATCAAGGGCCGCAGACAGCACAGAAAACGGATGGGCAGGAGCAGACTGCTCAAGCTGGCGATCAAGGCGGAGATAACGCAGGAACAACGGCAGGAACAGGAAACCCGGAGCCGATTCGGGACAATGCCGTAGTGGATAACACCAGTGAGGGGGCTGGCATTCAGGCCAGTGTTTCTATCGCACCTGCGGTAACTGACACAACAACCACTACCAATATAGCGCCGCCGCAAACCACAATTCCGGTCACAGCCACCAATGATTCTCTGGTATTGGACACAACGAACCAGACGGTTTCTGCTGGTTCGGGCAGCCCCCCGGCGCCGGTGCAGAATGGGACGTTCGACATTCAAGCCAAGACTGCAGCGGATGCGGCACTGGTTGCGGCCAATGCCGCCAGCGCTGCTGCGACGGCGGCCACAGCAGCAGGCACCCAGCTTGCTGCAATCACCGTTGTGTCCACGACGCCTGCAACCACGGCAATTGCAACAGCAGATGGCACAATAGCCACTGCCGCGCCATTGGTGACCAGTGCTACGGCAATCACGCCAGTGAATGCCACCACTGCATCCAGTACCGCACAAGCCGCGGCAACTGCTGCGGCCAGCAAGGCGGCTGCGGCACAGGCGGCACTGAGCGCAAATAGTGCTTTCGCGGACGTTCTGGCGGGGCCGGCAAACACGGCGACTGCAGATGCCAATGCCGCCCTGCAAAGTGCCAATAGCAGTATTCAATCCGCCGCCGCTACAGTAAGCACGCAAAATGCTGCGCTCACGACAGCACAGGCGGCAGCAAATAGCGCCTTGGCAACCGCCAACACCAACCTGACCGCAGCCAATGCCGCGCTGGATACCGCAAACACCAACAACACCAGCATTACCACCGCGCAAAATGCAGCGTCAGGTCTTGCTTCCCAGGCCGCAACTGCGGCAAGCCTGGCGCAGTCGGCCGCCAGTGCGGCGCAGGCAGCGGCAGACCTGGCTGCTTCACTCCAGACGGCGGGTGACTTTACCGGTGCGGCAGCGCAATTGGCCATTGCCCAGCAGCAGCAGACTATCGCCCAACAGCAACTGGCTATTGCACAAAGTGCCAGTACGGCCCTGTCCAATCAACTCCCCGTTGCAACGACTGCGCAAACCAATGCAAACAATGCGGTTACCGCGGCCGTCAGTTCGGCCAACACTGCTGCGGCCAATGCCGGTACCGGTGCGACTGGCGCACAAACCCTTGCAGCAGCAGCGCAAACCGCAGCCGCCAATGCCAGTACCGCACTGGCAAGCACCAGCAGCCAATTGGCCGTGGTTACCAGCAATGCTGCCACTGTAGCGGCCAACGCACCGATTGCCGCCTACAACAACCCCGCGGTTGCCAGTAATTTTATCGGCCATACGATGATGCCGGTGCCTGGAGCGAGCAGCGGCTACAACCTCGGCGAGTCACCGGACAATCCGCCGGTCGTCAACACGACCTACGTGCTCGATGGCAGCGGCAATCTGGTCGAAGCGCGCGATATTTCCTTCAATACTTCCTCGTTGCAAGACGGCAATAGCATTGGTACACCGATTGCCCACGCCGACATCACCTGGACCAACGGTACCGCGTCGGAAAGCTTCAAGTTGCCCGACAACAGCGTCTATGGCGGACGCTGGGAGAACGCGACGGTGACGGTAACCGATCTGAGCAATTCCGCGGTAACCGCCTACACGCCGAAAGACAGTCTGTGGGCCGTACTCCTGCCGCCATCGGTCGGCTATGTCCAGTCGCTGACGGGAACGACCACCTACACCATGGCGGGGCATACCACGCCCTACGATGCCCTCGGCAATCTTGGGACATTGAATACGGCGACGCTGGTTGCCGACTTCACCAATCAATGGGTCGATGCGGCGGTCAACCTGACCATGGGCGCGGCAAGCCCGATGGCGGGCACCTTTGATGTGGCCAGCGGCCATATGCCGATTGAAAACGTGGCCTCGACCAATCCCAGCGGCTTTGGCAGCAACAATGTATTGACGGCAAATTGCACCGGCACCTGCGCCGGCAACGCCACGGGCTACAGCGCCAACGTCGGCGGCAGCTTTGCCGGCACACAGGCGGCGAGTGCCGGGCTGGCCTACAGCATCTGGCCAACCACGAGCGCCGGCACTTCCGTAACCGACATGGTGCAGGGACTGGTGGCCTTTACTGCCGATTCGACGCCGACTTCGCCAACAGTGGCTGCGCAAGTAGCCGCTGATGCTGCCGCTGTTGTGGCGACTGCGGCGCAAACGGCCGCCAATGCTGCAGCGGCAGCCAATACAAACCTGACAGGCATTGCGCTGGCGAGCACCACCCCGGCAACCGCAGCCATCGGTACTGCCACGACGGCTATCGGTACCGCAACTACGGCAGTCAGTACCGCAACGGCGCTCTCAACAGCCGACGCAGCGGCAGCGGCGGCCAATGCAAGCGCGGCGCAGACAGCCGCGACGGCCGCCGCCGATGCGGCGGCGGCGGCACAAAGCGCCTTGGCAGCAAACGGCGCTTTTGCAGATACGACGGCGGCTTCTGCAAACACCGCCGTGCAGAATGCAAACAGCTCCCTGCAGGCAGCAAATGCGCTGGCGCAAGCGGCAGCGGGAGATGTCGTCACCCGGAATGCCGCACTGACTTCAGCCCAGGATGCGGCGTCGACTGCGCTGGGAAATGCCGGTACAAGCCTGAGCACTGCAAGCAGCAGCCTCGCCACGGCGGATGCGCAGAATTCTGCGATCATCACAGCACAAAGCATTGCCACTACGCCATTGACGGCTGCGCAAACCGCGGCGGCGAATGCGGCGGCGGCGGCGACTGCGGCACAGGCTGCGGCGACACTGGCGGCCTCGTATCAGGCGGCGGGCGATTTTGCCAACGCACAGGCGCAACTGCTCATTGCCCAGCAGCAGCTCGCCATCGCCCAAGCGGAACAGGCCAATACCCAAGCTGCAGCAACTGCTGTAGCCACCCAGTTGGCCAATGCGCAATCGGCACAGGCCGCAGCAAGTGCGGCGGTGACGGCGGCAGCCAATGCAGCTGCCACTGCATCCAGCGATGCGGCAACTGCCAGCACGCAAGCGAGCGCTGCACAAACCGTAGCTACCAGCGCCGGTATTGCGGTAAATTTGTCAACCAGCCAGTTGGCCGAAGTTACCAGCAATGCGGCCACGGTAGCGGCCAATGCCCCGATTGCGGCTTACAACAATCCAGCGGTCGCCACTGATTTCATCGGCGCAACAATGCTGTCGACAGCAGTGAGTGGCGGCTTCAATGCCGGCTTCACACCAGACACCCCCTTGCAGTCCAATACGAATTACGTGCTGGATGGCAGTGGCAATCTGGTCGAGATGCGCGTTGCGCCGTTCCAGATTCAGTCAAACCAGAATGGCGATGTGCTTACCCCCGCCATCACTGGCGTCAGCGGCGCCGATATCAAGTGGAGTGGCGGCACGGCGGCGGACACCTTCAAGCTGGCCGACAACAGCATCTATATGGGCCGCTGGGAAAATCCGACGATTACCGTGACGGATAACACCACTCCGGCCAACGTCTATACCTACACGCCTCTTGATAATGTCTGGATCGTGCTGTTGCCACCGCCGGCCGGATATGTCCAGTCGCTGACAGCAACGAGCACCTACACCATGGCCGGGCATACCACGCCAGTGGATGCGTTTGGCAATCCTGGGTTCTTGAACAACGCGACGCTCTCGGCGGATTTCACCAATCAACTGGTGGACGCAGCGGTAAGCCTGACCATGTCCAGCGGTTCCATGGCGGGGACTTTCGATGTGACCGGTACCAGCTTGCCAATTCAGGGTAGCGGCTTCGGTGTTCCCGATGCCAGTTACCTGACGACGGTTTGTTCTGCCGGAACCTGTGCCGCCGGTGCGTCGGGTTATAGCGCCGATCTGGGCGGCAATTTTGCCGGAGACTTGGCGGGCAGTGCCGCAATTTCTTACAACCTTTGGCCGACGACGGCGTTGCCCACCGATTCTGCAAGCAATGCGGTGCAGGGGTTTGTGGCATTCACCACTGCAACTCTGCCGACAGTGTCATCGGGCGGACCGTATGCAGCCTATGCCGCAACGGGAACGGCAGTAGCCTACACCGGGGCTTACGGCGGCGGCTTTAACTTTATCGCTGCTCCGGGTGAATTGACTCCTTTGGCCAATCCGACTACGTTCACCGAAAGTTACGGTAATGGTTCTGGCTATAGAACGGATGTCCTGAATGGTGCCACGGGATCAATCCCGACAACAACAGCCAATGGCATTACCTTTGGCGTGTGGGAAAGCGTGGCGAGTGTTTCTGCGACCGAGCACCATGTGATCATGCCGGGTAATGGTGGCGGTACTGCTCACGGCTATATGTATGGAGCGGAGGGTTACCTTGATTCCGCCGTAAATGCTGGCGTTCAAACCGGCCCGCTGGTGGGCACGTTTGGCTACACAAATATTGCCATGACGTCTTACGATAACAATTCCAACAATTGGGCAGCAGGCACGGCGACTTCGGCGACGATGAGTGCGGATTTCACCAATCAGACGGTGGATGTTGCGCTGGGTGGGACCATGGGAACCACCAGTTGGACTTCTGCCAGTAACGGCATGCCGATTAACTTCTTTGAACTGACTACCGGAACCGGGGCAAGTTTCAATAGTTCAGCGCCGGACATTACCGTTGACTCGGTGGTTTGCGGAAGTTGCGGCGGCAACATCAACGGCTCGTTTATCGGCCAGAACTATGCCGGTGCGATCGTCCAGTACGATGTCTGGGATAACAACGGCAATCTGAATGTGGATGGCCTGGTGGCGTTAGACCGTTTGTCGGTTGGTGGCAACCCGGCTGTTTCCAACGGTACCCCCAATCCCTCCATGACAACGTATGTTCTGGCGAACAATGCCTACAACGTTGAAAGACCGACAACGATCACTACGGATGGTGGTGTGCTGACGGGCTGGAGCGTAGACATTAACAACGCTACGGTGGCGCCTGCAGTGGGCTCGGTCGCGCAGACCCCGGTCGGTTCCGGCAGTGGCACGATCAACTGGGGCGAGTGGGCGGCGGGATCTGTTGCCGACAATAATTTCAGCTACACGCCGGGTACAACGCAATTGCACTGGATTACTGCGCCGGAACCAACGCCGGTCTATCTGTCGGATGTGCTGATCGCAACCAATGCCGTTTACAACTTTCTCGATGGCGATGTCACCAGCCTGACGGGTGGGGGCGTGCATGGCTCGATCAATAGTGGCACCTCGCTCACGGTGAACTTCATGACCCAATCCGTGGCAGTTAATCTGGACTTGACGGTGAATGGGCACGACTGGTTGGCCACTACGCCTGATGCGTCGCTGGAATGGCTGAATAATAGCGAATCCAGGACCGCATTTTACGCGGACAGTTACCGATTCACTTCGCAGCCCGGTTATCTGACAGTGACAGTAGATGGTACGGCGGCAAACGGTAATCTGGCCGGGCAACTGGTAGGGACAGCACTGGACGGCTCCTTCCTGAAATTTAATCTGGATGGACAGGTCGCAACGCCGACACCGAGCTATGAATGGGTGCAGGGCGTAGCGGCGCTTGGCGCAGCCGTGGCCAATGATCCGCTGACTCCCTACCGGATTGCAATTGCGATGGTGAATGACCCGATCGTGACAAATGGAGGTGACCCCATGGCGGGAGGGTATCAGGCGCTGTCCAAAGTCGCTTTTGACGGAACGGGAAATCTGACCAAACTGAGCGACAAGGCCACGATAGAACTGTCCGGCGGAACCTCCGGGTCGGCTTTTACCGGCACCAGTTCGTCAGCCGGGGCACCATGCAGCCCTTGCACAGACGGGGTGACAGGTATTCAGTGGGGTCGATGGGAACCCGGAGTTACAGCAACGGTCACCGAGGGCGGGGTGATTGTTGATACGCCAAGCATAGGTGGCGGCGGACTGCACTGGATCGCTTCGCCAGAGTTTGTCGGGCCAGTGACCTTGCCGGTAAGTGGCACTTACGCCTACACCGTGGCGGGTGGGACAAATCCGACCGATTCAGCCGGTGCTGTTGGAACACTCACCTCAGCTAGCCTTTCCGCTAACTTTGACGCTCAAACGGTCGATGTCGGCGTGGATGTAGTTGTACCCACCGCAACTATCAGCGCCTCCGCAAATAATGTGCCGATTTCCAAAGGCGCGTTATTCGATGCCAACTCCATGAACGGGTTGTCTGTAGTTTGTAGTGGTACTGCTTGCGGTGCCCCCGGTACTCCCATGGGAGAGATCGCCGGTGGCTTCGGCGGTGCTGGAGCCATCGGTGCAGTAATGGCATATGGCTTCCTCCCCAATCCGGCAGTTGCCAATATGATCACGGGTGTGGTGGCTTTCCAGCGTTAAACACAGGTTGGTGAAACGGAATAAACAACAAGCCCCGCAAATGCGGGGCTTGTTGTTTTGTGTGAATCATTTTGCTTTTGATATGGCATATTAACGCGATGAAACTCGGCAACAGCGCGACAAAAAAACACCATCCAAAGAAAAACTGGATGCAGGAACACGTCAATGACCATTTTGTGCAGAAGGCCAATGCCGAAGGCTGGCGTTCGCGCGCCGTGTTCAAATTGTCCGAGATCGATGCCAAGGACAAGTTGCTCAAGCCCGGCATGACCGTGGTCGACCTTGGCGCTGCCCCAGGCAGTTGGTGCCAGTATGCGGCAAAGCGCATCCAGCCCGGCGGAAGACTCATCGCGCTGGATTTGCTGGAGATGGATCCTGTCCCGGGTGTCGAGTTCATTCAGGGCGATTTCCGTGAAGATGCCGTGCTGCGCATATTGGAAAAGCAGCTTGCCGGCCGCACGATAGACCTTGTTTTATCCGATATGGCCCCCAATATATCGGGTATTGCTGCAGCCGATCAGGCGCGAGCAGCGCATCTGGCCGAATTGGCGCTGGAATTTGCTCGCATACACCTGAAGCCAGGCGGCGCCATGTTGATGAAAGTGTTCCAGGGTAGTGGTTTCACCGAATTGCGCGAAGCAGTAAAGCAGGACTTCGAGATCATCCACATGCGCAAGCCGGCAGCCTCGCGCGACCGCAGCCCGGAAATGTTTTTGCTGGCACGCAACAAACGTCTGCAAGCAGCCTAGGGTAATTTGCGACGCATTTGAATCAAGCCTAAAATGGTTGACCATCCCGCGAATCGGGAAGAGAGGCAATTAAGTTGAATAACATGTTCAAGAATGTAGCGATCTGGTTGGTCATCGGCATTGTGCTGATGACTGTGTTCAACCAGTTCAATTCGCGACAGGCGGCACTGGGATCGGTCGAGTACTCGGAGTTTCTCGACGAGGTCAAGCAGGGGCACGTCGCCAAGGTGACAATTCAGGGTCGTCAGCTTGAGGCAATAACCAACGACGGCAAGAAGATCACATCGTATTCGCCTCCCGATCTGTGGTTGGTGTCTGACCTGCTCAAGTACAACGTCAAGATTGTTGCAAAACCGGAGGAGGAGCAGTCCTTCCTCGCCAGTTTGTTTATTTCCTGGTTCCCTATGCTGTTGTTGATCGGGGTCTGGATTTTTTTCATGCGCCAGATGCAGGGCGGTGGGCGCGGTGGGGCTTTCTCGTTTGGCAAGAGCAAGGCAAAACTCATGGATGAAAGCTCCAACATCGTTACCTTCGCCGATGTCGCAGGCTGCGATGAGGCCAAGGAGGAAGTATCCGAATTGGTCGACTTCTTGCGCGATCCTGCCAAATTCCAGAAGCTGGGGGGGCGTATTCCGCGCGGCGTATTGATGGTCGGCTCACCTGGGACAGGCAAGACGCTGCTGGCCAAGGCCATCGCGGGCGAGGCGAAAGTACCTTTTTTCTCGATTTCAGGTTCTGACTTCGTCGAGATGTTCGTGGGTGTCGGTGCCGCGCGCGTGCGCGACATGTTCGAGAATGCCAAGAAACAATCGCCCTGCATTGTCTTTATCGATGAAATCGATGCAGTGGGACGTCAGCGTGGCGCGGGTCTCGGTGGTGGCAATGACGAGCGCGAGCAGACGCTGAATCAGTTGCTGGTCGAGATGGACGGTTTCGAAGGCACCTCGGGCGTCATCGTCATAGCTGCCACCAACCGTCCTGACGTGCTCGATCCTGCGCTGCTACGTCCTGGCCGCTTTGATCGCCAGGTGGTGGTGCCGCTGCCCGACGTGCGCGGCCGCGAACAGATTCTGCTGGTGCATATGCGCAAGGTGCCGATCGCCCCCGACGTCAAGGCGGACATCATTGCCCGTGGCTGCCCCGGCTTTGCTGGCGCTGATCTTGCCAACCTGGTAAATGAAGCGGCCCTGTTTGCCGCGCGCCAGAACAAGCGCCTTGTGGACATGGACGATTTCGAGCAGGCCAAGGACAAGATCATCATGGGCAGCGCGCGGCGTTCGGTGGTGATGCCGGAAGAAGAGCGACGCAATACGGCTTATCACGAGTCTGGTCATGTGATGGTCGCCAAGTCGCTGGCCAAGACTGATCCGGTACACAAGGTCACCATCATTCCGCGCGGCCGTGCGCTGGGCGTGACCATGCAATTGCCGGAGGGCGATCGTTACAGCCAGGACAAGGAACGCTTGCTGCAAACCATCGCGGTGCTCTTCGGCGGGCGCATTGCTGAAGAGGTGTTCATGCACCAGATGACCACCGGCGCTTCCAATGACTTCGAACGCGCCACCGGAATTGCGCGCAGCATGGTCACCCAGTGGGGGATGAGCGACGCGCTGGGGCCGATGGTCTATGCCGAGAATGAAGGAGAAGTGTTCCTCGGCCGTTCAGTGACCAACCACCAGAACGTCTCCGAAGCGACCATGAGACAGGTGGATGAAGAGATTCGCCGCATCATTGATCAGCAATATGTGGTTGCGCGCAAGATAATTGAGGAAAACCGCGAAAAGATCGAAATCATGGCGACCGCTTTGCTGGAATGGGAAACGCTCGATGCCGAGCAGCTCAACGACATCATGGCAGGCAAGCCTCCACGCCCACCAAAACCGAGCGCTGCACCACCCAACACGTCGGTGGATAGTGGTAGTAGCACGCCCGGCGAGGCGCCAAGTGCCACGGCGCCTGCTTGAATTAATGCGCATACAAATAAAAAGGCCGCTCAGGTAGGCGGCCTTTTTTATTACCCGTATTATGGGTCTTGCAGTTCTGGTTTTACCAGCAGGACTAAACGGCAGCCTTATTTGCTTTTCGATTGCGAACCCGCGAACCAGCAAACTACAACTATTGCCATTACAGCCAACGGGACCAGATAATTAATGCTCATGATTTTTCCTATTAAAGTGATAATCGTGGCTCAATTTTACTTGAGCACTATCGGTCAAGTCAAAGGATTTTGCTGCGCGGCACAAAAATTAATTCAATAAATAATTTAATTAATTCATGTGGTTACAAAGTTAAATAAAATATTATTCGCTTTATTGATGCAGCTCAAAGCCAAGTTAGGTCAGGCTGCAGGCATCGCTGTTACTGCGGTGCACAAACCGTATGATCTGATTCCTGCCACCATTCATTATTACTTCTTGGGAGAAGATACTGCGATCAATCAAAGGAACACCTCTCAACGACTTCGGATAATGATATGAGCTCCGAAACTGAAAAGAAGGATCTGTGCCTGCATTGCGGTCGCCATGTGCTGAGTCTGCGTTATCCGCAAATCATGGGCATCATCAATCTCACCGACGATTCCTTTTCCGGTGACGGTTTGCACGGTGACACCCAGCGCGCCATTGAGCACGGGCTACGCATGGTCGAAGAGGGGGCGCACATTCTCGATATTGGTGCCGAATCCTCGCGTCCAGGTGCTGCTCCAGTATCCGCAGCGCTGGAGGAGGCTCGCATATTGCCGGTGCTTGAAGGCCTGCTCCATTGCGGAGTGCCCCTGTCAGTTGATACGGCAAAGCCCGAAGTCATGCAGTCGGCTCTTGCGATTGGCGTCGACATGATCAACGACATCAATGCACTACAAGCAAGCGGTGCGCTTGAACTGGTCGCCGCGAGCCGGGCTGCCGTTTGTCTGATGCACATGCAAGGCAATCCCGGCATCATGCAGCAGGCGCCGCACTATGTGGATGTTGTCAGTGAGGTCGCCGAGTTTCTAGCGCAACGTGTCGCCGCTGCCGAGGCGACTGGGTTCGGCCTGGAGCGTATCGTGGTTGATCCTGGATTCGGTTTTGGCAAGACGCTGGAACAGAATATTGCGCTGCTGCGCAGTCTTGACGAACTGTGCGTGCCCGGTTTGCCGCTGATGGTCGGTTTGTCGCGAAAGTCGATGCTGGGCATGCTTACCGGCCGTGCAACAGGTGAGCGTGTGTATGCGAGCATTGCGGCTGCTATGCTCTCGGTCGCGCGCGGTGCCAACATCCTGCGAGTGCACGATGTTGCGGCAACGCGTGATGCGCTGGCAATATGGAACACATTGGAGAATTCTAAAAATGAGTCGTAAATATTTCGGCACCGATGGCGTGCGTGGCGAAGTGGGGCAGGCCCCCATAACGCCGGATTTCATCATGCGTCTCGGCTATGCGGCCGGCGCTACGCTGGTGGCTCGCGAGCATTTGCCTGCTGGAGATAATCCGGCAGTGTTGATCGGCAAGGACACGCGTATCTCGGGTTACATGTTGGAAGCCGCGCTGGAAGCGGGCTTTGCTGCCGCAGGTGTGGATGTTTGCCTGGTCGGACCTATGCCGACACCGGCTGTTGCTTATCTCACACGTGCGTTGCGTCTGCAGGCAGGTGTGGTCATCTCCGCCTCGCACAATCCATATCAAGATAATGGCATAAAGTTTTTTTCTGCCCAAGGCGTCAAACTTGCAGATGCAGTGGAACTTGAGATCGAGGCGCGGCTGGAAGTGCCAATGGTTTGCATGGAATCGGCTCGGCTCGGCAAGGCGCGCCGCATAGACGATGCCGCCGGACGTTATATCGAATTCTGCAAAAGCACTTTTCCCGCCGAGCTGGATTTGCGTGGCCTGCGCATTGCCCTTGACTGCGCCCACGGTGCGACTTATCACATTGCGCCGAAGGTCTTCCACGAACTGGGCGCCGAAGTCATTTCCATAGGTGTTGCACCCAACGGTCTCAATATCAACGACGATGTTGGCGCTACCGCACCGTACACGCTGCGCCGCGCAGTGGTTGAGGCGGAGGCTGATATCGGCATTGCGCTCGATGGTGATGGCGATCGTTTGCTGATGGCCGATGCGAAAGGCATCCTCTACGATGGCGACCAATTGCTCTATGTGATCGCGCGGCATCGTCAGCAGGCTGCAGCCGTCGCAGGCATCGCAGGAACCCTGATGAGCAATCTCGGTTTCGAGCATGCACTGGGAAGACTCGGGATTCCATTTGCCCGAGCCAAGGTCGGTGATCGCTATGTGTTGGAATTGATGCAGGAGAAGGGCTGGTTGCTGGGCGGCGAAAACTCGGGCCACATCATCTGTCTTGACAAGCACGGCACCGGCGACGGCATTGTCTCATCACTGCAAGTACTGGCAGCCCTTCGTTCGCGCAAGGAGACGCTGATGCAGGCATGTGCCGACCTCAACATGTATCCGCAAAAACTGGTCAACGTACGTTTCACTTCACCAAACTTCGACTGGAAAGGGAACTCTGCGATTCAATCGGCTGTTGCTTCCGTCGAACGTGAACTGGATGGCCGGGGCCGGGTGCTGCTGCGCCCCTCCGGCACTGAACCGCTGCTGCGCGTTATGGTTGAAGGCCCGGACGCCCAAGCCGTTAACTCATATGCGGAGGCGATTGCGGTGGTAGTCCGTGATGCTGTAGCTGCATAATATATTAATTTATCATATTATCGTCCGCAGCCATTCCTTAACTTAAGAAAGACGTGATGGGCAATCTGAACGGTACCTTGGTCGCCTGCTCGCAGGCGACACTGCGCATCAGCAACCGTCAGCTATGATTCAACCCTCGGACTCCAAATCAAACTGCTACCAAGCTTGGGGGCAGCGCAGAGTTACCTGATAGCTCGACGTCTCCAGCAGGGCAGCCTCCAAAAAACTTCGCTCGAACAAAAATGCCTGCGTTTCCCTCGGATTAGATCCGTCGCGGCAGCCTGATGAGATCGATGGCAATGGGAGCGCCGAAAATCGCCATTCCCAACAAGTGCATTCTGCCAACGTCGGCAAAGTTCATTTCAAGAATCAAATGGCTACACGAAAATCGTTTTCCCGGAATCCTGAATTTCCCGTACGATTGCGCATCTTGAGTGAAGTGTCGAGGGGGAAAATACAATGAAACAGAAAAAGGGGGCGTTTTTCGGCTGGCAAGTACTCGCAGCGCTGTGGGTGGTGTATTTTGTCAATATGGGGCTTCCATTTTATGGTGGCGGCATCATCAACGCGCAAATGTTGAAGGAACTGGACATGGGCCGCGGCATGCTCGGTCTTGGTGTCACGGTTCTCTTGCTGATAAATGGCCTCTTCTCTCCGGTAACGGCCCTGGTTGTCAACCGGATCGGTGCGCGCCGGACATTGTTCATTGGTTGCATGTTTCACGCGCTCGGCGCTTTCATTCTCTCCCAGTGGGTAACCCAGGGTTGGCAATTTGTCGTGGCCTATGGGGTCATCATCGGGGTGGCCCTCACCAGTACTTATCTACCCGTACAGACGTGCGCAGCCCAGTGGTTTGTAAGAAGGCGGGCTTTTGCACTCTCGATCGTTCTTGCCTCAGTCGGAATCGGCGGATTCGTGGTGTCTCCCTTGATGGCGAAGATTATCGCGGCTGCCCAAGGTAACTGGCGCGTGGGCTGGTACTTCGTAACCGGCGTTGCCATGCTGGCGGGATTGGTATCGCTTCTCTTTGTAAAAAACGGACCCGCTGAATACGGACAGAATCCGGATGGTCCAGTCGGCGGTACCAGGGAAGACATCGCAACGGAAGGGGGTGACAAGAAGAAAACGGTTTATCGGACCCCCGATACATGGACGGGCAAGGAGGCTGCACGAACCCGTGCCATGTGGCTGATGATTTTGGCATCCGTTGGCTTTTCCATTCCCTTTGTGACACTTATATCGCACGCGGTTCCCCACTTGAAGGATCTCGGCCATACCCCGGTGGTCGCGGCAATGTCGCTCGGAGCGCTCGCCTTCTCCAGCATCTTTGGCAAGCTGGGCGCCGGCTTGCTTTGCGACCGTATTGAGCCTCGCTATGTTTGGCTGGTCGGGATGTTGCTGACGGGAATGAGTGTGGTCATAGCTGTAGGCGCAACCACCCGGGTCGAGGTATATCTATTAGGCGTATTTCTGGGCTTGGGTTATGGCGGGTCGCAGGTATGCTGGTCGGCCATGACAGCCAATTACTTTGGCGCTGGCGGCTTCGCTTCAGCCATGGGAATTCAGCTTCCCGTAAGTGCCGTGTTTTCAGCCACTGCCCCGTTGCTGGTAGGTCTGGTCTACGATGCCCAGGGCACGTATATCTATGCCTTTTACGCTATAGCGGCATTCTGCTTCGCGACGGGGATTCTGCTATTCGCAGCTACGCCACCTAAACTCCCCAAAATTGTAGATGTTGGCAAGATGTCCACCAACCTTGTCTCATGAGAGACGTAACCTTACCGCCGGAAAAAAACTACTTGAGGAGATACGGAATAATGAGAGTGGGCAGCCTTCCCTGCACGACGCTTGTGTCGTGCAGGCGAGCCGGGGCAGCATTGAGCCCGCGCTCGACTTCCTGATCCAAGCCTTCCAAAAAGTAGCGGGGTTGCTAACCAAGGCGATGACTTTGCGGGCATGGCGCGGCGCCTTTGATCGGGCAGCCAGTCATTGCGCAGTCCAATGAATAGGCAACCGGCGCCATTGCGTATCATGGTTCCATGAGTAATCGTGCGTGAAAGCGGCAGGCACGCCATGCGGCGGGACGAACGAATGCCAGCTCGGTGGGCGCGACCCGCCTGAGTTTCAGATAAGACAAAATCAGTTGCTCGCTAACGACTAAAATTGTTGTTCCTTAATTTTTCGACGTGTTTTCCGCATGACCAAATCAGAAACAAGACTGGAAGGGGCGCCAAACTTTCGCGACCTTGGCGGCTATCCCACGGTCGATGGACGGAAAGTTCGCCGCGGACGAGTCTTCCGTTCGGACGGCTTGCACGCCCTGAGCGAACGGGATTTCGATTATCTGTCGCATCTTGGTCTGAGGCTGGTCTGCGACCTCAGAAGCGAATACGAGCGCAAGCGACAACCTACCGTCTGGCCGCGGCAGTTCGTGCCTCAAACCGTGCTGATGGAGGTGAATGCAGACCTGCGTGCCAATCATTCGGGCTTGTTTGAAATCCTGCATCAAGATCCTTCTCGGCGGGGAGCCGAGGCAATGATGTCGAGTGTGTACCGTATGGCGCCCGGGATACTGGCCCAGTATGTCTCCACGCTTTTCTCCGCCCTGGTCGACGAGCACCAGATGCCATTGGTGTTCCATTGTTCGGCGGGTAAAGACCGCACCGGCATACTTTCCGCGATCATCCTGCTCGCGCTGGGGGTGTCGCGCGAAGCTGTGTTTGAGGATTACCTGAAAACGACCCGGTATCAGAACCGTTCAAAGTTACTGCATCATGTGGGTCAATTGCTGGGACCGATCTATGCTCCCGCAAAACCGCCGCAGGAGGTAGCGTTGGCATTGGTCGGGGTGGATAGCCGCTATCTCGAAGAGGCCCTGGCGGTGATGGGGGAAAGAAATGGACGCATCGACGACTATCTGCAAAGTGCGGGAGTGACGCAGGCGCAGATCGAGATGATGCGGGATCGCCTCCTGATCGAGTGATCCCTGTTTTTTTGTAGCAGCGCGTTCCAGACTTTGAGTGCAATATCAGGCGTATGACTGATTTGAATCGGATTTTCCACGCCGGCGGGGTGCTTGCCGCGGCGATTCCCGGTTACCGGGAACGCCCGCAGCAGCAGGAAATGGCGGCGCATATTGCCGATGCCATCGAGCACAACAAGGTTTTCGTCGCCGAGGCCGGTACCGGCACAGGCAAGACCTTCGCCTATCTGGTGCCGGCCTTGTTGTCGGGTGGCAAGATCATTGTCTCCACCGGCACCAAGACGCTGCAGGACCAGTTGTTCCAGCGTGACCTGCCGATGGTGCGCGACGCGCTCAAGTCGGGCGTTAGCATCGCTCTGCTCAAGGGGCGAGCCAACTACGTCTGCCCATATCACCTCGAACGTGCATTGGCCGAGGGCAAGCTCAACAGCCGCACCGAGGCAGGCCATCTGCGCAGCATCGCCAAGTTCGCGAAAGTCACCAAAAGCGGCGACAAGGCCGAGCTGTCGGCCGTGCCGGAAGACTCCGGCGCATGGATGCTGGCGACCTCGACCCGCGACAACTGTCTTGGCCAGGAATGTCCGCATGTGAAGGGCTGCTTCGTGTTGAATGCGCGGCGTGAAGCCCTTGCCGCCGATATCGTGGTGGTCAATCACCACCTCTTCTTTGCTGATGTCATGTTGAAGGACGATGGGCTGGGCGAACTGCTGCCGGCCTGCAATGCGGTGATCTTCGACGAGGCGCACCAGTTGCCGGAAACCGCCAGCCTGTTTTTCGGCGATGGTGTCGGCACCACGCAGTTGATCGAACTTGCACGCGATGCGCGCAACGAAGGCATCGCCGCGGCGAAAGACTATCCGCCCTTGCAGGAGGCCGCGCGCGTGCTCGACAAGGCGGCGCGCGACCTGCGCCTCGCGGTGCGTGGCGATAGCGCACGATTGCCGTTTAACCAGGTCGCAAACGACGAGGACTTTCAGCGCTCGCTCGTAGCGGTTGAAGCCGCGTTGACCGATCTGGGCCGCCATCTCGACACGCAGGCAGCGCGCAGTGAAGGATTGCAAAACTGCCTGCGTCGCAGCCAGGAACTCATCAGCAAGTTGAAGCGCTGGTGCGCTGGAGACAAGGCGGTGGAGCTTGGTGAAGAAGTCTACGTGCGCTGGGTCGAGACCTTCGCCCATTCACTGTCACTGAACATGACGCCGCTGTCGGTGGCCGATATTTTCAGGCGCCAGCTCGACGGTCATCCGCGTGCATGGATATTCACCTCTGCCACCCTCGCTGTGGGGCCTGACTTCAGCCACTACTGTGGTGCGCTTGGGCTGGATGAAGCGGCGACCGGCCTTTGGGGCAGTCCCTTCGACTATGTGCAGAATGCGCTGCTGTATTGCCCACCCGACATGCCGGAACCGAATACGCCCGAGTACAGCGATGCCGTTGTTGCTGCCGCATGGCCGGCAATCAGAGCCTCGAACGGTCGCGCCTTCGTGCTGTGTACATCGTTGCGGGCCATGCGCTACATTCATTCTGCATTGGCTGAACGTATCAAGTCCGAAGCGCTCGACATGCCGCTGCTATTGCAGGGTGATGGTACGCGCACCGAACTGCTGCGCCGTTTCCGCCAACTTGGCAACGCGGTGCTGGTGGCGAGCCAAAGCTTCTGGGAAGGGGTCGATGTGCGCGGTGAAGCGCTCTCGCTGGTGGTGATCGACAAGCTGCCCTTTGCCCCGCCGGACGATCCCGTGCTGGCCGCGCGCATCGAACACATGCGTCGTGCCGGAAAAAATCCTTTCTTCGATTACCAGCTGCCGCGCGCCGTGATCAACATGAAGCAGGGCGCGGGTCGGCTGATTCGCGACGAGCGCGACCGCGGCGTACTGATGGTGTGCGATCCGCGTCTGGTGGCCAAGTCCTATGGCCGCCGCATCTGGCAATCGTTGCCACCGATGCGTCGCACGCGCGATATTATTGACGTCGAGCAGTTCTTCGCTGCGGAAGGGCTGGGGTTGCCGGCATGACAAACGGAACAGCGGTCGAACGTACGCACATGCTTAATGCCACGCCGCTGTCGGGCTGTCTTGACCGCGACCGCGTGGCGTCGATACTGATCGATCGGCCGTTGATGTTTACCGACACACGGGTTTTTGTCGCGCAGGGGCATCTTGACCTCATGTCCGCCTTTGTCGCCACGATGGAAAAGGTGGCTGCCTTGCCTGGTTGGCATGATGCTGTGCTGACAGGCGCGCCGGCGACCGCAATGCATGAAACCGCGGCACACGGCGTTTTTTTCGGCTATGACTTTCACATTGACAGTGATGGCCCGAAGCTGATCGAGATCAACACCAATGCCGGCGGCGGACCGCTGAGCATCCAGTTGCTCAGGGCGCAGAAGGGCGATTGCAGCGGCCTGCCCGATGCGGAAGCTATCGAACAGGCCATCATCGCAATGTTCCTGGGCGAATGGCGTGCCAGCGGTAGCAGCGGCCAGCCTGGGCTGATCGCCATCGTCGATGATGCGCCGAACGCGCAATACCTCAATGCCGATTTCGAGATGTGCCGCAGCCTGCTCGAAAAATATGGCATTGCTGCGATCATCTGCGATGCGGGTGAATTGAAGATCGAGGGCAATGAACTGCACTGCAAGGGACGACGTGTCGATCTGGTGTACAACCGGCTTACCGATTTTTTTCTCGACGCGCCGGAACATTCGGCATTGCGCGAAGCATGGATCTCCAACGCTGCCGTGATCACGCCCAATCCACGCTGCTATGCCCTGTATGCGGACAAGCGCCATCTGGAATTGCTGAGCGATGAAACCTGGCTGGCTTCGATCGGCGTTGACGCAATTGAGCGCGCCCTTATACACAGCATTGTGCCGCGCACCGAGCGTGTAACTGCCGAGAACGCCGACGCCATGCACGCACAACGCAAGCACCTGTTCTTCAAGCCGGCAACGGGCTATGGTTCCAAGGCTGCCTACCGCGGCCATAACGTGACGACTCGCGTCTTTGGTGAAATTGTTGCGGCCGGCAACTATGTCGCTCAAGCGCTGGTACCTCCGCCGCACCGTGTGGTCATGGTGGATGGCATGGCGACCGAGCTCAAGTTCGATTTGCGCTGTTACGCCTATCGTGGCGAAGTACTGCTCACGGCTGCTCGCCTGTGGCAGGGGCAGACGACCAATTTTCGTACGCCGGGTGGCGGGTTTGCACCGGTGGTGGAGGTTTCATGAAAGTTTTCGGTTTTTGCGGTTATTCCGGCGCAGGAAAAACGACGCTGATCGAGGGCCTTATTCCGCGTTTCGTGCAACACGGACTCAAGGTTTCGCTGATCAAGCATACCCATCACGGTTTCGATATGGACCGGCCCGGCAAGGACTCGTGGCGCCACCGCGAGGCCGGCGCGCAAGAGGTGATGTTGTTGAGCGACCGGCGCTGGGTACTGCTGCACGAGCGGCAGATGGCGGCTGAACCGACGCCCATGCTCGACGATATGCTGCGGCATCTGTCCCCCTGCGACCTGGTGATCCTCGAAGGTTTCAAGAGCGCGCGCTGGGACAAGATCGAAGTGCATCGCGTCGCCAACGGCAAGCCGCCGATCTGGCCCGAGGCCTCCGCCATAGTTGCAGTGGCGCGCGATCAGGTCTTAGACTGTGCGTTACCGCAACTTGATATCAACGACCATGCCGCCGTCGCGGCTTTTGTGCTGAAGCATACGGAACTGGAATGAGCCAGAAAACCCATAAAGCATTAAGTTTCGAAGACGCCGTGGCGCATCTGCTGGCAGCAGCTGTGCCGGTGGCGGAAACTGAAATGCTGTCTACGCTTGATGCGGCCAGCCGGGTGTTGGCTGTGACGCAGCACTCCTCGATCGACGTCCCGCCGCATGACAACAGCGCCATGGATGGTTACGCAGTGCGCGTCGTCGATGTGACCGCACATGGATGCACGCTGCCTGTCTCGCAGCGCATTGCGGCCGGCACTGTCGGTACACAACTGGCTCCGGGCACTGCTGCGCGCATATTTACCGGTGCGCCGATTCCGGCCGGCACCGATGCGGTGGTGATGCAGGAGAAATGCGTCGCCGAGGGCGACAGAGTGACGATCAATCATCAGCCGAAGGCAGGCGACAACATCCGCCGCCGCGGTGAGGATGTTGCAACCGGCAGCGATGTACTGGCTGCCGGCATCCGGTTGTCGCCGCAGGCGCTGGGCCTTGCTGCCTCGGTAGGTATCGCAACGCTGCCGGTTTTTCGAAAACTGCGCGTGGCGATTTTCTCTACCGGCGACGAACTCATGATGCCCGGCGAACCTTTGCGTCCGGGGGCGATTTACAACTCCAACCGCTTTGTGCTGCGCGGCCTGTTGCAAGGTATGGATTGCGGGCTGGTCGACCTCGGCATCGTGCCAGACAAGTTAACGAAAACGCGCGAGGCGTTAAGACGCGCGGCGCAAGATGCCGACCTGATTCTTACCTCCGGCGGTGTATCCGTCGGCGAGGAAGACCACGTCAAGGCCGCCGTGCAGGCTGAAGGCGAACTGAATTTGTGGAAAATCGCCATCAAGCCCGGCAAGCCGCTGGCGTTCGGCCACATAGCCAACGGCAACGGAACAACGCCCTTCATCGGCCTGCCCGGCAATCCGGTGGCGAGTTTCGTGACCTTCCTCATGTTGGTGCGGCCCTTCCTGCGCAAGCGCCAGGGAGTGGCGAAGCAAATCGCGCGCGGCATTACGCTGACGGCGGACTTCGAATGGAAGCGTCCCGATGCGCGGCGCGAATTCATTCGTGCGCGCATCGGCGAAGATGGTCGCGTGTTGCTCTACCCGCATCAAGGCTCGGGCGTGTTGACCTCGACGGTATGGGCCGATGGGTTGGTCGATCTGGCACCGGGACAGACAGTGGCCAGGGGCGATGCCGTGCACTTTCTGCCATTTTCGGAGTTGCTGAACTGACATGATACGGATTCTGTTTTTTGCCCACCTGCGCGAGAGCCTTGGCTCTGGCGAAACATTGCCCTGTTTGCCAGAGATTGCCACGGTTGCGGCATTGCGTGACCTGCTGGCCAAACGCGGAGGAGTTTGGCAAACGCTCGAAACGACGCGCAATCTGCGCGCTGCCGTGAATCAGACCATGGTAGGCCTCGATGCTGCCGTGAAGGACGGCGACGAGGTGGCCTTCTTTCCACCGGTCACCGGAGGATGAGGCGATGAATGTCTCGATCTCGGTACAGAGTGAAGACTTCGATATCAGCCACGAGATCGATGCGCTCACCGCCGATACGGGCGTTGCGGGTGCAGTGGCGAGCTTTGTCGGCCTGGTGCGAAACAAAGACAAATCGCTCGCCGCCATGACGCTGGAACACTATCCCGGCATGACGGAAAAAGCGATCGGCGAGATCGTTGTCACGGCGGGGCAACGCTGGGCGCTGTATGGCGTGCGCGTGATCCATCGCATTGGCCGCCTGCTGCCTGGCGACCGCATTGTTCTCGTCGTCGTGTCGTCGAAGCATCGCAGCGAAGCCTTTGCTGCCTGCGAGTTCATCATGGACTATCTCAAGACCCAGGCGCCCTTCTGGAAGAAGGAGGAAACGCCGGGTGGCGGACGCTGGGTCGAGGCGCGCGCGAGCGACGACGAGGCGGCCAGTCGTTGGTAGGCAGCGTAAAACACAATATATCAGCTGGCAATGGCCCTGTTGTTTTAGGGTATCCGCAATAGGTGATTCTTTTATTCTGCGCTGCAGAAGGCTTCTGGACTAATATGCCAAGGGCGCAGTTCGGCCAAAAGCGGACCAATATTACTAAATGAAACATAATGGTCTTTCGGCCTGATATATTTTGCATTAAGAGCTACCAAGTGCTCCGATAGACCGCTGGAACAAATGACTGGCTTGCAAAATGAAACATCTGCTATTTGAACCATTAGGGGACAATTATCCAAACGCTTTGGAAGAACGTTACGACCGTATTTTGACGAAGATCGAGCAGATGTGGGATACGCCGGAGATCGAAGAATACTTTACTGATCTTTTAATTGACAAACGTGGCGGAAGGCAAGGGTTCCCCGAAGAGGTATTGGCGGAGATTGTCCGGTTAGCTAATTACCGCGAGATTTTGACAATCAAGCAGGCAGAGCGGCGGGAATATGCCATAAGTGAACTGGCAAAGCGCGGCATTCAAGTCGATACCAATAATTTGTTCCGTGCCGTGGAAACAGGCGACAAAGAACTGCTGGATTATCTCTTGCGAGCAGGTGTAAATATTCGCGTAAAGAATAAGGATGGATCGCCTCCAATCATTACCGCACTTATAAAAGGATATACGGTAGTTGCTCAAATGCTTCTAAAGGCCGGGGCAGAAGTAAATGAGCGCGACAAGAGGGGGCTATCTCCGCTTCTGCTAGCATGCGGCAAGCCTGTTCAGGGCTACAAATCAGTAGCCGAAGCGCTAATCAAAAAGGGGGCCTTTGTGAACATGAGAGACGCCCTAGGGTACACCCCTTTATTACTTGCGCTGTCAGGGGGTACTGCAGATATCGCTGAACTATTAATTGAAAGAGGAGCTGATATATCTGCAACGACGAGAGATGGCGAAACAGCATTGTCGTTAGCACGAAAGACAGGAAATACTTTTTTAACCAACTTATTGCTCGCTAAACACGAAGAGCTACAAGCAAAAAAAAAGTAATCGCAGGTTGTTCGGACTGGATCGCCCTCTAGTGCTTTGCGTGACCCAATACGCATAAAAATGAAATGTACGCAGCGGCCGAATCCGAAACTTTCTGCATATATTGGAATATGCTTTTTGCCATTTCAGGACTGTCCACATAAAGGAGGCATCTTATATGGGGGAGAGACCAGTAATCATGGTCGACGATGATGAGTCTGCGACAAGTTTTTCAAGACACCCGCAGAGAAGCCGGAACGCGGGTTTGCGGAACCGAGAATCAGACGTCCGGCCTTGATTCGTGCAATTGTGGTTCGAACGGCCGTGTGGCCAAGAATCTGACCGTGTGCGTATTCGAAAGCAATATCAGGATATCGGCCTTTGCGGTTATCAGCACGATCCAAATCGCAGATAATCGGGATCGCAATCGAGGAAGGCACGATGACATTTAGAGCCAGAAGCGGAGAAGGTCGAGATGCCCAGAAGGAGGCGCTGAGTCGCGCGCCTGCTACTACGCCTCACAGCGAGTCATTCGCGGTTGTGGCTGTCGCCGTCCTCGGCGTGGTGTACGGAGATATTGGGACAAGCCCGATTTACGCCTTGCGTGAATGTTTTGCCGGAAAAAATCCCATCCCCGTTACGCCAGACAATGTCCTCGGTATTCTGTCGCTCATATTCTGGACGCTGATCCTGATTATCTCGCTAAAGTACATGGTCTACGTTCTTCGCGCGGACAACAGGGGCGAAGGCGGTACCTTTGCCTTGTTGGCACTGCTCGGCCCGGAACAGGATCAACACCGGCGCAGCCGCTGTGCGCTGATACTCCTCGGAATTTTGGGTGCCTCGATGCTGTATGGCGGTGCCATGATTACTCCGGCGATCTCGGTACTGAGTGCGGTGGAAGGATTGCAGCTTGCAGCGCCGGCGCTGCATAGCTACGTGATCCCTATTACGCTGATCATTCTGGTTCTGCTGTTTGCCATACAACGCCATGGAACCGCGACCATAGGCGCGGTCTTCGGGCCGCTGACACTGATCTGGTTTGCCGTTCTGGCGCTGCTCGGAATCCGCGGCATTTTTCAGGCTCCCGAAGTGTTGCTTGCGCTAAATCCCTGGTACGCGGTGAAGTTCTTCCTGGAAAACGGCATGACCGGCTACTTTGTCCTCTATGCCGTGTTCCTCGTCACAACGGGCGGCGAAGCGCTGTACGCTGATCTTGGCCACTTCGGTCGCCACCCCATTCGAAAAGTGTGGTTTGTATTCGTACTACCCGCATTACTCCTCAATTACTTCGGGCAAGGGGCGCTCTTGATTACCAATTCGTCCAAGAGCGTCCATCCTTTTTTCGAACTGGCGCCCTCGTGGGGACTCTATCCTCTGATCATTCTCGCTACTGCTGCAACCTGTATCGCATCTCAGGCCGTGATTACCGGTGCATATTCCATGACGCGTCAGGCTATGCAACTAGGCCTGTTGCCGCGACTCACAGTGGCACAGACATCAGCCGATGCGCGAGGCCAGGTCTACATGCCCGCGGTTAACTGGATACTGATGGCCGCCGCCATTGGCCTTGTGCTGGCCTTTCAGTCGTCCGGTAATCTGGCGGCGGCTTACGGCGTGGCGGTTAATTCCACTATGGCCATCACTACGGTATTGACCTTCAGGGTCGTCCGCGAGCGAGGTGGCTGGAGCCGGCTGGCAGCAATCACCTTCCTGCTCTGCTTTCTCGCCATTGATCTTGGATTCCTTGGGTCCAATCTGCTTACGATACCCGATGGAGGCTGGCTGCCTTTGGCCATCGGTGCCGCGTTGTTTACCGTCATGACCACATGGCGGCGTGGCTCGGGCATACTGGCCAAGCGAATCGCAACCACTACGCCCAATCTGGAGACATTCATTGGGCGGGTTGCAGGGGAGCAAATCCCCCGGATTCCTGGCACTGCCGTATTTTTTACCGGTCGCCTGGAACAAACGCCGCCATCCTTGCAGAAACTGGTCCAGCACACAGGCGTCGTCTACGAGAACGTGATCCTGGTAACGGTTGTAATGGAGCCCGTTGCCACGACCAGCGGAGATGAACGTATGGAATTTACGCAAGTCGACGTTGGGTTCTATCGCATTGTGCTGCGTTATGGATTTATGCAGACACCCAACATTCCTTCCGAGTTGAGTGCCTGTCCGGAACTCGGTTTGGCCCTCGATCTGGATAAGGTCCACTACATTATTGGTCAGGTTGATCTACTCGCCGGTCGCAGGAAGGAAGGCATGGCTCTTTGGCGTGATGTGCTATTTTCATTCATGGCAAGAAATACCCACGACATCACTGCTACATATCATATTCCCGCAGATCAGGTGATGACAGTCGGTTTACGCGTTGGCATATGACCAGCCAATGAAATGTTTTGCAAGGTAATACGAATCGTTTTACGGAGCGGCCTATTCTGGTCGGGAACCATAGTAACAGGGCTTTGTTTCGGTAAGCAGGAGATGATCGGCGAATGAGCAAAGCTGGCGAGGACAAGATGGGCTTGTGGGCGGTGGTTGCACTCGGCATCGGCGGCATGGTTGGCGGAGGCATTTTCGCGGTGCTGGGGCTGGCCGTGCAAATGGCGCACGGCGGTACGCCGCTGGCCTTTGCGCTGGCGGGCATGGTGGCGCTGCTGACCGCGTATTCGTACGCCAAGCTTTCCGTCGCTTATCCGAGTCGTGGCGGCACGGTCAGCTTCCTCGACCGCACGTTCGGCGCGGGCATGTTTACCGGTAGCCTGAACGTGCTGCTATGGCTCAGCTACGTGGTGATGCTGTCGCTGTACGCATTCGCGTTCGGCAGTTACGGCGCGACCTTTCTGCCGCAAGCCTTGCAGGCGACCGGCAAACACACGCTGATCAGTCTCGTCGTTATTGCGATCACCGGAATCAATCTGCTCAATGCGGAATTGATCGGCAAGGCGGAGATCTGGATTGTCGGATTGAAAGTGGCGATCCTGCTGTTGTTCGTCGGCGTCGGTCTATTTGGCATCGACGCCGCCCAGGTCGCTCCGGGTTCATGGTCGCCGCCGCTGCAGCTGGCCGCGGGCGGGATGATTATTTTCCTGGCCTACGAAGGCTTCGAGTTGATTGCCAACACGGCCAACGACGTGCGCGACGTGGCGAAGACCCTGCCGCGCGCGTACTACACGGCGGTCGGGTTTGTGGTCGCACTCTATGTGCTGGTCGCGCTGGTGACGGTGGGCAATCTTCCGGTGGACAAAATCGTTGCGGCCAAGGACTACGCGCTGGCGGAAGCGGCGCGGCCATTTCTTGGGCAGGCCGGCTTCACGCTGATCGCGATAGCGGCAATGCTGTCCACGGCTTCCGCGATCAACGCCACACTCTACGGCGCGGCGCGTTTGAGTTACTGCATCGCGCGCGACGGTGAATTACCGGCAGTGCTGGAGCGCAAGGTGTGGGGCCAGCCGGTGGAAGGACTGCTCATCACCGCCGGGCTGACGCTGTTCGTGGCCAACACCTTTGACCTGACCAGCATCGCGACGCTGGGCAGCGCCGGGTTTCTGTTGATCTTCGCCGCGGTCAATGCCGCCAACGCGCGTCATGCGCCGCACACGCACAGCCGCGGCTGGATTTCGGCCGCCGGTGCCATTGCATGTCTGCTTGCCCTGGGCGCGTTGATCTGGCAGACGGCGCGGACCGCGCCAGACAAAATGTGGGTGCTCGCGGCGATGCTCACGCTGGCGATATTGATCGAGGGTGCTTACCGGCTGACGAAACGGAATATCCGCCTGCATGAATAAGCGGTAGCGACGCCAAAGGCAAGCTATCCCCTTCCTTTATGCCATAGCGATTACCGCAGCTTTCCTTGAGCAGTGGATTGCGAAGTGAAGGTTAATCACCGGTCACTGATAGCCTTATTTTCCGGCAAGTTTGCGTGCGACCAGTCCGATCAGCGCCGAGCGTCCCTTGTGCCCCGCGCCTTCTTCAATGTCTTCTTCGTATTCGACCAGTTCTTCGATAAGCCAATCGGAGAAGGTGTTGCGCAACATGTCAGCAGTGTAGAGATTCTCGATGACTGAAGGGCCGCCGGTGCCGTATTCAAGTTGCTTGGGTGTATAGCCCTGCAGCAGGATGCTGCCGCCGGGACGCGTTGCCCGTTTCATCGCGGAAAACTGATGTTTACGTTCGGCCGGTCCGGCGAACTGTATGAAAATGCCGACCACCAAGTCGAAAGTTTCTGCGAGATTAGCCGGCGGCCAGTCAGCATGCAGCATGTCGGCAATCAGGAAGTTAACCTCGACATGCCTGCCCTGCGCCAGTTTTCTTGCTTTCTCGACGGCGATTGCGGAAATTTCAACGGCCGTGACATGCAGCCCCTGTTCAGCCAGCCAGACGGAATTGCGTCCCTCGCCGTCAGCAACAGAAAGTGCGTATTGCCCTGATTGCAGCAGTTTGCTGTGATGAGCGAGGAAGCGGTTGGGCTGCGTGCCGAATAGATAATCTTCTCCCGCATCACTATAGCGGGAACTCCACATCTCTTCCTGGTTCATTCCGCCTTGTCCCGGGCGTCTTCAAAACGCTTGTGCGTCTGGTCTTCCGTGCGCTCGCCGAAGCTGTAATTGGCTTCCAGCCACATGACATTGATGATGCCGAAAGCAAGCGCGAGGCCGAGGCCGAGTATCCAGGTGAAGTACCACATGATGTTTCCTCCTCAATAAGCAGTGTGCGAATCGCGGCGGATATTCTCGACCGTGACACGCCCGCGCAGCACGCGATATACCCAGCCTGTATAGACAAGGACGATGGGCAGGAAAATCAGTACCACCAGCAGCATTACCCACAGCGTCTTGTGACTCGATACTGCGTCCCACAAGGTCAGGCTGCTGTTCGGGTCCAGGCTGGAGGGCAGGATGAAAGGAAACAGCGATATCGCCGCGGTGGAGACGATCGCTGTCACAGTGACACCACTGGCGAGAAAAGTCGGCCAGCGCCAGCGCAGCCAGGCCGATGCGCTGGCAAACATGGCGCCGGCGATACCGGCACAGGGCAGCAGCCAGAGCCATTGCCAGCGCGCGTAGTTGGTCAGCCACTGGCCGCCGCTCACCGACACCGTCTTGTCAAATGGCGTCAATGCCAGGGCGGGATCTCCGCCCGTGATGATGGCATAGCCGTTCATGCCTTTTAGCCAGAAGCCGCCCAGCGCGAACAGCAGCGCCAGCAGCAGGCCCAGCGCGATGACTATGCGGCGGCTGCGCAGGAACACCTTGCCCTCGGTACGCAATACCAGCAGCGCGCCGCCATGCAGTGCGAGCATGGCGGCCGAGACGATGCCGCAATACAGGCTGAAGGGATTGAGCTGATGCAGCAGTCCGCGGCCATAGCTGATGTGCATGCTGCTGTCGAAGGCGAAGTCGACGCCGGTGAACAGGTTGCCGATGGCGACGCCGAACACGATGGCCGGTACCAGTCCGCCGACAAACAGGCCCCAGTCCCAGAAGCTGCGCCAGCGCGGATCAGGCACCTTGCTGCGGTAGTCGAAGCCGACCGGGCGCAGGAACAGCGCGCACAGCGTCAGGATCAGCGCCAGATAGAAGGCGGAGAAGCCCGCGGCATACACCAGCGGCCAGGCCGCGAACACGGCGCCGCCGCCGAGCACCAGCCAGACCTGGTTGCCTTCCCAGGTCGGGCCGACGACATTGATGGCGACGCGGCGCTCGTCGTCGTTGCGGCCGACGAAGGGCAGCAGGATGCCGACGCCGAGGTCGAAGCCGTCCATCAGCGCGAAGCCGACCAGCAGCGTGACCACAATGACCCACCAGATCAGCTTGAGCGTTTCGTAATCGAGCATGGTCGTCTCCTCAAGCGGCGGAAGGTTGGGCTGCGGCGTGCGGCATGCGCACGGAATCGGGCCCGAGGCGGATGTATTTCAGCATCAGATACATTTCGGCGACGAACAACGCCGTGTAGATCGAACTGATGCCGATCAGGCTGGCCCACACCTGTCCGCTATCGAGGCTGGACACGGAGAGGAACGTCGGCAAAACACCCGAGATGGTCCACGGCTGCCGCCCGTATTCGGCGACGAACCAGCCCAGTTCCGAGGCCAGCCAGGGCAGCGGAATCGCGAACAGGCACAGCCGCAGCAGCCAGCGCTTAGGCGCCAGGCGTTTTTGCGCCAGCGCCAGAAAGCTTGCGCCGAAAATGAACAGGAATAGCAGGCCAAGTCCGACCATGCCGCGGAATGCCCAGAACATGGGCGCCACTTGTGGAATGGTGTCATCAACCGCCTGCGCGATTTGCGTTTCGCTGGCATCGATCACGTTGGGCGTGTATTTCTTCAACAGCAATCCATAGCCGAGATCGGCCTTGTGCTGATCGAATTGCTGTTTCATCGCAGGACCGGCATCCCCGCTCTTGATGCGGGACAGCGCCGCGTAAGCCAGCATGCCGCTGCGAATGCGCAGTTCATGGATGCCCTTGAGTTCCTTGATGCCGACCACCGGCTGATCCGTCGAGCGCGTGGCGATAAGACCAAGCACATAGGGAATCTTGACGGCATATTTTGTCGTTTCGGTTTTCTGATCGGGCCAGCCGAACAGGGTAATTCCCGCGGGTGCCGGCTTTGTTTCCCATTCGGCCTCGAAGGTGGCGAGCTTCACTTTCTGCACTTCACCGGTGTTGTAGCCGGACTCGTCGCCAAGCACGACGACCGAGAGCGCCGAGGCCAGCCCGAAGCCGGCGGCGACCGCGAACGAGCGGATCGCGAAGCGGGTGTCGCGCGCCTGCAGCAGGTACCAGGCGGATATGCCAAGCACGAACATGGAACCGGTGACGTAACCTGCTGCCACCGTATGCACGAATTTCACCTGCGCCACCGGGTTGAAGAACACCTGGCCGATGCTGGTCAACTCCATGCGCATGGTGTGCTCGTTGAACGCGGCGCCGACCGGATTCTGCATCCAGCCGTTGGCGATCAGGATCCACAGCGCGGAGAAGTTGGTACCCAGCGCCAGCAGGGACGTGACGATCAGGTGAGCCACCCTGCCCAGGCGGTCCCAGCCAAAAAAGAACAGGCCGACGAAGGTCGATTCCAGAAAGAAGGCCATCAGGCCTTCGATCGCCAGCGGCACGCCGAAGATGTCGCCGACATAATGCGAGTAGTAGGCCCAGTTGGTGCCGAACTGGAACTCCATGGTCAGGCCGGTCGCCACCCCCATGGCGAAGTTGATGCCGAACAATTTGCCCCAGAAGCGCGTCATGTCCTTGTAGATGGGCTGGCCGGTCATGACGAAAACCGATTCGCAGATTACCAGAATCCAGCTCAGACCCAGAGTCAGGGGCACAAACAGGAAGTGGAACATCGCTGTCGCGGCGAACTGCAGGCGCGACAGGTTCACCAGGTCATCGGGGGAAATCATCGTGTGCTCCTGTAGTCAGGGGGTGTCAGGGCTGGCTTTGTCAAAAAAATGTTCCGCCAGTTTTTCCGGTGCCACATTCATATGGTGCGCAACCGGCTCATTGAACCAGAGCTGCCATGCTACGTACAACAAACACAACTTCAGCAACACCATGGCAATGAGCTCCCGCCGCAACCGTCGGCGCAGACCGATTCCGGCTGGCGGCTTGGAAGCACGATCTCTTGTGTGCATGTTGTACGGTGGAATAAGCATGATTTTCTGAAATCAGCTTCCTGATTTTGCGCCGAGCTTGGACATGATTTTTTCCATCAGGCACCAGCGCGTGAAACCGCTTTGCAGCAGGTTGGCGCCGACGAAGGCGGTGAACCAGAGCCAGTATTTGCTGATGAACAGCGGGCTTTCGGGAACGCCAAGGGCGAGCGAGAACAGGATGAATGTGCCGGCGATGATGCGCACGAGTTGCCAGGATGTCATGATGGGTCTCCTTCAGTGAGCGAACTTGTTACGGTATGCAATGTAATACAGCAACGGAATAACCAACAGCGTCAACAGCGTTGAAACGAAAATGCCGAAGATCAGCGACACGGCGAGACCATTGAAGATCGGGTCGTCGAGGATGAAAAGGGCGCCAAGCATGGCCGAAAAGGCGGTAAGCAAAATTGGCTGCGCACGGGTAATTGCCGAGTTGACGACGGCATCCCTGAACGGCGTGCCGGCTTCGACCTGCAGGTTGATGAAGTCGACCAGCAGGATCGAGTTGCGCACGATGATACCGCCCAGCGCCATCATGCCGATCATCGAGGTGGCGGTGAATTGCGCGCCGAGCAGGGCGTGGCCCGGCATGACGCCGATGATGGTGAGCGGGATCGGCGCCATGATGACGAGCGGCGCGAGGTAGGAGCCGAACTGCGCCACCACCAGCAGGTAGATCAGGATCAGGCCGACGGCATAGGCGGCGCCCATGTCGCGGAAGGTTTCATAGGTGATCTGCCATTCGCCGTCCCACTTGATGGCGAACTCGCGTTGCGGATCGGCGGGCTGATTGATGAAATATTCGCCGAGGGTGCCGCCGCCGGGAACCTGGAGCTTGCTCAGCGCCGGGCGCATGGCGAACAGGCCATAGAGCGGGCTGTCTGCGCCGCCGACGAAATCGCCCATGACATAGGTTACCGGCAGCAGATCCTTGTGATACAGCGGCTGTTCGCGCACCGCATTTTCAATGCTGACCAGTTCCCGTATCGGCACCAGCTGGCCGCTGTTGCTGCGCACGGTGAGCTTGAGCAGTTCGTCGAGGTCGCCGCGAGCGGCGATGGGCAGGCGCAGTTGCGCAACAGCAGGGTACTTGCTGGCGTCATGAAGGTATGTGACGCCATCGCCGCTGAGTCCGGCATGCAGTGCATTGACGATGTCGGACTGGGCTATGCCGAGCAGGGCGGCCTTGCGGCGGTCGATGACGAGTTCACGCTTGGACGCGGCGATGATGCTGCTGTCGTCGACATCGACAATGCCGGGCGTGGTGTCGAACACCTTGCGCACGGCCTTGGCGACCTGCAGGCGGGTGGCATCGCCGGGTCCGTAGACTTCGGCAACAATGGGCGCCAGCACAGGCGGGCCGGGCGGCACTTCCACCACCTTGATGCGCGCGCCCCAGGGTGCGGCGATTTTCTGCAGGGCAGGACGAATGCGCTCGACAATTACATGGCTCTTGTCGTCGCGATGATGCTTGTCCACCAGATTGACCTGGATGTCGCCGACATCGCTGCCGCTTCTGAGGTAGTACTGTCGCACCAGACCGTTGAAGGTGATCGGCGCAGCGAGTCCGACATAGGCTTCGTAGCTTAGGACCTCGGGCATCCTGCCGATTTCCGCGCCGAGCGCATGCAGCAGGCTGGCAGTACGCTCGGGTGGCGTTCCGGCGGGCATGTCGACCACGACCTGGAATTCCGACTTGTTGTCGAGCGGCAGCATCTTCAGCACGACGAGTTGAAATACCGGTAGCGCCAGCGAAATGACGATTAGCCCGAATACGCCCAGACCGAGCAGGCGGCGGTTGCGTTTGCCATTGTTGTTGTCACTGCCGTCTGCGAGGAAGGGCGCGAAAATGCGACGGAACCAGGGCGCTGCCCTGGCCGCCAGGGCATCTTCATGATGCGCCGGCTTCAGCCACAGGCTCGACAACCAGGGCGTGACGATGAAGGCAATGGCCAGCGAGATCAGCATGCCCATGCTGGCGTTGATCGGGATCGGCGCCATGTAGGGCCCCATCAGGCCGCTGACGAAATACATTGGCATCAATGCGGCGATGACGGTAAAGGTGGCGAGGATGGTCGGGCCGCCGACTTCATCGACTGCGGCGGGAATGATGTCCTTGAGCGGATTGCCCGGTTGCAGCTTCATGTGGCGGTGGATGTTTTCCACAACGACAATGGCATCGTCAACGAGGATGCCGATGGAGAAGATCAGCGCGAACAGCGAAACGCGATTGAGCGTAAAGCCCCAGGCCCAGGAGGCGAACAGTGTTGCGGTCAGGGTCAGGATAACCGCGGCGCCGACGATGGCCGCCTCGCGCCGGCCAAGGGCAAAGAAAACCAGCACCACGACGGCGAACGTGGCAAAGACCAGTTTCTGGATCAGTTTGGTGGCCTTGTCGTTGGCGGTGACGCCGTAGTTGCGCGTGACATCCACATGCACGTCGGCGGGGATGACGGAGTTCTTCAGCGAATCGAGTTTGGCGACCACGGCATCGGCGACATCGACCGCGTTCTGCCCCGGTTTTTTGGTGATGGTCATAGTCACTGCCGGATATTCGCCGCCATCCTTGCCGATAATGGTGTGCCAGACATAGCGCTCCGGCGCCGGCGGCCCATCGCGAACCGTTGCCACTTCGTTCAGAAATACCGGCCGGCCGGCATGCACGCCGACGATCAGTTCCGACACGGCTCGCGCATCGGTGAGGAACGGCCCGGTGCCGATTTCGATGGCGGCATTGTCGCTGACGATGTCGCCCAGCGAACGGCCCGAGTTCGCCGAATGCAGGGCGCGCTGCAGGTCGGCGACGGTGATCCCGGCGGCGCGCATGCGCGACGGATCGAGCGCGATATTGACGGCACGGCCGGGGCCGCCAAGGGTTGCCACTTCGCGCGTGCCTTTCACGTGCTTCAGTTCGGCCTCGATGCTGTGGGCGACGCGTTCCAGCTCGAATGCGCCAGTGTCGGCTTGTTTCGAATACAGCGTCAGCGCGACGATCGGCACGTCGTCGATGCCCTTCGGCTTGACGATGGGTTCGCCGACGCCAAGCCCGGACGGGAGCCAGTCCCTGTTCGACTGGATCACATCGTGCAGCCGCACCAGGGCTTCGGTGCGAGGTATGCCGACAGCGTATTCAACAGTCACGATCGCCATGCCCGGCCGCGACACGGAGTACACGTGCTTGACATCAGCTATCTGCGACAGTACCTGCTCGGCGGGTGTCGCCACCATCTGTTCCACATCCTTGGCCGATGCGCCGGGGAAGGGAATCATCACGTTGGCCATGGTCACATTGATCTGCGGCTCTTCCTCGCGTGGCGTGATCAGCGCGGCAAAGATGCCGAGCAGCAGCGCCACCAGTGCCAGCAAAGGCGTCAGTCGCGAGCCGAGAAAGTAGTGCGCAATGCGGCCGGAGATGCCGAGCTTTTGCGAGGGGTCGGGCGTATTCATGTGATCAGAGCTGTTTGGCTGCGGCGAGAGGGTCAAGCGCTACTTTCTCGCCTGCTTCGAGACCGGCCAACACTTCGATCCGGTCGCCCTGGTGGCGGCCAAGTCGTACTTGGCGCAGAGATGCGCGACCGCCGTCATCCACCACATACACGGCAGTCAGTTCGCTGCGCGTGATCACGGCAGCCGAGGGAACGGTGACGCGGCCCGTTGCCGCCGGGCCCTGAAGTGGCAGCTGCGCCCGCGCGAACATGCCGGGAGTCAGGCCTCCTGTTGCGGCGGGGAGTGCGATGCGCACCTGCACCATATGGCTTACCGGATCGGCAGTAGGCAGGACATTGACATTTTCCTGCGCTATATTGAGGAAGGGAGTTTTTGCGCCCGGGATTTCCACCGTAGCGGCGGTTCTTTTCAAATTCGCCAACTGGCTTTGCGGCAGGTTGACCGTGACCCGCAGCGCAGCAGGGTCATACACCAGCAGCAGCGGTCTGCCCGGCATCACCATGTCGCCCAGTTCGATACTGGTTTCCGCCACCACGCCGTCGTAGGGTGCGGTTAGCGTATGCAGGCCGGTCTGCACGCCTGCGGCGGTGGCCTGCGCGATTTGCGCCCTCGCCTGCGCGGCGGCGCTCTTGTAATCGGACTCGGCGCGATCTAGCGCGGCCTTGCTCAGAAACTTCTGTTCATAAAGCTTTTGCCGGCGTTCGAAGTCTGCCTGCGCCGCGGCCAGTTGCGCCTCTGCAGCGGCGACCTGCGACTGACTTGCCAGCGCCTGCTGGTTGGCGATGCGTTGGTCGATGCGGGCCAGCACCTGTCCGGTTTTTACCCGGTCGCCGGCCTTGACCAGCAGCGCGGTAACGCGGCCCGCCAGTTCGGCGCCGATGACGCTGCTGCGCACCGCCTCGACCGCGCCCTCGGCACTGTAGGTGTTGACTCCGGCGCCGGCTTGCACGATTTCCGTGGCCAGCGGCTGCGCATGCGCCCCTGTCGCGATCAAGGTCGCCGTCATTAGCGCCATCCAGTCTGTTGCTCCGGTTTTCCGCATGGCCAGTCCACCTCCTTGGTTCATTGTGGCAGTAAAAAGTGCGTGACAAAATGATTTATATCATCTACTATACAACCAATTAGTTAAATAGACAAATATCTTTTGCGTGAGGTGAGGACATGAAGGGACTGGACAGGGCAGCGTTGGAACAGGTGGCGGAATATTTCCGGCTGCTGGCAGAGCCGACGCGCCTTTGCCTGATGAATGCGTTGCGCGACAGCGAGTTGACGGTAGGTGAATTGGCCGAGGTGACCGAGTCAACGCCAGCCAACGTATCGAAGCATCTGTCGCTGCTCGCCAATGCCGGCTTTGTCGGGCGGCGCACGCAGGGAACCAGCGTTTATTACCACGTCAATGATCCGGATGTGTACGCGCTTTGCGACCTGGTCTGCGGCCAGATCGCCAAGCGGTTGTCGGCACAGGCATCAGCTCATGCGCAGTTTCGCAAGGCTGCGAAGCGCGCCTGAACAACAAGTTAATCAAACCACTATTTATTACTGACAGGAGTTTGGGATGAAACCAAATGTAGGCAGCATGGATCGTGTGATCCGTATCGTTGCAGGTCTCGCTTTGGTAGCTGGTGCCGCAACCGGCACCATCGGCATGTGGGGTTGGATCGGTGTGCTGCCGATAGCGACCGGCAGCTTAAGATTCTGTCCGGCCTATCTGCCGTTCGGCCTCAGCACCTGCAAGACGAGGGGGAAACAATGAAGCCAGTCGAATTCATTCCGGGCGGCACGGAACAGTTCCCGGTTAATTACCGGGAACTGACACGTTCGATTTCGAAAAACCTTGGTGCCTTGCGCAAGGATGTACCCGATGTGATGAAGGGTTTCTCCGAACTCGCTGCTGCAGCAACGCGAGACGGCGAGCTCGACAAGAAGACCAAGGAGCTCATTGCCCTCGCACTCGGCGTGGCGGCGCACTGCGATGCCTGCATCGGATTCCACGTACAGGCACTGGTCAGGCTCGGTGCAACCAAGGCCGAACTGGAAGAGGCGCTTGGGATGGCAGTCTACATGGGCGGCGGGCCGTCGCTGATGTATTCGGCCAATGCGCTGGCAGCTTTTGACGAGTTTTCGACGACAACTTGAAACTGCTTCCCATATCTGACTTGCGATATTCCGGAAAGGGTCAAGCCTGGAAACATTGATTGATAAAGTGGCTGAGTAATTTGGTGTTCCTGACATAATCCATTTCGCATGGTCGCCATGCTGGCGCAGATAATCCCTTTACTTCGCACAGCTTTTTTCATGGCTTGAATCAGGGTATCCTCGCTCAGCGATAGTCCGGGAGATATCCGGACATTGCCCCAATTGACGCCAGGGGAACCTTTTGAACCAGCCATCAAACGCAGGCAACAAGCGGAAAATACTTTCCCACCTGCCCTTGTTTCAGGCGCTCAACGCCGAGCAGTTGAAGCGAATTGCCGACGGCACACGCGAGTTTCGCCTCGACAAGGGCGAAACCCTGTTTCGCAGGGACGATCCGAGCGACGGCTTCTACGTAGTGATATTCGGCCAGATCAAGCTGGTGATCGGCTCTGCACAGGGTAATGAGAAAGTGGTCGAGATCATCGGGCAGCAGCAGAGCTTTGGCGAGGCGATGATGTTTCTCGATCGTTGCTACCCGGTGACGGCGGTGGCTCTGGCGGATTCATTGCTGCTACATGTGGCGCGCAGCGACGTCGATCATCTATTGACTTCCGACCCTTCCTTTGCGCGGGGAATGCTGGCGGGATTGTCGCTGCGGCTGCACTCCCTGGTCAAAGATGTCGAGTCCTACACAATGCGCTCAAGTACGCAGAGGGTGCTCGGCTATCTGTTACAGCACTGCGCGGAGGATGAAGCGCAGACAGCGGATATAGCCCTGCCCGCCTCAAAACAGGTGGTTGCTTCCCGCCTCAACCTGACGCCGGAAACCTTTTCGCGAATCCTGAACGACCTCATCCGCGCCGAGTTGATTGAAGTGAAGGGGCGCACCGTTCGCATTCCCGATCTGCGCCGGTTGCGCGAATTCGAAATGTAAACTCGCGAGGGCTAGTGAATAATGCCCTGATACAGGAACACGGCATAAGCTCCGAGCAGACCGTAGCCAAAGAAACGCTGGGTGCGGCCAAAAAGCGCAATCAGCAGAAAGTGCGTTGCGCCGGCACCAAGAATGATCAGGATGCCAGTCTGCAGGAAAGCGGGAACGTCGATGGTGTCGAACAGGGCAAACAGCCCGACGCACATCGGTATACAGATGTGGCTATCGCCGATCTGCGAACTGACGACGATATCCTGCCTCTTGATGTGTGAAAAGTAGATGGCTAGCATGGCGTTTGGCAACACCATCAGGACACCGCTCAGCCAGCCCAGATGGGCAAAGTTGAAGACCTGACCATCAATCGCTTCGACCCAGGTAACCAAGTGGTCGACGCTCACATAGACTGCATAGGTGCTGGCGGCGATCAGCAACAGGTCAATTGCAATTGACCATTGAAAATCGCGGTTTTTCCTGACGTTGTTCTTGAGGATTTCGAATACGTGCAATACTTGCCAGAACAGGAACAGCCCGACCAGCACCAGTCCGTCATAAAAATCAACCACGCCATCCTTGGCCAGAGCCCATAGTGTGCCGGTAAACAGGAACAGGGCAACCAGGGTAAACAGCAGGTCGAGTCGAAACAGCTGATGGTCGTTTGTCGGCTCCTTTCTCCTGTAGCGGGGATTGGTGCGTGGATCGGGTTTCAGAATGATGACCGCAGGACAAATAATTGCTGCCAGCCCGAGTATCAGCGTCAGGTTGGTGACATTGTTGACGATGCAGTTCTCAACGACCAGCCCGCCGTTGCCGCCCGATTTGCTCATCACATAGGCAAAAATGAGATTGGAAGAACCTGAGCAGTAGGGCATGATCAGGGTGCCGAGCACCGTCCCCTCGAAGCCCTTGCTCTCCATTGCATGCAGCCGCCAGATCATCAGTATCGATGCCATCATAAACAAGACAAGCAGCGACAGGGGATTTAACAGAAGGATCGAAATCAGATGCTTTGCGGTAATCACGATCGTGAAAGCAATGGGTGGAAGTGGAGGGCGAATAAGACCCGAGAATAACGGTTTTAACAGGCATGAAGAGCCGGAATAAGGGCTTGTTCTGAGCGTTTCGTTTGCCCGGTTTGCTGTGTAAACTGTTTCTTTCAGTGAATACGGGGGGTTTATGGCGGGCACTATCGACAGCACACCGGCTCTGCCGGCTGACGGCATGGCCAAACGCATTGTTCGTCACTACCAGGCCGAGGGGTTCGTCGGTATCTCGGAGGCACTCATTCTCCGCATACGCTTGAAAAAAGGCGATCGGCGCGAAGTCGAGGCCGCATTCGATGCGGCGGTGGAAAAAGGAAAAATGCTTCCGCTACACGATCAATTCGAAGTCCGCGCCATTGGGCATTTTGCGCAATCCCGCAGCTTTGCCGAAGCGAAGGCCACCATCCAGTCTGACTTTACAGCTGCCTTGCGCCGCGAGATGCCGGGCCTGTTCTTTGATCCGGCCCCCGTCCTGATCGATGATCCATTGGCAAGTGGAACCAAATACGATGCAATGGTCAAGCTGTGGGACAACCTGGAAGATTGCGCTTACGCAATTTTGCTGAACGACCCGGACGCTTCTTTCATCGACTATCTCGGCTCAAAGCATGGAGACGACTGGCAGCAGCTCATGGGAGATTTTGGCGCGACGGCGGAGTCGTTCTGTCCGGAGATTGATCTGGTTTGAGGGTATGCGTACGAGGCAGATGGCACTGCCCCAAGGTAGCTTATTCCAGGGTAAAACCTATCTTCAGCGTTACCTGCCAATGCGTGACCTTCCCATGCTCCACGTAGCCGCGCGTGTCCACCACCTCGAACCAATGAATGTTGTGCACAGATTCCGATGCCTTGGCAATGGCCGAGCTGACCGCATCCTCGATGCTCGTCTTGGAAGAGCCGGTTAGTTCTATTTTCTTATATACGTGTTCATTCATCTTGTTCTCCTTTGTCATGGGTGAGCAGACCCTGTTCCCATGCTTGAAGTCTAGTACCAGAATACAAACTGCGCAATTTCGCGTTATCGAGGCAAATGCTCTGGGCGGCTAATGAAGCTCCATCGTTCTGTCAAATGCCGGCTCCAATTGTTTGATCTCGTGGCCTGATTGGCTTTGCCTACCATTCTCTGTAGACTTCACTCGCCACTTTTAAATAGCGCCCCGCCTAATTCCACTCCCATGACTTACGCATCCTCGTGGTTTGAAATCCCCAGTCCCTTCGAGACTGCCCCAGGCTCGGTATTGCTGGTGGATCCCCCGAATGCCAGCGCCCGCAAGTTGCGCACAATGCTTTTGGACGAGACCTATCCCAAGCCTTTTATCATCGACGATGGCGAGTTGCTGACCCTCTACTTCAACATCCGCCTGATCCAGAGCGTGATGCGGCTGGATACGCCCAACACGCTGGAATTGCGCTACACGCGCAAGATGATGTCCTTCCTGCTGTTCAATCCAAGCCCCAGGCGCATCGTGATGATCGGCATGGGCGGCGGATCGCTGGTCAAGTTCTGCCATCAGCGGCTGCCGTCCGCACAAATAACCGCCATCGAACTCGACCCGGACGTGATCGCCTTTCGCGACATTTTCAGGTTGCCACCCGACGGGCCGCGCCTGCAGGTACTGCAGGTCGACGGCGCTGAATACCTGGCTAGTGCAGGCAATGGAATCGACGTGCTGCTGGTGGATGCCTTCGACAAGATCGGCTTGGCGCCGGCGCTGGCAAGCCGGGAGTTTTTCGAGAGCGCATTTGCCAGGCTCTCGCCCCAGGGCCAGTTCATCATCAACCTGGCCGGCGACAAGCGACGCTTTCGCGGCCTGATCGACGAGGTGCAGGACGTGTTCGACGGCCGCGTGATCGTCGTCCCGGTTCGCGGCGATGGTAATTCGGTGCTGCTGGCCTTCAAGGATGCCCGCTTCAAACCCAACTGGCGCTTGCTCCAGAGACAGGCCAAGGCGCTGAAGGACAAGTTCGGCCTGGACTTCCCCGACTACGCCAGAAAGATAGAGGTTGCCGCGAAGCGGTAAGCAATAAGGCATAAAAGGCTTGACGCCTTTGCCTTACCAATATAGTGTATCGGTAAGGTAAAAGTAATAACGGAGTGCTGCCATGTTTGTCAAGATCACCGCCAAGCGTCAGGTCACTTTTCCCGCCCGCGTCATGGACGCATTGGGCGTGAAACCGGGCGACCGCATCGAGATCGAAGAAGGCCCGGACGGTTTTATGCTGCGCCCGCGCCGCATCGATCCAACCCGGCTCGCGCCGCTGCGCGGCAAGCTGCCACGCGGCAAGGGCAGCTTTGATCTGGAAACCTTCCGCAGCAAACCCCATGACCGCGCGCTTCGGGATTGACACCTCGATCCTGGTCCGGCTCGCTACCGGCGATCCCGAAGCAGGCTTCCAACATGTCGTGCGGGAATTGACCAAGCTTGTTGAGCACGACAACGCAGAGGTGTTCGCTTCCAACCAGGTGATCGGCGAAGCCTATATCGCGCTCCAGCATCACTATGGCGTATCGAAGCCGGACGCACGCGCCGCCTTGATCAGCGTGCTGAAAAGCGGCCTGGTGGCGCCATTGAACGGCGCTAGCGCATTCGCCGCGCTGGAGGCCAAGACTGGCTGCGGCCTGCTTGACCGTCTCATCACCGACGACTATCAACGCGCCGAACTCACCACGCTTACGCTGGACCGCAAAATGGCTGCGCTACCGAAAGCTCGGCGTCTGTAGCAAACGAGCCATATAGGTAGGTCAGGATAATTTTGATTTTCGTTAGGCGGCTATTCCGCAAACCAAAATGACACTGACCCTTTTGGTTCCACAACGCTCGCGGCTAAAGGCTCATTCGCAATGACACGTGCTTCATCGTGGTGAGGTGCGAGTGAAGCATTGCAGCCTGAGAGGGCGAGGTGATTCACAGGGTGCTGAATTTACGAGAAAATGGATTGCCGCGTCGCCTGCGGCTCCTCGCAA